>JALOLD010000092.1 GCA_025456145.1 Thermoanaerobaculales bacterium | reverse complement strand
TCCCTTGAGGTCACTGGCGGATCAGGTCATCCGCGCCGCGAGCTCGGTGCCGGCAAACTTGGCCGAGGGCCACGGCCGGTCAGGAAGGGATCGGCTCCAGCACTGGCGGATCGCCTACGGCTCCGCCAAGGAGGCTGACGCCCACCTCCGGCTACTTCTCGCAGCCGGGGTCGTTGAGGCCGCAGCTGCGCGGCGGTTTCTCGCGTTGTTCGACGAGGTCAGGGCCATCACCTGGCGGTTGCTCCATCCGTAACCCGTACACCGCGCCGGCCTCCTCGCCGCCGCCGGCCCCTGCGCTGTCGCTGCCGCTGTCCCCGACGCTGACGCTGTTGCCGCCAGCGGGCGGGCCGTCAACGACCCGCCTCCGCAACCCGGAACGGCCCCTGCCGCTGTTCCTGACGCCGCCGCTGACATCGGATGCGGACTCGGAAGCGGGAAGGAGCGAGGGAGAGGCAGAGGGTTCGGACGCCGTCGCCCCATCCCCGGAACGCCACCCACCAACACCGTTCGGCACCGGTGCGCCCGGCTCACTCGACCCAGGTGACGACGTCCTCCAGCGGCTTCTTCGTGATGGCGGGGACCCGGCAGTCCCGGGCCGGATAACCGACCGGGAACAGGATGTAGGGCCGCTCGTTGGCCGGCCGGTCGAGGATCTCGTTGAGGAAGCGCATCGGCTGCGGCGTGTGGGTCAGGGTGACCAGCCCCATGTGGTGGACGGCGTTGATGAACAGCCCGCAGGCGATGCCCACCGACTCGTTGACATAGTAGTTGGTGATCTTCGCGCCGTCGTCGGCGACCCCGTGGACCTCCTTGAACACCGCGACCAGCCAGGGCGCGATCTCGAGGAAGGGCTTTTGCCAGTCGGTCCCCAGCGGGGCCAGCGCCTCGAGCCACTCCTCGGTCGCGCGGCCGCCCTCGTAGAACTCGCGCTCCTCGGCCTCGGCCGCCTCGCGGATCCGCCGCTTGGTCGCCGGGTCCGCCACCGCGACGAAGTGCCAGGGCTGGCGGTTGGCCCCCGACGGGGCGGTCGCGGCAGTCGCGATGGCGATCTCGATGAGCGCGCGCGGCACCGCATCGGGCGAGAAGTCGCGCACCGAGCGCCGGCGGCGCAGGCTGTCGAGCATCGCCTGGCCGCGGAACCTGGACTCCTTGTCGTGGCGCCGTTCGAACTGGAGGGCAACGGTGGGGTACTTCTCGCTGGTCATGGGGAGAGCATAGCGTCTCCCGCGTCCGCGTCCTCGTAGGCGTCTTCGTGTCTTCGTGGTTGTGATGTCTACGACGCCCTTGCACGCCGCTCGACAACCAGCCGCTCAGGTCGTCGAGGCCTTGAGCACCACCCGGTTGTAGACCACGAGCATCACGGCGGTCGAGGCGGCGAGGACGGCGAAGAGCACCCACATGAGGTCCGGGTCGTCGACGCCCGACGGACCGAAGTGCTGGTAGGCGACCCCCGACAGCAGCCCGCCGAAGAGGTTGCCCAGGGCGACGCACCAGTAGAAGTAACCCATGTACATGCCGACCTTGTCGGGCGGCGCGATCCGGCCGGCGTACTCCTTGGAGCGGGGCGAGGCGAGCATCTCCCCCACCGAGAAGACCAGGATCGCCGACACCACGACCCAGCCGGTGGCGCCCGCGAGGTAGACCAGGAAGCTCGCCACGGTGACCGCGACGCCGGCGATGATCGAGATCAGAGGGGAGGTCTTGCGGACCAGGTACGAGATCAGCACCTGGAGGCAGATGATCCCGAAGGCGTTGAGGTTGACCAGGTACTCGGGCTTGATCTGACCATTCTCGAGCAGGGCTCGGCTCCACGCCTCGAGGTCGAGGCCCGAGCCGGTGACCGCCTGCAGGCTGGCCCACAGGTCCGAGGTGTCGACATAGTCGCGGATGTACTCGGGGAGGGTCATGAAGATCTGGTTGAAGGAGGTCCAGAAGCCGGCCATGAGCAGCAGGAAGACGAGGTAGCGGCCCTCGCCGACCCGCATCGGCTGGAGGAACCACACCCCGTCGGGTCGCCGGCGACCGCGAAGGACGGCGTCGAGCAACAGATTGGCGGCGAGCCAGATCCCGGCGACCACCGCGACCCGCGGGAAGCTCCACCACTTCGAGCCCATGACCAGCATCACCAGCAGACCGGACACGAGGAGGAAGAAGCGCAGGTTGCCGACCACGCCGACCATCCCCCGGAGGACCTCGCCGAGGCTGCGCCGGCTCTCGGCCTCCTCGTCCCGGGGCGGCTCGTTGTAGAGCAGCAGGCAGGCGACGCCCATGACGACGATCCACCCGGCCGAGGCCCAGAACACGTAGTCCCAGCTCCAGCCCCGGACCACGCCGGCCACGAGGGGGCCGAGGAAGCCGCCGATGTTGACCATCATGTAGAAGATCCCGAAGCCCATCGAGCCGGTCGCCTCGGTGGTGGTCTTGGCGACCGTGGAGATCACCGCCGGCTTGAACATCCCGTGGCCGACCGCGACCAGGAAGTAGACCCCGAGAAAGCCCCAGAAGGTCCGCGGCGCGGCGAGCAGGATGTAGGCCGGGGCCATCACCACCGCCGAGGCGATGAAGATCTTCTTGAAGCCGTAGCGGTCGGCGAGGGCGCCGAAGACCGCGGGGAAGAGGTAGAGGAAGAAGGTCGCGATGCCCTGGATGACGCCGCGGTCCTCGGACGAGAAGCCGAGCCCGCCGTCGGCCACCGGGTTGGTCAGGTAGAGCGTCGACACCGCGTAGAAGCCGTACCACCCCATGCGCTCGAAGATCTCCATGAGGTTGGCGATCCAGAATGATCTGGGAAACGCGCGAAGAACCGACATGAGCCGCCCTCTCTTTTTCGTGGCGGCGGGGCGTCGGACGCCTCGTCGCCACGAAAAAGACCTAGTGATCGAGCACGAGGGGCATGATACTGGTTCTCCCGCTGAGCTCCTCCTGGACCCCGACGAAGACCTTCTGCAGGCCGCCCTCGATCTCCACGCCGGTGTGGAAGCTGAAGTACCCCTTGGCCACCGCCTCCTGGTATCGGTTGGCGGCGACGGTGATGACCTGCTCGTGGCTCGCCAGCGGCGACTGGTTGCCGGCCGCGTCCTCGGCGAAGAGGGTGATCCAGACCTTGCTCCAGTAGAGGTCGCCGCGCTCGATCATCTCGAGCCGGCCGTACGGGATCTTGAGGTGGAGCGGTACCTCGACCCTCTTCGACCCGGCCGCGCCGAGCCGGAAGCGGCTGTCGACCTCGCCGATCTCGACCCGGACGCCGAGCGGGTTGGCATCGGCGCCGAAGAGCATCGCCGAGCGCAGCCGCAGGCCTGATCGCACCGCGGCGGGTTGGTCGACATAGCCCGCGCGGTGGACGACCCGATAGTCCGGATGGGCTGGCAGGCGAACGTCGATCGAGTAGGTCTTTCCGTCCCCCGAGTGCCCGGCGACATAGGCGATCGAGTAGTGGTGGCCGAGGGCTCGGTTGATCGACTCGACCGCCGGGCCGACATCCTGGGCGAACAGCGCGTCGCCGCCGGTCGCGGTGGCGGCGAGGATCAGCATCGTCCGGCGCGTCCGCTCGAGCCACGAGCCGAGGCTCTGGGTCTCTCCCCCCGGGTCGAAGGCGAAGTCCGACGCGCCGATGACCGCCGGCTCCTCGCCCGGAGCGTCGCGTTCGCGGAACAGCGAGCCCTGGTCGAAGGACTCGTCGAGGGTGTCGGTGATCCCGGTCTCGACGTCCGAGCCGAAGCTCACCCGGAGCCCCGAGGAGTCGACGGTGTAGAGGGTGAAGCCGAGGTCGGCGGCCTCCAGCGCGAGCTCGTGCCAGAGATCGTGCACCGGGTACTCGGCCGCGGCGTTGACGAAGTCGACCGCCGAGTACTCGGGGACCCACCCGGTCCGCGGATGGCCCGGGGTGAAGAGGACCAGCACCTTGCGGCCGTCGACCGCGGCGTAGCGCGCCATCGTCGCCATCGCCGCGTTGCCGACCCGCTGGACCCTCCTCTCGAGCTCGCCGATGAACTCCCGGTTGCGGCGGCGCCGCTCGTAGTAGGCCTGATCGCGCTCGCCCGACACCGAGGTGTCGATGAGCTCGTCGGAGAAGGCGACCGACTGCTGGTTGCCCCGGGTCTCGACCAGAGCCGCCTCGTCGAGGGCGTCGAGCAGCTCCGTCCGGTCGTCGGTGCGGTCGGCCAGGGTCTCGAGCTCGCCGTTGTAGACGACGAGGCTGATGCTCTGACCGTCGGGCACGCCGTCGCGGTAGATCGAACGCAGACCGTCGACCGCCCGGCTCCGGCCCTCCCGGTTCATCAGGTAGAGGTCGAGGAGGTAGACGACCTCGACCGTCCTGGTGCGCAGGTCGTCGCTGGCCTCGGCGGCGGCTTCCGCCCCCGACCCGGCGAACGAACCCGCGTCGTCCTCGTTGCGCCACAGCTCGGCGAAGTTGGTGATCGGCTGAGCCAGCCCGTTCTCGTAGACCTCGAAGTCGCCGGCGACCAGCCCGGTGACCGGCTCGCCGGTCGCCCGATCGACCACCCTGACCGGAACCTCGACGACGTTGACCGAGGTCTCCCCTCGGAACGCCGCCTGGTCGTCCATGGCCGCCGTCAGGAGCGGGGAGGCGGCGAGACCGGTAACGAGCACGGTGGTTCGGACAAAGCAGGTCATCGATGGCCCTCTCGCAGACATCTTACCGCCCGAGGCGGCGCCTGGGTGTGGTACGCGGCCCGGTGGCGCCGGGTTACCGGTCGCCCGGCGAGGCCCCGAGTTGAAGAAGTCGTGACCCGGGGGTGATCGTCCCGTGACGACCCCGGGGCAGGATGGGACGGTGGACACGATGAGACCGACGACCCAGACACGCCGGATCCTGGTGGTCGAGGACGACCCGGACATCAGCAGCCTGGTCGAGCTCCACCTCGGCGACGCCGGCTTCGAGGTGGCGCTCGCCGGCGACGGCCGGCTCGGGCTCGAGCTCGCCCTCGGGCGGCCCTTCGACCTCGTCGTGCTCGACATCATGCTGCCCGGGCTCGACGGGCTCGAGATCTGCCGGCGGCTGCGGGCCGGGCGCCCCGGGCTCGCGATCCTCATGCTGACCGCCCGCTCGACCGAGATCGACCGGGTGCTCGGGCTCGAGATCGGCGCCGACGACTACCTGACCAAGCCGTTCTCGGTGCGCGAGCTGGTCGCCCGGGTCAAGGCGATCTTCCGCCGGATGGAGGCCTTCGACGCGCAGCCGGCGCCGAGCCGGATGGCGATCGGTCCGGTCGAGATCGACGCCGATGCCCGCCGGGTCGCGGTCGACGGCGAGCCGGTCGAGCTCACCGCCCGCGAGTTCGACCTGCTGAGCTTCTTCGCGAGCCACCCGGGTCGGGTCTTCACCCGGGGCCAGCTCCTCGACCAGGTCTGGGGCTACACCCACTCCGGCTACGAGCACACCGTCAACACCCACATCAACCGGCTGCGGCGGAAGCTCGAGACCGACCCGTCGGACCCGCGCTTCATCCTCACCGTGTGGGGCGTCGGCTACCGCTTTCCGACCCTCGAGGAGCTCGGAACGTGATGCGCTCGCTGCACACCCGTCTGGTCGCCGTCCTGCTCGGCCTGCTGCTCTTCCTCGGCGCCTCGCTGATCGCGGTGTCGCTGGCGACGACCCGGCGCTACGAGGAGGAGGTGGTCCAGCGGCTCAACCGCGCCCTCGCCTCGAGCCTGGTCGCCGAGGACCTGCTGCTGGTCGACGGCGAGGTCAACGAGCGCGCCCTCGAGCAGGTCTTCCACACCCTCGAGATCATCAACCCGTCGATCGAGGTCTACCTGCTCGATCTCGAGGGTCGCGTCGTCCAGCACTCCGCCTCCGCCGGGAGGGTCCTCCGCGATCGCGTCGACATCGCGCCGGTCAAGGCCTTTCTCGAGGCCGGCGCCAAGCTGCCGATCCGCGGCGACGACCCCCTCGACGACGGGCGCCGCAAGGTCTTCTCGGTCTCGCCGATCATGGTCGAGGACCGGTACGAGGGCTACCTCTATGTCGTGCTCGCCTCCGAGGCGAGCGACTCGGTGGTGCAGCGGCTGCGCGGCAGCCACATCCTGCGCCTCGGGCTGGCCGCGACCGGCCTCGCCCTGGCCGCCGCCGCGGTCGCCGGGGTGACGCTCTTCACCGTCCTCACCCGGCGGCTGCGCCGGCTCGCCGCGGTCGTCGAGGCCTTTCGCCGGAGCGACTTCACCCGACCGGTCCGGCTCGACGGTCGCCCCGGAGGGGGTGACGAGATCGACACCCTGAGCGCGACCTTCGAGGACATGTCGGAGCGGATCATCCAGCAGGTCCGCACCCTTCGCCAGACCGACGAGCTGCGCCGCGAGCTCGTCGCCAACGTGTCGCACGACCTGCGGACGCCCCTCGCCTCGCTGACCGGCTATATCGAGACGCTACAGCTCAAGCAGGGCCGGATCACCGACCAGGAGCGCGACCAGTACCTGGCAGTCGCCCGCCGCCAGTCGGAACGGCTGGGCACCCTGGTCGAGGAGCTGTTCGAGCTGGCGCGGCTCGAGTCGAGGGACATGGCGCCCGAGCTCGAGCCCTTCCCGCTGCCCGAGCTCGTCCAGGACGTCGTCCAGGAGTTCCGGCTCGGCGCCGAGCGCAAGGGGGTCGCGATCGCCTTCGCACCGCCCGACGAGGTCCCCCTGGTCTCGGCCGACATCGGGCTCATCCAGCGGGCCCTCCAGAACCTCATCGGCAACGCCCTCACCCACACCGAGGCCGGCGGGAGGGTCACGGTGTCGATCGAGCCGGGGGTCGACAAGGTCGCGGTGCGGATCGAGGACACCGGGTGCGGCATTCCCGGAGACGAGCTCGAGCAGATCTTCGACCGCTTCTACCAGGTCCGGAACCAGGGCCAGCGGCAGAGCGCCGGCGGCGGCCTCGGGCTCGCCATCGTCAAGCGGATCCTCGAGCTGCACGGCTCGGCGATCGAGGCCGCGAGCACGGTCGGCAAGGGCACGGTGTTCACCTTCTCGCTCGCGACGGCGTAGTCCTCGGCCGGCCCGCGACCATCGATGGTGTGATCAAAGCGTGAACTCTCCGCGATGACCGTGTGAGACCCGGTCGCGACACTCATGGTGAAGCGGCAGCACCGCCGCGAGATCTCGAACCCTGGGAGGGACCACCATGAGAACCGTCACCATCGATCGTCAACCCGGTCTGAGAGCGGCCCTGCTGCTCCTCGCCGCGGCCCTCGCCGTCGCGCCGATCACCGCCGCCGCCGACACCGCCTATCTCGACCTCGAGCTCCACGGGCTCGAGCCGCTCGGCCCGGGCTTCGTCTACGAGGGCTGGCTGATTGTCGACGGCGCGGCGGTCAGCGCCGGACGCTTCTCGGTGCTCGCCGACGGGCGTCCGTCGCGCTCGAGCTTCGCCATCGAGGTCGCCGACCTCGCCGCGGTCAGCGCGTACGTGCTGACCATCGAGCCGGTCCCCGACGCCGATCCCGGGGCGAGCCACGTCCACGTCCTCGGCGGCGACTTCGCTGCCGGCACGGCGATGCTCACCGCCGGCCACGGCGCCGCTCTCGGCGACGACTTCGGCTCCGCCGCCGGCAGCTACATCCTCGCCGCGCCGTCGGGCGGCGGCTCGGTCGGCTACCAGCACGGCATCTGGTGGGTCGACCCCAGCGCCGGCCCCGCCGCCACCCTCGAGCTGCCGACCCTGCCCGCCGGGTGGGTCTACGAGGGCTGGGTGGCGAGCGCCGAAGGTCCGGTCTCGACCGGCCGCTTCGTCATGCCGTCGGGCGCCGACCACGACGCCGGCGGGATCACCGCCGGGCCGTACGGCACGCCGCCCTTCCCCGGTCAGGACTTCATCACCCCGCCGCGCGACCTCACGGCCGGCTACGCGGCGGTGATCAGCGTCGAGCCCGAGCCCGACGACAGCACCGCGCCCTTCGCCTTCAAGCCGCTGGTCGACGAGCTGATCGACGATGTCGGCCAGGCCGTTCTCCAGGACATGGCCAACAGCTCGGCGGGATTCCCGACCGCCACGGTGACCCTGCACGGGAGTGTCGCGGTCTCCGAGACCGCCCACCTCCAGCTCATGCTCCACGGCCTCGAGGACCTCGGCGCCGGCTGGGCCTACGAGGGCTGGCTGGTCGTCGACGGCGACCCGGTCTCGACCGGGACCTTCACCGTCGACGGATCGGGCGTGCCGTCCGCCTCCTACTTCCCGACCGAGGTCGCGGATCTCGACGCGGTGTCGGCCTTCGTCCTGACCATCGAGCCGGTGCCGGACGGCGACCCCGGACCGAGCGGCGTCCACCTCCTCGGCGGCGACGTCGTCATGGGCCGCGCCGCCCTCACCGTCGGGCACGGCGCCGCGCTCGCCGCAGACCTCGGCGCCGCCTCCGGCGCCTATGTCCTCGGCACGCCGTCGGCCGGCGGCGCCGCGCCGTACTTCAACGGGATCTGGTGGGTCGACCCGGCCGGCGCCCCCGACCCGACGCTCGACCTGCCCACGCTACCCGAGGGCTGGGTCTACGAGGGCTGGGTCGTCGTCGACGGACAACCGGTCTCGACCGGTCGCTTCACCGGCGCCTCGGGCGCCGACTCCGACGGCGCCGGCCCGACGGCCGGTCCGATGCCCGGACCGCCCTTCCCGGGCCAGGACTTCGTCGACCCGGCGGTCGACCTGCGCGGCGGCATGGCGGTGATCTCGGTCGAGCCCGAGCCCGACAACAGCCCCGCGCCGTTCACGCTCAAGCCGCTCCTCGACCCGCTGATCGACGACGTCGGCGGCGGTGCGCTCCAGCCGATGAGCCGCAACCCGGCGCCACTGCCAGGGGGGTATGCGGCGCTCCTCCACCCCACCGTGATCCCGGGCGGCGGCAACGTCGTCGGCTTCGGCGGCGCGCGCTGGCGCACCGATCTCGACATCGCCAACCTCGGCGCGATGGCGAGCGCCTTCACCGTCCAACTGCTCGCCGCCGACCAGGCCAACCCGAGCCCGGAGAGCGTGAGCTTCACCCTCGCGCCGGGGGCCGGCGTCCGCTACCACGACGCCTTCGCAGAGCTCTTCGACTTCGAGGGAACCGGCGCGCTGCGGGTGCTCGTCGACGGTCCCGACATGGCGCTGTCCTCGCGGACCTACGCGGCGGACGCGAGCGGCTCCTATGGCCAGGGCATCCCGGTCCACACCGGGGCCGAGGCCATCGGCTTCGGCGAGACCGGCCGG
>JALOLD010000132.1 GCA_025456145.1 Thermoanaerobaculales bacterium | reverse complement strand
CCGCCACGAAGCCCGCCCCGGTATTCCACCGGCCGACCAGCTCCGGGCAGCCCTGGGCCGCGGCCGGCGCGGCCGATGAGGCGAGCACGATTGTGAAGCACACCACCAGCGACGCCGCGCGAGCTCTCCCGCAGGAACCCATGGCTCTCCTCCTCCTCGAGGCCGCGGCGGTCGCAGGACGGCGGTTCGCCGCGGTGGGGACGCACCAGGCCCCACCGCACCGGGCACTGCTCAGAGTCTGAACCGTCGGCTCACGCCCGCGCTGCCGGGTCGACGCAACCGGGCCGGTGCCGCCGGCCGCTCTCCACCGGCAGCGGTGGCCCCATCACGCTCCGGACCGGTGGAGCCCGGTCCACGGCAACCAGGGACCCGTCGGCCTCGCGATCAGCGCTCGTCTCAGCCGGGCCGAATGGCCGATCGGGCCCGAGTCGACGATCCGTCCTGCGAGCCAGTCTCGCCACGCATGATGATGATTCCGACGTGCACGCAGGTTGTGGCGGTGATTATGAGCCCGGCGCAACGCACTGTCAAGAGATTCTCCCGAAGCAGGCGCCACGCTTCTGAGAGATCGCCGCCAGGAGGTGAAATGCTCACGATTGCAACACTGACGGAGGGACGATGGTCACCATCACACCACGGCCAAGCAGCTGCCGGAGATGGGCACGTACCGACCTTGCGCGGCGCTCAGCCTGCCGTTCGTCGACCGGGTGGCGAATCGCGTCGCACCGGTCCGATCCGGACCGGAGGGGAAGAAGCGGCGGAGGGTGCGGAGCAAGTGCCCGTCGCCGAGCCCGGAGCTGTGGCCCGTCGAGCCTTGCGTCAGGAGGGGTGGGCCACCAGCCAGACTCTCCGCAGCGAGCCCGGACAGCCGGCGTCGATGGCGTCGTCGAGGAGGACGCGCGAGCGGTCCGGGTCGAAGCGCCCGTGGACCGTTCCGAGCAGCGACATCGCGATCGCCTCGATGCCCCTGGCGGCGACCTCGCTGAGGACGCCTCGGTAGGCCAGGGCCACCCAGGCCTCGCGGCAGGTGGGGTCCTCGGCGAGGTCGTGGACCACGGCGAGTAGGCGGAGCGGCCGGCCCGGCCGGACGATGACCGAGCCCGGCGGCGCGGGCTGAGCGGCGTGGGCGCGGGAGAGCACTCGAAGGGGGTCGTCCTCAACCGCCCGGGCTGCTGGCCCGCCGCTGAGGGCGTGGAACGTGTC
The DNA here is from genome assembly GCA_025456145.1 of Thermoanaerobaculales bacterium. GTDB lineage: Bacteria > Acidobacteriota > Thermoanaerobaculia > Thermoanaerobaculales > Sulfomarinibacteraceae > JAHECW01. Next base: position 1,826 of record JALOLD010000132.1, on the reverse strand, counting down.
GTCCTCCTCGACCACCGCGTCGACCGGGAACGGCGGCTCGTGCCTCGCGGCCACACGGATCACGGGTCGACCGTTTCGCCCGCGTTCGAAAGGAATGACCGGCATGCCTCGATTGTATGCCCCCGGGCGCCATCGGACGCCTGGCCACTCCCTCGTCGTTGAACGACAGCGAGAGGTTCCTACCGCCGGCTGTCAGCGTGCCGGCGAGCGTCAGACGACCCCCAGCCCGAGCGCGAGGGCGATCAGAAGCAGCATTCCTCCGGTGATCCGCTGCACCGTGACCATGGTGATCTTGTGGAGGACCCGTTTGCCGACGATGACGCCGGTGAAGGCGGCCAGGGCCCCCGCCGCGACCAGCGCCCCTTCACGGCTCCTCGCCAGGTCGGTGAGCCGCGCGCCGAAGAGGATCGCCCCGTAGGCCGAGATGCGCACCAGGTCCACCAGGAGCCCGATGACGGCGTTGGTGCCGACGAAGGCCTGGGGCGAGATGCCGACCTTGGCCAGGAACGCCGACCGGAGCGCACCCTGGTGACCGGACAGCCCGCCGAAGAAGCCCGAGAGCACCCCGCCCACCGGCAACCAGCGGCGGTCGATCTCGAGCCTCTCGAACCGCGGGTGGAGCTCGAGCACGGCGAAGCCGGCCATCAGCGTCGCCATCGCCAGCTTGAGCGGGCTGACGACCGAAGGCCGACCCAAGAACGAGTAGGTCCACAGCTCGGGCATGCCCGACAGGAGCCTGAGCACCCACACGCCGGCGAAGGCCGCAATGATCGCCGGGACGCCGAAGCGCAGGACGATCCGGAGGTCGGCCATCCTGCCGAGCAGCCCGACCTTGAGCACGTTGTTCGCGCCGTGCACCAGCGCCGTCGCCGCGACCGCGAGGTCGACCGGCAGGAACAGGGCGAACACCGGCAGGAGCAGGGTGCCCAGACCGAAGCCCGAGAGCATGGTCAGGCCCGAGGCCACCGAGGCCGCGATGACGACGAGCGCGAAGTCCATGATGGGCGCCACCCTCCGCAATCACCTCGAACCTCGCCGGGCCACCGTCGCATTCTCGACAGGTCACAGCACCACCCGCTCGACCGCGCGGGCCGATCATCGGGGTAGGGTGGAACCGCCGGCGACCTGCCTCGGAGCTCGCCTCAACGGCGAGGGGTCACCGGTTCACCGACTGCATCGCCCACTCAGGGTAGCGGGCGCCCGCCGCGACGCCCGGCGGCGCGGCCTCGTCGAGCCGGGCCAGGTCCTCGGGCGTCAGCTCGAGGTCGGAAGCGGCGATGTTCTGCTCCAGGTAGGTCAGCCGCTTGGTACCCGGGATCGGCACGATGTCGTCGCCCTGGGCCAGCACCCAGGCGAGGGCGAGCTGGGCGGGGGTGACGCCCCTCTCCCGGGCGATCTCCTGCACCCGGTCGACGACCGCGAGGTTGGCCTCGAGGTTCTCGCCCTGGAAGCGCGGGCTCATCCGGCGGAAGTCGTCGTCGGCGAAATCGTCGGTGGTCCGGAACGACCCGGACAGGAAGCCGCGACCGAGGGGGCTGTAGGCGACGAAGCCGATGCCGAGCTCGCGGACGGTGGCGAGGATCCCGGTCTCGACGTCGCGGGTCCACAGCGAGTACTCGGTCTGCAGCGCCGCGATCTTATGGACCGCCTGCGCACGCCGGATCGTCTCGGGCGCCGCCTCCGACAACCCGAGGGTGCGGACCTTGCCGGCCCGGACGAGCTCGGACATGGCGCCGACGGTGTCCTCGATGGGCACGTTCGGGTCGACGCGGTGCTGGTAGTAGAGGTCGATGTGGTCGACCCCGAGGCGCCGGAGCGAGGCGTCG
>JALOLD010000091.1 GCA_025456145.1 Thermoanaerobaculales bacterium | reverse complement strand
CTGCGTGTCCCCTCGAGTCGGGTTGTGGGTGGAATTGTCTTCGTTGCCGCCCCTCCTCCCGGTGCGACGGCCCGCGCACCGTCGCAACCACGAAGGCACAAAGACACGAAGGAGATCACGAAGCCGTCGCACCGTCGCAACCACGAAGGCACGAAGACACGAAGGAGATCACCAAGCCGTCGCACCGTCGCAAGCGCGAAGGCGCGAAGACGCTAAGGAGGTCACGAAGCCGTCGCAATCGATTGAGGGTCATCGCAAGGGTTTTGCCGACCAGCCGCGGTGCCCGACCCCGCGTCCGCGTCCGAGTCCGCGTCCGCGTCCGATGCGACGGCTCGCTCCCGCTCCCCCTCCCGATGCGACGGCCCGCACACCGTCGCAACCACGACGCTGTCGCAATCAGATCACGGTCATCGCATGGGGTCTGGCGGAGGATCGGGAGCTCAGCCGAACCGGGTCTGCGAGCGCAGGACCGCGGCGCGGACCGCCGACAGCATCTGCTTGCGCTCGAGGTCGTCGGGCTCGTGGCCGCGCACGGAAAGCACGGTGGCGCCTTCCTCCTCGCAGGTCCGGATGTGGACGTTGAGCAGCTGCTGGAGGAGCTCGGGCGCGACCTTCTTGGCCTGGTTGTAGATCGCGCTGGTGTTCTCGAGCGGCGAGAAGCCGTTGCCGTTGCTCGAGGTCCGAACCTTGCTGTGGAGCTTGTCGCTGATCGTCCTGCGGAGGCTCTCGAGCAGCCGGAGCCGCCGTGATCTCGCACTTCCCATGGCCTTCACCCTCGTCCTCTCCGGCGCCTGCCGGGCCCGGGCGGGTCTCCGTGCTGTGCGATCCCTTGCCTGCTGCGAGGATCGCGCGGCCGGCCGTCCCGATCTGTGTCCCGGGTCACAGTCCGCGAGGGGCGGCGGGGTGGGCCGGGCAGCCGGCCGCGACGCCGGGCCCGGCAACCCGGCGCCGCCCGCGCCGTAGTAGCCTGGGAGTGACGTGAGTCTGATGACCTGGTTTCAGCGCTCGGAGCGGTTCGTCCGCGACTACGCCGGCGGCGTCGGCGGCCGCGATCTCCGGCGGCTCTTCGACCGCGACGCCGCCCAGGCCTTCGAGATCGTCACCCGCGAGCACGACGACGCGGCGCCGGCCGGCGGCTGGAGGCTCCTCCTCCACCGGACGAAGATCCTCTTCCTCGGTTTGTCCTTCCGGCTGACGCCGCCCCGCCGGGTGCTCTTCGCCCTGTGCATCGTTGCCTCGGTCCTCGCCCTGCAGAACGTCGGGTCGCTGGGCTTCGGGGGGCTCCAGTTCGCGCTGTACCACTTCGTCGCGGTCGCCGGGCTGGTGTTTCTCATCGTCCTCGAGCTCGCCGACCGGGTGGTCGTCCGCGACGAGCTCGAGGTCGCCCGCGAGCTCCAGCGGGAGCTGCTGCCGGCCCACCCGCCGGTGCTCGAGGGGTGGGAGGTCTCGTTCTCCTACCGCACCGCCAACACGATCGGCGGCGACTACTACGACTTCATCCCGCTCGCCGACCGGCGGCTCGCGCTGGTCATCGGCGACGCGAGCGGTCACGGGATCGCGGCCGGGCTGCTCATGGCGATCGCCAGCTCGGCGCTGCGGCTCGCCATCGGCCTCGACCCGACGCCGGCGGCGGTCGCGCGCTTCGTCAACCGCGCCCTCGCGGCGAGCGGCGGCCGTCGCGCCTTCATGACCGTGTTCTTCGGGGTGCTCGACCCGGCCGACGGCCGGCTCGACTATGTCGTCGCCGGCCACCCGTTCCCGATGCTCCGGCGGTCCGACGGCGCGATCGTCGAGCTCGGCGAGGGCGGGCTGCCGCTCGGGGTCCGCGAGGTTCTCGAGCCGCCGACCGGATCGGTGGTCATCGGCCCCGGCGAGAGCCTGCTGCTCTACACCGACGGGATCGTCGAGACCCTCGACCGCGAGGGCCGCGACTTCGGCTACGACCGGGTTCGCCGGGCCCTCGAGCCGGGCGGGTCGGCCGCCGCGATCCACGACCGGCTGGTCGGTGCGGTCGACGCCTTCCAGGGCGAGGCCCCGACCCTCGACGACCGCAGCCTGGTCGTGATCGCCCGGGCGGCGACGCTGCCCCCCGTCCCCGGGACGTGAAAAACCCGGGCCGAGGCCCGGGTTTGTTCGACGTGAATCGGTCGGGGGGTTACGACGCGGTCTTGTCGTCGCCGAGCTGGAGCTCGGCCGAGGCCTGCATCGCCGTGTCGTAGGCGGCCTGCGAGGTCTTGCTGCAGCCGGTCTTGGCGTAGGTCTCGTTGTAGACCGCCTGGGCGGCGGCGTGGCGGGCGGCGCTGGCGGCGGTCTTGGAGCAGCCGGTGTCGGCGAGCACCTCGTCATAGGCGGCCTTGGTCGCGCTCTTGGTGCAGTGCGAGCCATCGAAGGCCTTGGTGTAGCTGGTCTCGGCGAGGGCGTTGACATAGGCCTGCTTGGCGGTCTTCTCGCAGCCGGTCTCGGCGAGGGTGGCGTCGTAGGCGGCCTTGGCGGCGCTCTTCGAGCAGGTCCCCTGGTCGTTGCCGGCGGTCTGGGCGGCGCCCTTGGTGCAGCCCGAGCCGTCGTTGCCGGCAGTCTTGACCGCGCTCTTGTCGCAGCCCGTGCCGTCATTCGCGGCGGTGGTGGCCGCGGTCTTGTCGCACGGCTTGTCGCAGCCCTCCCCGGCGGCGGCGATCCCGGCGACGCCGAGGGCGATCACGATCACTCCACAGATGGTCATCAGCTTCTTCATTCCGACTCTCCTTTTTCAGGTTCCACTCGGGTTGATCCGCTCCACCCGTCTGGAGCGAATGATACACGATCTCGATACCAGATCCAACACCCTCTGATACGCTCGGGATTCCCGCCGGGTTACACCGCGGGCGTGGTAACCGCCGCCGGCCAGAGTCGTTCTTCCTCCTGGCGGCGGGACGGTCGGCGATAGCCGAAGGGGGGCAGGGTGGCGGACAAGCTGCAGCAGTGGGCCCAGGGGTGCGGGATCGGGTGCGCCGCGCTGGTCGCGGTCTCGGTCATCGGCGTGGTCGGCCTGACCTTGTCGATGCGCGCCTCCTTCGACGACGCCACCGCCGACCGCGCGGTGCTCACCGAGCGGTACGGTGAGAGCGGGAGCTACACCCCGGCCGCCGACGGCGCGGTCGCCGCCGACCGGGTGGCCGCCTTCCTGACAGTGCGAGAGGCGCTCCGGGAGGTCCACGCCGAGGTCGAGCGGGTCGACCGCGAGATGGGCGACTTCGAGAAGCTCGCCGAGGACGAGGAGCCGCCGATGCGGGTGGCGCTGCCCGCGGTCTTCCGGATGTCGCGGGCGATGATGGGTCTGCCGAAGCGGTTCGGCGAGATCGAGAGCGTCCGCAACCGCGCCCTCGTCGAGGCCGGGATGGGTCTCGGCGAGTACACCTACATCTACGTCATGGCCTACCACGACGAGCTGGTCGACCCGTCGGCCGATGCCCGGCTGTTCGTCTCGTCGGCGGCGAGCTCGCGGGTCCGCGAGGAGCTCCGGGGGATGATCAGCCGCCAGCTCGAGACGGCGCGGGCCGCCTTCGGCGACGAGGACCCGCGGGTCGCGGCGCTGGCGGGCGAGCTCGCCGCCCTCGAGGCCGACCCCGAGCGGATCCCCTGGGCCGACGGGCTGCCGGCCGGGATCGCCGCCGGCTTCGCACCCTTCCGCGACCGGCTCGAGGCCGGCTACTCGGCGGCCGCGGCCGAGTTCGACCTGCTCAACAGCACCGTCAAGCACGGCGGCCTGACGATCACCATGGACTGATCGCGGGGGCCGTCACAGGTCCCAGCGCAGCCCGGCGTAGAAGCGGCGGCCCGGCGCCGGGTAGCCGGCGACCTCCTCGTACTCCTCGTCGAGGATGTTGAGGGCGCGGCCGGTGATCGCCAGGCTGCGCCACGGCTTCCACGCGATCGCCAGGTCGACGGTGGTGACGCTCGGGCTGGTGACCCGTTCGTAGGTCACCGGGTCGACGTCGTCGCGGCTGTCGACCCAGCGCACGGTGACGTCGCCGCTCCACCGGCGGCCGAGCTCGCCGTTGAGGGTCCACGAGGCGCTCCACTCGGGCCGGCGCAGCAGCGGCAGCCCGTCGTCGCCCTCGGTGTCGAGGTAGGAAGCCTGGAGGTACCACCGTACCTCGTCGAGCCGGCCCTGCTCCCAGACCAGCTCGGCGCCCTTGATCTCGGCGCGGCCGACGTTGGCGTTGGTCATCGTCACGAAGTCGAACTCGACGAGGTTGTCGATCTCGGTGGTGAAGACGTTGAGCTGCCACCGCGTGTGGCCGTCGACCGGCGCCAGGACGAGGCCGATCTCGGCCGACTCGGAGGTCTCGGCCTCGAGGTCGGGGTTGCCGCCGAAGGGGCCGTAGAGCTCGCCGAGACCGGGCGCCCGGAAGGCCTCGCCCCAGCCGCCGCGCAGCTCGAGGGTGTCGGTCAGCCGCCAGCCGAGCTGGAGCCGGCCGGTCGTCGTCGAGCCGTAGCTGTCGGTGTCGTCCCAGCGTAGGCCGGCGAGGACCCGCAGCTCGGGGCTGATCTGCCAGCTCTCCTGGGCGAAGGCGCTGACCGTCTCGGTCTCGGCCTCGTCGAGGTTCGGCCCGAAGGGGCCGAGATCGCTCACCGTGTCGGCCCGCCACTCGCCGCCCCAGCTGACCTGGTGGTCGCCGATCGTGTGGTGGCTGGCCAGCCGGGCCTGGTCGGTGTCGGCGAAGGTGGTGCTGTAGACGTAGCCCCACGGGTCGTCGGGGTCGGAGAAGTCGATCTCGCGCTCGAGCCGCGAGGCGACGACGTCGAGCCTCCAGCTGCGGCTGAGCGTCCAGGCGAGGGGTACCGCGATCAACTGCTGGTCGGTGTCCTGCCGGCGGTTGGGGGTCGGCGAGCCGGGGCTGACGAAGGGGATGCCGATCTCGCTGCGCAGGTCCTGGTAGATGACGCCGATCCGGCTGCCCTTGCCCCAGCTGAAGCCGGCGGTGGCGAGCCCCTGCTCGCCGGTCGCGTCGCCGTTGTCGAGGACGCCGTCGTTGGCCCGGTGGTAGCCCGAGGCCTGGATGTCGAAGGCCTTCGAGGCGAAGCCGACCGTCGCCTCGTAGCGCTCCCAGCCGTCCTCGCCGCCCTCGCCGAGGAGTCGGCCGCCAAAGCCGTCGCGCCGCCGCTCGGGGATCAGGTTGATGACGCCGCCGACCGCGTCCGAGCCCCACAGCGCGGAGAAGGGACCGCGGGCGACCTCGACCCGCTCGAGGGCGGTGGTGGTCGGCAGGCTCCAGTCGTAGCCGCCGAAGTACGGCGAGCTGAGCCGGACGCCGTCGAGCAGCACCAGGGTGTGGTTGGAGTTGGTGCCGCGGGTGAAGAGCGAGGTCAGCGAGCCGACGTCGCCCGACTGGACGACGGCGACGCCGGGAACCCGGCGCAGCAGGTCGGCGACCGACGCGCTCTGGGCGTCGTCCATCTGCTCGCGGGTGATGACCGTGGTCGCCGCCGGGACGTCGGCGACCTCGGACTCGACGCCGGTGGCGGTGACCGTGATCTCCGAGCCGAAGGCGGCGTCCGGCGGAAGCTGGGGCGCGACCTGCTGGGCGCGGGCGGGGTCGGCGGTCAGGGCGAGGGGAAGAAGGGCGATCAGGGCGAGGGACCGGTAGCTCATGCGAAACCTCCCGTTTCTTTGTCGGGGCGTCAGGTCTCCTGGCTCCCGGATCGTCCGCCGCCGCTCGCCTTCCCGGGGAGGACCCCCCAGTGGCTGAACCATCGGTTCGTGAGCGTGGCGTCCCCGGTCACAGTGGCGGGGGCCGCGCCGGACTTCCACCGGCTTCCCGTGCTCGCTCCGTTGACGCACCGTACGCCGGCGCGGGGGGCGCGTCAACCGCCGGCCCCGGGAGGTTCCCCCGGACGGCCGGCGGAGCTACCATGCCCGATCGGCGCCGCGCACCGGCGGGGAGTGGGCCCTGAAGCAGCACCGGACGACCCTCGGCATCCTCTTCCTCATCGTCTTCATCGACCTGGTGGGCTTCGGCATCGTCATCCCGATCCTGCCGCTGTACGGCGAGCGCTTCCAGCCCTCGGGGCTGACCCTGGGGCTGCTCATGGCCTCGTACTCGGCGATGCAGTTTCTCTTCGCGCCGATCCTCGGCCGGCTCTCCGACCGGGTCGGCCGGCGCCCGGTGCTCCTCGTCTCGCTGGTCGGCTCGGTGGTCGGCTACCTGCTCTTCGGCTTCGCCGGCTCGATCGCGATGCTCTTCGTGGCGCGGGTCGTAGATGGCATCTCGGGCGGCAACATCGCCACCGCCCAGGCGGTCATCGCCGACATCACCGGCCCCGAGGACCGGGCGACCGGGATGGGCATCCTCGGCGCCGCCTTCGGTCTCGGCTTCATCCTCGGACCGGCGATCGCCGCGCTGCTCGTCGACATCGCGATCTGGCTGCCCGGGGTCGCCGCCGCCCTGACCTCGTCGGTCGCCTTCGTCCTGGTGCTGCTCAAGCTGCCCGAGACGCTGCCCGAGGGCGCCCGCCGCGAGGCCCGGCGCCATCCCCTCAACCTGGCGAGCCTGCGCGAGGTCCTCGCCGCCCACCCGGCGATCGCGCTGTGCTTCGCCGGGGTGCTGCTCGTCGTCTTCGCCTTCGCAAACTTCGAGACCACCTTCGCCCAGCTGGTCACCGCGAGCTTCGGTCTCGGGATGTCCGAGATCGGCTGGCTCTTCGCCTACGCCGGGGTGCTCGGCGCGCTCGTCCAGGGCGGGCTGGTCGGCCGGCTCGTCAAGGTCTTCGGCGAGCTGCGGCTGGTCGCCGTGGGGGCCGTGCTCGCTGCGGTTGCGGTCGGGACGGTGCCCTACGTCCCGGGCACGACCGGGCTGATGCTCGCCCTCGCCCTGCTCGCCCTCGGCCAGGGCCTCGTCTCGCCCTCGCTGTCATCGCTGACCAGCACCCTCGTCCACCCCGACGAGGTCGGCGGCGTCATGGGGATCTACCAGGCCTTCTCGTCGTTGGCGAGGATCGCCGGTCCGCTGGTCGCCGAGCTCGCCTTCGGCGTTGGGCGCCACTGGCCCTTCCGCATCGCCGCGATCGGCTATCTGCTCGCCTTCGCGGTCGCCGCGCTGCTCGGCCGCCGGCTCAGAAGCGGATGATCAGCCCGGTCAGCGCGCGCAGCTCCTCGAAGTCGCTGTGGTCGGTGGCCTCGACGCTGAGCAGCAGGCTGAAGGTCCGGCTGAGGTTGAGGTTGGCGGAGAGCGCCAGGCGCTCGCTGTTGGGCCGGACCTCGATCGTCGCCCCGTTCCGGTCGCCGATCCTGTAGACCGACAGCGTGTCGTAGTAGTCGAGCGTCAGGTAGACCTTGGCGCCGAAGGCGTAGCCGATCGACGCCCACAGCGAGTCGTACGAGTCGTCGCCGATGTCGGTCTGGCTCGAGGCGACGGTGACGTCGAGCGGCACCCCGAACAGCCGGCGCGCCGAGACCCCGAGCTGGAGGCGGTTCCCGGTCTCGTCCTCGCGGTTGTTCTTGTCGTTGGAGTAGCCCGCCCAGACGCTCAGCCAGCGCAGCGGCCGGACCATGACCCGCGCCCTCGCCGACTCGTAGAGCAGGCCGTCGAGGGCGGCCGGGTCGACCGGCCGTCCGGCGACCACGTCGTCGGTGATCGTCCGGGCGTCGACCGACTGCCCGCGGTGGTAGGTGCCCTGGAGCTCGAGGACCCGCGAGATCCGCCACCTGAGGTTGCCGAAGATGTAGGACAGCTCGGGCTCGCCGAGCTCGGCCGGTCCCTCGGTGTCGTACTGCAGCGCCTGGTAGAGGGTGACGCCCTTGCCGAAGGGGATGAAGTTGTTGAACACGACCACCGATCGCTCGGTGAGCCCGTGGTTCTCGATCAGCACGTAGCCGAGGATGTGCTGCCGCCCGTGGTCGCCGTCGAGGGCCGCGTAGACCCCGCCCTTGCGGATCTCGTCGAGGTACTCGACCTGGTAGCGGTCGAGCTCGAGCCCGGCGAACAGCCCGAACCGCCAGCGGCCGATCGCGGTCGGCGTGCCCTGGCGGTACTCGCCGTGGACCCCGCCGACCGAGGCGAGCCCGCCGAGCTCGCCGAGCCACATCTGGCCGAGGCGGAGGTTCCACCGCCGGTCCGGGGTGTGGAGGCCGATGAACGCCTCGTAGATCGAGGCCCGCTCGTCCCGCTCCGACGACGGGTAGGTGGCGAAGCGCCCGTCGATGGCGTACTCGAAGATCCCTCCCGGCTGGTCGCCGGAGATCGAGAGCCGGGCGATGACCTCGGTGAAGTCGGTGCTCTCGCCGTCGACCCGCTCGCGGCTCGAGAAGTTGGTGAACAGGGCGAAGCGGCCGTCGGCCGGGATCGCCTGCGCCGCCGCCCCGGTCGGCGCCAGGACGAGAAGGGCGGCCGCCAGCCCGATGGTGGCCCGGACCGCGCGGAGCCGGAGATCAGCGGACATCGGACCCCCTTCCCGGCCTCGTCCGACCGAACAGGCTCTCCCCGTCGGGGTGGCACGAGTAGCAGGCGGCGGAGCTGTAGACATAGCCCGCAACCCCGTCGTGCTCGTCGTCCGTCTCCGACCGCGGGTGGCACGAGGTGGTGCACGTGAAGATCGAGAAGTTGCCGCTCGACGGGTGGCACTCCGAGCACTCGAGGTTGCGGTGGTCGCCCGAGTTGATCGGGAACCAGACGTGGTCGAACTGGCCCTGGTCCCAGCTCAGGTCGCTCGCGCTGTGGCAGAGCTCGCAGGTGGTCGGGAAGCCCGCCGCGACGTGGTCGGGGTCGTTGGCGTTCTGGTAGTCGGCGAGGTGGCAGTCGACGCACTCCGAGGGCAGGCCCTGGTAGACCCCGCTCGAGTGGCAGGAGTCGCAGTCGAGGGTGGCGTGGGCGCCGACCAGCTGGAACTCGCTGTGGTCGAAGGTCGCACCGGTCCAGGTTGGGCTCGAGGCGGCGTGGCAAAGCTCGCAGTCGGTCGGGAAGCCCGCCGCGACGTGGTCGGGGTCGTCGGCGTTCTGGTAGTCGGCGAGATGGCAGTCGACGCACTCCGAGGGCAGGCCCTGGAACACGTTGCTCGCGTGGCAGGCGTTGCACGGTTGCTCGGCGTGGGCGGCGACCAGCGGGTAGATGCTGTGCGGGTAGACGCCCTCGTCCCACGACGGGTCGCTGCCCTGGTGGCAGGTCTCGCAGTCGGTGCCGAAGCCGGCCGCCGGGTGGTCGGGGTCGTCGGCGCCCTGGTAGTCGTCGAGGTGGCAGTCGACGCACTCCGAGGGCAGGCCCTGGTAGACCCCGCCCGAGTGGCACTGAGCGCAGTCGAGGGTGGCGTGCACGCCGACCAGCTGGAAGTCGGCGTGGTCGAAGGTCGCGCCCTCCCAGGTCGGGCTGGTCGCCGCGTGGCAGAGCTCGCAGTCGGTGTGGCAGGCGTTGCACGGCTGCTCGACGTGGGCGGCGACCAGCGGGTAGATGCTGTGCGGGTAGCGGCCGTCGTCCCACGAGGGATCGGAGGCCATGTGGCAGGGCTCGCAGTCGGTGCCGAAGCCGGCCGCCGGGTGGTCGGGGTCGGTGGCCTGCTGGTAGCGGTCGCTGTGGCAGTCGACGCACTCCGAGGGCAGGCCCTGGTAGACGCCCCCCGAGTGGCACTCGGCGCAGTCGAGGGTGGCGTGGGTACCGACAAGCTGGAACTCGGCGTGATCGAAGGTCGCGCCCTCCCAGGTCGGGCTCGTCGCGGCGTGGCAGAGCACGCAGTCGGTCGGGAAGCCCGAGGCGGCGTGGTCGGGGTCGTCGGTCTCCTGGTAGTCGGCGAGGTGGCAGTCGACGCAGTCCGAGGGCAGGCCCTGGTAGACGCCGCCC
>JALOLD010000090.1 GCA_025456145.1 Thermoanaerobaculales bacterium | reverse complement strand
CAGTACGTCGGCGCCGACGAGGCCGACGCCGCCGTCCAGGACAGCCTGGTCAAGGCCTTCACCGGTCTCGCCACCTTCGACGGGCGGGCGGCCTTCTCGACCTGGCTGACCCGGATCGCGATCAACCGCTGCCTCGATCTGCTGCGGCGCAGGCGACGGGAGGGCTGGCGGGCGGCGCCGGCCGCCGACGACCCTGGCGACGACCCGGCGGCCCTCGTCACCGACGACGGCGCCGACCCCGAGACCCGGGCGATCCAGCGCCAGGCGGTCCGCCGGCTCGCCGAGCTCGAGGACGCCCTGCCCGAGCGGCAGCGCGCGATCTTCCGCCTGCGCTTCTACGCCGAGCTCGAGCTCGAGGAGATCGCCGAGGCCCTGGCGGTCCACGTCGGCACCGTCAAGACACAGCTCCACCGCGCGGTCCACCGGCTGCGCAGCGAGCTTGGAGAGCTCCGATGACCAGCCACCCGACCCCCGACCAGCTGTCCCGCGCGGCCGCCGGCCTCGAGCTCGAGCCGGCGCTGAGCGCCCACCTTGCCGACTGTGTCGCCTGTCGCGCCGAGACCCGGCGGCTCGACCCGCTGATCGACGCGCGACGGAGGGAGACGCTCTCGGACGAGCCCGACTGGGACGAGCAGCACCGGCGGATCATGGGCCGGCTGCCGTCGACCGCTTCGATCGCGGCCGTCCGCCGGGGGCGCTGGCGGCGTCCGCTGCTCGCCGCGGCGGCGCTGCTGACGATCGGGGTGGGGATCGCCGTCCTGGTCCCGGACCGGGGGGCCGACCCGAGGCCGACCGAGGTGGCGGTCGAGGAGATTCTCGGCGAGATGAACGAGCTGCTGGCCGACGACAGCATCCCGGGCTTCGAGATCATCGATCCCGAGGCGGCGCAGCTCGAGACCTACTTCGACGACGGAGCGTCCTGAGCGGGGGCAGCGGGAGGAAACGATGCGACGAGCGACGACAATGGTGACGATCCTGGCGGCGGCGGCGCTGCTCGTGGTACCCCGGGCGGCGACGGCGGCCGATCTCGACCTGCCCCACGGCGAGTGGTGGAAGAACGAACGGGTGGTCCAGCGGATCGGGCTGACCGCCGAGCAGCAGGGGGCGATCGGCGACCTCGTCTACGCGCACGCGCTGCGGATGATCGACCTCAACGCCGAGCTCAGGAAGGCCGAGCTCGCCCTCGCCGAGCTGGTCCGCCGAAGCCCCCTCGACCCCTCCGAGGTCCGCAAGGCCTTCGGCGTCTTCCAGACGGCCCGGCGGCGGCTCGAGACCGAGCGGTTCGAGATGCTGCTCGCGGTCCGCCAGCAGCTCACCGACGCCCAGTGGGGCGAGCTGGTCGAGATCCGGCGCCAGCTCGAGCGGCTCCGCGAGGGCTGGCGGCCCGAGACCAGGGGACCGGGGTCGCGACCCCCCGGCGCCGGGGGTCCGCGCGAGCCGGGAGGCGGGCTCGACCGGTAGTGCGGGCCGTGATCTTCGGGCGCCCCGTAGCGGGCCGGCAGGCCTGCGACGACGCCCGGCCGGGCGCCGGGCGGCCTCCGAGACGTTGACAGAGCGGCGGGTTTCAGTTATACAATGCGCCCCTTGTGTGGGAGAGGTGTGGAATGGCGGACTATGCGGTTGTCGAACACGGCGGAAAGCAGTACCGGGTGAGCCCGGGCGACGTGCTCCTCGTCGAGCGCACGGTGCCGGACCTCAAGGCCGGCGACGAGCTGCGCTTCGACCGGGTGATGATGCTCAGCCAGAGCGACGCCGTGACCGTCGGCACCCCGGTCGTCGCCGGGGCGTCGGTGCGCTCGCAGGTCGTCGCGCCCGAGCGCGGCAGCAAGGTGAGGGTCTTCAAAAAGAAGCTCCGCAAGGGTTACCGGCGGACCAACGGCCACCGCCAGGACTACTACCGGGTCCGGGTCGAGGCCATCGAGGCCTAGGAGGAGTCATGGCACACAAGAAGGGACAGGGATCGAGCCGCAACGGGCGGGACTCGAACTCGCAACGCCTCGGGACCAAGGTCGGCGACGGCCAGACGGTGACCGCGGGGTCGATCCTGGTACGCCAGCGCGGCACCCGGTTCAAGCCCGGCGTCAACGTCATGCGGGGTCACGATGACACGCTCTTCGCGACCGCCGAGGGCCGGGTCGAGTTCCGCGACCGGGGGCGCCTCGGCCGCTTCATCAACGTGGTGACCAACTGAGCGCACGGCCGACGGTGCGGGCGATGACGGGCGCGGTGACTCGGAACGAGCGCCGCGCCCTTCGGCTTTCGGTCCATGCTGGTTGACCAGGCGCGGCTCGTCGTCGAGGCGGGCGACGGCGGAAACGGTTGCGTCGCCTTCCGCCGGGAGAAGTTCGTCCCCCGCGGCGGTCCCAACGGCGGCGACGGCGGGCGCGGCGGCGACGTCGTGCTGCGGGTCCAGAAGACCCTCAACACCCTGCTCCACATCCACCACCAGCGCCGGGTCCGGGCCGGTCGCGGCAGCCACGGCATGGGCTCGAACAAGACCGGCGCCTCGGGCGCCGACGCGGTGATCATGGTCCCGCCGGGGACGATCGTCCGGGAGGCCGCGACCGGCGAGGTGCTCGGCGATCTGGTCGCCGACGGCGACGAGCTGCTGGTCGCGCGGGGCGGGCGGGGGGGCCGCGGCAACGCCCGGTTCGCCACCCCGACCAACCGCGCGCCGCGCCGCGCCGAGCCGGGCGGCGAGGGCGAGCGGCTCGAGCTGGAGCTCGAGCTCAAGCTGCTCGCCGACGTCGGTCTGGTCGGCCAGCCCAACGCCGGCAAGTCGACCCTGCTCGCCAGGATCTCGGCCGCCCGTCCCAAGGTCGCCGACTACCCGTTCACCACCCTCGAGCCCTACCTCGGGGTGGTCGCGGCGCCCGACGACGAGCTCCGGACGCTGGTCATGGCCGACATCCCCGGCCTCATCGAGGGCGCCCACCAGGGTGCCGGGCTGGGCGTCCAGTTCCTCCGCCACATCGAGCGCTGCCGGGTGCTCGCCCAGCTCGTCGACCTCGCCGACGAGGAAGGGGTCGAGCAACGGGTGGCGACCATCCGGGGCGAGCTCGCCGCCTATGACACGCCGCTCGACGGCCGGCCCTGGCTGCTCGTCGGGACCAAGCTCGACGCGGTCGTCGACCGCGACCGCGCCGCCGCCGAGCTCGCGCGGATCGCCGAGGCCTACGGGGTACCCTGGCGCCTGATCTCGGCGGTGACCGGCGACGGGATCGACGCCTTCCTCGGGCGGCTGTTCGAGCTCGTCGCCGAGCATCCGGAGGAGCCATGAGCCAGCGAGTCGCGGTGTACGGCGGCAGCTTCGACCCCTTCCACACCGGCCACCTCGTCCCGACGGTGCGGGCCCAGGAGACCTTCAAGTTCGACGCCGTCCACTTCGTCCCGGCCGGCCACCCGCCGCACAAGCTCGGCGAGCCCCTGACCCCGATCACCCACCGGCTCGCGATGGTCGCCCTCGCCACCCTCCCCTACGACCGGTTCTTCGCCTCCGACGACGAGGTCTTCGCCCGCGGCCCGAGCTACACCGTCGAGACCGTCCGGCGCTATCGCGATCGCTACCCCGCCGCGGTCCTCTACTTCCTGCTCGGGTCGGACTCGTTCTCCCAGATCGCGAGCTGGCAGAGGTGGCAGGAGCTCGTCGAGCTCGCCCACCTGGTGGTCCTCCACCGCGCCCACATCTGGGGCCCGGAGCTGCGCGCGCGGGTCCCCGAGGAGCTGCGCTCGCGGCTGGTCGAGGTCGAGCCCTTCGCCGAGGTGCCCGATCCCACCCGCCAGACCGTCTACCTGCTCGACCACGACCCCTTCCCGATCTCGGCCACCGATGTCCGCCAGCGGCTCCGGCGGGGGCTGCCGATCCGCGAGCTCGTGCCCCACGAGGTCAACTCCTACATCGAGAAGTACCGGCTCTACCGCAGCGACAGCGACGAGGAGAACCATGCTCGACGATGACACCCTGTCGAAGATCGGCATCGCCGCCCAGGCGGCGACGGACAAGAAGGCCTTCGACCTGGTCGGCCTCGAGGTCGGAGAGCTGACGTCCTACGCCGACTCCTTCCTCCTGTGCTCGGCGGCGAGCGACCGCCAGGTCGGCGCGGTGGTCGACGAGATCGAGCGTCGGCTCCGCGAGGCGGGCTCGCGACCGCTCCACATCGAGGGCGAGGCGCACAGCGACTGGGTGCTGCTCGACTTCGGCGACCTCGTGGTCCACGTCTTCACCGAGGACCGCCGGGCCTTCTACGCCCTCGACCACCTGTGGGGCGACGCCCCGAGGATCGAGCCGGCGTCGCTCGGCCTCGAGGCATCGCCGATCGCCGGCGACCGGTGAAGATCCGCGTCCTCTGGTTCGGCCGGCGCGGCCAGGCTTCATTCGACGATCAGGTGGAGACCTACCGGCGACGGGTCGGGCGCCGCTGGCCGGCGGAGGACCGGGTGCTGCGCCCGGCGGCGGGCGGCCGCGACTCGGACCCGGTACGGGCGCTGCGCGAGGAGGCGAGAGCCGTCGCGGCGGCCCGCGAGGCGGGGTGGCCGCTGGTCGTCCTCGACGAGCGGGGCGAGCGGTGCTCGAGCGAGGAGCTGGCGGCGAGGCTCCTCGACTGGGAGCGGCGCTCGACGCCCGGCCTCGACCTCGTCGTCGGCAGCGATCTCGGTCTCGACCGGGGCCTCGTCGCCGGCGCCGCGTGGGCGCTGTCCCTCGGCGGGATGACGCTGCCCCACGCGATCGCCCGGCTGGTGCTGTGGGAGCAGCTCTTCCGGGCGACCCACATCCTCGGTGATGGTCGATACCACCGGTCGAACGTACAATAGGGAACACGCTGCCGAGCGTCAGTGTTGGAGGCCACGGATGAACCGCAAGCTCACCGAGAAGTTCAGGAAGGTGCTTGAGGCCAAGCGGGCCGAGGTGCTGGCTCGCGTCCAGGCGGCCCGCGCCAGCGAGCAGGAGGGCAGCCCCGAGGATGCCCCCGACCTCGGCGACCGGGCGCTCTCCACCGTGACCCGCGACCTCACCTACCGTCTGACCGCCAGCGAGCGTGACATCCTCAAGCGCATCGACGCGGCCCTCGACCGGATCGAGGCCGGGACCTTCGGCGCCTGCGTCAGCTGCGGCAAGGCGGTCCAGCCGGGCCGGCTCGAGGCGGTGCCCTGGGCGCGTCACTGCATCGACTGTCAGGAGCTCCAGGATCAGGGACGGCTCTAGCCCGGAGTGTTCATGAGGCTTCGTCGCGAGGGCAACCAGGCGCCGATGGCAGTCGCGTTTTGTCACCTCGGGGCGCGGAGGCGTATTTGACAGTACGTCGAGCACCCCGAGGTGAGAAAACGCGGCTGACGCGGATGCATCGTTGGCCGCAGCAGACGGCTCGTGAATACTCAGGGCTCGACCTCCGCGCGTGAAGATGTCGCGGATCCGCCTCATCGCGTCGAGCGACGACTTCCTCCTCGAGGAGCGCCTCGCCGCCGCGGTGTCCGAGCTCGCGGCCGGGCTCGGCGGCGTCGAGCCCGAGCTCCTCGGCGCCGAGACGACCCCCGAGACGGTGGCCACCGAGCTGGTGTCGCGGTCGCTGTTCGCCGCCGAGCGCCTGCTCGTGGTCGGCGACATCCGGTCGTGGCTCGACGCCCCGGCACCGCCGGGGACCAAGGTCGACCGGGAGGAGGCGCCGGACCCGGGGCCGCTGCTCCAGGTGCTCGCCGAGGGCCTCCCCGAGGGGGTCGCGCTGGTGCTCGGCGCGTGGTGCGGCCGCAAGCCGGCCGGCGAGCTGGTCAGCGCGGTCGAGGCCGCCGGGAGCTTCGAGTGGGTCGCGCTGCCCCCGCCCCCCAAGCCCTGGGAGGACGCCGTCCTGTCCCGCGAGCAGCGCGCGGTGCTCGAGGCGGTGCTCCGTCGCGCCGCCGGCGGTGTCGTCTTCGACCGGGCGGCGACCTCGATGCTGCTCGACCGGCTCGGCTTCGCGCCGCGGCTGCTCGTCTCCGAGGTCCGCAAGCTCGCCGGCGCGGCCGGCTCGGAGGCGGTCGACGAGGGGCTCGTCCGGCGGCTCACCTTTCCCCGCGAGCGGTCGGTCGAGGTGGTGCGCGACGCGGTGCTCGGCCGGCGGCTCGAGCCGCTGCTCGACCTGATCTCGGCGGCCGAGGCCGGTGAGCCGATCAACGACTGGCAGGGTCAGCGCCTCGAGGTCGATGCCCTCGGGCCGATCCTGGTCGGGATGACCGCGAGCCTCCTCCTCCAGATGCTCTATCTGCGACGGCTCGTCGCCGGCACGCCCGCCGAGGCCGAGCTGGCGCCCGCGCGGACCTCGCGCGATGGCTGGTACAACCGGAGCTTCAAGAACGGTCTCGCCCCGGCGCTCACGGCGAGGCTGGGCGACGACGCGCCGTCGCCCCTCGCCAGGCCCGGCGCCAAGCCGCCGTCGCCGTTCAGCCTCGGGGCGGTGTTCGCCGGCGCCGGGAGGTACGCGGACGACGAGCTGACCGCCGCCATTGCGAGCCTGACGCGGGTCGAGTCGGGCATCCGGCAGGAGGCGGTGTGTCTCGCCACGCTCACCGCGTGGCTGACCGAGACGGTCGGCGGCGAACCCGGCCGGGCCGTCGGCCAAAGGTGACGACTCCGCGCTACACTGCGGGGACGATGGCACGAGCGCCGAAGGTGTGGGTGGTCGACGACGAGCCGGCGATCCGGGAGCTGCTCTCGATCATCGTCTCGAACGCCGGGTACGAGGTCGAGGTCTTCTCGGGCGGCGCCGAGGTCCTCGCCTGCGCCGATCCGGCGCCGGGCGCCGTGCTCCTCGATCTGATGATGCCCGAGGTCGACGGCATCCAGGTCCTCAAGGAGCTCAAGCGGCGCCACCCGTCCCTGCCGGTCTTCATCCTCACCGCGGTCAACGAGGTCGGCCGCGCCGTCGAGGTCACCAAGCTCGGGGCCGAGGACTACCTGGTCAAGCCGATCGACCAGGACCGCCTCCGGGCCGTCCTCCACCGGGCGCTCGCCGGGCCGCCGGCGGCGGTCGCGCCGAGCGGCCCGGCCGACCGCTACGACGTCAAGAACATCGTCGGCTCGTCCGCCGCGATGCGCCGGGTGTACGACCAGATCGCCCGGGTGGCGGGGTCCGACATCACGGTCTTCGTCGCCGGCGAGAGCGGGACCGGGAAGGAGCTCGTGGCGCGCGCCATCCACTCGAGCTCGATGCGCTCGGACGGTCCCTTCATCGACGTCAACTGCGCCGCGATCCCCGAGGGCCTGCAGGAGTCGGAGCTGTTCGGCCACGAGAAGGGGGCCTTCACCGGGGCCCTCGCGACCCACCCCGGCAAGTTCGAGCAGGCGGCGGGCGGCACGATCTTCCTCGACGAGGTCGGCGAGATGTCGCCCTCGGCCCAGGCGAGGCTGCTCCGGGTGCTCCAGGAGCGGTGCCTGCAGCGGGTCGGGGGGACCAAGACCATCGAGCTCGACGTCCGGGTCGTCTCGGCTTCGAACCGCGATCTCGAGTCCCTGGTCAAGGCGGGCTCGTTCCGGCACGATCTCTACTACAGGCTGGTCGTCTTCCCGATCGAGCTGCCGCCCCTGCGCGAGCGGGCCGAGGACATCCCGCTGCTCGTCGACCACTTCATCGCCAAGTACGCGAGCGACGCCGGCCGGCGGGTCGGCTCGGTCGATGCGGAGGCGATGCGGGCGCTCCAGAGCTACCCCTGGCCGGGCAACGTCCGCGAGCTCGAGAACGTCATCCACCGCACCCTCCTGGTCGCCGAGGGGCCGGTCCTCGAGGTCGCCGACCTGCCGCCCGGGATCGAGGCGGCGGACAGCCCGTCCGCCGCGACGCCGACCCGGTCGGCCGCGCCGATCTCGGTGGCGATGAGCCTCGAGGAGATGGAGAAGGCGGCGATCGAGAAGGCGCTCGCCCGCCACCACGGCAACCTCTCGGATGTCGCCCGGCAGCTCGGCATCGGACGCTCGACGCTCTACCGTAAGCTCGAGCAGTATGGTCTGCGGGACCGCAAGGACGACGAGTGACCCGGCCAGCCCTCTTGACCCGAGCCCCGGGCTGATCCGGCTACACTGAGCCCATGCTGCACGCTGTCGTCATGGCCGGGGGATCCGGCACCCGCTTCTGGCCCGCCTCGCGCGCCGACCGGCCGAAGCAGCTGCTCGCCCTCGCCGCGGACGAGCCGCTGCTCCGGGTCACCGTCGACCGGGTCCTGCCCCTCGTCCCGGCCGAGCGGGTCTGGGTGGTGACCACCGCCGCCACCGCCGAGGCGACCCGGGCGCTGCTCGGCGATCTCCCCCCCGACCACGTGCTCGCCGAGCCGGCCGGGCGCGACACCGCCGCCTGCGTCGCCTACGCGGCGAAGGTGCTGCTCGGTCGCGACCCCGACGCCCACTGCCTGGTCTTTCCGGC
Source organism: Thermoanaerobaculales bacterium (assembly GCA_025456145.1). GTDB lineage: Bacteria > Acidobacteriota > Thermoanaerobaculia > Thermoanaerobaculales > Sulfomarinibacteraceae > JAHECW01. The sequence goes on along the minus strand of JALOLD010000090.1, from coordinate 944 downwards.
CGACCACGTCATCCCCGACGGTGACCGCTTCCGGTCGGCGATGGCGGCCGGCGCGGCGGTGGTCGAGCGGCGGGGCGGTCTGCTGACCTTCGGCATCGCGCCGACCCGGCCCGAGACCGGCTATGGCTATCTCGCGGTCGGCGACCGGCTCGCCGTCGAGTCGGGCTGGCCGCTCCACCGGCTCGCCCGGTTCGTCGAGAAGCCGGACCTCGCCACCGCCCGGGCCTACCTCGCCGCGGGGGGCTACCTCTGGAACTCGGGGATGTTCGCCTGGCGTGCCGCCGAGCTCCTCGCCGAGGTCCGCCGCCAGCTGCCGCTGCTCGCCGATGGCGTCGAGGCGATCGGCGCCGCGCTCGGCGGCCCCGACGAGCGGCGGGTGCTCGACGAGGTCTACCCGACGCTGCCGCGGACCTCGGTCGACTTCGGCATCATGGAGTCGGCCGAGCGGTGCTGGACGATCCCGGTCGACTTCGGCTGGTCGGATGTCGGATCGTGGCCGGCCCTCGTCGAGGTGCTGGCCGCCGACTCAAGCGGCAACGTCGGCCGCGGCCGGCGGCTCGCCCTCGACGTCAAGGACAGCGTGCTGATCGGCGAGCGGGTGCTGGTCGCCGCGATCGGGGTTCGCGATCTGGTGGTCGTCGCCACCCCGGATGCGGTGCTCGTCGCAGCAAAGGGCGAGGCGCAACGGGTCAAGGAGGTCGTCGACGCCCTCCGCGAGCGGGGCTGGGACGAGCTGCTGTAGGTAGCCCGGACCATACCTATCCCCTTGAGTCAGGGTGGGGGTGCTTTCGTTCACGATCCCGATCCCGATCCCGATCCCGACTCACGCGCGCCCCGGCCGTCGCCATCTCGATCCAGTCGATGGCCGAGCTGCGGGCGGGAGGCCCGCGTCACCAGCTCCTTCGTGCTCGCCTTCGTGTCTTGGTGTCTTCGTGGTTGCGACG
>JALOLD010000089.1 GCA_025456145.1 Thermoanaerobaculales bacterium | reverse complement strand
GGATCCGGAACGCCTATCTCCCCGCCGCCGCGTACTTCGTCCTCCGCCTCGCCGTGGCGCCGCTGGCGGTCCCGACATCGATCCTGACTGCCTCGGACGGTGTCGTCTGGCTGCTCACCCAGTCGACGATGGTGATGGTCCTGCTGCTGCCGGTGCGCGACGAGCTCGAGGCCGTCGAGGCGGGCCAGGCCCTACGCTCCGCGGTCGCGATCGCCGCGGCGACGGCCACGACCCTCACCCTCGTCGCGCTCAACCGGATCGGCCTTCTCGCCGGGGTTCTGCCGGCCGAGGTCGGCTTGAGCGTCGCCTTCGCCGCGGCCGCCGCGATGCTGCTGATCTGGCGGCGCAACGAGGGGCGTGATCTCTGGCTCGGTGTCTCGATGATGCTGGTCGCGGGATCGCACGCGGTGCTCGCGATGAGCCGGGCGCCGTATGACGGCTCCGTCATGTGGGGCCTTCTCCTGCTCGGTATCGCGCTCGCCGTGCCGATTCTCGGCGCGACCGGGGAGAATGCGACCCGACTGCTCAACCAGGACGCGATGCGCGAGCGGCTGACCAAGCTCCGGCGACGAACCGAGATCCTGCTCGACATGCTCCCCGCCATGGTGCTGTCGGTCGACGGCAGCCGGCGGCTGCGCTATGCCAATCGGCAGGCCCGCACGGCGCTCGGGCTTCAGCCCGACGACGGCGATGACGCGAGGGCAAAGGCGTGGCTCGAGCGCGTCCATCCCCACGATCGACCACAGGTCCACGGCGCCGTGACATCGGTGCTCGAGAGACCCGGCGGGGTGTGGGAAGGCGTGGTGAGGATCGAGGACCCGGGCGGCGGTGTCCGCTGGCTCAGCACCCAGATGCACCAGGTCGTCGACCCGGCCGAGAACCAGACCCTCGTCCAGATCGTCGCCGCCGAGGTCACCGACCTGTATCTCGCCCAGCAGAGCGCCGAGGCCCAGCAGTCGAGGCTCGCCTTCCTGTCGAACCTCGCCCAGAGCATGGCCGGAGAGGTCGAGGAGGGGCGGATCCTCGAGCGCTACCTCGAGACCGGCCGCGATGTCGTGCCGATGAAGGCGCTGCTGCTCTACCGGCCGTTCCCGGGGAGCAGCGACCTCCGGCTGGTCGCCGCAGCCGGGCCCGGCACCGAGGCCTTCGATCACCACCGCAGCGCGCCTCTCGAAGGTCGGGACCACCCCTGCCGGCTCGCCTTCCAGACCGGGGTCCCGCGATCGGCGGAGATCCGGACGGTGGTGCCGCCGGCGGTCGCGGCGCGCCTCGGCTCCGAGCACGATCTGCGCTATCTGAGCTTTCTGCCGCTGCTCGCCGCCGGGGGGGTGATCGGCGTCCTCGTCACCGCGTCGGGCATCGAGCCGAGGCTGGCCGCCGCCGAGATCGACCTGATGACCCAGATCGGATTCCTGCTCGGCGGTACGATCTACGTCGCGCAGCTGGTCCGAGAGCTCAACGAGCAGCGGGCCGTGGCGTTCGAGGCATCGCGCCTCAAGTCCGAGTTCCTGGCCAACACCTCGCACGAGCTGCGCACCCCGCTGACCGCGATCCTCGGCTTCCTCAAGCTGGTCATCGACGGCACCATCGACGACCCCGTCAAGCAGCGCGAGTACCTGACCATCGCCCACGACTCGGCCGAGAAGCTGCTGACGATCATCAACGACGTGCTCGACCTCGCGAAGATCGAGGCCGGCCGGCTCGAGGTCCACCAGGTCCCGGTGCCGGTGCGATCGGTCCTCGAGGGCGTGGAGACCTTGTTCAAGCACCAGATGAAGAACAAGGGCATCCGGTTCTCGGTGGCCGCGGAGACCCCCGGCCTGGTGCTCTGGGCCGATCCCGACCGGACCACCCAGGTCCTCACCAACCTGCTGTCGAACGCGATGAAGTTCACCCCCCAAAACGGCGCCATCGCGGTCGGCTGCCGGCGCGATGGCGGCTCGATCGAGTTCGCCGTCGCCGACACCGGGATCGGTATCCCCGAGGGCGATCTGGAGAAGGTGTTCTCGAGCTTCTACCAGGTGGACGGCTCGACCACGCGCGAGCACGGGGGAACCGGCCTCGGGCTGACGATCTCCCGCCGCCTCGCCGAGCTCATGGGGGGTACCATCGAGCTCGCGAGCGAGGGTCCAGGCCGCGGGACGACGGCCCGGATGCGTCTGCCCGAGTACCATGACCAACCACCCGGAGAGCGAGTCAGGTGAGACCAATGATGTCGGGTTTGGTACCCAGGTGCAGCGGCTGACTTGCCGTGCCCACCGGTCGGACTCGTCGACGGTCGGCGGGGGGGTTGACAGGGAGTGATTCCATGATTATTCTTAAATGGTTATATGGTGAAGGAGGAACGATCACCATGCGCTGGACTCCACTCATCCTGCTGATCGCGCTTGCCGCCGGCGGTGGGTTCCCGGCCCACGGCCTGACGGTCGACGAGGCGATCGCCTCCGCCCTGGTCGACAACCCGTCGGTGCAGGCCGCCGCGTCCAGCGCCGATGCCGACGCCGAGCGTTCGCAGCAGGCCACCGGACACCGCTGGGGTCGGCTCGACCTCGCCGAGATCTACACCTACTCCGACAACCCCGCCGAGGTCTTCGCCCTGACCCTCAACCAGGGCCGATTCGATTTCGACGAGTTCTTCACCTCGGACCCCAACGTTCCGGACGGGCTGTCGACCTGGATGACTACGCTCGACCTCACCCTACCGGTCTACACCGGCGGCCAGATCGGGACTCGTGTGAGGCAGACCGCCACCGTCGCCGACGCCTCCGCCGCGGCGTCGCGCCACACCGCCGAGCAGGTCGCCTTCGACACCGCGACGGCGTTCGTCAACCTCGCCAAGGCACGCGAGCACCTCGAGCTGCTCGGCGCGGCTCGAGCGACCACCGCCGAGCACGTCAGGCTTGCCGGGGTGTTCGCCGACCAGGGGATCATCCTCGCGTCGGATGTGCTCGAGGCCAGGGTCTATCTCGCCGAGATGGACGAGATCGTCGAGCGGGCCGACCACGGCGCCCGGCTCGCCGAGGCTACCCTCAACTTCCACATGGGCGCGGATCAGGCGACCCGCAGGGAGCTCGCGCCGGTACCGCCTCCGGCCCCCGTCGGGGGTTCGGTGGAGGACTGGACGTCGGTCGCCGTCGAGCGCCGGCGTGACCTCATCGCCGCCCGCGCCCGGCTCGAGGCGGGGCGGCTCGAGGCCAAGGCGGCCCGCTCCGGCGCCCTGCCCGAGGTCGCGGTCGTCGGCCGCTACGGTCTGTACGACGACCAGATCTTCGGCTCGAACGGTCACTCGGGCACGATCATGGCTTTGGCCAAGGTCAACCTCTTCGGAGGCCTGACCGCCGGTCACGCCCGTCAGGCGGCCGAGCACGACGCGGTTTCCTTCGCCGCCGATGTCCGCCGCTTCGAGGAGGGCGTCCGGCTCGAGGTCCGCCAGGCATGGCAGGACCTCGCCTCGGCGCGGGCCCGCCACGCCACCGCGAGAGAGGTGCTCGCCGCCGCCGCGGAGTCGCTGCGGGTCCGCGAGCAGCGCTTTTCCCAGGGGCTCGAGAGGATGGTCGACCTGCTCGACGCCGAGACGTCGTTGCGCGAGGCCGAGACCCGAGAGCTCGTCGCCCGGTACGACATCGCACTGTCGACCTATCGGCTCCACTTCGTGTCCGGCGCCACCCTGATCCCCAGCATGGAGGAGTCCCGATGAACACCGCTGCGACCCGTCCGTTCACTCACCTGGGTCTCGTCGTCGCCCTGGTCGCCGTCGTCGGGTGCGGCCCGCACGATGCCGAGCTCGCCGAGGCCGATCTAGCTCCCGTCCGGGTCAGGCTGGCGACGGTCGAGCGCTTCACCGAACCCGAGGCCATCGAGGTCCGGGGGACGGTCCAGCCGACTCAGCAGGCCTTCCTTTCGAGCCGTGCCGTAGGACCGGTGGTGGCGGTCAGGGTCCATTCCGGCGACGCCGTCGCTGCCGGTCAGACCCTCGTTCAGATCCAGCCAGAGGCATCCGACGGCCAGCTCGCCCAGGCGACCGGCGCCCTCGCTCAAGCCCGGGCCGCCCTCGCCCTGGCCGAGCGGAACTACCAGCGCTACCTGGCGCTGCACGCCGAGAAGGCCGCCTCCGAGCTCGAGCTCGACATGGCGAGGATGCAGCTCGAGCAGGCCCAGGGCGCGGTCGCCCAGGCGGCGGGCGCGGTCCAGTCGGCCGACTCGGTGGCCTCGGAGTCGACGGTCAGCGCACCGTTCTCCGGGCTCGTCGTCAAGACCCTGGTCGAGGTCGGCGATCTCGCCGCCCCCGGGCGACCCCTCGTCCAGCTCGAGTCCGGCGCCGGCCGCCAGATCTGGCTCACCGTCCGCGAAGGCGACATTCACCGATTGTCGGTCGGCGATGGCGTGCCGGTCCGGATCGACTCGCGCCCCGAGCTCGGCACCCTCGCCGGCGCCATCCGCGAGATCGTGCCCTCCGCCGACCCGGCGACCCACACCTTCACCGTCAAGGTCGACCTCGGTCGGATCGACATCCCGACCGGCCTGAGCGGCCGCGCGACGATCCCCGGCGACGCCGCCGATCGCCTGCTCGCTCCGGTCGAGGCGGTGCACCGACGCGGTGGTCTCGAGTTGGTCGTGGTCCGCTCGGAAAGCGGTGAGGCGCGGACCCGTGCGGTCACCACCGGCGACATCGTCGGGGATGGTCGGTTCGAGGTCCTGTCCGGCCTCGCCGAGGGTGACCAGGTCGCCCTCGACCTGCCGGCCCCGGTCGCCGACGGGACCCCTCTGGAGGTGGCGCGATGACCGACTCCAGCCGCGACGCCGGCGCCCGGCCCGGCGACAAGCCGTCGCCCCAGGAGCTCGACGAGGCACGACGCGAGGCGATGCGCCTCAAGATGACTCGTCGCAAGCTCGGGATGGCCGGCCGGATCGGCGCCGCGTTCCTGTCCTCCAAGCTGACGCCGCTGATCATCGTCGCCTCGCTGCTGCTCGGCGCCTTCGCGATCATGGTCACGCCATCGGAGGAGGAACCGCAGATCAAGGTCCCGATGATCGACGTCATGGTCGGCTTCCCAGGCGCCACCGCCGAGGAGGTCGAAAACCTGGTCATCACACCCCTCGAGAAGCTGCTCTACGAGATCGAGAACGTCGAGTACATCTACTCGATCTCCCGTCCGTCGGGCGGCTTCATCGTGGTCCGTTTCCTGGTCGGAACCGACCCCGACCAGGCCGCGGTCAGAGTCCACAGCAAGATCGCCTCGGTGACCGACGAGCTGCCCGTAGGCGTGGTCGCACCGGTCGTCAAGCCGCGTACCATCGACGACGTACCGGTGGTCGCCTACACCCTGTGGGGCGAGCATGCCGAGCCGAACCAGCTCAAGCGGATCGCCGACGAGCTCAAGGTCGAGCTCACCAAGCACCCCCGGGTGGCCCAGGTCTCGGTGATCGGCGGTCAGCGGCGGGTCGTCCGGGTCGACCTCGACCGCGAGCGGCTTGCCTCCTACAACGTCTCGATCCTCCAGATCCACCAGGCCCTCGCCGCGGTCAACTGGCGGCTGCCCGCCGGCGCCAGCGCGGTCGCCGACACCGAGGTCCTGGTCGATGTCGGCGAGTTCCTGGCGGATGCCGACGACGTCGCGGACGTCGTCGTCGGCGCCCACGAGGGCCGCCCCGTCTACCTCAAGGACGTCGGCGAGATCGCGGACGGGCCCGACGATCCGACATCCTACGTGTGGCTCGGATCCGGCCCGGCAGCCCCCGAGAAGGGGCTCGAGCGGGCCGGCCTCGACCTGCCGGCGGTGACCCTGTCGGTCGCCAAGAAGCCCGGGACGAACGCCGTCGACATGGTGGCCGATCTCGACCGCGCCCTCGCCCGGCTCGAGGGCCGCGTCATTCCCTCGGATGTCGAGCTGCTCAAGACCCGCGACTATGGCGCGACCGCCAAGGAGAAGTCCGACGAGCTGCTCAAGCACCTGTGGTCGGCGACCCTGGCGGTCATCCTGCTGATGTGGGTGACGCTGTCCCGTCGTGAGGCGATCGTCGTCGCTGTGGTCATCCCGGTGACCCTTGCCCTGACCCTCGCCGCGTCCTACTTCTTCGGCTACACCCTCAACCGGGTCAGCCTCTTCGCCCTGGTCTTCTCGATCGGCATCCTGGTCGACGACGCCATCGTCGTCGTCGAGAACATCCACCGTCACATCAAGCTCGGATGGGGCCGGATCCGCCAGGCGACGGTGTACGCGGTCGACGAGGTGGGAAACCCGACCATCCTCGCCACCTTCGCCATCATCTCGGCGCTCCTCCCGCTCGCCTTCGTCCGCGGTCTCATGGGCCCGTACATGCGGCCGATCCCGATCAACGCCTCGGCGGCGATGCTCTTCTCGCTCGGGGTGGCCTTCACGATCTCGCCGTGGCTCGCCTACCGGCTCTTCAAGAAGGAGGCTGCCGGGCGACGAGCGACCGACGGCCCCCCGGAGGACACCGAGCTGCCCGAGGAAGGGCGGATCGCTCGGTTCTACGACGCCGCGATCAAACCGATGATCCGGTCGAAGATCTACCGGTATCTCTTCCTGGCGGGCGTCGCCCTGCTCCTGGTCGGCGCGATGACGACCGTCGCGGTCGGCTTCACGACCGTCAAGATGCTGCCCCACGACAACAAGTCCGAGCTCCAGGTCGTCATCGACGCCCCGGAGGGCTTCACCCTCGAGAGGACCAACGCCGCCGCTCGCGAGCTCGCCTCGGTCTTCCGGACGATGCCCGAGGTCACCGACTACCAGGTCTACGTCGGCACCTCGGCGCCGTTCAACTTCAACGGCCTGGTGCGCCACTACTTCCTGCGCTCGGGCGCCAACGTCGCCGACATCCAGGTCAACTTCGTCCACAAGGAGAAGCGCGACCTCCAGTCCCACGACCTCGCCAGGGTCGTCCGCGACCGTCTCCAGCCAATCGCTGACTCACTCGGCGTGGCGATCAAGGTGGCGGAGATTCCGCCCGGGCCGCCGGTCATGTCGACCCTCGTCGCCGAGGTCTACGGCCCGACCCTGGCCGGACGACTCGAGGTCGCCGACGAGGTCCGCGAGGTCTTTGCCTCCACCGACGGGGTCGTCGATGTCGACTGGGAGGTCGAGGCCACGACCCGACGGCTCGAGATCGTCGTCGACCGCGAGAAGGCGATCCTGGCGGGCGTCACCGTCGAGCAGGTGGCGCGAACCCTCCGCGTCGCCCTCGACGGCGCCGAGGCCGGGCTCGTCCACGATCCGACGAGCCGCGACCCGGTGCCGGTCCGGCTTCGCCTCGACCGCGCCCAACGCGCACACATCGACGACCTGCTCCAGCTCTCGGTCCACGGTGGCGAGGGCCGGCTGGTCCCGCTGTCGGAGATCGCCACCGTGGTCGACCGCGAGCTCGAGCAGAGCCGGTACCACAAGAACCTCCAGCCGGTGACCTATGTCTACGGCGAGGTGGCCGGCCGGTTCGAGGCCCCGGTCTACGCCATCCTCGAGATGGAGAAGCGCCTCGGCGAGATCGTCACGCCGCTCGGCGAGCCGCTCGAGGTCATCGCCACCTCGCTGCCCGAGGACTCGTCCCGCTTTATCATGAAGTGGGACGGCGAGTGGCACATCACCTATGAGGTCTTCCGCGACATGGGGATCGCCTTCGCGGTGGTGATGGTGCTCATATACGTCCTGATGGTCGGCTGGTTCAGGTCGTTCGTCACCCCGGTCATCATCATGGTCCCGATCCCCCTGACCCTGGTCGGCATCCTGCCCGCGCACGGGATCTTCGGGGTCTTCTTCACCGCCACCTCGATGATCGGCTTCATCGCTTTAGCCGGCATCATCGTTCGCAACTCGATCCTGCTCGTCGACTTCATCAACCTCGAGCTCAGGGCGGGAGAGCCGCTCGAGGAGGCGGTCGTCAAGGCCGGCGGGGTCCGGCTGCTACCGATCCTGCTCACCCAGCTGTCGACGATCGTCGGCGCGGCGTTCATGCTGTCGGACCCGATCTTCCAGGGCCTCGCTCTGGCGATGATCTCGGGCATCGTGGTGTCGACCGCGCTCACCGTCGGGGTGATTCCCGTGCTCTACTACATGTACCTCAAGTCCGTCGGTGTCGAGAATGTTGTGGAAGTGGACTGATCTTCGTTTTCTGCCCGCCATTTCGCGGCGAAATGGCGGGCAGGAAGAAGAAAAGAAACAAGGAGAACATCACAATGACCGTCAATGAAGCTCTCAGGGCCATGGCCGGAATCGTGGTGCTGCTGTCCCTCGCGCTCGGATACTGGGTGAGCCCGTACTGGTACCTGCTGACCGCCTTCGTGGGCCTGAACCTGCTGCAGTCGGCCTTCACCCGGTGGTGCCCGGCGATGACGATCTTCAGAAAGCTCGGGTTGAAAGAGGGTTGAGGGTGAAGGGTGAAGGGTGAAGGGTGAAGGGTGAGACGTGAGACGTCGAGAGGATCTCCTGACTCCTGACTCGTGACTCCTCACTCCTGACTCCTCACTCCTCACTCCTCACTCCTCACTCCTCACTCCTCACTCCGAATGTAACCCGCCACGCACGGAGGACACATGAAGCTCCTGATGATCATCGTTGAAAGCGAGTGCCGGGAAGAGCTCGAGGTGCTGCTGCGCCACAAGGGTATCGGCGGCTACACCGAGATCCCGGGCACCCACGGGGTCGGGCAGACCGGTGTCCGGATGGGCTCGCGGGCCCATCCCGAGACCTCGTCGATCTTCTTCACGGTTGTCGAGGACGACCAGGCGGCCGGCCTCAAGGAGACGATCCGCTCGTTCTGCGACGCGTCGGAGAAGAAGATGCGGATGGTCCAGTGGGGGGTCGAGGAGGTCGCGTAGCGACCGCGTGACGCTCGATCGGAATACGCAAACAGAGTATTATGAGTCTTTTACGAGGCACACTGGAGTCGAAGAGAATGAGTGACGCTCTGATGATCGTCGGGTTTCTCGTGGTGTGGCTGGCGCTTCAGTACGTCATCCTGCCCAGGCTTGGCGTGGGCACGTGAGCCGTACCCAACCCTCGGGCCGGTGGCCCGGGATGCAACGTTGAAAAACCGAACGCCGATGAGGCCAACGTCGATCCGACGCGAGAGGGTGAGAAAGCAAGAAGGTGAGGACGCGGACAGCCTCGCGCTGCTCGCTGACCGCTGGTGAGGACGTTCGCTGTTGCGCCTTCGCTGACAGCTCACTGGTGAGGAGGGAATCACCGTTCTTCTCGACGAGCGCGTTCCTCGCCAATTCAGCGAGCAAAGCGAGCGCTCACCTTTTCACTACGAACCGCCGAACAACGCGAGGCGGTGAGGCCCTCACCCGCGCGCGCCGGAGGCTCGCGTGATCTCTCCCCTCACTCACTCCACCGTGACGTCGAGCTCGACCTCGCGTACCGCCGAGACACCAGAGATGGTGTCGGTCACCTCGAAGGTGAAGCCGTAGGGCCCGCTCTCGGGCAAGCCGGCGAGGTTGATCGAGCTCGCATAGACAAAGAGATCGTCGGCGATCGCCACCGCGCCGAGCGAGCTCACGAACGGCCGGCCGAGTCGCTTGCCATCCTTGGTGAGCGTGACCGTGACCTCGAGC
>JALOLD010000046.1 GCA_025456145.1 Thermoanaerobaculales bacterium | reverse complement strand
GCGTTGGCCGCCGTCGCGCGTCCGAAGAGGAGGGTGTTGGCGTCGCGGGCCGAGAGCTCGCGGCAGTCGACCGAGATGAGGGGCGACTGGGCGCGCCTCGAGTCGGTGTGGATCAACCTCGCCACGAGCAGCTTGCCGGTACCCGGCTCGCCCGAGATCAGCACCGGCTCGCGGTTCGCGGCGGCCCGCTCGACCGCGGCGTGGACCGCCCGCATCCGCGCGGAGTTGCCGATCAGCCGTCGCGCCGGCGCGCCGCCGTGGTAGAGGTCGGCGAGGGCGCGGGTCTGCTTCGACAGCCCGACGACGCGGGTGTTCGAGCGGTGCACGTTGTGCGCCATCCGGGTCAGCAGGGACCGCCGCAGCGGCTCGCACTCGGCGAGGGCGGTGGGCAGATACTCGCCGGGGTAGCGGAGGACCAGCACTCGGGTGATCGCCACGACATCGGCGGAGATCGGCGCCGAGCGCAGGATCGCGAGCTCGCCGAAGGTCTCGCCGGGGCCGAGCCGGAACAGCCCGCGGTCGGCGTCGTCTTCGTCGCGCAGCACGATCTCGACCTCGCCCGCCAGGATGACCCAGAAGGCGGCGCCGGTGTCGCCCTGGTGGAGGATCGTCGTCCCGGCGGCGAACTCGACCTCCACACCGCGCCGTCTGAGGTAGTCGAGCGCGCCGCTGTCGAGCCGGGTGGAGGCGGCGGAAAGCGAGGCCATGACCCGAGTCTAACCCACCGGGATGGCCTCGCCCGGCCCGGAGTCGCACTCCCTCAGGGCCGCACGAACAGCGCGGTGCGGCTTCTCCAGACCGCCGGTGCGGGCGCCGGGTCGAGCCCGGTCGACCGGACCGTCGAGACCGTGTCGGCGAGGTCCACCCGCAGGGCGTGACTCGGATCACCGGCGGTCCCGGGAGGTGCGCGTGATCGCCGCGATCGATGCTCGACGAGGCCGGTTTCCGGCGATGATGGGCTCTGGATGACCATCCGACCGACGCTTTTCGCCGCCGCGGCCCTCGCGGCGGTCGCGGGGGCGGCCGCGGCCCAGGCGCCCTGCCCGCCGCTGCCGCCGCCCTCGGGCCCGGTCGTCGAGCGCTGGCCGGCCGACGCCGGCAACCTGCGCGCGACCATCGCCGGCGCCGCCCCGGGGACGACGATCCTGCTCCACGACGGCTTCTACGACATGTCGGGCGGCGACGCGACCCACCGCCTGGTCTTCTCGACCCCCGGGCTGACGCTGCGCTCGGCGAGCGGCGACCGTGAGGCGGTGGTGCTCGACGGCGGCTATGTCACCGGCGAGCTGGTCAGCATCCAGGCCTCCGACACGACGATCGCCGACCTCACCCTGGCCCGCGCCTACTACCACCCGATCCACGCCAGCGGCCCCGGCGTCCCGATCCAGGGGATCCTGATCCACAACGTCCACGTCGTCGACCCCGGCGAGCAGGCGGTCAAGGTCAACCCCGTCGGAGCGGGGACCGTCGACTCGAGCACCCTCGAGTGCTCCCACCTCGAGCTCACCGATGTCGGCCGGCCCTTCATCCGCAACAGCTGCTACACCGGCGGGCTCGACGCCCACCAGGCCACCGGGTGGCTCGTCCGGCGCAACCGGGTCGAGGGGTTCTGGTGCGACGAGGGGCTGTCCGAGCACGGCATCCACATGTGGCGGCAGTGCGTCGACAGCGTCGTCGAGGAGAACCTGGTGCTCGACTGCGCCCGCGGCATCGGCTTCGGGCTCGGCCCGGGGGCCGACGGCCACACCGGCGGCGTGATCCGCAACAACTTTGTCGCCGCCGGCGACCCCGGGCTGTTCGGTTCGGCGGCGGGCTTCGACTCGGGGATCGCGCTGTGGGGCGCCGAGGGCGCCGCGGCCTCCCACAACACGGTCGCCTCGAGCCAGGCGCCGAGCGCCTCGTCGATGGAGTGGCGTTTCATCTCGACCTCGGTCAGCCTCGCCAACAACCTGGTGACCGACCGGATCTGGGACCGCGGCGGCGCCGCCACCACCGCCACCAACTCGGAGTACGCGCCGCTCGCCCTGTTCGCCGACGTCGCGGCGGGCGATCTCCACCTGGTCGACCCGGGATCGGCGCCGGTCGACGCCGGAACGGTGCTCGACCCCGGCGACGCCGACCTCGACTTCGACGCCCAGCCGCGGTCCGACGGCGCCCCCGACATCGGCGCCGACGAGATCGGTCAGCCGGTCTTCGCCGACGGATTCGAGTCGGGGACCACCTCCTTCTGGTCGACCACCGTTCCCTGAGCCGCGAGACCGACGGGCGATGGCGGAGAAAAGGAGGGCCGCAGCCGGGAATGGCTGCGGCCCATGACCATTCTGCCCGCCCGAGGCTGGAGGAGGGACCTCGGGTCGAAGCCGGAGCATGCGCGCCGGAGGGCTCGGTCCTCTGGCTCGCCACCTTGCGGTACGGAATGTCGTCCGTTCGGCCGAAAAATCGAATGGACCAACGCGACTCGGGCATGGACGAACGCGACATTCTCCGGCGGGTCGGCGTTGTGGCGTCTCCAGGTAGAATGCCGTGATGGCGGCGCCCGGGGACCACGACGCGGTCCGGATCGGCCACTTCCGGGTGGTCGGCGAGCTCGGTCGCGGTGGCATGGGCTCGGTGCTGATCGGCGTCGACGACAAGATCGGTCGTCGGGTCGCGCTCAAGGTCATCCTGCCCGAGCAGCGTCTCGACCCGGTGCGCAAGGCGCGCTTCCTGCGCGAGGCGCGGGTGCTGTCGACCCTCGATCACCCCCATGTCTGCAAGTTCCACGACTTCATCGAGGGGGAGGACCAGGACTGTCTGGTGCTCGAGCTCGTCGAGGGTCGCAACCTGCGCGAGGCGATGGACGCGGGTCTCGACCGGGCGGCGAGGATGACGATCGCGATGCAGCTGCTCGAGGTGCTGGTCGCGGTGCACGGCAAGGGGGTGATCCACCGCGACCTCAAGCCCGAGAACATCATGCTCACCCCGGACGGCGGGATCAAGGTGCTCGACTTCGGGCTCGCCCGGCCGGTCGACGACGCGGGCTCGTTGTCCGGGGAGTTCCTCGCCCTGCGGCCCGACCCGGACGATGCCGACGCCGGCGGTGCTGACGAACCCGCCCGAGTGGTTCCGGCGGGTCGTGACGACCCGTCGAAGACCCGGTTCGGGACGGTGCTCGGGACGATCGGCTACATGAGCCCCGAGGTGGCCCGCGGTGAGCCGGCGACCGCCGCCAGCGACCTCTACTCGGCGGGGATGATCCTCCACGAGCTGTTCACCGGCCGGCCGCCGATCCCCCTCGACCTGCCGGCGGCCGAGCGCCACCGGCGCGCGATGTGGGCCGAGCTCGAGCCGGTCGACGGGCTGCCGGCCGAGCTGACAATCCTCATCCGCCGGCTCGAGAGCCTGGTGCCGGAGAGCCGCCCGACCGCGATCGACGCGGCTGGGATGCTGCGCCACCACGCCGAGCGGCCGCGTCGGGTCCGCCGGCGCCGCGTGGTCGCCGCGATGTGGACGGTGCTGGCCTTGTTCGGCGCCGGGATGACCGTCCAGTACCTCCGCGCCGAGCACGCGACGCGGCGCGCCGAGGCCGAGGCGGCGACCGCCCGCGAGGTGTCGGACTTCCTCGTCGGGCTCTTCGAGCAGGCCTCGCCGCGGATCGCCCAGGGTGAGGAGATCTCGGTCGCGGACCTGCTCGCCAGGGGCGCCGAAACCGTCGACGCGAGCCTCGAGGGACAGCCCGAGATCCAGGCGAAGATGCTCCACACCCTGGGCACGGTGTACTACCAGATGGGTCGGTTCGACGAGGCGGGCCCGCTGCTCGACGACGCGCTGGCCCTGCGACGCGAGCACCTGACCCCCGACGACCCCGAGCTTGCCGACTCGTTGCGCGCGAGCGGGCTGCTGGCGAGGGCTCTCGGGCGGTACGACCACGCCGAGGCTCTGCTCACCGAGGCGCTCGAGGTCGTCGTGGCGGTCGGCGGGTCGGCGCGGTCGCTGGAGTCGGCCCGCCTGCTCATCGATCTCTCGGCCGTCGACCAGGACCGCGGCCGGTGGGAGGCGGCCGAGGGGCGGCTCCTCGAGGCGGTCGCAGTCCTCGGCCGCCACCCCGACGGCGTCGCCGCCGGCCTGACCGACGCGCTGTTCGACCTCGCCGCCCTCTACCGAAAGCTCGACCGGCTGCCCGAGGCCGAGCGCGCGATAGAGCGATGTCTCGAGCTCGACGAGGAGGCCTTCGGACCGCGGTCCGAGAACGCCGCCGGCGATCTCACCGAGCTCGCCGCGCTGGCCGCGATGCGGGGCGACCTCGGGCGGGCGGAGGAGCTCGCCCGTCGATCGCTCGAGATCCGGATCGAGGTGCTCGGCGACGACCACCCCAACGTCGCGCACTCGGCGTGCGCGCTCGGCTTCGTGCTGGTCGAGCGCGAGCGGTACGCCGAGGCGGATGAGTCGTTCCAGCTCGCGCTCGAGGTCTACCGGAGGGCCCTCGGCGAGGACCATCCGTTCGTCGGCAGCGTGCTCCACTCGCTGGGCCGGATCGCCGCTCGACAGGGCGAGCTCGACCGCGCCGCCGAGCTGCTCGAAGCGTCGATCGAGATCACCGCCGCGGCCAAGGGGAGCGACCATCCGCTGGTCGCCGACTCGCAGCGCGAGCTCGCGTCGGTGTGGTGCGAGCAGGGTCGGACCGAGGATGCGCTTCGCCTCTTCGAGCGCGCGCTGGAGGTTCTCGAGGCGACGCTGGCGCCCGACCACGCCACCCTCGAACGGGCCCGAAAGGACTACGCGGACTGCCGCCGCGCGGCCGGCTGAGCGGCCCGGGCCTGCATCTCGGTCGGCGGCACGCCGTAGTAGGCCTTGAAGCGTCGCGAGAAGTGGAAGGGGTCGTCGAAGCCGACCGCCCGCGCCGCCTCCTGGACCCGCAAGCCGTCGTCGATCAGGCGCCGCTTCGCCTCGCGCATCTTGACCGCGAGGATGAGCTCGCGGGGCGTGCAGCCCAGGGTCGTGGACAGCCCGCGCTGGAGGGTTCGCAGCGACAGGTTGAGGCCGTGCGCGAGATCGGCCGGGGTGAGCGGCCGGCCGAGATGCTGGTAGAGGAACCGAGCGGCACGGAGGTCGGTCCGGTCGGGGGCCGGCAGCTCGTGCCCGAGGTCGCGACGGAGGATCGAGATCGCGGTCGACAGGGGTCCGCGGAGCACCTCAGGGTCGTCGGCCGGATCGTCGACGAGGTCGGACGCGGCCGGTTGGGGCGCCGTCGGCGGGGTCGCGGGCGTCGGGGCCCCGAGCCCGACGAGCACGCCTTCGAGGTCGGCGAGCTGGTCGTCGAGGGCATTCCGGCGGCGGCGGTGGTGACCCGCGCGGAGCGCCGCCGCGGCAACCGCCGCCCCGGCGAGGGCAGCGACCGCGACGATCGCCGTCGCCGCCCACCCGCCCGGCGGCTCGGCGCCCGGACCGGAGAGCGCTCCGGCGAACCAGGTTCCCAGTGCTGCTCCGCCGCTCATGCCCCCCGCCGTCCCGGACCTCGGAGATCCCGAGGCCGGATTGAGATCGGCTCGAGTGTAGCACTCCGGCGGGAGAGACAGTTCGGGCATGGCCGCCCGCCGAGAAGCCCGGTGGGCCGAGAACCGGAGCCGGGGGACGGGCGGCTCGATCCCGGCGAATGGCTGCTACCATAGGGCCATGGCAGAGCAGAAGATCAAGGGGTCGGTCCTCAAGTCCCGCCTCGAGTTCGTCCACAAGGAGTTCGGCGAGGAGGGGCTGAGCAAGGTCATGGCCAGCCTGTCCGAGGCGGATCAGAAGATCCTGAGCCGGCTGGTGGCGGTCGCGTGGGTCGACTTCGAGGTCGGCAGACGCCTCGACGACGCGATCGTCAAGGCCCTCGGCGGCGGCAGCACGCGTTTCTTCGAGCGGCTCGGCGAGGCCTCGGCCGAGGTCAACCTGGGGACGCTCCACGCCGCCTTCCTCGCGCCGGGCAACCCCCAGGCCTTTCTCGCCAAGGCGCCGCAGATCTACCGTCTGTACTACGACGTCGGCCGGCGCGAGTACAAGCAGACCGGCGAGCGCGAGGGCGTGCTCGTCACCCACGACGCCGAGACCTTCTCGAAGACCGACTGCCTGACCGTGATCGGGTGGTACCGCAGGGCCCTCGAGATGTGCGGCGCGAAGAATGTCCGGATCCTCGAGGAGGAGTGCCGCGCCTCCGGCGGTGGCGTCTGCCGCTACCGGGTCAGCTGGCAGTAGGTCCCGGGGGTCGCGAGCGGGCGCCCTGCGATCCGGTCCTTCCGGGCAGCCGAGCGAGCGCCAACCGCCCCGGACCTCTCGGTCGACGCGGGTCGCCGGACGTCGACCGCGGGGATCGCCAGGTCTCGCGGGCGGTCTGAATCGCGATGGCACGGGGGCCTTCCCGCATGATATGATCGCGACGCATTCTCAACAAGACACGGAGGTTCCCATGATCCCGATCGCAGCGCTCTGGCTTCCCGTCGTGCTGTCCGCCGTCGGCGTCTTCATCACGAGCTCGGTCATCCACATGGTGCTCGGCTACCACAACAGCGACTACGCCAAGCTCGCCGGGGAGGACAAGGTGCTCGGCGCGATGCGCGAGGCCGGGGTGGCGCCGGGATCCTACTCCTTCCCGAACTGCCAGGGTCCCAAGGACCTCGAGAAGCCCGGGATGAAGGAGAGGTTCGTCGCGGGCCCGGTCGGGTTCGTGACGATCGTTCCGAGCGGGGTGCCGTCGATGGGCAAGCAGCTCCTTCTGTGGTTCCTCTACAGCGTGGTCGCCGGCGCGTGCGTCGCCTACCTCGCGAGCCGGACCGTCCCGGCCGGGGCATCGTATCTCGCGGTCTTCCGGGTGGTCGGAACCGCGGCCTTCCTCACCTATGGCTTCGCCCACCTCAGCGACTCGATCTGGAAGGGTCAGTCCTGGACGAGCGGGCTCAAGCTCCAGCTCGACGCGCTGATCTACGGCGGTGTGACCGGCGGCGTCTTCGGCTGGTTGTGGCCATAGCCGCGACCGGTGGCGGTCGTTCGGGCGCCGACCGGAGGGAGGGTGCGAGACGTCACGGGCTCGAGATGACGGAGCACCGAGATCTGACGTACACTGGAGCAGGAAACGAGAGCATGATCGCGGCGGCGGACACCGGCCACGGGCGGTTCGGGATCGACGTCCTGGTGGCGCGTCTCGCGGACCCCGGTTTCAGGGTCCGCTTCCGGCGGGTGCCCTCGCTGCGCGAGCGGAGCGGGCACGTCAGCCCGGCGATGCTCGCCATCTCCTCGCCCCGTTCGCGCTATGTCCGGACCTGGCGGCGCCACGCCCGCACCTGCCCCGACTGCGCCGCGGTCTTCTCCTACCTCGGGCTATCGCTGCGCTGACCGTCCCCGTCCGGCCAAGGTCGGGCCGTCCCCGCGTCGAGGGTAAAGATTGAGTCCCCATCTCGACAAATCGGTCTCCCTGATATAGCCTCTCGCCGAGCAGCGTCAACCCCGGAGCGGCGACGGCTTCGACCTCGGGCGCGCGCCGACCGGTTCAGTCAGCGAAATGCCCGCTGGAACAGGAGAGGCCCATGAGACGTATTTGTTTGTTCAATGTCGTTGCCGCCGTGGTCTTCGCCGTCGCGGCGGCCCAGGTTCACGCGGCCGAACCCCAGGAGGCCGTCTACCGGGGTTGGAGCCGGGCGGTCCAGTTCGACGTCTCGCCGCCACTGCGCGACATCCCGCCGCTGGCGGTCGTGCCGCCTCCGGCCAACCTCGCCGAGCCCGAGCCCGGCGACATCTTCCCGCCCGGTCCGGTCGAGGCCGACCCGGTGGTCCAGACCGAGGTGCTCGGCGCGGACATCCCGTCGCCCGGCGTCAACTTCGCCGCCACGCCCAACGTCGCCGGTTACTCGCCGCCGGACTCGGTCGGCGAGGTCGGGCTCAACCACTACGTGGCGATGACCAACGTCCACTTCTCGGTGTACGACAAGGCCGGTAACCTGCTCTACGGCCCGGCGGCCAACAACACCCTGTGGGCGGGTTTCGGAGGCAACTGCCAGACCCGAAACGACGGCGATCCGATCATCATGTATGACCAGCTCGCCGACCGCTGGATCCTCACCCAGTTCACCGCGGTGGCGCCCTACTTCAACTGCGTCGCCATCTCGACCTCGCCCGACCCGACCGGGTCCTACTACCGGTATGCCTTCTCGACCGGCGCCAACTTCCCCGACTACCCGAAGTACGGCGTCTGGCCCGACGCTTACTACATCAGCACCCGCGAGTTCAACGGCCCCTTCGTCGGGGTCGGCGCCTACGCGGTCAACCGCGCCGAGATGATCGCCGGCAACCCGACCCCGGCGATGATCTCGTTCCTCGTGCCGCCCGGCGCCAACCCCCAGAACGTCGGCGACGGGCTGCTCCCCTCCGACCTCGACGGGTGGACCCTGCCGCCCAACGGCAGCCCGAACTACTTCGTCGGCACGATGGACAACAACCTCGGCGCGCCGCAGGACGCGATCACGCTGTGGCGGTTCCACGCCGACTTCACGACCCCCGCCAACTCGACCTTCACCCTCGACCACATCCTGCCGACCGCGGCCTTCAACTCGGCCTTCCCGTGCTCTCCTGGGTCGCGCGATTGCATCCCGCAGCCCGGGACAACGAACAAGATCGACGTCCTGTCGTACCGCCGACGTCCGATGCACCGGCTCGCCTACCGCAACCTCGGCACCCACGAGTCGCTGGTGACCAACCAGTCGGTGGACGCGGGCTCCGGGATGGCGGGGCTGCGCTGGTACGAGATCCGCGACCCCAACGGCTCGCCGCCGGTGATCTACCAGCAGGGGACCTACGCCCCGGGGACGACCGACGGGATCCACCGGTGGATGGGCAGCATCGCGATGGACAACGGCGGCAACATGGCCTTGGGCTACAGCGCCTCGGACGCGACGAGCACCTACCCGAGCTCGTGGTACACCGGCCGGCTCGCGTCCGACACCCTCGGGACCATGCCCCAGGGTGAGGGCTCGTTCGTCAACGGCACCGGGTCGCAGACCGCCAGCCAGCGCTGGGGCGACTACACCGCGATGACCGTCGACCCGGCGGACGACTGCACCTTCTGGTACATCAACCAGTATCTGCCGACGACCAGCGCGGTCGGCTGGCGGATGTGGGTCGGTTCGTTCAAGTTCCCCCAGTGCGTGCCCGAGGGCCCGGCGCTCTTCACCGACGACTTCGAGACCGGCAACACCGGGGCCTGGAGTCAGACCCAGCCCTGACATCGTCAATCGAGAATCGGTTGTCGGACGGCCGGGCCCCCGGGGCCCGGCCTTTGTCTCTCGACCTGACCGAGGTCAAGGACCGCGAGGCGACCGGGGCCCATTCTCCTCTCAGGGAGGAACGATGAGCGAGCTCCTCGACAACTCACGGCACCGGATCGAGACCCTCAAGGGCATCATCAGGCGACTCCACGACGGGGCCGATCCCGCGAGCTTGACGGCCGAGTTCGGCGACCTCCTCGCCGAGGTCGGCGCCGGCGAGATCGCGGCGATGGAGAGCTCGCTGATGGCCGACGGGATGGAGCAGGCCGAGATCCAGCGGATGTGCGACGTCCACGCCGCGGTGCTCGGTGGCGCGGGGTCGTGCGCGCCGCAGGAGGTCCCGGCCGGCCATCCGGTCCACACCTTCCAGCTCGAGAACAAGGTGATCCGCGAGCTCGTGGCCGACTACCGTACCGCCCTCTCTCACCTCGATGGCGGAAACGGGGTCGAGGCGTTGCGCGCGGCGCACGAGGCCCTCGTCGGGGTGGACGTCCACTACCGGCGCAAGGAGTACCTGGTCTTCCCCTTTCTCGAGAGGGCCGGGATCGCGGGCCCGCCCAAGGTGATGTGGGGGGTGCACGACGAGATCCGGGAGAAGATCGCCGCCGCGGCCGAGGTGCTCGACCACGCCGCCGAGCTCGACGCCGAGCAGCTCGCGCTCGCCGCCGAGACGGTCATCGTGCCGATGCTCGACCAGGTCGAGGGCATGACCTCGAAGGAGGACCGGATCCTCTGGCCGATGTGCCTCGAGCACCTGACGATCCGCGACTGGGAGTCGGTGCGGGGCCAGTGGGACGAGCTCGGTAAGGGTCTCGTCGAGCCCGCCGGGGTCTGGCTGCCGGTGCTCCCGCAGCTGCCCGAGAGGCCGGTCGATCTGCCCTCGGATGACGCCATCGTGCTGCCCTCCGGCCACCTCAGCCTGCGCCAGCTCACCGCGCTGCTCGACACGCTGCCGATGGACCTCACCTTTGTCGACGCCGACGACCGGGTCGGCTACTTCAGCGAGGGCGCCGACCGGATCTTCGCCCGCAACCGCGCGATCATCGGCCGCCGGGTCGAGGACTGCCACCCTCCCAAGAGCGTCCACATCGTCGAGCAGGTGGTCGCCGACCTGCGGTCAGGCCGGCGCGACGTCGCCGAGTTCTGGATCCAGATGGGGCCGCGCTTCGTCCACATCCGCTACTTCGCGGTGCGCGACCCCCGGGGCGAGTTCCTCGGCACCCTCGAGGTGACCCAGGACATCGCGCCGCTGCGCGCCCTCGAGGGCGAGCGCCGGCTGCTCGCCGAGCTGCCCGCCGGCGGGGCGACGGGATGAGCACGCTCGCCATCACACCGGAGACCAGGGTCGGCGATCTGCTCGAGGCCTGGCCCGAGGCCGAGGCCATCCTCATCGGGATCGCGCCCAAGTTCAAGGCGCTGCGGAACCCGGTGCTGCGGCGCACCGTCGCCCGGGTCGCGACCCTCGAGCAGGCGGCGCGAGTCGCCGACATGCCGGTCAACGAGCTCGTCCGCGCGCTGCGGGCGGCCCTCGGTCAGGAGATCTCTCCGGCGAGCGTCGCTCCCGCCGAACACCGGGTGGGAGAGGACGAGATGCCGGGCTGGGTCGCCGGCGGGGCCGCGGTGTCGTTCGACGCCGACGCCCTGCTCGCCCGCGGCGAGACCCCGGTCGGCAAGGTCGGCGCGGCCCTCGCCGGTCTTCCCGGCGGCGGAGTCGTGCTCATCCGCTCGTCCTTCCAGGTCGCCCCGCTGATCGACGCGATGCGGGCGAAGGGCCACGAGGTCTTCACCCGCAGGGTCGCCGACGACGCCTGGGAGGCCTGGATCCGCAAGGGCTGACCGGATCACCGGCGGGGCGACGCTCCAGCTACAGATGCTTGACTACAGAACTTACATCGAACATACTCATGCCATGAGTACACGTCTCCAGGTGGTCGTCGACGACGCCGAGCTCGGCGCCATCCGGGCCGCGGCGCAGCAGCGCGGGATGACGGTTTCGGAGTGGGTCAGGGAGGCGCTCAAGGACGCCCGGCGCCGGGTGTCCGGCGGCTCGTCGGACCGCAAGCTGGCGGCGATCCGTGCCGCGGATCGTCTGGCCTTTCCCACGGCCGACATCGACGACATGGTGGCCGAGATCGAGCGCGGCTACGGCGAGGCCACCGAGTGATCCTGGTCGACTCGAACGTCCCGATGTACCTGATCGGCGCCGAGCACCCGCACAAGGTCGACGCCCGCCGTCTCCTCGAGCGCGCGGTCGCCGAGCAGGTCCGCCTGGTGACCGATGTCGAGGTGCTCCAGGAGATCCTCCACCGCTACGTCGCCATCGACCGCCGGGAGGCGATCCACCCGTGCTTCGAGGTCATGCTCGAGATTGTCGACGAGGTGCTTCCTGTCGATCTCGAGGTGGTCGAGCGGGCACGGGAGATCGTTGTCGGGCATCCCCGGCTCACCGCTCGCGACGCGATCCATGTCGCGATCATGCGGGTCCACTCGATCGAGCGGATCCTCAGCTTCGACCGCCACTTCGACGGGCTCCCCGGGATCACCCGCCTCGCGTGAGCCTGGACCGAACCCGCGTCCGCCTCCGCTGCACCTTCCAGGGTCCGCGTCCGAGTCCGCGTCCGAGTCCGCGTCCGATGTCAGCGACGGCGACAGCGCCCTGGTTTCCACCAAACGGGAGCATCCCCACGCTGCCGCTGCCGCCGCCGCTGTGGAGGCGCTCCGGGGCGGCGTACGGCTTCTCAAGAGCACCGGCCTTCCGGGCCGGCGGCTACGCGTGGATTCAGAACACCCCGGAGATGACCATGCTGCCGCTGCCGCTTACATCGGAAACGGATACGGACGCGGACTCGGACTCGGACGCGGGTGCTGGCGCAGGGGTATCATGAGCCCGCGAACTTCCACCGTCCCGGAGGCCGAGATGGATGCCCAGAGCCGCGCCGACCAGGTCACCGAGCGCGACATCCTGCAGATCGAGCGGCCCGACCCGGCGCTCATGAGCTACTACGTGCTGGCCTCGCTGATGGCCGGGCCGCTCTTCCCCTTCGTCCTGGCGCCGCTCTACTTCCGCTATCACACGATGCGCTACCGATTCTCCGACGAGGGAGTCTCGATGCGCTGGGGGATCCTCTTCCGGCGCGAGATCAACCTGACCTTCGCCCGGATCCAGGACATCCATCTGACGAGCAACGTCGTCGAGCGCTGGCTCGGTCTCGCGCGGATCCAGATCCAGACCGCGAGCGGCAGCGCCAAGGCCGAGATGACCATCGAGGGGATCCCCGAGTACCGGACGTTGCGCGACTTCCTGTACTCCCGGATGCGCGGCGCTCGCGGCTTGACCAGCGGTGCGCCGTCGACCACCCCGGCGCCCGCCACCTCCCCCGCGTCATCCGAGCTGGCCGGGGTGCTCCGCGAGGTCGCGGCCGAGCTGCGGGCGGTGCGGCGCGCGGTCGAGAGGGGCGGAGGGGCCGGCGGGGGGGGCCTCGGCCATGACTGACGGGTGGCTCGCGAGCGCCATCGCCCGTTTTCTCAAGGTGCCCGCCGAGCCCGAGCCGCCGGCCGGGAGCCCGGGCTCGGTCCGGATCTTCAACGCGGGGCGAGGCTACTACCGCTACCGCGTCGTGAAGTGGCTGGTGCGCCAGCTCGGCGCCGGGGCGGGCATCGTCTTCGGCGTCCTCTTCGTCATGACCGACTTCGACTTCGGGGGGGTGCCTTTCGGCCGCGAGGCATGGCAGGTCATCGAGGCCTTCGCGATCGCCGGCTACCTCGTCCAGCTGCCTTTCTCCTTCCTCCTGGTCGGTCTCGACTACCGCTACCGTTGGTACATGACGACCGACGCCAGCCTGCGGATCCGCGAGGGCGTGACGACCGTCCGCGAGCGCACCATGACCTTCGCCAACATCCAGAACCTAGCGCTCCGTCAGGGCCCGCTGCAGCGCCTGTTCGGGATCTCCGACCTCCAGGTCCGCACCGCCGGCGGCGGCGGGTCGGAGAGCTCGGACGAGTCGGGCAAGGGCCACTCCGAGGCCGACAACATGCACCTCGGCTACTTCCGCGGGGTCGACGACGCGGAGGCGATCCGCGACCTCATCCTCGAGCGGATGCGCCGGCTGCGCGACTCGGGTCTCGGCGACCCCGACGAGCCCGTCGAGGCGGGCGAACCGCCGATCCCGAGCGAGCCCGACCGGACGGTACACGACGCGGCCGCGGAGCTCCTGGCCGAAGCGAGGCGGCTGCGCGCCGCGCTCGGGGCGTGAGCCGGAGGCTCGCGCCTGCGCCTCAGCGGTCCGCGAGGACCTCGGCGAGGGTCGGCAGGAGGGTCCGGGCGAGGCGCTGCTGTCCCGCGGCGGTCGGGTGGAGGCCGTCGGGCTGGATGAGCAAGGGGTCGCCGACGAGGTCGCGGACAAAGCCGGGGACCAGGATCGCCCCCTCCTCCTCGGCGACTCTCGGGTAAAGGGCCGCAAAGGCGGCGCCGTAGTCCGGGCCGTAGTTGGTCGGCACGTCCATGCCGAGCAGCACGACCGTCGAGCCTGCGGCGCGGCCGCGCCGGACCAATTCACGGAGGTTGGCCTCGGTGGCGGCGAGGTCCCGACCGCGCAGCGCGTCGTTGCCGCCGAGCTCGACGATCAGCACATCGGCCGGTCGCCGGAGCACCCACTCGAGGCGCGCCAGCCCGCCCGCCGAGGTGTCGCCGCTGACCCCGGCGTTGACGACCTCGACATCGAGGCCGCGCTCGCGCAGAGCCGCCTCGACGAGGGCCGGGAAGGCCAGGTCGGCGGGGAGGCCGAGGCCGGCGGCGAGGCTGTCGCCGAGCACCACGACCCGCAGCTCGGGCTCGGCCGCGTCGGTGACGACCGCCGTCGGCAGCGTCGCCGGTCGCGTCGGCGGGTCCGACACCGAGCCGTCACCACAGCCCACCGCCAGCAGCGCCACGGCCGCGAGGATCACGGTGGATCGGCTCGCCGTCATCCGTTTCGTCATGGGCGGGATTGTAGCGCCGCCCCTCCGGCGCGCCGCGCCGTGGTGAAATGATCGGGCTGGCCGATACGGTTACGGGGGCGGGACTGGGGAGGACGGACGACGAGATGGACACCGGGAATCCACAACCCCTGCTGAGCCTGCGCGGCGTCGGCCGCGTGCTGCCGTCGGGCGGGCGGATGCTGACCATCCTCGAGGGCATCGACCTCGAGGTCGGTCGGGGCGAGTTCGTCGCCGTGCTCGGTCCTTCGGGCAGCGGCAAGTCGACGCTGCTCGCGCTGATGGCCGGGCTCGACCGGCCGAGCTCGGGCGAGGTCGAGCTCGCCGGCGAGCGCATCGACCGGCTGAGCGAGGACCGCCTCGCCCTGATGCGGCGCCACACCATCGGCTTCGTCTTCCAGTCCTTCCAGCTGCTCGGCAACTTCACCGCCCGCGAAAACGTGATGCTGCCCCTCGAGCTGCTCGGTCGCGCCGACGCCCGGCCGCGGGCCGACGAGCTGCTCGCCGCGGTCGGTCTCGCCGAGCGCGGCCACCACTACCCGTCGCAGCTCTCGGGCGGCGAGCAGCAGCGCGTCGCGCTGGCCCGCGCTTTCGCCCCCGAGCCGCTGCTGCTGCTCGCCGACGAGCCGACCGGCAACCTCGACGGGGCGACCGGGCGGCTCGTTCTCGATTTGCTCGCCGGGATGCGCACGACCCGCGGGACGACGACCGTGCTGGTGACCCACGACCCGGCGGTGGCCGGTCTCGCCGATCGCCGCGTCCACCTCCGCGACGGTCGGGTCGAGCGCGAGGAGCGGGGCTGAGCCGTGCGGCCGAGCACCTACGCCGCGGTCGCGGCGCGCGAGCTGCGCGGCTCGGCGGGACGGATCGCCTTCTTCGCCGCGTGCCTCGCGGTCGGGGTCGCCGCGGTGGTGGCGGTGGCCGGGCTCGCCGCGGCCCTCGACGGTGCGATCCGCGGCCAGGCCCGGCAGCTGCTCGCCGCCGATCTGGCGGTGGTCAGCCGACGACCGATCCCCGAGGCGGTGGTCGCCGCCGCCGCCGGGCTGCCCGGGGCGAGGCTCGCCGAGGTGCGCGAGCTGCCGAGCGTGGTCTCGGTCCCGGCGCCGGCCGGCGGCGAGCCGGCCCGCGGCTCGGTGCTCGCCGATCTCAAGGCGGTCGGCCCCGGCTACCCGTTCTACGGGGAGGTGGTCAGCGAGCCCGCCGGCGCGATCGCCAGCCTCGGCGATCACCGGGTGCTGGTCGCCCCGGAGCTGCTCGTCCGGCTCGGGCTGGCGGTCGGCGATGAGCTGGCGGTCGGCGGCAGGCCCTTCTCGATCGCCGGGGTCGTCCTGGCGGAGTCGGACCGGATGGATGTCGGTTTCACGATCGGTCCGCGGGTGCTGCTGTCGGTTGCCGGGCTCGAGCGCTCGGGCCTCGCCGGGCTCGGCAGCCGGGTCGAGCACCGCCTGCTGGTCGGGCTGCCGGCCGGGTCGAGCGCCGACCAGCTGGCGGCCGCCGCCGCGGTCATCCGCGGCGCGATCCTCGAGCCCGAGTTCGTCGAGCTCGAGACCGCCGCCGAGGCGCAGCCCGCGCTGCGCTCGGGCCTCGAGCGGACCGGGCGCTTTCTCGGGCTGGTCGCGCTGCTCTCGCTGCTGATCGGCGGGATCGGGGTGGCCCAGGCGGTCCGCGCCTGGCTGGCGGGGCGGCTCGACGCGATCGCGGTGATCCGCGCCCTCGGCGCGCGGCCGCGCGAGGTCTTCGCGCTCTACCTCGGGCAGACGGCGCTGCTCGCGCTTCTCGGGAGCGCGGTCGGCGCGGCGGCGGGGCTCGCTGTGGCGCGCGCCGTCCCGGGGTTCTTCGCCTCGATTCTCCCGGTCGACGTGGTGGTCGGCTGGCACCCGGCCGCGGTGCTGCGGGGGATCGCCCTCGGGCTCGGAGTGGCGGTGCTCTTCGCGCTGCGGCCGCTGGTCGACGCCATGCGCGTGGCGCCGGCTCGGGTGCTGCGGCGCGATGCGGACCCGCTGCCGATGCATCGCGCGGCGACCGCCGGGCTCGCGGCCCTCCTCGTCGCGGGCATCGCGGTCACCGCGGCGATCCAGTCCGGCGACGTGCTGCGGGGGGTCGCCTTCGCCGGCGGGCTGGCGGTGGCGGCGGCAGTGCTCGCCGGCTCGGCCGCCCTGGTCGTCCACCTGGTCGGCCGGGCGCCGCGCGAGTCGGGCTCGGTCGCGCTGCGCCACGGTCTGGCGGCGCTCGCCCGGCCTGGCTCGGGGACCCTCGCCGCCGTCGTCGCCCTCGGCCTGGGCGTGCTCACCGTGGTCGGGATGATGCTGATCCAGCAGCGGCTGTCGGCGCAGCTCGACGCCGATCTCCCGGCCGGTGCGCCGACCGTGTTCCTGGTCGACATCCAGCCCGACCAGTGGACCGGGGTCAGGTCCGCGCTGGTCGACAACGGCGCCACCGGCATCGACTCGGTCGAGGTCGTCATCGGCCGGCTCGCCTCGATCAACGGGGTCCCGGTCGCCGAGCTGGCGGGCGCCGCCGCCGACCGGTCGAGCGACCGCCGCTGGGTCCTGACCCGCGAGCAGCGCCTGACCTCGATGGCCGAGCTGCCGGCCGACAACGTGATCGTCGACGGCGCGCTCTGGGCCCACCCCGATCGGGCCGAGATCTCGATCGAGCGCGACTACGCCCGCGACCTCGGGGTCGGGGTCGGCGACAGGCTCGTCATCGACATCCAGGGCGTTCCGGTCGAGCTCCTCATCAGCAGCCTGCGCAGCGTCGAGTGGGAGCGGTTCACCATCAACTTCTTCCTCGTCGTCGAGCCCGGGGTGCTCGAGACCGCGCCGCGCTTCCGGATCGCCGCCGCCCGGCTCGACGCGGCGCACGAGCTGCCGCTCCAGGATCGCCTCGCCGCGAGCTACCCCAACGTCACGATGATCCGGCTGCGCGAGGTCCTCGAGCGTTTGGTCGGCGTCCTCGAGCAGCTCGGCGCCGGCGTCCGGTCCCTCGGCGCCTTCACCGTGCTCGCCGGGATCGCGATCCTGGCCGGCACGGTGAGCGCCGGCGCGGTCCACCGCGGCCGCCAGGTCGCGCTGTTCAAGACCCTCGGGATGACCCGGCTCGGGGTGGTCGCCGCGTTCGCGGTCGAGCACGCGCTCATCGGCCTCGTCGCCGGCCTGCTCGGAACGGTCGGTGCGATGGTCATGGCGTATCTCGTCGTGACCTACGGGTTCCAGATCGGCTGGGCCTGGCAGCCGGCGGTCGCCGCCGGCGCGGTGGTCGCGACGACGCTGCTGTGCGTGATCGCCGGGCTCGCGGCGAGCGCCAGAGCGCTCGCGGTCCGGCCGCTCGCGGTGCTCCGGCGGGTCGAGTAGGCCGGGACGCTCCGGGCGCGGCGGTCAGCGACCGACGATCCGCAGCAGCTGTCGCTTGAGCTGCGCGACCATCCCGGCCGGGCTGACGATCGCGCCGCTGGCGTCGCGCAGCGACTCATCGAACCGCTGGCGGGCGGCCATCTTCTCGGCGAGCTGGTCGGCGAGCTCGGGGTGGTGCTCGAGCAGGCTGCGCAGGCTCGCCTCGTCGAGCTCGACGACCTCGAGCGCCTCGGTCACGGCCCGTACCGTCGCGGTCCGGAGATTGCCGGTCAGGAAGGCGGCCTCGCCGAAGACCTCGCCGGCCGCGACCCGGGCGATGACTCGACCGTTGATCTCCACCGCTGCGTCGCCGGTCTCGACGAGGTAGAGCGCCGTCGACCGGTCGCCGGCGCGGACCACCGCCTCGCCGGGGGCGAAACGCAGGATCCGCGAGCTCCCGGCCATCGCCTCGAGGGCCTCGCGCGGCAGGCCGCCGAACAGCGCCGAGCCCGCGATCGCCTCGAGCCGCCGCGCCTCGGTGTCCGGGCTCGGCCGCCGGGGGGCCCGGTGGAGCGTCCGCTGGGGGAAGGGGATCTCCATCCCGGCGCGGGCGAGGGCCTGGTAGGCGCGGGTCAGCAGCAGGTCGTTGAGGACCTCGCGCCGCCAGGGCGACAGGGTCCACATCCGGCACTCGTAGACCACGGCGCTGTCGGCGAACTCGGAGGTGAGGACCTGCGGGGCGGGATTGGCGAGGACCCCCGGGATGTCGGCGGCGACCCCGGTGATCAGCGCCTTGACCGCGTCCGGCGCTACGCCGTAGGCGACGCCGAATCGCACCGTGACCGCGGCCGGCCAGGCGCCGCTGCCGAGGATCTTGATCGTCGCGCCGCCGACCTCGGAGTTGGGGACGAGCAGCTGCTCGTCGAGCCGGGTGCGGATGACCAGCGACCGCCAGCCGGTCTGCTCGATCACCCCGACCCGGCCGCCGATCTCGATCCAGGTGCCGATGGTCAGACGCTGCTCCCATGCCAGGGCGAGACCGGCGAGCAGGTTGCCGAGGGTCTGCTGGAGGGCGAGGCCGACGACCACGGTGAGCACCGCCGAGGTGGCGATCAGCCCGGTGACCTCGACCCCGAGGCTGCGCAGCAGGATCGCACCGAGCACCAGGTAGACGACCAGGGCGACGACCTCGCGGACCAGCCGCGGCGGCGAGATTCCCATGCGCCGGACGAGCACCCAGTCGAAGATCACGAGCAGGCAGCCCCGGGCGACGAGGTATCCGAGCGCGAGAACCAGCGTGACCTCGGCGGCGCGCTCGAACACCGGGTCGACCTCGAGGCCGGTCGCGAGAAGGTGGCCGAAGGCCGCCGCGGCGGTCAGCAGCAGTGGGTTTGTGAGATCGCGCAGGCGGTGGAGGGCCGGTATTCTCACCGCGAGAGCGACCAGGAGAGTGAAAAACACGAGCGCGAGGTCGAGCATGGCGCACATGGTACATCCGAACCGTCGCCGGCGGCGTTCTGGGCCCGTCCCGTGCCTCCGAGAGCGCCGATCTTGCGGCGGTCGATTGACGAATCGGCCTTTTTGAGCGATCGTGCCGTGTGACCAACCGGACCGAGCGCGTCGGTCCGCCTCCGGCGGGCAGGAAGCCCGCGACAAACCACAGCGGGAGCTCGCCGGGACGGGCGGTGACTCCGAAAGGATGAGAGTGGGAGAGCATGGCGAAGAAGCTGTTTGTCGGGAGTCTGAGCTGGAACACTGACGATCGCGGTCTGCGGGAGGCCTTCGCGCCGTTCGGCGAGGTGGCCGAGGCGGTCGTGATCACCGATCGCGACACCGGACGGTCCCGGGGCTTCGGCTTCGTGACCTTTGCCGACGACGAGGGCGCCGACAAGGCGGTCGCGGCGCTCAACAACACCGAGCTCGACGGCCGGACGATCCGTGTCGACGTGGCCCAGGACAAGCGCCGCGAAGGCGGCGGGGGCGGCGGCCGCGGCCGCGGCCGCGGCCGGGATCGCGACGACTTCGACGACCGCTGGTAGGATCTGCCGGCGACCGCACCGAGCCCCTCCCGACCGGAGGGGCTTTTTCGTGTGCAGCCCGGAGCATACCTATCCGGATCGCTCAGGTTCTGACCGATCCCGATCCCGTTCCCGATCGCGATCCCGATGCGACGTCCGGTAATCCGTCGCAACCACGAAGACATCAAGACACGAAGGCGAGCACGAAGGAGCTGGTGACGCGGGCCTCCCGCCCGCAGCTCGGCCATCGACTGGATCGAGGTGCCCACGGCCGGGGCGCGCGTGAGTCGGGAACGGGATCGGGATCGGGAACGGGAACGAAAGCACCCTCAACCTGACTCAAGGGGATCGGCATGGTTCGGGCTGGACGACCGGGTCAACGGCTCCGATCGACGATCGCCACCGTCTCGTCGAGCAGCCGGGTCAGCGCCGGTTTGCCCCGGTTCTGGTTGACGGTCGCGGCGACGGTCAGGTCGAGCGACGGCACGTGCGCGACCATGGTGCCGAAGAACCCGGTGTGGTGGTAGCTCGTCCGACCCGCGGTCTCGAGCACCCAGACCCCCATCCGGTAGGCGCCGGGAGGCAGCGCGCCATCGGGCGCATCGGCACGAGCGCGAACCCCGTCGACGGTCGTGAGCATGATCTCGGCGGTTGCCGGTTGGGCCCAGACCCCGCCGCGGAAAAGCGCCCCGAAGAACCCGGCGAGGTCTCCGACGGTGGCGACCAGACCGCCCCCGCCGTACAGGTCGAAGGACGGGTCGAACCCGTAGGTGTCGATCTCGCCGTAGAGCTGGTGGGCGCGGTCGGCCACGCCGGCCGGGGGCGGCTCGAGGCTCTCCCACCAGGTCGAGCCGAGCCCGAGCCGGTCGAGACCGACGAGCTCGCGAACCGATGCCGCGAGACCCCGCCCGGTGACGCCCTCGATGATCAGCCCGAGCAGCACATAGCCGGTGTCGCAGTAGGTGTAGACCTCGCCGGGCGCGGCGTGCGGCGCGCCGAGCTCGACCGCCAGCGCGACCTGGTCGCGCGCCGTCCACCGGCGTTGCGGGTCGGCGAGGATCGCCTCGGTGTAGTCGCCGGTCCCGCTGTGGTCGAACAGCCCGCTGGTGTGGGTCAGCAGGTGGCGGACGGTGATCGCGTCGGGGTCGTAGCCGTCGCCCGCGAGCAGGTCGGCGACGTCGGCGGGCAGCAGGGCGGCGATCGGCGCGTCGAGCTCGAGGCGGCGCTCCTCGACGAGCCGCAGCACCGCCGCCGCGACATAGGTCTTGGTGTTGCTCGCGAGCCGCACCGGGCGATCGGGGGTCATCGGCGTGCCGGCGGACGGGTCGGCGAGCCCGGCGGCGCCCCGCCAGTCGATCCCGAGGCTCGGCGAGACGACCGCCAGCGCGGCGCCGTGGATCGCGTCGTCGGCGGCGACGACCGACTCGACGAGCCGTTGCAGCTCGTCGCCGGGGCCGCCCGAGTCGCTTCCGCGTCCCTTCGGAGCGCAGCCCGCCAGGGCGGTATACGCGAGCGCCGCGAGGGTGACGGCAGCCAGCCTGCAGGATCGGTGCATATGACCTCCGTGCGGGCCGGATTGTAGCTCGTCGGGTGTGGCGCCGCCGACCGCGGCGGCGGCCCGGGCGGCCGGCCCATCCGTGGTATCCTCCGGCCTCATCGAGCGCGATGGAGGAGGATCATCGTCATGAGAGTATCGAGCATGATCATCGTGGGCGTCTCGCTGGTGCTGACGCTGGGTTGCGGCCAGGCGCCGTCCGAGGCCCCGGTGGTTGTTCAGGAGGCCGTGGTCGAGCAGGCGCCGGCGGCCGAGCCGGCCGTCGAGGCCGCGCACGACTCGCTGTACGTCTGCGCCTGCGGTCCCGACTGCGACTGCGGCGCAGTCAGCGTCACCGCCGGCTCGTGCGGCTGCGGAACCGAGATGACCCACGCCAAGCTGCTCAAGGTCGAGGGCAACGTCGGTGTGGTGTGCGGCTGCGGCGCCGGCTGCGCCTGCGCGCTCGCCGAGGACGGTGCGACCTGCAGCTGCGGCCAGCCGGTCCGGCGGGTGAGCTTCGAGGGCAAGGGTCTGTACTACTGCAACTGCGGCGGTGAGTGCACCTGCAACCACGTCGCCGCGGCGCCCGGGGCCTGTGCCTGCGGCATGGAGCTCGTCACCAGCTGAGGCCGCGACCGAGAGCGATTGACCGGCCCTCGACGACCCCCGGCCTGAACGGCCGGGGGTCGTTCGTCTCGGTGCCGGACGGCCGAGCAACGGCCGGTCCCTCGATCCCTCCTCGATGGGGCGGGCGCAGGATCTTCCGGGTTCGCCGGCAAATCGAAACCTCTGCAGGACGGGTTGTGTGATCCCCGTCTCGTTCTGCCGTCGGGAGCGGTTTGACGGGCGGGCCCGGCTGACGTACCGTTGACGGAGAAGCCCTCGGTCAACCAGTTCAGCGAGCCGGAAGTTCGCCGCTGAGGGCTTTTGTCCGCATCGTCGGGAGGGGTGAGCCCCTCCGGAGGGCCCGATGCGCAGCGGAGATTTCGACAGGGGTGCGCCCCGAGCGGGCGCGCTGAGGCCGGGGTTCTGCGGAAGGCCGCTCGTCATGCCGGCAAGGCGCCGCCTCGTGCCGGGCTCGGACGGCCGATCATGAAGCGGATCACGCTCGCCGACGTGACCGGTTCGATTTTCGAAGCGGTGGCCGACGCCAGCCTGTGGCCCGCCGCCTTGACCCGGGCTGGCACGCTGCTCGACGTCGACGGGATGCTGCTCCTGTACTGCAACACGAGGGTGGGTCGACCGCAGGTGATCGCGTCGACCGGCTTCGACGGCGAGGCGTTGGCCGGAGTCGCGAGCCGGCATCTCGACGACGACGAGCTGGTGCGGGAGTCTTTCCAGCGGCCGGCGGGCGAGATCGTGTCCCGGACCTACAGCTTCCGCGACCCCGGGACCCGCACGACGATCTTCCGCCGCAGCCTGTCGCACGTCACCGAGCGGATCCAGGTGGCCGGCGCCGCCGCGGTCCGGAGCGCCGGGGTTCACGCCTCGTTGTGGATGGCCCGGGACGAGAGCAGGGCGCCGTTCTCGAGCCGGGACCTGGCGGCCTTCGGCGGACTGCTGCCGCATTTCGGCCGGGCGATGACCGTCCACCACCGCGTGGCGAGCGCCGAGCTCGAGGCGAACCTGACGGCCGGAGCGATCGACCGGATCGCGGTGGGAATGGTGCTGATCGACGCCGACGGGCGGGCGATCCTGGTCAACCGGGAGGCCGACCGGATCTTCGCCCAGGCTGACGGGCTGTCGATCCGAGACGGGCTGATGTACGCGGCCGACAGCAACCAGACCTCGAGGCTGCGCCAGGCGATTCGCCGGGTCGGTCGCGGCGCGGTCGAGCACGGGGAGTCGACCGGGGCCGCGGCGATCCGGGTCGCTCGCTCCGGGGGCCGGTCGCCCTACCACGTCGTGGTCATCCCTCTGCCGCGATGGTGTCAGCCGGGCAGCTCGACGAGTGCCGTCGCCGTCGTCTTCGTCACCGACTCGGAGCGCGGCCCGTCGACGGTCGAGCTCGTGTGCGGCGACCTCTACGGTCTGACCGCCGCCGAGACCCGCCTGGTCTCGACCCTCGTCGAGAGCCCGGGACTGACCGCCGCGGCGAAGACCCTCGGGCTGTCGCGCAACACCGTCCACTCGCAGCTCGCGTCGGTGTTCCAGAAGACCGGCACGCGCAGCCAGACCGAGCTGCTGCGGCTGGTCCTCGGAGGCATCGCCCCGATCAAGGCCCCGGACGTCTCCTCCGGCTTCCACCCGGTGCTCGTCGAGCCCGACCGGCTCGACGACCGAGGGCGCCTCGGGATCGTCCACGGCGACGAGAGCTGAGCCGGCGAGCCGAGCCGGCTCCGGCCGGGTGGTAGACTGCTCGGGTCGGCGGCGCATGCCCTTCGAATACCGGATCTCCGCGCTGATTGCGGTCGCAGCGGTGGCCCTGTGGCCGATCGGGGCGACCCTGGCGGACGAAGCCGCGGGGAGCCACGCCGATCGTCTCGAAGCGGCCCGGAGTCTCGAGGCGGAGGGCCGGACCAGCGCGGCGGCCGACGCCTTGCTCGGTCTGCTCGACGATCCCGAAGGGCTCGACCCTGCGGTCCGTGCCGCCGCTTACAGCGACCTCGCGCGCCTCCGTCTGGTGCTCGGCGAGTACACCGCCGCGATGGAGGCGGCGGCGGCCGCAGCGGCCCAGGCCGAGGAGGTCGGCGACCGCTCCGCCCAGTCCAACGCCGAGTTCATGGTCGGGATGGTGCACCGCCACCTCAACCAGCTCGAGGAAGCGACGAGTGCGTTCCGGGCCTCGGCCCGCCTCGCCCTCGACGCCGGCGACACCGACCAGTACCTGCGTGCCGCCAACGAGGAGAGCAACATCCTGGTCATGGTCGGCGATCTCGACGGCGCGCTCGATCGCAAGCTGGAGGCGATGCGCGATGCCGGCGAGAGCGCCGGCCCGGGCGTTCTCGCCTGGCTGGAGAACGACCTCGCGTTCGTCTACTCGAGGCTCGACCGTCACGCCGAGGCCTTCCCCCACTACGAGCGCGCCTGGCAGCTCAACCTCGAGCTCGGCCAACGCCGCGAGGCCGCCATCATCGCCTGCAACCTCGCCGGCAACCTCGCCGCTCTCGGCGACAACCGTCTCGCGGTGACCTGGGCCGAACGGGGCCTCGCGATCGCCGAGGCCGACGGGCTCCTGCCGGCCCAGGAGACGGCGCACCTGGTCCTCGGCGAGATCCTGGCAGCTTCCGGCGACGCTCCCGGGGCGGTGCCCCACCTGCTCGAGGCCTACGAGCTGCGCGAGCGGACGCTCACCGAGGAGTCGGCGCGGCGGATCGCCGAGCTCGGCAGCCGCCACGAGGCCGAGCGCCGGGAGGCGGAAATCGCGCTGCTGCGACGCGATGCCGAGATCCGCGAGCTCGAGCTCGACCGCGCCCGGAACCTCCGTCGCCTGCTGGTCGGCGGCGTCGCGACCCTGGTCGCCTTTCTCGCCGTGCTCGCCGCCGCCTACCGGATCAAGGCGCAGGCCAACACCGAGATCCGCGCCGCCAACCGGGCGATCGAGGAGTCGCGTCGCCGGGTCGAGGAGCTCTCCCGTACCGATCCCCTCACCGGTCTCGCCAACCGCCGCGCCCTCGAGGAGAGGCTCGCCGACGAGGCGTTGCGCAGCGAACGGTCGAGGAGGCCCTTCGCCGTGGTCCTCGCCGACATCGACCACTTCAAGAGGGTCAACGACGAGCTCGGGCACGCGGTCGGCGACGAGGTCCTGCGCACCCTCGCATCGAGGCTCCGGGCCGGCGTTCGATCCCTCGATCTCGCGGGGCGGTGGGGCGGAGAGGAGTTCCTGCTCGTGCTCCCGGACACCGGCGCCGAGGGGGCGGTCGAGCTCGCCGAGAAGCTCCGCCGGACGATCGCCGGCGAGGCGGTCGAGGTCGACGGCCGGAGGGTGCCGGTGCATCTCACCTTTGGCATCGCCGAGCACCGCGAAGGCCCGATCGAGGACACCGTCCGCCGCGCCGACGAGGCCCTCTACCGCGGCAAGCGCGAGGGCCGGGACCGGGTGGTCGTCGCCTGAGGCCGGCACGGCGCCGACCGCGACCGGTGGGCGGCGACCCGCGATCCGCCGACCTCGACCGGGTCAGGAGGTCGGCCCGGCGGGGGCGGGTCGGTGGGATCGGTGTATCGTGGCAGCGAGCTGGAGCACCGCATGGGAAACCCCTTCGTCCGCAGCCTCTCTGTGATCATCCTGGTTGGCGTCCTGACCCCGGCGCTCGGCGCCGCCGAGGTCCCCCCGTCCGAGCCCGACCACCCCGCGCCGCGGGCGGATCGGTACCGCGAGACACCCGATGACCCCTTCGTCCCGGTCCCGGTCGAGCCGCGGGTCACCCGGCCGGCTCGGGAGTGGCGGGTCGGGGATCGGGTGAGCGTCCAGGTCAACGTGGCGGCCGGCGGCGCCAACATCGTCGGCGACGCGGCCAACGAGCCGTCGATCGCGGTCGACCCCACCGACCCGGAGCGGATCGCCATCGGGTGGCGACAGTTCGACACCGTCGCCAGCAACTTCCGCCAGGCGGGGTGGGCGTACTCCACCGACCGGGGCGCGAGCTGGACCTTCCCGGGGGTGCTCGCTCCCGGGATCTTCAGGTCCGACCCGGTGCTCGACGTCACCGCCGACGGCGCCTTCTTCTACAACAGCCTCGCGGAGGACTTCACCTGCTGGGTCCACGCCTCGGCGAACGCGGGCACCACCTGGGGCGCCGGCGTGTACGCCTTCGGCTCCGACAAGCAGTGGATGGCGGTCGACCGGACGACCGGTCCGGGGCGCGGCCATCTGTACCAGCACTGGAGCCCGTTCACCGCCACGACCTTCAACCGGTCGGTCGACGGCGGCGCCACCTTCGAGACGCCGGTCGCGGTCCCCGAGGAGCCGTACTGGGGGACCAGCACCGTCGCTCCCGACGGCTCGGTCTTCGTCGCCGGACTGTCGTCGTTCTCGCCGGGGATCGCGGTGGTGCGCTCCTCGAACGCACAGAACCCGTCGACCACGCCGACCTTCGATCAGACGGTGGTGGTCGATCTCGGCGGGGAGCCGAGCGGCTGGGGCGGACCCAACCCCGAAGGCCTGGCCGGTCAGGTGTGGATCGCGTCCGACCACTCCGGGGGCCCGCGCCACGGCAACCTCTACCTGCTCGCCTCGGTCGACCCGCCCGGGTCCGACCCGCTCGATGTCCGCGTCTCCCGCAGCAGCGACGGCGGCGCCACCTGGAGCCCGTCGGTCCGGGTCAACGACGACCCGGCCGGCGGCAACGCCTGGCAGTGGTTCGGGACCATGGCGGTGGCGCCGAACGGCCGGATCGACGCGATCTGGAACGACACCCGCAACGACCCCGGCGGCTATCTCTCGGAGCTCAGGTACGCGTACTCGGTCGACGGCGGCACGACCTGGTCGGCGAGCGAGGTCCTGTCCCCGCCCTTCGACCCCCACGTCGGATGGCCCCAGCAGGACAAGATCGGCGACTACTACGACATGGTCTCGGACCAAACCGGGGTCCACATCGCCTACGCCGCGACCTTCAACGGCGAGCAGGACGTCTACTACCTCCACCTCGACCCGCCCGGGCTCTTCGTCGACGGGTTCGAGACCGGCACCGCCGCGGCCTGGTCGGCGATCGTCCCGTAGCGAGTGCCCCCGGGGCCGCGGGAAGACGAGCTCTCGACCAGGTGTTGCTCATCGGTCATCCGAGACTCCGACTCAGAATGGAGCGTGCCATGAGCAGCAGCAGGATCATCGCCGTCGTCGGCGCGACCGGGGCGCAGGGGGGCGGGCTGGTGCGGGCCATCGCCGCCGATCCCGGCGGAGGGTTCAAAGCGCGTGCGATCACCCGCAACGCCGGATCCGACAAGGCGAAGGCCCTGGCCGATCTCGGCGCCGAGATCGTCGAGGCCGATGTCGACGACGCCGCGAGCCTCGAGCGAGCCTTCGCCGGCGCCCACGGCGCCTACTGCGTGACCTTCTTCTGGGAGCACTTCTCGCCCGATCGCGAGGCCGCCCAGGTCGGGAACATGGCCGCCGCGGCCGCCCGCACCGGCATCGAGCACGCGATCTGGTCGACCCTCGAGGACACCCGGCGATGGGTCCCGCTGACCGACGACCGGATGCCGACCCTGATGGGGCGCTACAAGGTGCCGCACTTCGACGCCAAGGGCGAGTCGAACCGGCTGTTCGCCGAGCACGGCGTGCCGACCACCTACCTCCTCACCTCCTTCTACTGGGACAACCTGATCCACTTCGGGATGGGCCCGAAGCCGGGTCCCGACGGGACGCTCGTCTTCACCCTGCCGATGGGCGGCAAGCGGCTCCCGGGGATCGCGGCCGAGGACATCGGTCGCTGCGCCTATGGCATCTTCAAGAAGGGCCCCGAGCTGATCGGCTCGACGGTCGGCGTCGCCGCCGAGCACCTGACCGGGGACGAGATGGCCGCTTCGTTGGGCGCGGCCCTGGGGCGCGAGGTCCGGTACCACGCGATCGCCCCCGAGGTCTACCGCGGCCTGGGCTTCCCGGGCGCCGACGACCTCGGCAACATGTTCCAGTTCAAGGCCGACTTCGAGGACGCGTTCTGCGGCGCCCGCGACCCGGCGGTGGCGCGCAGCCTCAACCCGGAGCTCCAGACCTTCGCGGACTGGCTCGCCGCGAACGCCGACCGGATCTCCGTCGAGTGAGCCCGTTTCGCTCCTCGCCCCGGCTCTACTCGAGATAGCCGAGGGCGCGGAGGATCTCGATCTCGGCCTCGGTCCTCGGGGTCGCGGTCCGGCTCGACGGCAGCCCGGCCATCCAGGCCTCGAGCTCGCCGGTCAGCCGTGCCGCGACCGCAGGCCTCTCGAGGCTGAGATCGGTCTGCTCGAGGGGGTCCGCCGCGAGGTCGTAGAGCGCGCTCGTGTAGGTGCCGTCCCAGGCGGGGCGCAGCACGAGCTTGTATCGGGCGGTCCGGGCGCAGCGCTCGCGCGCCTCCTCGGGGGGCCACACCCGGCGCGCCGTCTCGAGCCTGAGCAGGACATCGGCGGGGGGAGCGTCGACGGCGCGCTCGAGCCGGGGGTCGCTCTCGGTATCGAACACCTCGAAGGGCTGGAGCGGGCGACCGCACAGCGCGAGGTCGCCCTCGTGAAAGCAGTGGCGGCCGTCCCGGCGCCCGGAGAAGAGCCCGGCCGTCTGACCGGCGAAGAGCGGGCTCGCGCCCTCGGCGAAGGTAACGGGGCCGTCGTCCGCGGGCCGCGCCACCGGATCGTCGAGCCGCGGCCCGAGCGAGACCCCGTCCATCGGCGGCCGGGCGGCCGTCGGGATACCCACCGCCTCGAGGATCGTCGGGGCGAGGTCCTGGAGACGGGCGATCTCCCGGTCGATCCCCGGCCAGATCCCCGGGCCGGCGATGACCAGCGGGACCCGCAGGCTGGCCTCGTGGAGGTTCGGCCCGTGCTCGTAGTACACGCCCTGCTCGCCGAGGTTCTCGCCAGCGCGCGGTCCAGCCGACCGGCGTTCGCCAGCCCTTCGAGCAGCCGGCCGATGTGGTGGTCGGTGGCCGCGATCTCGCCGTCGTAGAGCGCGCGGCACTCGGCGACCACCGACGACGAGATGCCACCGCGGTCGAAGAACATCTCGCCCTCGGAGTATTGCCCCTCCTGGATGGACGCGAAGAGCGCCCGGCACTGTCTCGCGTCGACCCGCTCGCCCCAGGGCGATGGCGGAGCGTACGGCTGGTGCGGGTCGACGTAGAGCAGCCAGAGGAACAGCGGCTGCTCGGCGTCGATCCCGGCCACCAGCTCGAGCGCGCGGTCGGTGACCTGCTCGGCGAGCCTTGGGCCGAGCTCGACCGGCCGGACGAAGCGGTCGAAGCCCACGGCGATCCCCTGGGAGACGCTCGCCGACGGGTTGGCGCTGAGCCCGATGGTCGCCCAGCCGTGCTCGGCGAGAACCGACGCGATGGTCGGGAGGCGCCGCATTGAGCGGCCGACCTCGCGGGAGCCGTGGTGGTGGGGCTCGAGACCGGTGAGCAGCGAGGCCACCGCCGGGGTGGTGCGGGGCAGCGGGGTCAGCGCGCTCGCGAACCGGACCCCGTCGGCCGCCA
>JALOLD010000045.1 GCA_025456145.1 Thermoanaerobaculales bacterium | reverse complement strand
GAGAAGGTCGGCATGATGCCGTTGAGCACCCGGACCACGTCGCGGGCGATGGTCTTCTCCTCGTTGGTCGGGACCACCAGCACCTTGACCCGGGACCGGTCGGTGGTGATCTCGCCCTCGCCGCCGCGCAGGCTGTCGTTGATCGCGGTGTCGAGCTCGATACCCATGAACTCGAGCCCGCGGAGCGCCCAGTCGCGAACCTCGGGCGAGTTCTCGCCGATCCCGCCGGTGAAGAAGATCGCGTCGACGCCGCCCATCGCGGCGGCATAGGCGCCGATGTACTTCTTGACCCGGTAGGCGAACATCCGGAAGGCGACGTCGGCCCGCTGGTGGCCGCCGGCCCGGGCCTCGACGATCTCGCGCATGTCCGACGACACGCCCGACACGCCGTAGAGGCCGGAGTGCTTGTTCATCATCGTGTTGACCTGGTGGAGGGTCATCTCCTCCATGGTCATCAGCCAGGGCACGATCGCCGGGTCCATGTCGCCGGTCCGGGTCCCCATCAGCAGCCCCTCGAGGGGGGTGAAGCCCATCGAGGTGTCGATCGACTTGCCGTGGTCGATCGCGGCGAGCGAGCAGCCGTTGCCGAGATGGACCGTCACCAGCCGCCGCTCCTCCTTCTCGCAGCCGAGCATCTGGCAGCCGCGGAAGGCGACGTAGCGGTGCGAGGTGCCGTGGAAGCCGTACTTGCGGAGGTGGTGCTTGCGGTAGAGCTGGAACGGGATGCCGTAGAGGAAGGCGTGCGGGGGCATCGTCTGGTGGAAGGCGGTGTCGAAGACCGCGACGTGCGGGACGTCTGGCAGGGCGGCGAAGGCGGCGTAGTACCCGCGCAGGTTGGGCGGGTTGTGGAGCGGCGCGAGCGCCGAGCACTCCTCGATCTGCTCAACCACCTCGGGGGTGATCACCACCGACGAGGCGAAGGCCTCGCCGCCGTGGACCACCCGGTGGCCGACCGCGCCGATGTCCTCGACCGTGCCGAGGATGCCGTGCTCGGGATCGGTGAGGATGCGCAGGGCCCAGTCGATGGCCGCGCGGTGCTCGAGGATCTCGCGGTAGTCGGAGTAGGGCTTGCGGTCGGGGACCTTGAGCACCAGCCGCGAGTCGGCGAGGCCGATCTTCTCGACCTGGCCGACCGCCAGGGTGACGTCCTGGTGCGCGTTCATCCGCTCGAGATCGGTCTCGATGATCTGGAACTTCACCGAGGACGATCCACTGTTGAGGACGAGGATCTTCATGGCTGGGATCTCCGGCTCCGGAGGAGCTATGCGAGGCGCGGTCGGTCGTCGGGGAGGCGATCGGTGCGCCGGCGGTTGGCGTCGTAGGAGAAGAAGCCCTGACCTGTCTTGGCGCCGAGCAGCCCGGCCCGGACCAGCCGCTTGAGCATCGGGCAGGGCCGGAAGCGGGGCTCGCCGCTCTCCGAGTGGAGGTGCTGCATCCAGTTGAGGACGCGGTCGAGGCCGGTGCGGTCGGCCCACTCGAGGGGGCCCATGGTGAAGTTGAAGCCGAGCTTGATCGCGAGGTCGACGTCGGCGGCCGTGGCGACGCCCTCCATCACCGTGTGCATCGCCTCGTTGATCAGCGGCAGCACGATCCGGGTGGTGACGAAGCCGGGCATCTCGAAGCACTTGATCGGGACCTTGCCGAGCAGCCGGGCAAACTGGATCGCGCGCTCGTAGACCTCGTCGCTGGTCAGCTGGCCGCGCACCACCTCGACCACCCGGGTGGTGGTCACCGGGTAGAGGAAGTGGAGACCGACGATCCGCTCGGGGCGGGAGTTCTGCGCGGCGAGCTCGGTGATCGACAGGGTCGAGGTGTTGATGACGATCGGGTGGTCCTCGACC
This sequence comes from Thermoanaerobaculales bacterium, assembly GCA_025456145.1. Classification (GTDB taxonomy): domain Bacteria; phylum Acidobacteriota; class Thermoanaerobaculia; order Thermoanaerobaculales; family Sulfomarinibacteraceae; genus JAHECW01. The sequence goes on along the minus strand of JALOLD010000045.1, from coordinate 26,898 downwards.
ATCCGGCGGTCGAGCTCGCGGAGGATCCGCCGTTTGAGCCCGAAGTCCTCCTGGACGGTCTCGATCGCGAGGTCGCAGTCGGCGGCGCAGTCGAACTGGGTGACCCAGCGGATCCGCGAGAGGATCGCCTTCTTCTCCGAGGTCGTCAGCCCGAAGCGGGCGATCTCGTGGTCGAGGCCGGTCTCGAGCTCGGCCCGCGACGCCTCGATCGCCTCGTTGGAGACCTCCTTGAGGCAGACGTTGAGCCCTTCCTGGGCGACCTTGGTGGCGATCGAGCGGCCCATCATGCCGCCGCCGATGATTGCGACGTTGTGCAGTTCCCAGCTCATGGCGGGGTAGTGTAGCAGAGGAGTCAAGGAAGTGTGTCGATTTTGTGTAAAATTTCACAAAGACCGTCTCGGGGGTCCGGGTCGCCCTCGGTCGGGCTGGTCGGCGCGGCTCCCGATGCCGTCCGAACCTCGGACGGGCTGACCTCCGGCGATCGGAGGATCGGGCCGCGGAGGCCGCTCCGGAGGAGCCGTGTATCATGTGCGCCGTGACGAGAGCGAGCCTCCTGGCGCTCGCCGCCCTGCTGCTGCTGATGGCCGGACCCCAGGTCGCGGGGGCGGAGCCTCCCGCGGCCGAGACGCCGCGGGAGAAGCCGCTCTTCCCCGAGGACATCGTCTTCTCCTCGCTCGACGGACGGACCACCGTGACCATCGCCGACTTCCGCGGCCGGCCGGTGCTGGTGACCTTCTGGGCGAGCTGGTGCGGCCCCTGCCGGGTCGAGCTGCCGGAGCTGTCGGCGCTCTACGGCGAGCTCGTCGGCCGCGGCTTCGTGCTGCTGACCGTCAACGTCGACCAGAACCCTCTCGCGGGCCGGAAGTTCCTCGAGGCGCTCGGGCTCAACCTCCCGGTCTACCGGATCGACCCGATGGCGAGCCGGGCGCTCGGCATCGACAGCCTTCCGGCCAACATCCTGCTCGACCGCGACGGCCGCCTCGTCCAGTTCTACGTCGGCTATCTCCCGACGATGGCCGACGACGTCCGGCGGCTGGTCGTCGAGATGACGGATCCCGAGCGTCCATGAGGGCCGGTCGCCGACGTTCCCTGCGGGTGGCCGCGACCGCCGCGGCGGCCCTCGTGTCGATCGGCTGGAGCGGCGCCACGACGAGATGGGTCGCCTGGAACGCGGTCGGCTTCTTCCCGCCCGATCTGATGCGCCAGGTCCGCGCCAACGAGCGGCGGTTCGAGGCCGGGATCGAGCGCGGCCTCGCCTCGCCCCCGGCCTGGCGCGCCGCCACCCCGGGCAAGCTCGAGGTCGCCCTCGAGGCCCAGGTCCTGCACTGCGCGGCGGCCCTCCGCGAGCCGGTCCCGCTGGCCGACCTGGTCGAGGAGCTCGGGGTGCTCGCGGTCCGGGTCGCCGACGCCAACGACCCGCTCGCGGTCGCCCACGACGACGCCCTCGAGCCGAGCTACGCCGGGCACTACCAGGCCTTCGTCGACTCGGTGCGGCCGCGGCTACGGCTGGTCTACTACGGTCAGGACCGCGATCTCGTCCACGGGCACCGGGTCGACGGCGCCATCGCCGCGATCATCGACCGCTCGCGATCGCTCTACCCGTTCCTCGGCGACGAGTTCTACCGTACCGGCAGGCTGCGGAGCTGGAGCGAGATCGACGACCGGTCGGTGGCCTTCGGGGTCGCCGGCGTCGCGCTGTCGCGCGCGCTGACCGACCTCGCCAACTTCGCGGCCTATGTCTGGCGATCGGGCGGCGGCCAGGTGCCGGCCCCGCTGCCGACGCCGACCGGTCACGTCGGCCCGACGGTGATCCTCAGCCTGGGGGGCGGCTTCCCCGATCGGGAGCGGCCGGCGCGCGGCGAGCCGGTGATGCCCCCCGGCAAGCTCGTCCTGCCCCCGCCATGAGCGCCTCGATCCGCCGGCGCTTCAGCGACCGGGTCGTGGTCGCCGACGGGGCGATGGGGTCCGAGCTGCTCGGGCGGCTGCCCGCCGACGTCCGGCTCGACCTGGCCCCGCTCAGCCACCCCGAGGCGGTGCTCGACATCCACCTCGCCTACCTCGAGGCGGGGGCCGAGCTCATCGAGACCGCGAGCTTCGGCGCCTCGCGGCCGCGGCTGGTCCGGGAGCAGGCGGGCGACGAGGTCGAGGCGGTCAACTCGGCGGCGGTCAAGCTGGCCCGCGACGCGCGCGAGATCGCCGGGGTCGACTGCCTGGTCGCCGGCGCCATCGGACCGCTCGCCGGGGTCATCGACCTCGACGAGCCGGAGGGGCCCCCGGCGATCGCCGCGGCCCACGCCGAGCAGGCCCGGGTCCTCGCCGGGCGCGGCGCCGATCTGCTGATCCTCGAGACCTTCTTCCGCTTCGACGAGCTGGCGCTGGCGGTCAGGGCGGTGCGCGGCGTCTGCGACCTGCCGCTGGTCGGGCTGCTGACCTTCGCCACCGAGCGGCCGCCCCACGCCTACGAGGAGCAGGCGAGGGTGGTCGACGAGCTCGCCGATCTCGAGCTGCTGGCGGTCGGCGTCAACTGCGCCCCGGGTCCGATGGGGGCGCTCGAGATCCTGCGCAACACCCGCCAGACGACGACGCCGCTCGCCGCGATCCCCAACGCCGGCGTGCTGTCGCGGCGCGACGGGCGGATCTTCATGCCGCCGGCGACCCCCGCCTATCTCGCGCGCTTCGCCAGGCAGGCGGTCGAGCTCGGGGCGTCGCTGGTCGGCGGCTGCTGCGGAACCGGGCCCGAGCACATCCGGGCGATCGCCGAGGCGGTCCGCGGCCTGCGGCCCGAGCGCCGCGAGACGGTCGCGGTCTCGATGGCCGCGCCCGAGCCGGAGGTGACGGCACGGCCGGTCGAGTCGTCGCTGGCCGGCAAGCTCGCGGCGGGCGACTTCGTCCGTCTCGTCCAGCTCGACCCGCCCAAGGGCGCCAACGCCGACCTCGTGCTGGCGGCGGCCGAGGCGCTCGCCCGCCACCCGGCGGTGGACGCGGTCGACATCAACTCCAACCCCCTGGCGCGGCTGCGCATGGACTCGCTGTCGCTGGCCGCCGAGATCCAGCGCCGGACCGGGCTCGAGACCGTGCCCCACATCACGCCGCGCGACGCCAGCCTGATGGGGCTGCAGTCGCAGCTGCTCGGGGCCTGGCTCAACGGGGTCAGGAACCTGTTCGCGGTGACCGGCGACCCGTCGCAGCTCGGCGACTACCCCGGGGTGCACGACGTCTACCACGTCGACATCTTCGAGCTCGTCCGCTCGGTGTCGCGGCTCGCCGAGGGCTTCGACTGCGCGGGCAACCGGATCGGCGACCCGCCGAGCTTCTTCACCGGGGTCGCGGTCAGCCCGACCGTCGACGACCTCGCCCACGAGGCCGACCGGCTCAGGCGGAAGATCGACAACGGCGCCCACTTCGTGATGTCCCAGGTGTTCTTCGAGTGGGCGCCCTGGGAGCGCTTCCTCGAGCTCTTCGGCGGCGCCCTGCCGATCCCGGCCCTGGTCGCGGTGTGGCCGGTGCGATCGCTCAAGATGGCGCTGCGGCTCCACCACGAGGTGCCCGGCATCGAGGTGCCGCAGGACATGCTCGACGAGATGGAGGCGGCCGGCGCAGAGGCCGGCCGGGTCGGCCGCGAGCGCGCCCTCCGGCTCTTCCGCGAGGCCCCGCGGTACGCCGACGGCGTCTACCTCATCGCCCCCTTCAAGCGGCCCGAAGAGGTGCTGCCGCTGATCGACGAGGCGATGGGGTAGGGCGGGAGCCCGGCGACGTCGGGAGGGGGATGACTCAGTTCGGGTACGCCATCGACGTCAATCTCTCGATCAGGCCGTCGAGATAGACCCGGATCTCCTCGGCCGTGACGCCGCCGGGCGGAGAGGCGTCCTCGCCGATTTCGATCTCGGACAGGACCCACGCAAGCTGGCCGGGGGTCAACCCCGCGTCCTTGGCGGCTGCGAAGGGGAGATGGTCCTCGACCTTCAGGCCTGTGGCTTCCAGCGCCCGCACGTCGACGATGTCCCTCAGCTCGGCCCGAGAGAGCAGGGTGCAGAGCTTGTTGGCCATGATCTCTCGAGCCGAGTCGATCCGGATTCCCTCGATCTCGGTCTTCTCGGTGTCGATCTGGGGGGCGGAGTCGTGCACCAGGTCAACGATCAGCGACTCGGCGCCGCGCGTCAGCAGAAAGCGCCGGAATCCTGAAAACGACCGGAGACGTTCCATCTCGGCCCCATGGTCGCGTGCAATCGCCGCCAGGGTTCCCTCCCCCTCGTCGAGGACCTCCTCGGTCGTGAAGAGATCCAGGTCCTGGGTCGTCCGGTGGTGGAGGTAAAAGCCTGCCAGCGCGGCGCCTCCGGTCAGGAAGAACCCGTCCTGCCGCTCGAAGAACGCGGCCAGGACCTCCCGTTGGAAGCTATCCAGCCCACTCAACGTCGACGCGCCCCTGATCGGACCAGGCTCGAAAGAGAAACGACCAGAAGCCGCGACTCCTGCCCATGTGGAATGAGATCGCCCGCCAGTTCTTCGCGACGAAGTCGGGCGTCGTGAACAGCCAGACCTCGCTGTCACGGGCCTCGCGGAGGAGCTTGCCGACGAGGCGGATTCGTTCTGCGTGGGACCCGTCCCGGATCCGGCGTCGCAGCTCCTCCACGGTCATCGGCTCATCCCAGAGGAAGTACGGGATCGACGCCGGGTCGTCGAGCTTCGACGATAACGGCCCAAGCCCTTTCTGCGGCGGATGAACATGCTGATTCACGACAACTTCAGCGTAGCATGAATGTTGGTTGGGACGGCTCACGGCCGTCAGGGTGAGGAAGGCACGCGGGGCGCGGCTATCGCTTGGTGCCGCTCGCCGAGAAGTAGGTGCAGTCGGGGTGGTGGAGGACGATGGCCGAGACGCTCGCCTCGGGGTCCATCATCATCCCCTCGGTGAGGGCGATGCCGACCTCGTCGGGGTCGAGCAGGGCCCAGAAATCGCGCTGGAGCTCGAGGTCGGGGCAGGCCGGGTAGCCGGGGCTGTAGCGCTTGCCGCGGTAGTCGGCGCGGAAGCGGTCGGCCATGGTCGTCCCGGGCGGGTCGGGGAAGCCCCAGAGCTCGCGCAACCGCCGGTGGAGGCGCTCGGCGGCGGCCTCGGCGGTCTCGATGGCGAGGGCCTGGAGGGCGAAGCTCCTGAGATAGTCGCCGCGCTCCTTGTCGGCCGCGGCGCGCTCGCGCACGCCCTCCCCGGCGCCGACCACGAGCAGGGCGACCGTGTCGCGCCGGCCGCCGGTGGGCGGCAGCACGAAGTCGGCGAGGCAGAGCCCGTCGGCCTTGGGCTGGCGGGGGAAGGTCAGGCTCGCGGCGGGGGTCGCGGCGCCGGGGTCGAAGAGGTGGAGGGTGTTGCCGTCGCCCTCGGCCTCGAGGAAGCGCCAGACCTCGACGACCCGCATCCAGCCCGCGACCTCGTCCTGGAGCGCGGCGATGAGCTCGGCGAGATCGACCGCCCGGCGGTCGCCCTCGGCGAGCAGCTTGACGAACCTGCCGCGGAGCCCGAGGTGCTTGCCGTACAGCATCTGCGGGTTGAGGTAGGTCCACACGTCGCGCAGGTCGTCGACCCGCGGCGAGAGGTGACGCTCGAGGTCCGGCGGGGAGGGCAGGGGAACGTCCACGCGAACCCTCGAGGAGCGCGTCGGCGCCGGGTCGGACGACCCCGACGGCCTCGCTTCGACGGGATCGTTGGAGTCGTCCGACCCGGCGCCACCCAAACCGTCGATCAACGGCTGCCGCCGATCGGGGTCGACGAGCTGCTGCATGACGTCGAGCCCGCGCATGGCGTCGGCGCAGTAGATCACCGGACCGCCGTAGGTCGGGGCGATCCGCGAGCGGACGAAGCCGGCGGAGAGCGCGGCGCCGCCGACCAGGATCGGGATGTCGACGCCGGCGGCGCGCAGGTCCTCGGCGGTGACCACCATCTGGTGCGCCGACTTGACCAGCAGCCCCGAGAGCCCGACCGCGTCCGGCCGGTGGCGGCGGCAGGCGTCGACGATCACCTCGGGGGTGACCTTGATGCCGAGGTCGACGACCTCGAAGCCGTTGTTGCGGAACAGGATCTCGACCAGGTTCTTGCCGATGTCGTGGACATCGCCCTTGACGGTGGCGAGCACCGCGGTTCCCCGCGCGGCGGTCTCGCCGGCCGCCATGTGCGGCTCGAGGTGGGCGACCGCCACCTTCATCGACTCGGCGGACTGGAGGACCTCGGCGACGATCAGCTGGTTGGCGTTGAACAGCCGTCCGACCTCGGACATCCCGGCCATCAGGGGACCGTTGATGATGGCGAGAGGGGACGCGCCCTCGGCGAGCTTGCGGTCGAGGTCGCCGGTCAGGCCGTCGCGGGTTCCGTCGACGATGTAGCGGGCGAGCCGCTCGTCGAGCGAGAGCTCCTCGGTGGCGGGCCGGCGCGCGTGCTTGACGTCGCGGAAGCGCTCGGTGAGCCGGGCGATGTTGGCGCGGTTGACCGCGACCCGCTGCTCGGGGGTCTGCTCCCGCCAGTCGTCGGGCGCCCCGTCGCCGCGGTTGAAGAGCAGCGCTTCGGCCTCGCGGCGGACCTCCTCGGGGATCGAGGCGAAGCGCTCGATGCCCTGGCTGTTGACGATCGCCAGATCGAGACCGGCCCGGGTGCAGTGGTAGAGAAAGACCGAGTTGACGACCTCGCGGGCCGCTGGGGGCAGCCCGAAGCTGACATTGGAGATGCCGAGCACGGTGCGGCAGTGGGGCAGGGCTCGCTTGATCAGCCGCAGCCCCTCGATGGTCTCGACCGCGCCGCCGATGTAGGCGGCGTCGCCGCTCGCGGAGGGAAAGACCAGCGGGTCGAAGATGAGGTCGTGGTCGGCGAGCCCGTAGGTCCCGGTGAGCAGCCGGTGGCTGCGCAGCGCGACCTCGAGCTTGCGCTCGCGGCTGAAGGCCTGGGCGTCGTCGGGGCTTTCGTCGATAGTGCCGACCACCGCCGCCGCGCCGTAGCGCCGGAGCAGGGGCGCGACCCGGCGGAAGCGCTCCTCGCCGTCCTCGAGGTTGATGGAGTTGACGATCGCCCGGCCCTGGCAGTGGGTCAGGGCGAGCTCGACCGCCGCCGGGTCGGTGGCGTCGATCATCAGCGGCGCCTTGACCAGCCGTGTCAGGCGGTCGTAGAAGGCGCGGATGTCGGCGAGCTCGTCGCGCTCGGTGGTGGTCAGGCAGACGTCGACGATCTGGGCGCCGGCGGCGACCTGGGCGCGGCCGACCTCGGCGGCCTCGGCCCACCTTTCCTCCTCGACCAGCCGGCGGAACTTCCGCGAGCCGAGGACGTTGGTCCGTTCGCCGACGAGCAGCGGCCGGTTGTCCTCGGTCGACTCGACGAGCTCGACGCCGGAGAAGAAGACCCGGGTCGAGCGCGAGCCGGGAAGCGGCCGCGGCCGCTTGCGCTCGACCATCGCGGCCAGGGCCGCGATGTGGGCCTCCGTGGTGCCGCAGCAGCCGCCGACCAGGTTGAGCCAGCCCGCGTCGGCGAAGCGCTCGAGCTTGGCGGCCAGGGTTTCCGGGGTCTCCGGGTAGCGGCCGTTCTCGTCGGGGAGCCCGGCGTTGGGGTAACAGGAGACCGCGCAGGCCGCCATCTCGTGGACCGAGCGCAGGTGGTCGGTCATGAACTCGGGGCCGGTGGCGCAGTTGAGCCCGATGGCGAGCGGCCGGGCGTGCTCGATCGAGGCGACGAAGGCCTCGGCGGCCTGACCGCCGAGCATCGTGCCGTTGAGCTCGATGGTGCCCGAGACGATGACCGGCCGCGAGGTCCCGGCCTCGCGGCAGACCGCGTCGATCGCGATGAGCGCCGCCTTGGTGTTGCGGGTGTCCTGGCAGGTCTCGACCGCGAAGAGGTCGGCGCCGCCCTCGAGCAGCCCCCGGGTCTGCTCGGCGAAGCCCTCGACGAGGGCGTCGAAGGTGATCCCGCCGGTGACGCTGATCGCCCGGTTGGTCGGGCCGATCGAGCCGACCACGAAGCGCGGCCGCGCGACGGTCGCGTGCTCCGCGGCGGCCTGGGCGGCGAGCTCGGCCGCCCGGCGGTTGAGCTCGCGGGTGCGGTCGGCGAGACCGTACTCGGCGAGCACCACCGGCGTGCCGCCGAAGGTGTCGGTCTCGATGAGGTCGGCGCCGGCCTCGAGATAGGCCCGGTGGACGTCGAGGATGACATCGGGCCGGGTGACGACGAGGTGCTCGTTGCAGCCCTCGAGCTCGGCGCCGCCGAAGTCCTCCGGACCGAGCCCGCGGCTCTGGAGCATCGTCCCGGTCGCGCCGTCGAGCACGAGGATCCGGTCGCGCATCAGCGCGATCAGCTCCTCGGTGCGGTCGGGTCCGGTCATGCTCGAGTCTCCTTGGTCGATCTTGGGCGAGCGCCGGTCATTGTACAGGCAGTACGGCCGCGGTAGCCGCGGTTGCTGCCGCCGCCGCGTCGATCCCCTCCCTCTGAGGGCAGGCTACACTCGCTCGGGATGTGCCTCCTCGTCATCGCCTGGCGGGTCCACCCGCAGCACCCGCTCGTCCTCGCGGGCAACCGCGACGAGTATCACCGCCGGCCGGCGGCGCCGGCCCACTGGTGGCCGGCCCCCGAGGGCATCCTCGGCGGCCGCGACCTCGAGGCGGGCGGCGCGTGGCTGGCGGTCGACCGGAGGGGCCGGCTGGCGGTGGTGACCAACGTCCACGAGCCGGTGGCCGACCCGGCCGGGCGGCGGTCCCGGGGCGAGCTCGTGGTGGAAGCGCTGACCGACCCCGGCCCGGTGCGCGGGTGGATCTCCGGGCTCGACGGTCGCCGGGATCGCTATGGCGGCTTCAACCTCGTCGTCGCCGACGGCGATGCTCTCCACTGCTGCAGCAACCGCGGACCGGACCGGCTCGATCTTGAGCCCGGGATCTACGGCCTCAGCAACCACCTGCTCGACACGCCGTGGCCCAAGGTCGAGGCGGCGCGCCGCGGGCTCCGCGCCCTGCTCGACGCCGGAAGCCTCGACGTCGACTCGCTCTTCGAGCTGCTCGCCGATCGGTCACCGGCGCCCGACCAGGACCTGCCCGCCACTGGCGTGCCGCTTGATCGGGAGCGCGCGCTGTCGCCGATCTTCATCGCCGGCGACGACTACGGCACCCGGGCAAGCACGGTCGTGCTGACCAGCCCCGGCGGGGAGGTCTTCCTCGAGGAGCGGCGGTTCGGGCCGAGCGGGGTCGCCGCGGGCTCGTCGAGCTTCGGCTTCGCGGTCAGCCCCTGATCGCCTCCAGCTGGCCGGCGACCAGCCCCTCGAAGAGCGCCAGCTTGTATGCGTTCCCGGAGAGCGGCTCGGCGCCGGCCACCGCGGCCGAGGCGGCGGCGGCGATCGTCGCCGCGTCGAGCGCCTGGCCGGTGATCGCCGCCTCGACGGCGGTCGATCTCCAAGGGACCGGGGCCGCGCCGGAGAGAAAGACCCGCGCCGAGCGGACGATGTCGCCGTCGAAGACGAGAGCGAGGGCGACGCCGGCCAGGGCGAAGTCCCAGGCGTTGCGCGAGCGGATCTTGAGGTACGACGAGCGCAGCCCGGCCGGTGGGGCGGGCAGCACGAGCTCGGTGACGACCTCGTCGGGCTCGAGCACCGTCTCGCGTCGGGGATCGACCGAGGGCGGGACGTGGAGCCGGTCGACCGGGACCGACCGGGTCGCCGACGCGCTCGACACCCGGCAGACGGCGCCGAGGGCGGCGAGGGCCGGGGCGGTGTCGGAGGGGTGGACGATGTAGCACAGGTCGCCGCCGAAGATGCAGTGGTGCTGGTTCTCGCCCTCATAGGCATAGCACAGCTCGCCGCCCTTGCGCAGGCAGTGGAAGTCGCCCCGGTAGTACCAGCACCGGGGCTTCTGGCAGAGGTTGCCGGCGATCGTGCCCTGGTTTCGCAGCTGCGGGCTCGCGACCACCCGGGCGGCGTCGGCGATGGCGGTGAAGCGGTCGGCGATCGCCGGGTGGCCGGCGATCTCGGTCAGGGTCGCCGTGGCGCCGATCCGCAGCCCGCCGTCGCCGGTCGCGGCGATCCCGCGCAGCTCGGGGATCGCGCTCAACGAGACCACCCGCTCGGTGGTGAAGACCCGGTCGCGGAGACAGCCGACGAGGTCGGTGCCGCCGCCGTGGATCCGCGCGTCGGAGGCGTCGAGCGCGGCGAGGGCCTCACGCAGCGTCGCCGGCCTGAGGTGGCTGAACTTCGGGAGCATCTCACGCCTCCTTTCGCTGCGCCGCGAGGGCGTCGAGGATCCTCCGCGGCGTCAGGGGGGCGTCGCTGATGCGGACGCCGAGGGCCCGCGCCACCGCGTTGCCGACCGCGGCGGCGGTGGGAATGGTCGCCGGCTCACCGAGCCCCTTCGCGCCGGTGGTGTTGAAGGCGTGGTCGGGCTCGTCGATCGGGAGGCAGGCGTGGTCGCCGGCGACGTCGAGCATGGTCGGGATCTTGTAGTCGTGGAGGTTGGCGTTGACCATCCTGCCGGTCTGCCGGTCGAGCACCCGCTCCTCGGTGACGCCGAGCCCGATGCCCATCGCCATGCCGCCGAAGACCTGGTTGTCGAAGGTGAGCCGGTTGAGCACCCGGCCCGAGTCGTGGGCGCCGAGGAAGCGCAGGATGCGGAGCCCGCCGGTCCGGGTGTCGACCTCGACCTCGCAGAATTGGGCGCAGGTCGGGGCGGTGAACGAGCCCTCGGGGTTGGGCTCGCGGTAGCCGGTGCCGACGACGACGCCGCGCCGGCCGAGCATCCCGATCTCGGTCACCTTGAGGGTCTTGGACGGGTCGCTCCGGCTGGTCAGCGCGAGGTCGGCGTAGACCAGGTCGTCGGCGGGCACGCCGAGCTGCTCCGCCGCGAACCCGATCAGCTGGTGCTTGACCGAGCGCGCGGCGGCGAGCACCGCGGGCGAGTCCGACGGCACGGTCTTGCTGCCGCCCGACGAGGTGGCGTACTGGGTGGTGGCGGTGTCGGCGTGCTCGACCTGGATCTGCTCGAGGGGCACGCCGAGCTCCTCGGCGACGATCATCGCCGCCCAGGTCTTGGTCCCGCAGCCGATGTCCGAGGCGCCCATGTTGAGGTTGGCGCTGCCGTCGGCGTGGAGCTTGACGACGACCGTCGAGGGCGGCCCGCCCGAATAGAACCACATCCCGGCGGCGAGGCCGACGCCTCGCCTGAGGTGGCCCTCGTCCGGCGGTCGGGCGACGGCCTCCGCCCAGCCGAAGGCCTCGGCGCCCTTGACGAGACACTCGCGGAGGTGCTGCGAGGTGAAGGGCAGACCCGGGCCGGCCTGGAGCGTGGCCGGGATGTTCCTGAGCCGGAGCTCGAGGGGGTCGAGCCCGAGCTTCGCCGCGAGCTCGTCCATCGCCTGCTCGAGGGCCCAGGCGGCCTGGGGCACGCCGGGCGCCCGCATCGGGCGGGCCTTGCCGGCGTTGGTGTGGACCGTCGTGTCGATGGCGTGGAGGTTGGCGACCTGGTAGAGGTAGGCGGGCAGGGCGCCGGTCCCCGCGTCGCCGAAGTAGGCGCCCCCCGAACCGCTCGAGGCGTACTCGATCGCGGTCAGCGTGCCGTCGGCCTTCGCCCCGATCTTGATCGTCATGGTGTTGGCGGGACGGTTGCCGGTCGAGGTGAAGCAGTCCTCCCTCGGCAGGAAGATCTTGACCGGCCGGGCGGTCATCCGGGCGAGCAGGGTCGCGATGACGGTGTACTTGCCGGTCTCGAGCTTGGACCCGAAACCGCCGCCCATGTAGGGCCCGATGACCCGGACGCTGGAGCGGGGCAGCTCGAGGGCCGCGGCGAGGCGCTCCTGGACGTCGTAGACGCCCTGGGTCGAGTCCCACACGGTGAGCCGGTTGCCGTCCCAGCGCGCGACCGAGCCGTGCGGCTCCATCGGGGCGTGGATCTGGCACGAGGTGCGGTAGACGCCCTCGACCACGACCTCGGCCTCGGCGAAGCCGGCGGCGATGTCGCCCCGGGAGCGGACTCGGGGCTCGCCGATCAGGTTGCCGCCGTCGTGGATCGCGGGCGCTCCCGGCGCCAGGGCGGCGGTGTCGTCGACGACGAAGGGGAGCTCCTCGTAGGTGACCCTGATCGCCCGGATGGCGTCGACCGCCTGGAGCGGGGTCTCGGCGGCGACCGCCGCGACCTCCTCGCCCTGGTGGCGGCAGTGGGGGTCGAAGAGCGTGCTGGCGAAGCCGCCGTCGCGCTCGTACCACGGGATGTCGGCGCCGGGGGTGGCCGCGGTGATCACCGCCGCGACCCCGGGCATCTTCTCGGCTGCGGCGGTGTCGACGGCCAGCACCCGGGCGTGGGCGTGGGGGCAGCGCAGGATCGCGCCGTGGAGCATCCCGGGCAGGGACACGTCATGCGGGTAGACCGCGGTGCCGCTCACCCTCTCGTAGGCGTCGATCCTCGGCTGCCGGCTGCCGACGACCGTGGTCGCCGGCCACGGACCGGCCGCGGCGTCGTTGCCGGGGGTCTCGGGTGGTGTCCCGCCGATGTGGTAGTCGGTGCGCTCGGTCATGACCCACCTCCGGTCTTGCGGCCGTCAGCGGCGTCGGCCACCGCCTTGACGATGTGGGCGTAGGCGCCGCAGCGGCAGAGGTTGCCGCTCATCCCGGTGCGGATCTCGGCCTCGGTGGGACGGGGGTTGGCGCGCAGCAGGCCCTCGGCCGCGACGACCTGCCCCGGGGTGCAGTAGCCGCACTGGAAGGCGTCGTGCTCGGCGAAGGCGCGCTGGACGTCGCCGAGCTCCTCGCCGACGAGCAGGCCCTCGACGGTGGTGATCTCGCGGCCCTCGGCCTCGACGGCGAGGGTCAGGCAGGCGTAGCGCGGCTCGTCGTCGACGAGCACGGTGCACGAGCCGCACTCGCCGCGCTCGCACCCGGCCTTCGACCCGGTGAGGCAGAGCCTCTCGCGGAGCACGAAGAGCAGGGTCCAGCGCGGCTCGACGAGCAGCCGGTGGCGCCGGCCGTTGATCGTCAGCGCCACCGCGACCATCTCCTCGGGGTCGGTGATCTCGGGCACCGCCTCGGCGCGGCTCGCCGCGCCGGTCGCGGCGGCGACCGCTCCGGCGCCGACCGAGCCGAGAAAGCCGCGCCGGGTGACGCCGCTCCCGGCGGCGTGGTCAGCTGGTTTCTTCTTTGCCATACGACCCTCCTCGGTGGAGACTGAGACCTGTTCCTAAGTCAATGCGGGTCAAGCACATGGAATTGTACTACGACGGCGGGGATGGTGGCAGAGGCTGGGGCGAGAGCAGCGGATTCTCAGAGGCACCGGCCTTCCGGGCCGCGCGGCCTGGACGGCCGGGCGGCCCGGCGTCGCGCCGCCGGCGCGGTCGCTCGTGGCGAACCGGGAAAGCTGCGACCGCGCCGGCGACGCGAGCGGCGGCCTGCATCGTGGCCGGGGCGGATGCTCAGGGGCGCGCCTCCCGGGGGTGCCCGGCTGGACATTTTGCGTGAGGCGTGGCGGACGTGAGCGCGGTTCTGAGCACAATGTCGAGCCCGGCACACCCGGTGTGCAGCGGTGCTAAGGGGGAACCTCGGTCGTAGCTCCGGTAGCTGCCGCTGACCTCGGACGCGGACGCGGAAGGGGAGGAGGGGGATGAGGCGCGGCTAGAGCAGGGCGAGGGCGGCGGCGAGGAGCCCGGCGAGGACCGCGAGACAGCCGCAGCCGCTGCCGCGACGCGCGGCGCCGGCGAAGAGGGCGCGGCCGGCGGTCCGGCCGACGATCGGCACCGCCGCGATGGCGACCTTGGCCGCGGTCTCGCGCCAGCGGTCCATCTCCTCGCGGTGGAGCCGGTTGCGAAGGATCTGCTGCTCGACCGCGATCCGCTCGCGGAGCTTCATCTCCTCGCGGGTCTTGACGACCTCGAGCTCCTCGGCCCCGGGAATGAAGCGCAGCTGCGAGTCGCAGTACTCGCAGAGGACCTCGGTCTCGCCGAGCGGAACCGGGACCGGCGCCGAGCAGTTCGGGCAGTGGTGGGTCTCGGGCTCAGCCATCCCGGCGAGATACGCAGAGCTCGGCGACGAGTTGACGGATCTCGTGCGGCGTCCCGACGCGGTGGTGCGGAGCGGCGGTCCACTCGATCGGGTCCGGAGCGCCGTCGAACGACACGGCGACGCTGCGGAACCAGAGCTCGTGGCCGAGCGCGACGAGATCGCGGTTGGCGTTGTGGGCGCACAGGGCGTCGGTCTCGTGGTCGCCGATGTAGAGCGCGGTCGCCGGCTCCTCGATCCCGAGGATGTCGATGGCGCGGAGCAGGCCGTCGGGGGCCGGCTTCTGGCGGTCGAGCGGGACCTCGGCGTAGCCGACGAGGGCGCTGAAGTAGCGGTCGACGCCGGCTTCGGCGAGGGCCCTCGCGATGATCGCCCGGTCGTTCTGCGACACCACCGCCTGCGGGTATCTCCTGAGGTCCTTGAGGGCCTCGGCGATCCCCGGGTAGAGCGGCGCCGGGGTCGGGTCGTCGAGCTGGTAGGGCGCCCACCGTTGGGCGGCCTTCGCACACTGCTCGGGGGCGAGACCGAGGACGTCGGTGTAGAGCTCCTGCCAGTTGCGGACCCGGCTCCAGGCGGCGACATACGCCTCGACCGAGCTCAGGGCCGCAACCTCCTGCCAGCGGCGCCCGGTCATCTCCTCGACGATCCGGCGGTTGACCCTGAGGTTGCGCTCGCGGGTGTCGGCCAGCGTTCCGTCGAAGTCCCAGACGATCGCCTTGAGCGGGTGGGACGGCAGCATCGCCGCCATTATGCACGGGCCGCCACGCCGGTGGTGTGATGCAGGACCTGTCCGCGAGCCGCGTCCGCCGCCGGGCGGGTAAAATCCACGGATGGCGGCGATCACCGTTCGTCAGGCGCGCCGGCTCGCCCTGGCCCGTGCCGGTCTGCTCAGACCCGAGTGGACCGGGATGCCGGGCCGGGCGCGCGGCCGCGGACCGGCCGCCCGCCGCGCCTGCCACGAGGTGATCCGGCGCTTCGGCTACCTCCAGCTCGATTCGATCGGCGTCACCGGCGCGCGGACCCACGGCCTGGTCCTGATGTCGCGGCTCGCCGGGCTCGATCCGGCGCTCGGCGAGGAGCTGCTCCAACCGGACGAGCCGCTTTTCGAAGGCCTCGGGCACGAGGCCTGCTGGCAGCCGATCGAGCTCTACCCGCTGTTCGACTTCCGGCGCCGGGAGCTGCGCGGGGCGCCGCGCTGGGGGCGGTTCGTGGCGTCGCACAGGAGCATCGCGCGCGATCTCCTGCGGCGGATCGAGGCCGAGGGCCCGCTGCGCTCCCTCGACTTCGACAGCCGGCGGCTCGGCGATGCGTGGACCGCGAAGACCACCACCTATGTGGCGAGCGCACTGTGGGGGACCGGCGAGCTCGCGATCCGCGAGCGCCGCGGGTTCCAGCGGGTGTACGACCTGCCCGAGCGGGTCATCCCGGAGGACCTCCGATCGGCGCCGGTGGCGGCGAGCGAGGCGCTGCCGGCGCTCGTCCTCAAGGCGCTCGACGGCCACGGCTGGGCGAGCCGGGCGACGATCGTCGACACCTGGAGGCTGCGCCGGCGCGCTGCCGAGGTCGACGCAGCTCTGAGCCGCCTCGCCGAAGAGGGCCGGGTGGTCGGCTGCACCCTCGCCGGTCGCGACGGCCTCCGGGTTCCGGGCTGGGTGCGACCCGATGACCTCGAGCTCGCCTCGAAGCTCGACCGGGCCCGCCCACGGCGCGACCGGGGCGTGCTGCTCTCGCCCTTCGACCCGGTGCTCTGGGACCGCGGCCGGGTCGCGACCCTGTTCGGCTTCGATCAGGTGCTCGAGATCTACAAGCCGGCCGACCAGCGCCGCCACGGCTACTACTGCCTGCCGGTCCTCGCCGGCGACGAGCTGGTGGCGCGGGTCGACATCAAGGCCGACCGCCGGGCGGGAAGGGTCGTCGTGCTGTCGTGCCACCACGAGGACGCGCGGCCCTCGGCCGCCGATCGGGAGGCGGTGCGCCACGCCCTCGACCGGCACGCCGGCATGCTCGGGATGGAGGTCGATCACTGACGCTCGACGATCGAAGCCGGGCCGCGCGGCCCGGCTTCGATGGTCGGGGTGGGTCTGTCGCTGATGATCGGTCAGTCGACGGCGATCCGCAGGTCGGCGACCTCGTCGACCGCCGCCTCGAGGGCCGCTCCGAAGGCCTCCTCGGTGCCCACCCGCTCCGGCGTGAAGAGGTCGTCCAGGATCTCCCGGACCTCGCGGCGCGAGGCCTCGAGCTCGAGCACGCCATCGTGGATGTGGATCCGGCCGTCGTCGACGATCCGGGCCGCTGCCTCCCGGAACGGGGCTCCGGGTGAGGTGACCGGCCCGAGGTGCGAGCGGAGCAGGTCGGCGACATCGTCGACGAGCGCGCTCTCGATGCGGGCCCCGATCCGCTCCATCTCCTCGTGCAGGGGCTCCATCTCGTCGTGCACCCGCGCCATGGCCTCGTGCATCGCCTCGAGCCGCGACTCCTCGGCGGCGATCAGCGCCTCGTGGCCCTTCAGCTGCTCTTGGAGCCGCGCGTGCTGCTCCTCGCTGAGGCGGGCGAGCTCTCGGTGCATCGGCTCGAGCTCGGCGTGGAGCTCGGCGATCTTCTCCTGGAAGGGCGCCATCTCGAGGTGGATCGACTCCATGTCGATGCGCTGCGCTTCCATCTGCTCGTGAACCTGCTCCATGATCTCTTCGATGGTGCCGTCGTCGACGTGGAAGGTCACCGTCTCGAGCTGCTCGTGGAGGCGCTCGATCTGCTCGTGGAACGGCTCCATGTCGATCTCGACGCTGTCGATCTGCTCCAGGATCGGCTTCATCCGCTCCTCGAGCTCCTCGATCATCGGTACGATCTCGGCCTCGATGCGCGCCAGCTCCTCGTGGTCGATCTCGACCTCGATGGCCTCGATCTGCTCGAGGACCGGCGCCATGTCGACCTCTTCGACGTCGGCGATCCGGTCCAGGTAGGGCTCGAGCCTCTCCTCGGCCTCGTCCATCTCGGCCAGCGCCGCCCTGAGGGCGGGGCTCGCGTTCCTTGGGCCGGGCTCGCCGGGCTGGACCGAGGCGATGGCCGGGACCAGGGCGGCGGTGAGAATCGCGGCGGGCAGGATCACCGCCAGGCCGACCCTGCGGTGCGACGGGTGACTCAGGATGCGCATGATGCGTTCCTCCAGGTGTGAGCGTCGGGCCATGGCGAGGCCGCCGGCGGCGGCGGGGCGCCGCACGGCGGAGCGGGCGATACCGAGCAGGTGACAGGCGTAGGTCGAGGCGCGGGCGCCCAGGGACAGGACCTCCTCGTCGCAGGCCAGCTCCTGCTCGAGCTCGAGGCGTCGCACGGCCCACCACACCAAGGGGTTGAACCAGTAGAGGGCGCGGGCGATCCGGGCGAGGGCGCGGACCGGCCAGTCGAGGCGGACGACGTGGATCAGCTCGTGCTGGAGGACCGCCTCTCGCCGGTCGTCGAGCCACGAGAAGGACTGAGTGGGGAGCACGACGGTCGGCCGGATCACGCCGAAGACCGACGGGATGTCGATCTCGGGGCTCCGGACCAGCCGGACGGGGCGACGGCATCCGACCCGGGCGCGGACGTGGCGGAGGAGATCGAGCCACCGGGGATCGTCGACCGGCCGCGCGGCGCGGATGATCCACGACACGCGGAGCGCCCCGATGACCTGGTGCAGCAGGAGCAGGGCGGCCACAAAGGCCCAGGCGAGGGCGATCAGTACCTCCGGGGCCGGCGGCGCCCAGGCGGGTGGCGCCGCGACGATCGGGGCCGGATCGATCGCCGCCGGCGTCTTGCCCGGAGCGGGATGCGAGTGAACCGGTGGGGCCGTTGCAGTCGGCGGGTCAGCCCTCCCGGCGCCGGTCGCCGGGAGCTCGATCGGCAGCTCGACGACGAACGACGGAACGACCGCAGCGAGGGCCGGGATCAGCAACGACCCGACGAGGGCAGTAGCCCAGACCACGGCGCGCAGCCTCGCCGGCCGGCCCCGCAGGGCCAGGGACAGTCCCCAGGCCGCGAGCAGGAGCACCAGCACTTTGACCGAGCCGAGCGCGGCGACGACAAGGGCGTCCATCACCGTCCCTCCTTCCTCGCCTCGTCGATCCTCTCGGCGATCCGGTCGAGGGCGCGCTCGTCGAGGCCCTCGTCGTCGAGCTCGAGCAGCGCCGCCACGGCGCGCTCCGGCGATCCGCCGAAGAAGGTCTGGACGAGCCGCTTCAGCGCGGTCTCCCGCGCCTCCTCGCGCGGCACCGTCGGCCGGAAGACATAGCGCGGCCCGTCGCTCTCGTGGCTGAGGTGCCCCTTGTCCTCGAGGATCCGAAGCATCGCCCGCACCGCCGAGTAGGACGGCGGGTCGGGCAGGTCCTCGCGGACCTCGGCGGCGGTGGCGCGGCCGCGGGCGTAGATCACCTCCATGATCTGACGCTCGCGGCGGCTCAGCTGGTTGGCATCGTTCGTCATGGGCTCTCCTCGGGCACCGGGCCGCCGGCCGTCGATCGTTGATGCTAAGAATTTAGCATCATGCTATAAATTTAGCACCTGATTCGCCGTTGTCAAGCCCCACGGTCCGATCGAGGGGTGGATGTCGCGACGGTGGAGGCGCTCGGGGCGCCGTGGTGGTCGATCTCCATCGGCGCCGTCAGCTCGGGTCGCCGACCCCTCGCCACGAAGTACGGTGCGGCGACCGCCGGGGTTCGGTCGTCTCCCCCGGTGGGATCACCAACCGCGGCGGACCGCCTCCTCGGCGACCCACGAGTTGAGGGCTCGGGGCGCGTCGTGCGCGCGACACCACCCGTCGAGCTCGCCGAGCACCGAGCGGTAGGCGATCTGCGCGTCGGCGGGCCAGTCGGCGGGGGGCCCGCCGAGGAGCTCGAGCGGAGGGCGCTCCGGGGTGGCGATGCGGGCGGCGGCGGCGGTGATCGGGGCCATGGCGGTCTCCTTGTCTTCGGTCGTGATGAGCATGGCATAAACGAAGCGTAAATTCAAGAGGGGCCCGGAAAACGGACCGCCACCCGCCCGCGGGCCGCCCGGCCGTCCTCGAAGGCGGACGCCGGTGAGCCTCGCCGGGGACGGTCGGTCGGCATGGCCGGCTCGATCCCGGCCCGTCCGGCGGGCACCGAGCTTGCAAGTGAAACGTCGGCTGCCGCCGAGGTGGCGAGCCGCCGCAGCGAAAAGGAGCGACGCGATGATCAGACGTCTTGCCGTCATCGGGGCGCTGGCCGCAGTGCTCGTGGTCCTCGGCTCGTGCACCGGCCCGCGCTACTTCGTCGACCACGACACCCGCCACGACTTCGCCGGCTACCGGAGCTACGCCTGGTTCAAGCTGGCGACCCCGCCCGACAAGGCGGCGCCGCCCTCCGAGGCCAACACCATCCTGACCCGGCGGATCCGCTGGGCGATCGACGCCGAGCTCTCGGCCAGAGGCTTCACGGAGGCCGCCGCCGAGGAGGCCGACTTCTTCGTCACCTACTCGCTGGTGCTCCAGTCGCGGATGGTGATGTACCACACCGGCTGGTCGGTCCCGGTCGGCGGCTGGGGTTGGGGCTGGGGCTGGGGCGGCTGGGGGGTCGGATGGGGCGGCGGTCGCACCTCCCTCGAGACCTACACCGAGGGCACGATTGTCGTCGACGTCCTCGACACGGGCACCCGCCGGCTCGTCTGGCGGGGCACCGTCGAGAACGCCTTCAGCCGGCCCAACCCCGACGACGAGAGAATCCGCAGGGTCGTCGCTCGGGTGCTCGAGGGCTTCCCTCCGAGCGCCGGCTGAGCCGCGTCGCCGATCCTGCAGGCCCGAGATCGGGGACCGGCGTCTCGCGGTTTCCCGGTAAACCGTCAACCCCGGTCGAGGGCCCCTGAGGGGGTTCACGCGATCGCCTCCGGCTCGCCGTAAACGCCTCGAGCTCATCGTCCCGGTGTGCCCGACGCGCCCCTTGACATCGGGATCGCCCCCTCTTTAGTATTGAGACTCAATCCCGCAGCACAGCTCGACGGCGGGTTCCCCGATCCCGGGGTTGTCGCTCCAGGAGACAGCGGTCGGCGGACGAGCCGCGATCCGGCCGATCCGGTGCAGGTCGGGCCGAGGATGTCGTTGTACGGTGTGCGGCCGAAGCGGCTCGGCCACTGATGGTCGCGACGGTGATGCGAAGCGCACGAGCAGCGCCCGGACGGGCGCTCGACGAGGAGGAGACGATGGGTCGGTCGGCTGCACGCGCGGTAGGTGTGGTGTTGGTGGCTCTGGTCGTCGGCGTTGCAATCGCACTCGCCGATGAGGATCCTGTCCAGGCGACCGGGCACTGGGCCGGAAGCGGTCTCGAGTTCGACATCGCTGGCGCCTACGCCTACCCGTCGCCGGTCGGCATCGACGATGAGCCCGGGGTCAGGGTCGCGATCTCGAACTACGAGTTCTTCACCGAGGGGATGGACCGCCTCTGGGATCGCGAGGGCTGGATCAGCTCGAGCTTCGTCGACGAGAACACCGCGGTCGTGTACCTCCACTTCGACGGGGCCGGGTCCTACGTCGGCATGAGCTGGTACTTCGGCAGCGGCAGCGGCTGTGGTCTCTGCTTCTCGAGCTCGACGACGTCGACGGTGAAGCGCACCGGGGAGCGGCTCGCCGGATCGGTCAGGCACTCCGATGAGGAGCTCACCTTCGACGTGAGCTTCGACGTACCGATCGCGCCGACTGCCTGGGGTGATCGGTTGCCGGCGGACGGCGGTGCGCCGGGCAAGGCCTATCTCGCCTATCTCCACGCCCTCGACGAGGCGGATGCGGCGGCGCTCCGGCCGTACCAGCTGCCCGAGGATCAGGAGCGCGCCGACCAGGCGGCCGCCGAAGGGCTCAACATCGCGGCGATCTACGCGGAGTCCTTCTACCCGCAGAAGGCGAGGTTCGTACGCGGCGCGGTCGACGGGGAGTGGGCGCAGGTGCTAGTGACGGGCGAGTCGTCGTGGGGCGGCGAGGCCCACGGCGAGGCGATCCTCCAGCTCGTCGACGGGACCTGGCGGGTGTGGCTCGACCGCGCCGATGTCGGCGACTGGCCGGACCATCTCACGCCATGACGACGGCGCCGGCGCCGAGTGCTCGCAGGGTCATGATGGTGGATGGTCGATCGGACGCGGAACGACGGACGGAGGGAACCATGGGATTCAATCACGGGATCTGGCGGCGGTCGGTCATCGTCGGGCTCGGGCTCGGAGTCGCGCTCGGCTGGGCCGCGGCCGGTCAGGCGCAGAGCGAGTGGGCCGAGCGGACGATGGCCAAGATGCACGACAAGGCGCTGGCGACGGCGCTCAAGGAGATCACCAGCCGCGATGTCGAGAAGCGGCGGGAGGCGGCCGAAGACCTCGGTGGCTTCGCCGAAGAGGCGGCGCAGGTCGTGCCGGCGCTCGCCGCCGCCCTGGCGGACGGCGACGCCCTGGTCCGCGAGCGCGCCGCGAGCTCGCTGTGGAAGCTCGAGGACGCGGCGGCCCCCGCCGAGGCCGCCCTCCGCACCGCGCTGTCCGACCCCGATCCGGGGGTCCGGGTCCGTGCCGCCGGCGCCCTCGAGGCGATCGGGGTCGAGCCGGCCGAGCTGGTCGAGGCGCGTCGCTCGGTGGTCGCCGGCGGCGACTGGTTCGACCGCGCGCTGGCGATCCGCGACCTGATCGGCAGCGTCGACGAGGGCACGCTGGCCGCGCCGTTGGTCCAGGCGATCCGGGAGACGCCGGACGAGGTTCGAAGCGCCGACCCCGAGGACCGGTTCAGCGGCGTTTCAGTGCTCGCGCCCCTGGCCGCCACCGGCAACCCCGGGGTCGTGCCTCCGCTCATGGCAGCCCTCGCCGAGCCGGGGATGCCGCGGGCCGCGTTGGTGGCGGCGCTCGCGCCCTTCGAGCCCGAGCCCGAGGGCTGGGTCGAGACCCTCGTGCGCCTGTCCGGCCACTCCGACCCCGAGGTCCGCGAGGCCGTGGCGGAAGCGTTCGAGCTGCGGGCGAAGCGGCCCGAGGGCGGCGCCGGCTGGCCGAACCAGGTGCTGGGGCTGCTCGGCGACGCCGAGCGCGACGTTCGGTGGAGCGCGCTCGGGGCCTTCGGCGCCGCCGGCGGCCATGCCGCCGCCGGGGTCCCCGCCATCGCGAGGATCGCTTCGGGCTCCTCCGACGAAGACCTCCGATCTGCCGCGGTCCGCGCCCTAGGCGCGATCGGCGACGTGCGCGAGCCCTTCGACCGTGCGGTCAAGGAGCGGGTGGCGGCGGAGGCCGGACCGGCGCTGCTCGTCGTGGTCGACGACGCGACCGCCGACGAGGATCTGCGCCGCGACGCGATGGAGGCCTTCACCGGTCTCGCCCTGCCCCCCGAGGTCGCGGTGCGCGAGCTCTCCCGGATCGCCGGCGGCGACTTCCCGAGCGGGGTGAGGATCGTCGCGACCCGCGGCTTCTGGCCGCTCGGCCGGGCCGCCGAGCCGGCCCTGCCGTTGCTCGAGAGGTTGACCGCCGACCCCGAGACCCTCGTCGCCGCGGCGGCGACCTCGGCGATCGACGACATCCGGCGCGGGGTGGCGGTCGCGCCGCAGCCCGGCGCCGCGGCGCGGCCGGTCGCCGGCGCCGACGCGGCGGCCGCCCAGGCCTGGCTGCGGCAGCACGACCACAGCTTCGACCAGGACGGCTTCTATCGGGCGATGATCGAAAGCGACGCGGACGCTGTCGAGCGCTACCTCGCGGCCGGCATGTCGGCCGCTGACGCCGGCACCACCGGCATGCCGCCGCTCCACTCGGTGGTCATGTTCGGCTGCCCGTGGGGCCAGCCGACCCCCGAGACGACGTCGCGGATCGTCGCCGCCCTGCTCGCCGCCGGCGCCGACCCGAACGCCCTCGACGAGCAGGGCAACGCGGTCCTCCACCGTGCGGTGTCGAGCTGCGACGGCGGGGTCATCGACCAGCTCCTCGGGGCCGGCGCCGACCTCCACGCGGCCAACGTCACCGGGATGAGCCCGTTCGCGCTGGCGGTGGTGACCAATGCTGGGGCGGCGGAGGCGTTGATCGCCGCCGGCTACCGGGTGACCCCCGAGGAGAACGCGATGGTCCGCGAGTGGTTCACCGACGACCCGGCCAAGCGCGAGCTGCTCGAGCGGGCGGGGGTGAAGTAGGGGGCGGCGTCGCGGGCCGTCGAGGCTTCCGCCGCTTTTTTCGGACGGTTCTCGCTTCGCGATTCCCGCCCGATAAAGAACGGTAGAGAGGTCGCTCGTCCACGGGATCAGGAAGGGTCGGTCCGCCGAGTGTCGAGCCCGTGGATGAGCGTGCGAGCGACCCGGCGGGCGGCCTTGGGCCCCATCCCGGTGACAAAGGGCGGGTCGACCCTGACGTAGCGGGGGTTCACGGCGGCGAGGAGCTTGTGGTACCAACGCAGGTCGGCGCCGGCGTCGGCGAGGGCGCGGTCGTTGGAGAACGGGATCGGCAGGAAGTCACGGGCGACCAACGGCGTGGGGGCGATCAACGCGTCCACGATCTCCGGAAAGCCGGTCAGACCCTTGCCGGCGACGATGGGCCGGCCATCGGCCTCGACGAAGGCAAAGGTCGAGGTGGCGTGGCAGACCGCGGCGAGCGGCCTGCCGGCGCCATAGAGCTCGCCGATGACCGCATGCAACTCGGGGTTGCGGTTGACGTCGAACAGGCAGCCGTGGCCGCCCGGCAGGTAGAGGGCGTCGACCTCCCCCGGTCCGAGCTCGACCAGCGGCCGTACCTCCTCGAGCGCCGCCGCCAGCCCCCGTCCGCGCGGCGACTCGGGCGAGTCGCTCGCCGCGACCCCGAGACCGAGCCAGGACAGCGGGCCGGTCCGCCTCAGGCTCATCGGGTCGGGCCGCGGCGGCGACCCGTCGACGGTGTAGAGGCGCACCTCCCATCCCGCCTTCCGGAGCTCGTCCCAGGCGCCGAACACCTCCTCCCAGTGGTAGCCGACGGTGGACAGGACCATGGCGGCGACGGGTGGTTTCCTCATCTGGGTCATGCCAGTGACAACCATCAAACGGTCCTCGGTGTTTCGAGTGATCCAGCCGCCTCGGCCGTGGCGAAGGCCAAGACTCCTTCGCCTGATTGCGGTCGACTGAGCTCCTGTTCCCAAGCCCGTGCCGCGCTACGGCGCCGTGCTCGACCGGGCGCCGGCGCCCCCGAACTCGAAGCCGTCGGCGATTCTGCCGTCGGCGGCGAGCCGGCGGCGGAACACGCCCGAGATTGCCACCGATGGAGGTGGCGCCGCGCCCGACGGGCCGTGATCAGGGGGCCAGCGTCGTGACCCGTCGGGGGTCGCCGGCGATGGCCTCGAGCCTGCGGTCGAAGGTCGCCACCCGGATGTCGTGGCGGCGCGCGAGGGCCACGAGGTAGGCGTCGGTGACCTGCTGGTGGCCGAGCAGCCGGCCGGCGGCCGCGGCGAACTCGTCAGTCTCGAGGCCGTGAAGCTCCGCGATGAAGCGGTGCCCGGGATGCCGGGTCATCTCCACCAGGACCCGCGTCGCCTCGGCGGGGAGCTTCGCCTGGTCGGTGAAGGCCGGGTTCGAGGATAGCCGGACGAAGCCGAGCTGGGTGATGGCGCAGGTGCACCAGGCGCCGTCGTGGTCGGCGAACCATCGGCGCGCCGGACGGTGGAACTGGTGGTTCGGCCAGGCGAGCGCCAGCAGGACATTGACGTCGAGCAGGGCGTCGGTCACTCGACGCCCTCCCGGGCCAGCAGCTCCGAGGCGCGCGATCCGGGGATCATCCCCGACCCCGACGCCACCTTGAAGACCGGCAGGCCGTCGACAGTCTCGACCTCCGCTGCCGGCTCGAGTGCGCGCCGGATCAGCTCCGACACCACCTCGCTCATCGGCCGACCCGAGCCGTCGGAGAGAGCCTTGACCGCGGCGTGGACATCGTCCGGGAGGGTGATGGTGGTTCTCATGATGATACGGTAGTGCGGTGATGCAGTGATGTCAAGCCGACTTTTTCATACCGAGACTCTCAGCGCGAGTCTCGGTCAGAAAAAGAACGGAGGAGCGTGTGCTCCTCCGGAGAACGAGGGCCTAGGACGTCGCGGTCGCTACGGCGACGTGCTCGACCAGGCGTTGGTGGAGCCGTCCTCGAAGCCGTCGACGAAGATGGCGTCGGCGGTGAGGGGGCAGGGCAGGCCGGCGGAGCGGACGACGTCGAGGGTGTCGCCGACGATGCGGGCGCCGCCCGAGGCACGGACGGCGTCGGGGCGGCAGCCGTTCTCGACCCGGAGGTCGCGCAGGGTGGCGACGGTGGTTGCGCCGGAGATGAGCACGAGGCCCTGGACCACCGCGCCGCCGGCGGCGGGGCCGGCGACGGTCACCGTCCGGCGGAGGACGATGGACTCCGGGTAGGTCTGGGCCGCGAGTGAGATGGTCACGCACGCTGGATCGTCGGCGGCCTCCTGGATGGTGGCGTGGCTGCCGGGCACGGTGCAGGTCTGGGCGTGGAGGGGCGCAACCGCCAGGGCCGCGCACAGCGCGACCGCTGCCAGGGCGAGCCGAAGGGCGGAGGAGACGGGCGCGCTCATGGCACGCCGATCCCGAGGTGGGCGACTTTGAGGTCTTCGTTGGTATAGTCCCAGTAGCTGATGAGGCCGAGGCCGTCGGTGCCGATGGCGATGGAGGTGGCGTAGCCGACCCAGCCCGCGCTGTCGACGATGGCGGTGGTGGCGCTGGAGCACGCGACGTTGCTGCAGCGGGCGATCTTGAGGGCGCCGTTGGTGCCGTCGTAGTAGCTGATGAGCCCGAGGCCGTCGGCGCCGATGGCGATGGAGGTGGATGCGCCGACGAAGTCTGTGTTGTCGATGGTAGCGGTTGTGGCGCTCGAGCAGGTGAAGTCGGAGCAGCGCGCGATCTTGAGGGCGCTGTTTGTGTCGTCGAAATAGCTGATGAGGCCGAGGCCGTCGGCGCCGATGGCGATGGAGGTGTAGTGGCCGACGTTGCCCGTGCTGTCGAGGGTGGCGGTGGTGGCGCTGGAGCAGGCGGTGTTGCTGCAGTGGGCGGCCTTGAGGTCGCCGAAGACGTGGTAGTAGCTGATGAGGCCGAGGCCGTCGGCGCCGATGGTGATGGAGTTGTAGGAGCCGACCTCGCCCGTGCTGTCGATGGTGGCGGTGGTTGCGCTCGAGCAGGCGACGTTGGTGCAGTGGGCGACCTTGAGGTCGCCGTTGGTGTTGTCGTAGTAGCTGATGAGGCCGAGGCCGTCGGCGCCGATGGCGATCGAGGTGTCCCACATGAGATTGCCCGTGCTGTCGATGGTGGCGGTGGTTGCGCTCGAGCAGGCGATGTCGCTGCAATGGGCGACCTTGAGGTTGTCGTTGGTGATGTCCAAGTAGCTGATGAGGCCGAGGCCGTCGGCGCCGATGGCGATGGAGGTGTAGGAGCCGACGTCGCCCGCGCTGTCGATGGTGGCAGTCGTGGCGCTCGAGCAGGCGGTGTCGTTGCAGTGGGCGACCTTGAGGTCGTCGTTGGTGTTGTCGAAGTAGCTGATGAGGCCGAGGCCGTCGGCGCCGATGGCGACGGCGCTGAACTCGCCGACCCGGCCCGTGCTGTCCAGCGTGGACAGCCGGGTGTGGAAGGCACCCGGGTCGACCCGGATGACGTCGCCGTCGACGACGATGCCCGGACCGGCGTTGTAGGTGGTGTCGTCGTCGACGCCATCGGCGAAGCCCGCGGGGACGGCGGTGAGGTTGCCCCAGTGGACGGCGCCGCCGGCGCCCGAGGTGTTGAGCTGGGTCTTGGTGTAGTAGCGGGGATCGTGGGCGGCGGAGGCGGCGTGGGCGGCGACCATCGCCGCCGCCTCGGCGTCGGTGGCGAAGACCGCGCCGTCGACCCCGTCGAGGGTGGCGGCGTCGACCCCAGTCAGCCCGGCGCCGCTGCCGGTGAAGGCGTTGCCGGGGTTGGTGAGGGCGAGGGCCTGGCCGTAGGTCCCG
>JALOLD010000044.1 GCA_025456145.1 Thermoanaerobaculales bacterium | reverse complement strand
TACGTCGAGGCCCTCAAGGACAGGATCGCCGCCGACGGCGGTGGGATGATCACCAGCAACATCCCGCCGGTCTGCACCCGGGGCTTCGGCGATCTCAAGGCCGCCGGCCTCGACTGCTTTCTCGTCTGGCTCGAGACCTTCGACCCGGTCCAGTACCGGCGGTTGCACTCCGAGTCCGGCCCCAAGGGCAACCAGGCCTTCCGGCTCGACTCCTTCGACCGGGCGCTCGAGGCGGGGGTCGAGCACGTCGCTGGCGCGTTCCTGAAGGGCCTCCACGACTGGCGACGCGAGGAGGCGGTGCTCTACGGTCTCGACCGTCACCTCAGGCAACGATGGGGCCGGGGCTTCTCGATCATCGGCACACCCCGGCTCAAGGGGAGGTTCCTCGGCTCGAGGACGATCGACGAGTTCAGGGTGAGCGACGAAGACTACCGCCTCAACCTCGCCCTCGACCGGGTGCTGTTCGACGGCATCCTGTGGCTCCAGACCCGTGAGAGCTTCGAGCTCAACCGGCAGCTGATCGACGACTTCGGCGGCGGCGTCATTCTGACCCTCACCTGCAGCACCGCCCCCGGCGGCTATGCGGCGCCGGCCGGGAGCCATGCCCAGTTTCCGGTCCACAGCGAGGACTCCCAACGGGCCGCCGAGGTCCTCGCCGCCGATGGTCTGACGGTCCGCTTCGCGTGGACCGCCTCCGACCTCAGCGCGTGCCAAAGGACTCGCTGACGATCGAGCGCAGCTCGCCCACCAGACGGGGCCGCATCGCGAGGACGGTCAGGCCGAGGGCCGCCGCTGACGGAACGAGCAGCCCGGCGAGCCCTCCGACCCCTGGCGAGGCGAAGGCGCCCGGGTCGAGGGTCCGCAGGGCCGCGCCGGTCGCGAGGAAGGCGGCGAGACCCGCCGCCGGCACGGCGAAGGTCGAAAGCACCTGACGCACACCGATCGAGGTGATGCGCGCGGCGACGGCGAGGTTGATCGGGGCGAACAGCAAGGCCGCGAGGCTCTCGACCATGCACACCGCGGTGAGGCTGACATGGGCCGCGGCGAACAGCGCACCGATCGTGAGGACCGAGCGCACCGTGGTGAGCTTGAGCAGCAACCCGGTCCTTCGGGCGGCGATGAAGACCGGTGCGGTCGAGAGGAGCGGTGCGAGCAGGGCAAACGGCGCGAGGGCTCGGGCCGGCTCGATCGCCGCCTCCCAGCCGGGCCCGAAGAGGGTCGGAATGAGCAGGTCGGGGAAGACCGCGAGCGACCCGGCGATCGACGAGGTCAGGATGACCATCAGCCCCGACAGCCGGAGGAACCACCTGCCCACCCTGGCGGGGTCGTCCTGCTCCCGGCAGAAGGCGGAGATCGCAACTCGGTCGTGGATCCCCTGGAGGGTCTGGATCGGGGTGTGGACGACCCGGCCGACGATCTCGTAGTAGCCGAGCCGGACGACCCCGAGGAGCCCACCGACGAACAGCCGGTTGGCGCTGTCGACGAACATCGCGAGGTTGGCCGCCGACCAGATCCTGATCCCGGACTGGATGAGCTGCTCGCCGATCTGGCGATCGTAGCGCCAGCGCGGCCGCCAGACCGGTCGGACCCACCACAGGGCCGCGCCCGCACACGAGCCGACGAGAAAGCCGACGACCAGCGCCCAGGGCCCCCACCCGGCGAAGGCGAGGGGGATGGCGATCGCGGCGCCGACCAGCCCCTCGGCCGCCTGGATCAGGGCCTGCTTGCGGAAGTCGAGGGCCCGCACCGCGAGGGTGGCGGGGACCGCCGCCAGGGTCTGCGGGACGAGGCGCAGCGACATCACCGCGACCAGGGCGCCGGCCCGGGGGTCGAAGACCGTCGACGCGACGGGGGACAGGGCGACCAGGACGAGAATCGTCGCGACCGTGAGCGCGCCGTTGATGACGAAGCAGGCGTCGGCCGCGGCCCCGATGTCGCCCTGGTACTGCACGAGGGAGGTGTGGAGCCCGAGAGTCTTGACCCGGTTGACGAGGTTGAGGACCAGCACCGCGATCGCGACGAGCCCGAAGTCCTCGGGGACCAGCAGCCGCGCGAGGACCAGCACCGACAGCGTCTGCACCGCCCGCTGCAGGCCGATGCCCAAGGTCGCCCAGGTGGCGCCCCGCACTGCCAAAGCCCTGGTGCTGCCGGCGGCCATCTCAGAGGTAGCCCAGCGAGGCGAGGCGGCGGCGCATTTCGGCGTCGTCGCGCTCGGTCCCCGGCTCGTCGGCTGCCTCGAAGGACGAGGCGAGGCCGGCGCACCGGGCCCGGTGATCCTCGACCAGCCGGCGGAAGCGCGAGCTCGTTGCGGGCTCGAGACCGGCGAGGTTCCGGAGCTCGCCGGGGTCCGACGCCAGGTCGTACAGCTCCTCGGCGCCGACCTCGGAGTCGAGAATGTACTTCCAGCCCTCACCCCGGCAGCTGGTGACGGTGAACCGGTCGGTCGCGCCGGAGCGGCTCTGCCGTCCGCCAGAGTGCATCGCCTCGCTGAAGACCACCGGCGAGCCCGCGCCGCGACCGGTGCGCGCGAGGCCGGCGAAGCTCGTTCCGAGGAACGATGCCGGCTCCTCGATCCCGGCGAGCTCGAGCAGGGTGGGGCCGAGCCCGAGCAGCTCGACCTGATGGTCGATCCGGCGCCCCGGATCGAGCCCAGGCCCACGCAGGATCAGCGGTACCCGGATCAGCTCGTCGTGTAAGTCGGGGCCGTGCGCCCATCGACCGCGCTCGCCGATCTGCTCGCCGTGGTCGGAGGTCACGACGACGGTCGTCGAGCCGGAGAGCCCGAGGCGGTCCAGGCCGCGGATGACCTCGCCGAGGATGTCGTCGACCAGCTCGACGCGTCGGCCGTAGAGCCGCCCGAGCTGCGCGATCGCGGGGCGAGGCCGGCCGGCCAGCAGGCTCGCCGCGCCCAGGAGGTAGGCGGCCCGATCGCGAGGCGAGCGCTGCGCCGGCAGCGGCTGGTAGGGGTAGTGGGCGTCCATCAGGTGGAGCCAGAGGAAGAACCTGCCGCGGCGAGCTGAGAGCCAGCTCAGGGCCTGGTCGGCGACGAGGCGGCCGGTGAGGTACTGACCGCCTTCCTCGAGCAGGGCCGCTTGGAGCAGCATCAGGAGCCCCAGGCTCCGGCGGCCGATCGCGTCGTGGATCGTGCTCTTGAGGCGGGCCGGCCCTTTGCGACGGTCCGCGAGGCCGGTGCGGTCGTGCGCGTCCCAGAAGTCGATGAACAACCCGAAGCCGCGCTGGTACCCGGTCTCGCGGGTCAGGAAGGGGTTGGACGGGTTCAACCCCGCGGTCGCGAGGCCGGCCCGCGACACGACCTCGGCGAGGGTCGCCGCGTCACGGGGCAACCGTCGCCGTTCCCCGGCGACCAGCGGGTAGAGCGACGACATGATCGAGGGAAACGACGACTGGGTCCGCGGGCCGTTGGCGATCGCCTGCTCGAAGAGGACACCGTCGCGGGCGAGAGCATCGAGGTTCGGCGTCGAGGCGTAGGTCGAGCCGACGCAGCCGAGCGCATCGTGGCGGAGCGCGTCGATGGTGATGAGGAGCAGGTTCTCGGCCGTCACACGTGAAACCCCCGGGAGACCGCGACCATGGTACGGGGGGGCCGGTGAGGAGACAAGAGCGGCTCCCGGGCGCGATCTGAGGACGATCCGGTGAGCCCGAAGTGCGGACCGGTCTCCGCTTGACAGCGGCCGACCTCGCCCGCATCCTGGTGTGGCGAGCGCGCGAGGAGGCCGGGATGTCCGCGAGCATCGTCTGCGCCGACTACTACCATGCGATGGTCAAGGACCAGCCCGGCGCGGCGTACGAGCTGCTGTCGCAGCTCGCCGGGTCGGGGGTCAGCCTGATGGCCTTCAACGCCATCCCGATGGGCGGCGACTACACCCAGCTGGTGCTCTTCCCGCTCTCGCCGAGCCGTCTCCTCAAGGCCGCCGAGGAGGCCGGAATCGAGCTCGTCGGGCCGCAGCACGCGCTGATCGTTCGCGGCGACGACCGCCTCGGAGCCCTCGCCGAGACCCACCGCAAGCTCTACGACGCCAACATCAACGTCTTCGCATCGGGCGGGGTGGTCGCTGACTGCGGCCGCTTCGCCTATGTCATCTACGTCAAGCAGGAGGACTTCGAGCACGCGGCCCGGGTACTCGACGCCGGGTGACCGCCCGGCGGCCGGTTCGTGCTTCCGTTTTTTAGAAAGGTCTGAGACCATACGGGGCGTTGCGAGGTCGTCGACGACGGCCTCATCGGTGAGGAGGAGATGCTCGACTCGATGAAGGGGCGGAAGATCGCCCTTGCCGGTTCAGGCTCGGGCGGTGCGCGTCCCGCACCCGCTACCGGGTGCCGGACGGTGCGGAGGGCCGAGCCGTGAAACACTCGGTCGCCCTCTTCACGCTGCTCATGGCGGTCTGGCTGCTCAACTCCGGCCACTACACGCCGCTGATCATCGGGTTCGGCGTCGCGAGCTGCCTGTTCGTGGTCTGGCTCGCCCGGCGCATGGAGATCGTCGACGACGAGGCCCTGCCGATCCACCTCCTGGCGCGGTTGCCGCGCTATCTGCCGTGGCTCGCCCTCGAGGTGGTCAAGTCCAACCTCGACGTCGCCCGCCGGATCCTCACCCCCGGCCGGCCCGACGTCAGCCCCCGGCTCTTCGACGCGCCGACCACCCAGCACACCGATCTCGGGCGGGTGCTCTACGCCAACTCGATCACGCTGACCCCGGGCACCGTGTCGATCCGCGTCCACGGCGCCGCAATCACCGTCCACGCCATCGCCGAGGACGTGGCCGACAGTCTGCTCGAGGGCGGGATGGACCGCCGCGTGTCGCGGCTCGAGGGGGAGCCCCGATGACCGGGACCGGCGTGCTCGGCGCCGCGACGATCGCCATCGTCGTCTGCATGGGGCTGAGCCTGATCCGCTCGATCGCCGGGCCGACGGTCTTCGACCGGATCCTCGCGGTCAACAGCTTCGGCACCAAGACGGTGCTGCTGATCGCGCTGATCGGCTACCTCAGCGGCCGTCCGGACTTCCTCGACCTCGCCCTGGTCTACGCCCTGATGAACTTCGTCGGCACCGTCGCGGCGATGAAGTTCACCCGCTTCGGCGATCTCGCCGGCGTCGAGGACGACGACTCCGAGGAGATCTTCTGATGGCGCATCCGGTCGAGGTCCTGAGCTGGATCTGCATCCTGGTCGGATCGCTCTTCGTGATCATCGGCGGGATCGGGCTGCTGCGGTTGCCCGACTTCTACACCCGGATCCACGCCGCCGGCATCACCGACACCCTGGGCGCCTGGCTCATCCTGCTCGGGCTGATGCTCCACGAGGGCTTCACGCTCAACGCCGCCAAGCTCGCCACGCTGCTCTTCTTCCTGCTCGCGACGAGCCCGCTCGGCAGCCACGCTCTGGCCAAGGCGGCCTTTCTCCGCGGTCTCGACCCGCTCCAGGGACGCGAGCTCGCCGATCGGCACGAGGTGGACGACAGTGAGTGACCTTCCCGGCATCCACCTGGTCCTCTTCACCTTCCTCGCGGTGATTGCGATCGCGGTCATCCGGCTCAAGGACCTGTTCGCGGCGGTCATGCTGATGGGCATCTTCAGCCTGCTCTCGGCCTCGCTCTTCACCGTCATGGACGCGGTCGACGTGGCCTTCACCGAGGCCGCGGTGGGGGCCGGGATCTCGACCATCCTGATGCTCGCCACCCTGGCGCTCACCGACAGCGAGGAGCACCCGGCGCACAACCGGTTCCGGGTCGTGCCGCTGCTCGCGGTGCTCGCGACGGGCGGGGCGCTGGTCTACGCGACCTTCGACATGCCGCGCTATGGCGACCCGTCGGCGCCGATCCACCACTATGTCGCGCCCCACTACCTCGAGCACACCGACGACGACATCGGCGTGCCCAACATCGTCACCGCGGTGCTCGCCTCGTACCGCGGCTACGACACCTGGGGCGAGACCACGGTCATCCTCACGGCCTGCGTTGGCGTTCTCCTCCTGCTCGGCGGGCACGCGGTGGTCGAGCGCTTCCGCCGGACGACGCCGGGACAGGAGGACGGCGAGTGACCTCCCACGTCATCCTCCGCGTGCTGCTCAAGCTGCTGATCCCGGTGATCATGCTGTTCGCGCTGTATGTCCAGTTCCACGGCGACTACGGTCCGGGCGGCGGCTTCCAGGCCGGGGTCATCTTCGGCGCCGGGATGATCCTCTACGCCCTCATCTTCGGTCTCGAGCCGGCGCTGCGGGTGTTCTCGCCCAACGTGCTCAGAACCCTGGTCGCGGCCGGCGTGATGCTCTACGGGGGCGTCGGGGTGGCGACCATCCTGTTCGGCGGCAACTTCCTCGACTACGACGTCCTGGCCCACGACCCGCACCACGGCCAGCACCTCGGGATCCTGCTCGTCGAGCTCGGCGTCGGCCTGACCGTCGCGGCGGTGATGGCGACCATCTTCTTCACCTTCGCGGGCCGGGGGCGGACCGATGCTTGACCTCGGGCTCTACAACTACTGGGTGGTCATCTTCCTGATGATGACCGGCCTGTATGTCGTGATCTCCCGCGGCAACCTGATCAAGAAGGTCATCGGCCTCAACATCTTCCAGGTCTCGGTGATCATGTTCTACGTCAGCATGGGCAAGGTCCGGGGCGGCACCGCGCCGATCCTCGCCGAGGGCATCGAGGTCTACTCGAACCCGCTGCCCCACGTCCTGATGCTGACCGCGATCGTCGTCGGGGTCGCGACCTCGGCGGTCGCGTTGGCCCTCATCGTCCGGATCAAGGAGGCCTACGGGACGATCGAGGAGGACGAGATCCGGGTCGTCGAGGGTGAGGAGGAGGCTCGGTGATCGAAGCCGTGTGGGCCCTCATCGGCGACGACCTGCCGGCCCTCCAGATCGCGGTGCCGCTGCTCGCGGCGACCGTCTGCGTCCTCGTCCGCCGGCCCCGGGCGGCCTGGGCGGTGGCGATGCTGGTCGCCTGGAGCGCCTTCGCCAATGCGGCGGTGATCCTCCACCGCGTGCTGACCACCGGGACGATCTCGTACTTCGAGGGCGGCTGGCCGGTGCCCTGGGGCATCGAGCTGCGGATCGACCTGCTCAACGCCCTGGTGCTGCTCGTCGTCACCGGGATCTGCGCCATCGTCCTGCTCGCCGCGCCGCGCAGCCTC
This sequence comes from Thermoanaerobaculales bacterium, assembly GCA_025456145.1. Taxonomy (GTDB): domain Bacteria; phylum Acidobacteriota; class Thermoanaerobaculia; order Thermoanaerobaculales; family Sulfomarinibacteraceae; genus JAHECW01. Next base: position 28,345 of record JALOLD010000044.1, on the reverse strand, counting down.
GCCGCCGAGGTGCCCGAGGAGAAGCACTACCTCTTCTACGCGGTCTACCTGCTGTGCATGACCGGGCTGGCCGGGATGACGGTCACCGGCGACGCCTTCAACGTCTTCGTCTTCCTCGAGATCTCGTCGTTGTCGTCGTACGCGCTGATCTCCCAGGGCCGGACCCCGCGCGCCCTGACCTCGGCCATCCAGTACCTCGTCATGGGCACCCTCGGCGGGACCTTCATCCTGCTCGGCATCGGCATGCTCTACATGACGACCGGGACCCTCAACATCGTCGACCTGGCGAGCCGCCTCGCGATGGTCGGGCCGAACCGGACGGTGCTCGTCGCACTGGCCTGCATCACGGTCGGCACCGGGATCAAGCTGGCGCTCTTTCCGCTTCACATCTGGCTGCCCAACGCCTACACCTACGCGCCGGCGGTGGTCACCGCCTTCATCGCCGCCACCGCGACCAAGGTCGCGTACTACGTGCTGGTCCGCTTCGTCTACTCGATCTTCCAGGTCAGCCTCGCCTTCGAGGTCAACCGGCTCGACGCGGTGCTGCTCCCGGTCTCCATCGCCGCGATGTTCGCGGGCTCGCTGGTCGCGATCTACCAGGACGACCTCAAGCGGATGCTCGCCTACTCGTCGCTGGCCCAGATCGGCTACATGGTGCTCGGCCTCGCCCTCGCCAACGTCAACGGCCTGACCGGAGGCCTCGTCCACATCTTCAACCACGCGATCATGAAGTGCGGGCTCTTCCTGGTGCTCGCGGCGGTGCTCCTGCGCACCGGCTCGACCCGGCTGTCGGCCTTCGCGGGCCTCGGCCGGCGGATGCCCCTGACCTTCGCGGCCTTCGTGGTCGGCGGCCTGAGCCTGATCGGCGTCCCGCTGACCGTCGGCTTCGTCAGCAAGTGGTATCTGGTGCTCGGCGCCCTCGACGCCGGGCTCTGGCCGGTCGCCGTGCTGATCCTCGCCAGCTCGCTGCTCGCCGTGGTCTATGTCTGGCGGGTCGTCGAGGTCGGCTGGTTCGCCGAGCCCCCCGCCGACGCGCCGGAGGTCGCCGAGGCGCCCCTCGGCCTGCTCGTCCCGATCTGGATCCTGATCGGCGCGACCCTCTTCTTCGGTGTCTTCACCTCGCTCAGCGCCGGGGTCGCCTCGGCGGCGGCGAGGATGCTCATCGGGGGCGCCGCGTGAGCGCCGTCGCCGCGGTCGGCCTCGCCGTCGTCTGGCCGCTCGCCGCGGTCGTCCTGATCGCCCTGACCCACCGTCGTCCCAACCTCCGCGAGACCGGCACGTTGCTCACCGCGGGCTCGCTCTTCGCGGTGGTCGCCGGCGTCATCCTGCCCGCGGTGCAGGCCGGCGGCCGGCCGCGGCTCGAGGTGCTCGAGCTGCTCCCCGGGCTCGAGCTCGCCTTCGAGGTCGAGCCCCTCGGGATGCTCTTCGGGCTCGTCGCCTCCGGGCTCTGGCTGGTCACCACCTTCTACTCGATCGGCTACATGCGCGGCCACCACGAGGCCAACCAGACCCGCTTCTACATCTGCTTCGCGATCGCCATCTGCGGCGCCCTGGGCGTCGCCTTCGCGGCCAACGTCCTCACGCTGTTCATCTTCTACGAGCTCATCACGATCTCGACCTACCCCCTGGTGACCCACTCGGGGACCGAGGCGGCGAAGCGGGCCGGCCGGCTCTACCTGGGGATCCTGATGGGCACCTCGATCGCCTTCCTGCTGCTCGCGGTGGCCTGGACCTGGCTCGCCGCCGGCACCACCGACTTCCGGCCGGGCGGGATCCTGGCCGGCGCGGTCGGCGGCACGCAGCTGGTCGCGCTGCTCGCGCTGTACGCCTTCGGCACCGGCAAGGCGGCGCTCATGCCGTTCCACCGCTGGCTCCCGGCGGCGATGGTCGCGCCGACCCCGGTGAGCGCGCTGCTCCACGCGGTGGCGGTGGTCAAGGCCGGCGTCTTCACCGTGCTCAAGGTCGCGGTCTACATCTTCGGCATCGACCTGCTCGCGACGACCGGGGCGAGCCGCTGGCTGACCTGGGTCGCCGCCTTCACCATCATCGCGGCCTCCTGCGTCGCCATCTCCAAGGACAACCTCAAGGCGCGGCTCGCCTACTCGACGATCAGCCAGCTGAGCTACATCGTGCTCGGCGCGGCCCTCGCCACCACCGCCGGGGCGCTCGGCGGCGGGATGCACATCCTCATGCACGCCTTCGGCAAGATCACCCTGTTCTTCTGCGCCGGGGCGATCATGGTCGGCGCCCACAAGACCGAGGTCAGCGAGCTCGACGGTCTCGGGCGACGGATGCCCTTCACCTTCGGCGCCTTCCTGCTCGGCTCGCTGAGCGTCATCGGGCTGCCCCCGGCCGGTGGGTCGTGGAGCAAGTGGTTCCTGCTGCTCGGCGCCGCCGAGGCCGACGCGTGGCCGATGATGGTGGTGCTGATGGCGAGCTCGCTGCTCTCGATCGCCTACCTCATGCCGATCGTGGTGCGCGGCTTCTTCCGGCCCGCCCCGGCCGACGACGGCCACGGCGCCGGGATCCACGAGGCGCCGCTGCTCTGCGTGCTGCCGCCGGTGGTCACCGCGCTCGGCGGGATCGTGCTGTTCTTCGTCGCCGACGACGTCTGGCGTCTGTTGACCGGGATGGTGCCATGAGCGAACCCCCCGCCACCGACCGCGAGCGCTGGCTCGACGACCGCCGCAACGTCAAGAAGGTGGTGCGCACGCTGTTTGCCGTGTGCGCCGTGGTCGCGCTGGCCGATCTCTTCCCCTACAAGGAGCACCTCCACTTCGGGTTCGAGTACTGGCCGGGGTTCTACAGCATCTTCGGCTTCGTCGCCTGCGTCGCCCTGGTGCTCGCGGCGACCCAGCTGCGCAAGGTGCTCAAGCGGGACGAAGATTATTATGATTGAGCTCCTCCCGCCCGGCGCGATCCTGATCCTCGGCGGTCTCCTCGCCGCGCTGCTCCCGTCCCGCCTCAGGCCGTGGGCCGGGGTCGTGCTCCCGGTCCTCGGCTTCGCCCACCTGCTCACCCTCGACAAGGGCTTCGTCCAAACCGTCGTGGTCTTCGGCCAGCAGCTGACCCCGGTCCGGGTCGACGGCCTCAGCCTGACCTTCGGCTATGTCTTCTTCATCGCGGCGATCCTCGGCGGGGTCTACGGGCTGCAGGTCCGCGACGGCGTCCAGGTGGTCGCGGCCCAGACCTATGTCGGCTCCGCGATCGGCGCGATCTTCGCCGGCGACCTCGTCACCCTGTTCATCTACTGGGAGCTCACCGCGGTCACCTCGGTGTTCCTGGTCTGGGCGGGGCGGACCGCACGGTCGGCCCGGGCCGGGATGCGCTACCTGATCATCCAGGTCGGCTCGGGGGTCGTCCTGCTCGCCGGGGTGATCCTCCACTTCGTCGACACCGGCTCGCTCGACTTCGTCAGGCTGATCGGCGCCGACGGCCGGATCGCCGCGGCGAGCGTCGGCGTGATCCTGGTCTTCATCGCCTTCGGCATCAAGTGCGCCTTCCCGCTGCTCCACAACTGGCTCCAGGACGCCTACCCCGAGTCGACCCCGACCGGCACCGTCTACCTGAGCATCTTCACCACCAAGCTCGCGGTGTACGCCCTGGCGCGCGGCTTCCCGGGGACCGGCGTGCTGATCGTCATCGGCGCGGTCATGACCGTCTTCCCGATCTTCTTCGCGGTCATCGAGAACGATCTGCGCCGGGTCCTGACCTACTCGCTCAACAACCAGCTCGGCTTCATGGTGGTCGGCATCGGCATCGGCACCGAGCTCGCGATCAACGGCGCCGCGGCTTATGCCTTCGCCAACATCATCTTCGAGGGCCTGCTCTTCATGGCGATGGGGGCGGTGCTGCTGCGCACCGGCACCTGTCTGGGCTCGGAGCTCGGCGGGCTCTACAAGACGATGCCGTGGACCGCGGCCCTGTGCATCGTCGGCGCCGCCTCGATCAGCGCCTTCCCCTTCCTCTCGGGCTTCGTCACCAAGCCGCTCATCCTCGACGAGACCGCTGCCGGCCACCACGTCGTGATCTGGCTGATGCTGCTCTTCGCCTCGGCCGGCGTGTTCCACCACTCGGGGATCAAGATCCCCTACTTCGCCTTCTTCGCCCACGACTCGGGCAAGCGGGTGAAGGAGGCGCCGTGGAACATGCTGCTCGCCATGGCCGTCATGGCGGTGATGTGCATCGGCATCGGGGTGGCGCCCGAGGTGCTCTACCGGGTGCTGCCCTACCCGATGGAGTACCACGCCTACACCACGACCCACGTCGTCACCCAGTACCAGCTGCTGCTCTTCTCGGCCCTCGCCTTCACCTTCCTCCAGCTCACCGGGCTCTACCCGCCCGAGCTGCGCTCGACCAACCTCGACTTCGACTGGACCTACCGGCGGCTGCTGCCGGCGGTGGTCCGCGGCGTCGCCCGGGGCGGGCGGGTCGTCGTCGAGGCTTTCGCCCTGCCGGTGCGCGGGCTGCTCGACCGGGTCCACCGGCTGGTCTTCCACCTGCACGGGCCCGAGGGCGTCTTCGCCCGGACCTGGACGACCGGCGCCATCGCCTTCTGGGCGGTGATCGTCCTGGCCGCCTCGTTGCTGCTCTACCTGGTCGACCGGTAGCGTCCGGTCGGCCCGCGCGGCGGCCGACGGCGGGGAGTCACGCCTCGCGTCGGATGAGCCACAGATTGCGGAGGTAGATCACCCAGCCCGAGGCCTGGCCGAGGACGCCGACGATGTCCCGCCGCCAGACGAAGTAGACCAGCATCATCGAGGCGCCGACCAGGCTCATCCACCAGAAGGCCACCGGGACCACCGACCGTCGTTGGCGCTCGGACACCATCCACTGGACCACCATCCGGCCGGCGAAGATCGCCTGTCCGAGCAGACCGAGCGTCACCCAGGCGATGCCGGCCGGGCCCGTGATGTTGAGCAGGCTGAACAGGAAGCCCCGGCCGCGGACGTCGCGCTCGACGCGGGCCACGAACTCGGCCGGGGTCAGGCGTTCCTCGCTGCCGTCGGTCGCCACCAGGACGACCCGGTGCCCGCCGTCGCCCTCGGCCTCGACGTACAGCTCCTTCACCCCGGCCGGCAGGGGCTTGACGCGGAGCTCGACCCGGGAGGGGGGCTCGGCCGGCGGCCGGTCCGCGAGGGCCGGCGCGGGGACCACCACCAGGATCGCCACCACCAGCCGGGCGAGCCGGCGGCCCGGCGAGCTCACCGCAGCTTCCAGCGCATGGCGCGATCCTGCATCCAGCGCACCGCCAGGGCGTCGCGCAGACCGGAGAACGCCCGGTCCAACGTGCCGTACTTGCTCCGCCCGGCCAGCCTCGGCGCGTGCCGCACCGGCACCTGGATCACCGAGCACCCCTCCATGCGCAGCAGGGTGGGCAGGAATCGGTGCATGCCCGTGAACATCTTGATCGACCGGACCGCCTCGGCCCGGAACACCTTGATGGGGCAGCCGGTGTCGACGATGTTCTCGCGGGTCAGCCGGTTGCGGACGCCATTGGCGAACCGGGAGCTGAACCTCTTCCAGCCCGTGTCGTGGCGCTCGGCGCGGATGCCGACCACCGCGTCGACTCCCTCGCGCTCGAGGACCTCGACCAGACCCGGCAGGTCCTCGGGGTAGGTCTGAAGATCGGCGTCGAGGATCGCGACGAGCCGGCCCCGGGCGTGGCGGAATCCGGCGTCGAGGGCCGACGACTGGCCGCAGTTGCGTTCGAAGTGAAGCACCCGGAGCCGTCCCTCGGTCCCGGCGAGCTCGTCGAGGCGCTCGCCCGAGCCGTCGTCGGAGCCGTCGTCGACCAGCACCAGCTCCCAGTCGAAGCCGGCCGCGTCGAGCCCGGCGCGGACCCGTTCGAGCAGGGGCTCGAGGCACCCGATCTCGTTAAAGACCGGCACCACCACCGAAAGCCCGGGTCCGTCGTGGGCGACCACGCGGGAAGAGTATCAAAAACGCCCGCCCCCGGCGCCCGGCGAGAGCTCCCCGGAGACGACCGCCCTCCGCCGGCCGCGCGAGCGATCGCTCGGCGGAGCCCCGGCGGAGGGCGGGTCTTGATATCATTCCGCGCCGTGATCGACGAAACCGACCCGCCTCCCGGCCCCGAGCCGCGACTCGCCCGTCTGTGGTGGCTCCTGATGCTGCCCATGGTCGCGTCGGCGTGGGTTCGCGAGCTGTGGGCGCCCGACGAGCCCCGGTACGCCGAGGTCGCGCGCGAGATCTGGGACGGCTCGAGCTTCCTGGTGATGCACCTGTGCGGCGAAGTCTACCCCGACAAGCCGCCCCTGCTGTTCTGGCTCTCGGGCCTCTTCGGCCGGCTGTCGGGCTGGTCGGAGTTCTGGATGCGGCTGCCGTCCCTCGCGGCGACCCTGGGCACGGCCCTGCTGATCGTCCGGATCGGCGGCCGGTGGTGGCGTCCGGCGGTAGGCCGCCTCGCCGCCGCCGTCTTCCTCTCGACCTTCATGATCACCGAGATCGGGGGTCGACTCCAGATCGACCCGCTGCTGACGTTTCTCTGCCTGCTCGCGATCGAGCTCCTCGACCGGCCCGCTCCGACCCGGGGCCGCCGGGTGCCGCTGGTCCTCGCGGCCGGTCTGGCGATCGGCATCGCCGGCCTGGCCAAGGGCCCGGTGGCCCTGGTCAACGTCGGCCTCGTCGGGGCCGCCTGGGGGTGGCTGGCCCCCCGGCGCGAGCGGCCGGGCGTCGGATGGCTGACCTGGACGGGGTGCGCCCTGCTCGCGGTCCTGCCGATGCTGGGCTGGGCGGTGCTCGCCTCGTCCGTCGAGCCCGGCCTGGCCGGCGAGCTCTTCTTCGGCCAGCACGTCGGCCGGATCACCCACGCCGACCGCCACCCGGGCCCGCCGTGGAAGCACCTCCTGCGGCTGCCCATGCTCCTGCTGCCGTGGACGGGGGCGGTGCTCGGCGGCCTGGTCGCCGGCCTGCGTGCGGTCCCCGGACGCAGCCGTCCGAGCCGCGACCCCGAGCTCGCCCGCGCCGCGCTCTGGTTCGCGGCGCTGGTGATCTTCTTCTCGGTCATCCCGCCCAAGCGCGACCTCTACCTGCTCCTCGCGTACCCGGCCGCGGCCCTGCTCGGGGCCGTCTTCCTCGACCGCCGCATCCGCGCCGGAGGCGCCTCGCCCTGGGTGACCCTCCCTGGCCCGGTCGCCCTGCTCGCGGTCGGCTCGGGGCTGGCGCTCGCGCCTCTCGCGGTCGATCTCCTGCCCGGCCTGGGGTGGCGGGGGCCGCTGGTCGGAGCGGTCATCGCGGCCGGCGCGGTCTGGACCCTCGTCCGCCTCCGGCGCCGGGGCCTCGGCGCCTGGGCGGACGGGCTCCTGGCGTCCTGGCTGGCGTTCGGCGTCTTGGCCGCGCTCGTGATCGCCCCCGTGGTGAACCCCCTCAAGTCGACCCGAAGGGTCGCCGAGGCGATCGCGGCGCGGCCGGAACGCCCGACCGAGATCCCGTGCATCGGCGTTCGACCCGAGGGCTTCCGCTTCTACGGGGACGGCAGGGTGCCGGCGGTGCCCGGTGACGACCCGGATCTCGCCGAGGCGCTGGAGCGGGACGGCGCCGACCTCCTCGCGCTGGTCCTCCTGGAGAGGTGGAAGGCCCTCGAGCCGGCCCTCGGAGATCGTCTGCGGACGATCAGCGAGCACCGGGTGGGTGGCAAGTCCTTCGTGCTGCTCGGCGCCGTCGACGGGCAGGGAGATCGCTGATCCGGGGCGACCGGAGCGGCGGCAGCGTCGTCCGGGTGGTCGCCGGCGCCGTCGGGCCCGCCCGAGGGCAGCCCGGGCCGCTCCGCCCACCGGCGGGCGGCCGGCCGGCTCAGGCCAGCCCGAGCTCGATGAGCGACCGAGCGGTGGCGCGCACCGCCTCGGTCGGCGGCCGGAAGGTCACGCCGGTTCGCTCGGCGACGTAGGCGGTGTCGGCGACGGGTCGGAAGCCGAGGTTCGGGGTGACGGACCTGAGGGATCGGTCGAAGAAGGCGAGCAGCCTCACCACCGGCGCCGGCAGCGTCCGCACCGGGACTTTCCGCGCCCTCTCGGGGAAGGCGTCCCGCAGCTCGCGCCCGATCTCGGCCATGCTCATGGTGCCGCCGGCGGCGATCAGGCGACGACCGCCGACCTCGGCGGTCATGGCCGCGACGTGGAGCGCGGCCACGTCGCGGACGTCCACCACCGGCCAGGCTACCGGGGGCACGGCCGGGTAGGCGCCTTCGAGGAGCAGCCTGACGACCCCCACCGAGGTGCCTCCGGCGGTGTCGAGCACCGGGCCGAGGACGACCCCCGGGTTCACGGTCACCAGCCGATCCGTCGCCCCCCGCTCGGCCGCCAGGTCCCAGGCCGCCCGCTCGGCCCTTGTCTTGGACACGATATAGGCGGTCGCCGGCGGCCACTCCGGGTCGCTCCAGCTGCCCTCGCCGACCCGCAGCTCGGCGGGCTGGCCCCCCCGGTACATCATCGCGACCATGGACGAGGTCAGCACGACGCGCTCGGCGCCGGCGTCGAGGGCGGCCTTCAGCACGCGCAGGGCCCCCTCCCGGGTCACCGGGACCAGGGCCTCGCGGTCCCGCGGCTGCTCCATCGGGAAGGGCGACGCCAGGTGCTGGACGAAGCGGCAGCCCGCCGCCGCCTCGGCCCAGCCCCGGTCGTCGCCGAGGTCGGCTTCGACGAAGCTCAGACCGGCCGGATCGGCGCCGGCCTTCGCGGCGGCGGCCCGGACCTCGTCGGCGCGATCCATCGTCCGCAGGCTGCCCCGGACCTCGAAGCCGGAGCTCAGCAGCTCGGCGATGACGTGCTTGGCGATGAAGCCGCTGGCGCCGGTCACCAACACCCGATCGGTCATCCCTCACCTCGCTCGGACGGAGTCGCCCGGGTCGGCGCGCGGCGCGCCGGAAACCCGCTGTCATGGGAAACGAGGCTCGCGCACGCCTATTTCATGAGGCGCCCCGGCGAGCTCGGTCCGCGTCGTCGCCCGGGTCCGACGCGCCGGTGTGAGAGGGCGCACCGGCGGGGTCCGCGACCGTTTGTTATGCTGACCGCAAGGTGAGCGACGACACCGGCTTCGCCACGTGGCTCCTCGAGCAACGCCTGCTGAGCAAGGACGACCTGCGGCGGGCGCGCGACGCCCAGCGCGGCCGCCTCGGCCGGCTCGACACCGAGATCGTCGATCTCAAGCTGATGACCGAGAGCGCGGTGCTCGAGGCGCTCGGCAAGTACCACCGGACGCGAACCGTCACCGGCGCCGGGCTCGAGTATGCGAGCCCGGCCGCGCTCCGGATGGTGACGCCGCGGATCGCGAGCCGGCTCGGGGTCGTGCCCTTCAAGCTCGAGGGCAAGACCCTTTCGGTGGCGACCCTCGACCCGGGCGACCTCCTCGTCGTCGACGAGATCGCCCAGCTCACCGGGTGCATGGTCGCGAGCTTCGTCACCCTCGAGATCCGCTTCGTCGAGGCCCTCCACCGCCACTACCAGGCGCCGATCACGGCGCGCTACGCCGGCCTGATCCGCCGGTTGTCCGGCCTCCGCGAGCGGTCCGCGCCGGCGACGCCGGTTCGCACCGCCGAGGAGGACGCCCCCGTCGAGATCTCGCAGGTGCTGCCCGAGGCACCGGCCGAGCCGATCCGCCGGGCGCCCGCGCCTCCCGCCGACCGGGCCCTCGAGCTGAGCGCCGACGAGCTCGACCTCTTCCCCTCGCTGCGCGAGGAGGCAGCTGCCGCCGAGCCCAGCCTCGCCGGCGAGGTGACGCTCGCCCGAGAGGCGCCGGCGCCGTCGCCGCCGCCACCGCCCTCGCCCGCCGCGCCGCGGGTCGAGCCGCCGCCCGAACCGTTCCTCCCGCCTCCCGAGACGGCCGAGCTGACCATCGAGGGCCTCCTCCAGGCCGCCGCCCACGCCATGCAGAACGTCGAAATGCGGGACGACATCGCCGACGCGATGCTCGGCTTCTGCGCCCCGCTACTGCGCCGCCGGATGATGCTCGTCCAGAGCCGCGGCGCGATCGTCGGCTGGCGCGGCGAAGGGGCCGGCGTCGACCCGGCGGCGGTGCGCGCGATCTCGATCCCGGCCGACGAGCCGTCGGTCTTCTCGGGCCTGCTCCGCGGGGTCGAGTTCTGGCTCGGGCCGCTCCCCGCGATGCCGCACAACGCCGACCTCACGATGGCCCTCGGCGGACCGGCGCCCCGCGACTGCCTCATCCTCCCGGTCCGGGTCAAAGACAAGACCGTGTGCTTCCTCTACGGTGACAACCAGGATGCGGGGGTCGCCGGGCTGCCCCTCGGCGAGCTCAGGCGGCTCGCCGCCAAGGCCGGCATCGCCTTCCAGGTCTACCTGCTCAAGGGCAAGCTCAGGCGGGCCTGAGCCGGGTGCTCAGGGTCCTTCGAGGACCAACCCGAGGCGCCGGCATCCCTCGTCGATCGCGGCCTCGTCGGCGAAGGTGAAGCACAGCCGTGCGTGGCGGTCGCCGCCCAGGACCTCGCCGACCTGCTCGTCGGGTCCGGGGTAGAAGGCCCCGCCGGGGACGAAGGCGACGCCCCGGGCCGCGGCCCGGTCGAAGACCTCGCGCGACGAGCCGCGGGCGAGCTCGAGCCAGAAGAAGAAGCCCCCCGAGGGCTCGGTCCAGGTCGCCGCCCCGGCCGGGAGGTGGCGCTCGAGCGAGCGCTGCATGGCGCGGCACTTCACGGCGTAGACCGAGAGGATCGTCCCCATGTGGCCCTCGAGGTGACCGCGGCGGCAGTACTCGGCGACCAGCGCCTGGGTCACGGTCGAGGTGCACAGGTCCTCGCCTTGGCGCATCAGGACCATGGCGCGGACGAGCTCGGGCGAGGCCACCGTCCAGGCGACCCGGACCCCCGGGGCGAGCACCTTGGAAAAGGACGAGGCGTAGATCACGTGGGGCGCACCCCCCGAGAGGCGGGCGAGGGTGGGGAGCGGCTCGCCGGCGTAGCGGAGCCGGCCGTAGGGGTCGTCCTCGAGGATCGGCACGCCGAGCTCGCCGGCCAGCTCGACGAGCCGCCGCCGCCGCTCGAGGCTCATCGTCGCGCCGGTGGGGTTCGAGAAGTCGGGCACCGTGTAGATCAGCTTCGCCCGCCGCCCGGTCGCCTGCTCGGCGCGGCGGACGACCTCGGGCAGGCCCTCGACGACCATCCCGTTGGCGTCGCACGGAACGGTCGCGAACCGTGCTCCGGCGTTGCGCAGGCAGTGGATCGTCCCCGGGTAGGTCGGCGCCTCGACGACCACGACGTCGCCGGGGTCGAGAAGGACCCGCGCCGCGAGGTTGACCGCTTGCTGCGATCCCGAGGTGACGAGCAGCCGCTCGGGCGGGACCTCGAAGCCGAGACGCTCCGACATCATCGCGAGCAGCGCCTCGAGGAGCGGGGGGTAGCCCTCCGACGCGCCGTACTGCAGCACCTCGCGACCGTCGCGCTCGAGCACCTCGGCGCACTCGGCGAAGGCGGCGACCGGGAAGGCCGCGGGGTCGGGGAGCCCGCCCGCGAACGAGATCATCCCGGGCTGGCGGATGACCGGGAAGAGCTCGCGGATCGGCGATGGCTGCATCGACCGCGCGAGCTCGGAGAAGCGGAAGGGAGACGTCACCGGCGACCTCCTCGAAACGGGCGAGGCGATTGTACCGTCGCCGCCCGGCCGTCCAGGCCGGACGGTCCGGAAGGCCGGTGCTCCTGAGAATCCGCACCCCTCCCCGGAGCGCCACCCGAACGCCCTCCTGAGCACCGCTGCTCACCGGGCGTGCCAGGCTCGACATTGTGCTCAGAAACGCGCTCCCGTCCGCCACGCCTTGAGCAAAATGTCCAGCCTGGCTCCCCCGGGAGGCGCGATCCTGAGCAGGCGCCGAAGCAACGATGCAGGCCGCCGCTCGCGTCGCCGGCACGGTCGCAGATCTCCCGGTTCGCCACGAGCGACCGTGCCGGCGGCGCGACGCCGGGCCGCCCGGCCGTCCAGGCCGGTCGGCCCGGAAGGCCGGTGCTCCTGAGAACCCGCACCCCTCCCCGGAGCGCCAACGCAACGGGAGCGGGAGCGGGAGCGGGAGCGAGGGCGTCCGGCCACGCCCTCAAGCCCAGGCGCCGCAGGCGCCGGTCACCCCGACCGGGTCGCCTCGCGATCGGCCAGATACCGGTGCCAGAGCAGCCGGGCCGCGACCGACCGCCACGGCCGCCAGGCATCGCCGAGCCGGCGGAAGGCCTCGCCGTCGGGCGGCGCCTCGAGCCCCTTGACCCGCTGCGCGGCCGAGACCAGGGCGAGGTCGCCGACCGGCCAGACATCGGGCCGGCCGAGGGCCATGAGCAGATAGATGTCCGCGGTCCAGCGGCCGACCCCCCTGAGCGTCATCAGCCGCCGCCGCACCTCGTCGTCGGGAAGGCCGGCCAGGGAGTCGAGGTCGATCTCGTCACCCTCGATCGCCGACGCGAGGCCGCGCGCGTAGGCGGCCTTCTGACGGCTGAAGCCGCAGCTTCGCAGCTCCGCGTCGTCGAGGGTCAGCAGCCGCTCCGGCGTCAGCTCGCCGACCAGCGCGAGGATCTTGTCGAGACAGGCGCGTGCCGAGGCGAGCGAGACCTGCTGCTCGAGGATGATGTGGACCAGGGTCTGGAACCCGGGCTCGCGGTCCCACATCGGCGGCGGGCCGAGGTCGTCGAGCACCCGGGCGAGGTCGGCGTCGCGGCCGGCGAGCTCGGCGAGGCCGCGCCGGTACCGGCGCGCGTCGAGCGGACGCGGCCTCACTCCTTCGGTCCGGACCGCTTGCCGGTCAGGCCGTCGAGATCGACCCGCCACACCCGGGTCGACGCCAGCGAGCGCTCGTCGAGGTCCCAGCTGCGGTCCGAGTAGTGCTGCATGATCTGGTTGAGCCCGCGCGCCTTCGCGGCCGGGTCGAGAAGCTCGTGGACCATGCCGAAGCCGATCACGCTCTCGTAGTGGAAGCTCCACGAGCACGCGGTGTCGGGGTCCCGGACGAGCTCGACGTTTCGCTCGAACTGGACGCAGACCCTCGGGTTGGCGGTCATCATGTCGATCTTCCGGCCGGATGTCGCGGTGTGGAAGAAGACCGACTCGCCGTCGAAACCGAACGAGACCGGGACGACATACGGCTCGCCGCCGACCGCGAGGCCGAGCCGGCAGATCTCGCACCGCCGGACGATCACCTGGATCGTCGCGAGGTCGGTGATCTCACGGTCGGCCCGGCGCATCAGCCCTCCTCCCAGCCGTCCGGCGCGTCGCCGTCGCCGATCTCCTCGAGCAGCGCCCGCGCCTCGTCGGCGAGCTCGCGCGGCACGACGAACACCGCCCCGCGCAGCCGCGGGCTGAACATCGAGCCGGCGGCGACGATCCCCGGGAAGGGGCTGAACGGCTCCTCGCCGGCCACCCGGTAGGGGATCCCGGCGGCGTCGAGCACCGACCTGACGACCGCCACCTCGGTGAGGTCGGCGGTGGCCAGTACCTCGACCATGTCGTCGGCCCCGGTCGTCCCGGCCCCGTCGTCCTCGCCCCGAGGCGCATCGTCGGGCGCGCCGGCCTCGAGCGGCGTGCCGCAGAACGGGCACACCTTCACGTCCTCGCGATACTCCGATCGCCGACCGGTGGTGATGAGATCGGGGCACTCGTCGTTGGGGCAGTACATAGGGTCCTCCTGGCGGCGGCGCGGCGGCGCCCCGTCGCCGTCTCCGGTCAGGGATCGCTCAGATAGTCCTCGCGGATCGGCGAGAAGACCTCGATCACCACCGAGTCCTCGAGGGCCTCGGCGCCGTGGGCGGCCCCGGAGGGGAAACACCAGCAGTCGCCCGGCCGGACGACGGTCTCGCCGCCGGGGCCGAAGAACCGCAACGAGCCCGAGACGAGATAGCCGGTCTGCTCGTGCGGATGGCTGTGCTCGGGTACCACCGCCCCCTTGACGAACCGCACCTCGGTGAGGTGGGTCCGCTCGCCGTGGACCAGCGAGCCCAGACGCACCCCCGCGAGCACGTCGCGGTACGGGGTCGATCCGGTCTTGACGATCATTCGACGCTTCCTCCGTCGAGCCGAAAGCCGGCCCGACCGCGACCTGCGGGACGGCCGCCGCGAGATGGCCGACCATTGCGATCCGGCCGGCGGCTCATCGCGAGAACCTGTCGTCGGCCAGGCGGCGCCGCGACCGGACCTCGTCGAGCCAGCCGCAACGGACCTCCTCGAGGCTGTCGAACTCGCCGACGTAGGGCTTGATGTCGAGCACCGGCGTGCCGTCGAGCAGGTCGACGCCCTCGACGGTGAGCGTCGCGCCCTCGATCGCCACCAGCCGGACGATCGACAGCCCGATCGGGTTGGGTCGGCTCGGCGCGCGGGTGGCGAACAACCCCCGGGGGACGTCGTCGAGGTATGGCACGACGGTCGGTCGCCACCCGCCCGAGCGGTGGAGGTGGCAGAGCAGGATGATGTGCGAGAAGCCCTCGAGATCGCTCAGGCAGCCGGCGTACTCCTCGTCGAGCTCGACCGTGCCGCGCGCGCCGTCGGCCCTCGACGGCTGGATCGGCGTGCCCTCGGGCTCGCTGAACGGGCTCCGCACGACGCCGATCGGCCGGTACTCGACGATCATGGGGGCGCCGAGCCGCGGACCGCCTCGAGGGCCGCCTCGAGGGCCGTCCCGATGTCCGGGGAGAAGGCGACCATGAGAACCCGCTCGAGCCGGTCGTCGGCGCCCAGGAACGCCGCCACCTCGCCGACCGCGATCCCGGCGGCGCGCTCGATGGGAAAGCCGTAGACCCCGCAGCTGATCGCCGGAAACGCCACCGAGCGGGCGCCGTGGGCCGCCGCCAGCTCGAGGCTCGTCCGGTAGCACGAGGCGAGCAGCGCCTCCTCGCCGTGGCCGCCGCCGTGCCAGACCGGGCCGACCGCGTGGACGACCCAGCGCGCCGGCAGCTCGTGGCCGCCGGTGATCTTGGCCAAGCCGGTGGGGCAGCCGCCGAGCCGCACGCACTCCTCGAGCAGGCCGGGGCCCGCGGCGCGGTGGATCGCGCCGTCGACCCCGCCACCGCCGGCGAGCGACGAGTTCGCGGCGTTGACGATGGCGTCGACCGCGAGGGTCGTGATGTCGCCGGCGACGACCTCGACCCGATCCACCGCCGACCGACCGCGGCGGGTCTCAGCCATTGCCGCCGCCCGGCCAGTCGTCGAGGATCGCGTGCGCCTCGGCCACCGACTTGGCGTAGCGCACCGAGTCCTCGGAGAACACGCCCTTGAGCAGGCGCTGGAACTGCATCAGCCCGGTGATCAGCCCGCCGGTGATCCGCACCGCGTGCCGGCGGTTGCGCGCCTTGACCTTCTCCCCGCCCCGGCGCAGCGCCTCGGCCGCTGCCGGCGAGCCCGGAACGAAGTCCGTGAGATCGGTGATCACGTCGAACCCGGTGCCGATCTCGGCGAGGACCCGGTCGAGCTCGGCCATGGCCGGGTCGATGTCGCGTCCCCGGAAGAACCCGGAGAGCTTGATGTAGAGACGGTTCTTGTCGCGATCGGCGCGGCATTCAAGCGTGCCCATCGGTCACCTCCGATCGTCCGCACGGCCGGCTGAAACAAGGATACCGAATGATCTCCGTTCCGCCGAGATCCGGGACGCGGAACGGCTCAGCCCTCCTCCGGCCAGCTGTCGAGGATCTCGTCGGCCTCGCGCAGCGACTTCGCGAAGCGCGTGTGCTCGTCGCTGAAGACGCCCTTGAGCAGCCGCTGGAACTGCATCAGCCCGGTGATCAGCCCGCCGGTGATCCGCACTCCGCGGCGCCGCCCCTTCGCCCTGAGCAGCTCGCCGGCCCGGGTCAGGGCGTCGCCGGCCCCCGGCGAGCCGGGCACGAAGGATGAAAGGTCGGTCACCGTGTCGAAGCCGGGGCGGAGGTCGCGCACCGCGGCCTCGAGATCGCGCATCGCCGGCTCGACATCGGCGCCGCGGAAGAAGCCGCTCAGCTTGATGTAGAGCCGGTTCTTCGCCCGGTCGACCCGGAGCTCGGACTTTCCACCCATCGGCACCCCCAAGGACGCGTTGATCGCACCGTGGTCGAGGATACCTAATCGTGGTGCTCCGCGCCCGCGGGCACGGCGACCCACGGGTGGCGGCGGGACTCGTACACCGAGACCCTCGGCGCCGGAAAGCCCGGGTCGGCGAAGGCGCCGATCGGGACGGCGACCACATCGGGCTCCGCCGCGGGCCGGTAGTAGACGGTCGAGCCGCAGCTCGGGCAGAAGTGGAAGGTGATGAGGTTGCCGCTGTCGGCCTTCCTCGTCCAGCTCTGCGAGACGCCGTCGACCTCGACCTGAGAGGCGGGGAAGCGCGCCTGGGCGCCGAACACGCTGCCGGTCCGCCGCTGGCAGGCGAGGCAGTGGCACATCGAGATCCGCACCGGCTCGCCGCGCACCGTCACCTCGAGCTGGCCGCAGCTGCACGACGCGAGTCGGGTGCTCATCGCTCCTCCGGTCCCTCGCCGTCCCAGTAGTCGACGGCGCTTCCCATGCGTCCCATGAAGTAGAAGAACCGCGGCTTGCCGTCCGGCGCCGGGTCGAGCTCGGCGTAGACGCCGAACTTGCCGCTGTCCGGGTAGTCGCAGATCTCCGGCGAGAGCTCGGTGCTGACCGCGAGGTAGCGCAGCTCGCCCGACCCGGTGTTGCGGATCTGGTGGGCGGTCTCCGGGCCGCCGGACGGGCAGGCGATGAGGTCGCCGGCCCTCACCGGGTGCTCGGCCTCGCCGATCCGGATCACCCCCTCGCCCTCGAGGACGAAGAACATCTCCTCGTTCACCCGGTGCGAGTGGTAGGGGTAGGCGGCCTTGCCCGGGGGCACCGCGGTGATGTTGTAGCCGAGCTGGCGGGCGCCGAGCGGCCGCGAGACCCTCGCGGTCCGCGCCTCGAAGACCTGCGCCGCGGCGCCGGGCGGCAGGTGCTCGGCGGGCCGCGGGACGAGCTCGACATCGGCGATGTTGACGATCGGTCGCGTCATGGGGTCCTCCGTTGTGGTCGGCGCCGGGCGCCGGTTGAAGACGGTTTTGCCCATGGTAGCCGATACGCCCCTCGCCCCGCCCGCGGCGCCGGCGCCGGTGACGCCGGCTCAGCTCGGCTCGTCAAACATCTCGGATGGCCGCTCGAGGGTGGGCGAGCACCTTTGGAACCGACTCGACCCGGGTCGGCACGATCCTCGAGACGTCGCCGTCAGCCGCCCGGGCCCGGCTCCGGGGCAGGTCGATCGTGCCCACGACCTCGCCATTGGCGGCCTCGGGCGGCGGAAACGATCGACGATCGCTGGGGTCGCGATCCGCGGCACGGCTCGCCGGGCCGGGCGTTCATTGATCGGGCGTCTCCTCCGCTGGGGGCGCCTCCAGGAGCGATTCGAAAGCGTCCTCGTCCAGGTACGCTCCGAACTCCGCCATGCCCTGCGCCACCGCCGGGTTGGTGAAGAGCTCGCGGGTCGCGACCTGGCCCAGGATGTTGAAGCCCCCCTCGATCGCGGCGTTCCCCTCGTACTTGATGGCTTCGGTCGTCTCGGTACGGCACGACTCGGTGAGGAGCCGCTGCACCATCGACGCGCACTGCTCGTTGAGGGCGTCCCGCTGCTCATACGAAATCGCCGCCATCGACTCGACCTCCGGATGGAGCGCGATGGTGGCGAAGATCCACTTGACCAACGTGGTCTTGTCGGCCTCCGACGTGTGCTTGACGAGACACATCGACAGCGCATCGGTGTAGGGGCCTGCGGCACAGGGCGCGACGCCGAGGCAGAGAACGAAGAGGAGCGAGGTTCCGAGGACGAGCGATGTGCACCGGTTCGATCTCATGATTCCTCCCTGAAGACATCCCGATGAAGGGACGTCTCGAGTATGACCGATCTCTCGTTCTCCGACGACGACCCGTCTCGATGGGAGGAGTCGTCGAGACGGCGGCACCGAAATCGTCGAGCTTGCCGGAAGGCCGCCGGTCGTCGCCGGCCTCCCGATCTAAACCGCCGCCGATAGGTCTGCGTATTGAGTGTCGTGCACGGCAACGTTTCCTGTGGGAGGTGAAGGATGGAGACCGATCGGCGGAGCTTCCTGACGACCGCGTGCGCAGCGTGCAGCTGCATGGGGCTCGCCCTGGCGAGCGATGTCCTGGCGGATACCGAAGCCAACGAGCAGTCGGAGGAGGCGGCCAAGCTGCAGGAGCGCCTCGACCAGACGACGGCCTTCGCCGGCGCATGGACGACGAGCCTGATCTCGGTCATGGACCGGGAGCTGCCGCCCGAGGCGGTGGCGTCGGTGCTCGAGGCCTGCGGCCGCGCATGTGCCGAGCGAAGCTCGGCGGGGTTGATCACCAGCTATGCAGGGGACCCGGAGGGGCTCCTGGCGAAGATGAAGGAGCTGTGGCTCGACGGCTTCACCCACGACCCGGAGCGACGGAGGATCGAGCTCGTCGGACGCGAGATCGCGGAGTGCTACTGCCCGATCCATCCCGCCGACGGCTCGGCGAGCTTCTGCGAGTGCTCCAACGGCCACATGCGGCACGTCTTCAGCCGGGTCCTGGGCAGGCCGGTCGAGGTGGAGCTGGTCTCGAGCCGGCTCAGCGGCTCGACCCGCTGCTCCTGGACGATCACCTACGGGGGCTCGTGAGGCGCCCGGCAACCGTCGTCGATCTCTTCCGAGACCGACCGAATCGGTTGGTTGCAGCAGTGGAGACGTGTCGACCGGCGCCCCGCCTGACCGACGCCCTGTATCGGTTGGCAGCACTCGAATCGGTCGATCCGCCGGGTCACGGGTGGCGGTCACGCTGGAACTTCTTCGCAAGGCTTTGACAGTACGTCGAGCACCCCGAGGTGAGAAAGCGCGGCCGACGCGGATGCATCGTTGGCCGCAGCAAACAGCTCATGAATAGTCCGGGCTAGGGAGCGGTCAGGTTCCAGGCGTTGAGGGTGCCGTCCTCGAAGTCGTCGCCAAAGATCTCGTCGTTGGTCAGGAACGGCTCGATGAGCGGGTAGATCGCCGACATCATCATGCCGCTGTTGGGGCAGCCGCCGCAGTGGTGCAGGCCGATCAGCTTGTCGTCGGCCTCGCGGAAGACCGGCGAGCCCGAGCTGCCCCCCTGGGTGTCCAGGGTCTCGTCGTAGTACAGGTTGACCCCCGAGAAAAAGACGTCGGCGCCGCCGCCGTGGGTGACCTCGTGGGGCCGGCCGTCGGGGTGCTGGACGATGTAGACGCTCTCGCCGTTGGTGATCGGGGTCGGATCCGGCGTCACCCAGCCGAAGATCGACGCCGGGTCCCCCTGGACGCTGCACAGGGTGAAGTCGAGGGTCGTCGGGGTCGCGGTGCACGAGCCGAGGGGCGAGTTGGCGAGCACCTGGTCGCCGCGGTACGACTGCCAGTCGGTGGTCGGGTTGTAGCCCCCCGCGCAGACCTGGTTGTAGAACCTGAAGACGAACTCGGCGCCGAGGCAGTTGGTGCCGACGCAGTGGTCGTTGGTCAGGACGGCGTTGGACGAGGACACGTTGGAGCCGGAGCACCACAAGCCGGTGGTCGGGTTCGACCCGACGCTCATCACGCCCACCGAGGCCATGACGTTCGCCCACTTGCCGGGGTCGCTCTGGTAGCAGATGACGTCCTCGAAGTCCCACGCGCCGCACACCGTTTCCGGCCCCCCGAGCGGGTCGACGTCGCCGACGATCAGCTCGTCGATCTCGAAGGGCGGCAGGGCGTAGTCCGCGGCGAAGCGGAGCTCGAGGTGCAGCTCGTCGCCGAAGGCCGACAGACCCCAGAAGCTCCCCTGGTCCTTCGGCCCGCGCCCCTCGAGGGTCTCCACCACGTGGCCGGTCCTCGACCGCACGATGATCCGGTCGCCCTCGCGCAGATCGAGCCCGACGAAGTGCGGCTTGAGAAAGGTCGCCCCCTCGATCCTCACCGCGTGGCGCCACACCCGTTCGCTGCCCTCCGCCGTGGCCGCCGACAGGTCTGGGATCACGACGAGCTCCTGGCCGTGGCCGATCACCGCCGGCCTGGGCACGTTGGCCCCCGCCGACGCCGCCGCGAGGATGCACATCGCCGCTACGAAGCACGAAGTCCTGGTCGTCATCACGGTTCCTCCCGGTTCCCTCGCCCCGGCGCGTATTGTTGTCGACGGCGGCGGCCGCTGTCAAACGACACCGACGCCTGGTCTGCAGTCTTGTAGCGATTGGAGCTCACCGTGACGGGAGCGTCGAAGGTGACCACACGGGTTCGCGAGAACGCGTGAATGCGAGGTGTGCCACCTGTCTGGCGCCTGTCGGGCGGATCCCACGGCGGATTGCGGGAACCCGACGCCGCGGCTAGAATCCACAACCACAGCTCACGGAGGATTCAGTGCGAAGAACCGATGACCGCCGGTGTCCGTCGTCCCGGGGAGCGCGCTCGATCGGCGCCCTCGTCCTGCTCGTGGCCCTCGGGGCCTGCGCCCATTCCCCGGCGCCCGAGCCCGTCACGCCGGGAACCGCCGCCTGCCGCGACGGGGCCACCGCGGACGTGCTGATCGTGGGCGCCGGGCTCGCCGGCCTGGCGGCGGGGCGGGAGCTGGTCCACCTCGGCCACTCGGTGCTCATCCTCGAGGCGACCGACCGCATCGGCGGGCGCGGCTTCGTGGGTCGCATCGACGCCGGTCCCGCGGGCTCAGCACCCGTCGCCATCGACTACGGCGGCGCCTGGATCCACGGCGTCGCCACCAACCCGCTCACCGGCATGGTCGACGCGATGGGCTACACCCGCTCCCGATCCGAGCTCGACGTGCCCTTCTACGTCGACGGACGCCTGGCCGATGACGCCGCCGTCGAGGCCTTTGGCGCGGCCTGGGAGGCCTACGAGGAGGCCCTCGACGAGGCTGCGGAGCGCGTTCAATGGGAGCACGAGCTGGCCGAGCGCGCCTGCGAGCGCGGCCGGGCCGTCGCCAGCGGCGATCTGACGGTCGCCGACCTGTGCGCGTGGGCCCGCCTGACCGGGGAGCCGGCGGACCGGCTCTGCGCCGGGGCGGGCGAGATCGCCCGCGGCGCCGTCGACGCCGACACCTTCTGCGCCGACGCGGCGGCGGCCCTCGAGACCACCAGCGACGTGGCCGCCGACGCCGTCCCGGCCGACCCGGCGTTGCGCGCCGTGGCGCCGCTGGTGGTGGCCACGGCGGGTCCCTTCGAGACCGCCGCCGAGCTGGATCGCAGCTCCGCCGTCGACGCGGCCGGCTTCTTCGCCGGCGAGGACGACCTCGTCGCCGAGGGGCTCGGCACCTGGGTGCAGGACTACGGATCCGGGCTGCCGGTGTGCACCTCCTCGCCCGTCGACCGGGTGGAGGCGGACGCGGCGGGCGTGACCCTGCGCGCCGACGGGCGGACCTTCCGCGGGCGCTGGGCGGTGATCACCGTCCCGGTGGGCGTGCTTCGCTCCGGCAGCATCGAGTTCGTACCGCCCCTGCCCGACTGGAAGCGGGAGGCCATCGAGGGCCTGCGCATGGGGCACATGCAGAAGATCATCCTTCCCTTCAGTGAGGACGTGTTCGGTGACCTGCCCGACAGCTCGTGGGTGCTCGCCGAGACCGCAATCGGACCCGAGGAGCGCGCCCTGGCCGAGCGGGAGGGGCTCGACGTGGCGAGCCTCGAGCGGCGGGTGGTGGCCTTCGTGATCCGCCCTCTCGGTGCACCGGTGGCGATCACCTTCTTCGGCGGTGAGTGGGCGAGGGGCTTCGAGGGGCTGTGCCGCGGCTACGAGACCACGTCGGGTCCGCGCAGCGCCAGCGGCTGCGACGACCTCGCCATCGCCGTCGCCCAGCGCTCCCTCGAGGAGATCTTCGGCGAGCGCACCGTTCGCGACGCCCTCCTCGACGAGCAGATCCACGTCACCCGCTGGAGCCTCGAGCCGTACACCCTCGGCGCCTACTCGGTCCCGTTCCCCGGCGCCTGGCACCTGCCGGACCGCTGCGCCTCTTCTTCGCCGGCGAGGCGGCCTCGCGGACCCTCTACAACGGCTCCTACCCGGGGGCGCTCGAGACCGGCCTCGACGCCGCCCGTCAGATCCACGCCGAGCACGTCTACGGCGAGGCGCCCGGGGAGTAGCAGCCGGGTCAACCTCACTTGTTGCCCGGACCACCCGGTTAGGTCTCGCGAGACCGGGGCGTTAGAGTGGATATGGAGGCATCTCGATGAAATACGAGGTGGCCATCCATCCAGACGATGACGGTTTCGCCGTCTCGGTTCCCGGTCTACCGGGCTGCTGGTCGCAAGGCGATTCTGAGCAAGAGGCGCTGGCCAACATTGAGAAAGCGATTCGCGAGTACCTCGAGGTCGTGAAAGAGCTCCTCGAGGGTTCGACGGTTCGCGAAATCGAGATCGCGGTCTAGTCGTGCCCCGTATTCCGGGCGTCAACCATCTTGATGCGGTCAGGGTGCTGGGAAAGGGCGGGCTCCCGAACCGCCCGGCAGGGCAAGCACATCGTCATGACGGACGGAACGCGAATCATCACCATTCCCCGTCACAACCCGGTCAATGCCTTCACCATGGGCGGTATCGTTCACGATGCAGGATTGAAACCCGGTGATTCCCGCAAGATACTGTGATCCGGGGCCTGGCAGGAGTCAGCGAAGACGCAGCAGAGTAGTCGCCAACAAGACGTGTCAGATATGCATATTCATCTTTCAGGCGGACCGCGATCTGGGCGAGCGCGGTTCGCGCATGTAGGGCTCCGGACATCGGGTGAATCGAGAAAGAGGTGGACACGTGGACGATTCCCTCCGTACCGGCATTACATTCGGCCTGACGTCGGCGGTCATCACGACCCTCGGATTGATGGTGGGTTTGCATTCCGGAACGCACTCCAGAGTGGTGGTTCTGGGTGGCATCCTCACGATCGCGGTTGCCGATGCCTTCTCCGACGCCCTCGGCATTCACGTTTCCGAGGAGGCGGAGAATGTGCACACGGTCAGGCAGGTTTGGGCCGCC
Source organism: Thermoanaerobaculales bacterium (assembly GCA_025456145.1). GTDB lineage: Bacteria > Acidobacteriota > Thermoanaerobaculia > Thermoanaerobaculales > Sulfomarinibacteraceae > JAHECW01. The sequence goes on along the minus strand of JALOLD010000044.1, from coordinate 5,428 downwards.
ACCATTGCGACGTTTCTCGCCAAGTTCCTCTTCGCCCTCACCTTTGCCGTGCCGGTTCTTCTCCTCCCTCTTTCGAGCGCTATATGGGTCAGTCTCGTGTGGGGAATGTTGATCCTCGCGATCCTGAGCTACTTGATGGCGAGGTCTCAGGGTGAAGCCCCGTGGAAGACTGTGGGCGAACATGTTCTGATCGCAATCGTCGTCATAGGAATCACCCATTGGGTCGGAGACTTGGTCAGCAGGCTCGGAGGATGACGAACTCCCAAAAACACCGCCCGGGTCTACCCGACACCTATCCCAACTCCGCAATACAGTGACCGAACACGGCGCCTGATCGGCGCAATAGCGTAACAGCGTGACGGGCACCTTTTTGGGCACCTTGTTCATCCTCAACACGTCCGGAGGCCGCGGGATCGTCAGCCCCGCCGACGCCCTGCACCGGGTCGGCCCATACGAGATCCCCGCTCACCGGGGCAAAGTGCGCCCGTGAGCACGAGAACATCCCTTCTGTTATCGACCCTTTCAAGCACGATAGCAACCTTCTCCCGCCAATCCCGAACATGCTTGCTCACTAAGCACTTGACACCCCAGCACCACCCGAACAAGATGAACCGGGACGACCCGGATGAAGCACGTTTCCACCAATCCCCGTAGTATCGCTAATTTGAGTTAGGCCAGCCACGACCGCTCTGTACTTGACGAGTGTAGGTCAGAGACCTAATCAAGTTACTGGAGAAGGACGGCTGGTACCTCGCGAGAACCCGCGGTAGCCATCGCCAGTACCGCCACCCAACGAAAGCGGGCACGGTCACCGTGGCCGGAAAGCCGGGAGCAGATATCCCGATTGGCACGCTGCGAAGCGCGTTGAAACAGGCAGATCTCCTGGATTCGAAGGAGTAACAACCATGCAGTACCTAGTCGTCATCGAACAGGCCGACACTGGCTTCGGGGCGTATGTCCCCGATCTGCCGGGTTGTATTGCCGCAGCCGCAACCCGCGAGGAGGTACTCGAGCTGATCCAAGAGGCGATCGACTTCCACATCGAGGGTCTTCGCGAACAGGGCGCCCCAATCCCAGCTCCAGCGTCCTCCGCCCAGGTTGTCCAAGTCGGTGCAGCCTAACCCAAACCGTGCCAGGTTCATACATTTGTATATTCTACCCGGCTTGGGGGAGTTGAGGCGGCCGCGACGTCGACGTCTTCGACTCGTCGGGCGAATGCGCCGTTACCTGCTCGTCGTTGAGCCCCGCGGCGTCCCCACAGGCTCGCGCTGTCGTAATTGACTTGCAACGCGGCCGCCATCTCGGTGACCCTCAGGCCGTATCTCTCGACGCCGAGGCTGAACAGCAGCTCTCGCGCCCTGACCGTCTCCCGCCGTTTGGTCCCGCCAGTCACTTCTTCCCTCGTGACGCCGTTTGGTCCCGCCAGTCACTTCTTCCCTCGTGATTTCTAGGACCTCCAATACCCGATCGATGAAATCGTCGGGTGTGAGCAGCGGTCTCTCCAGCCCGGTGCTTCGGCCGAGCGCGTCGATGGACGCCACCCCCGGCTTCAACCTCAGCTCATCCTCTCGATCTTCTTTTCGAGGTCTGCCCAGGGGCCACCAGGGGAGGGCCCCGGGGGCGCCGTCGATCCACTCCTCGTCAATGGCCGCCCGGATCGAGCTCATGTAGGCTCTCCTCGCCGCCTTGCGGGTGTCGTCGAAGGCCAGGAGGAGCTGGTCGGGATCAACCAGCGGGTGCTTGAGCCGACGGACGTCCTGCCGTGACCGGATTCAAGTGGATGTACAGCAGCAGCTGCCGGAGATACTCGGGTGTCTCGACGAGCTTCGCCTTGTAGCGGCTTTGCCAGAAGGGGCCGTACACGCGGTATCGCGCGTTGTAGCTCTTGCTGACCCTGGTGTGAATGCTCGCCATGGATCGCCACAGTGGAACTGACGTGCATCGTACGGCCACGTGGTAGTGGTTGCCCATGATGCACCACGCGAGCACGATGAAGCCATCTCGATCACGGATCTCGCGGATGGCATCGAGAAGGACCATCGCCTCGTGGTCTTCACCGAAGACCATCTCCCCGCGGGTCACCCGGTTGTAGACGTGGTAGACCCCACCTTCAAGAAAGACGCGAGGCGATCGAGGCATTCAGTCTCCACCGCTATTCTACGCGAATGTACAAATATATGAACCTGGCACGTTTCCAGCCAAAGGGTCACAACTGCGGAGCGGCGCTCCGACGTCACGAACCCTGTGTTCGGCTGAATCGGTCCCCGGGACACCTTAATCGAGGAGGTTCCTCAGGCGCGGGACCGAGGTTTGAGGGGGAAATGGGCGTGGTACCTTCGAGGTGGAGTATAGGAACTTCCCATCCGTCACTGCCCGCGGAGGTCCCCATGCCGAAAGCATTCATCGTCGCAACCTGTCTCCTCCTGACCGCGGCAGCCGCCGCCGAGGTGGTGGACGAGCAGGGGCTCAGGCCGCGGCTCGGGCCGCGGCTCGACGTCACCGCGGCGCCCGGCGCCGAGCCCCGAGCCGCCACCGCCTGGGTCCCCCTGGGGCCTTTCGGGGGTGACGTGGACGACGTCGCCGCGTCCCCCACCGCCTCCGGAGTGGTGCTGGCCGGACTGGCGCCCTACGGCAGCTCGGGCGGGACCATGTTCCGCTCCACCGACGGCGGCGCCACCTGGGTCGAGGTTGCCGGGTTCGGCGTCAGCACCTATGACGTCGAGTTCACCGCGGCAGGTGTCGCCTACGCCGGCACCGAAGACGGGGTCTTCGCCTCCACCGACGACGGGGCCACCTGGACGCCCCTGCCGCTCGGCATCGGGCTCAACGACTCGACCCGCGAGGTGACCGTCGACCCCGCCGACCCCACCGTGCTGTGGGCGGGGGTTGACGACCACACCGGCGCCCAGGCCGTGAACGTCCTGCGCTCCACCGACGCCGGCGCCACCTGGCAGAACGTGACTCCGCCGCTGGCCACCCCGATGTCGTGCCTCGGCATCGCGGTCGACCCCACCGACTCCTCCCGGGTCTGGGCTGCCTTCGGGGGGACGTTCGGCGGCGGCGCGGTGTGGCGCTCCACCGACGGCGGCGCCACCTGGGCGAACCGGTCGGCAGGGCTCCCCAACAACCCGATGAACGTCGTCGTTCACGACGGCACCCGGGTGCTGGTCGGCGGCGGTCAACGGTTCGGCTCGCAGTATGTCGGCCTGTACGCCTCGGACAATGACGGAGTCACCTGGACACCGCTCCACGACGGCACCTGGCCGTTGCTGGTGGTCAGCGACGTGGAGCTCGACCCCGCGAACCCCTCGGTGATCCTGGCTGCCACCGAGGCCTCCGGGGTCCACCGCTCCACCGACGGTGGCGACTCTTGGGCGGTCAGCATCGGCGGGAGCGATTCCTTCAGCCTGGCGTCGGTTCGCTTCGACCCTGCCTCCGCCGCCACCATCTTCCTCGGGGCCAGCTCGCTGGGGGTGGTCCGCAGCCTCGACGGGGGGGGGACGTTCAACGTCTCGTCGGTGGGGATCGGCCAGCTGGACGTCCACTCCGTTGCCGCCAACCCCAACGACCGGGCCGAGCTCGCGGTGGCGTTCCAGGGGCTCAACGACGGCGGCGTGTACACCTCCACCGACGGCGGAGCGCTGTGGACCCTGGAGGGGTGCCCCGGGACCCGCTACAACCTGGTCTCCTTCGCCCAGGACGGGCGGCTGTACGCCATTTCCGACGGGCCCAGCTCGACGGCCCCCGAGGCGCTGTACCGCCGCGAGCTGGACGGCACCTGGACCTACCTCGGGCCAAACCAGGGGACGGCGTTCGAGTCGGAGCTTCACGCCCTGCGGTTCAGCGCCACGGATCCCTCCCTGCTCCTCATGGGGGGCAACGACTTCGGGGTCGCGGGCTGGGAGGGGACGGTGTGGCGCTCCACCGACACCGGCGCGACCTGGGCCAAGGCGTACGAGGGCACCGAGGACTACGAGTCGGTGACCGACATCGAGATCGTCGAGGACGGCACGGACACGAAGATGGTCGCCTGCTTCCAGGACCTCGCGTCCGGCCCGGACGCGGGCGCCCTGCGCTCGGACGACGGCGGGCTCAACTGGTTCAAGTCCTCCGCCGGGCTGCCGCCCTCCGCGATGCCCTACGCGCTCAGCCCCACGCCGGGCAGCCCCAGCGCGTTCCTGCTCGCCAGCGGCGGGCCCGACACCGGCCTCTACCGGACCACCGATGGCGGTCAGTCCTGGGCCGGCACCGGCTTCGCCGGCGCTGACCTGCGCGGCGTGGTCGCCCACCCCGACCGCCCGGGGGTCGTCTACGTGGCACAGAACGGGACCCCCAAGGCGCTGCGCTCCCCTGACGGCGGCACGACCTTCGCCCCCTGTGACGACGGCCTCGGCGGCGCCGGCCTTCCTAGCGCCCTGGCCTTCGCCGCCGGGACGCCGGACCTCCTCCTCCTCGCCACCAGCACCGGCACCTACGCCCGGGAGGTGGAGCAGGCGCTGTTCACCGACGACTTCGAGACCGGCGGCACGACCGCCTGGAGCCTCGCGGTGCCGTGAGCGTCTCCTCCTCCATCGCTGCCATAGGTGGGAGAAACAAAGTAAACAAAGTTGCTTCCGTTGGGCGGCTAGGATGCGCTAAGGCCGACCAACCACGTTCTGGGCAGACTCAAATATTTGATGCCCGTCCTTAACTTTGTTTAATTTGTTTTTCCTGGCACCAATGAAAACGTGCCAGGTTCATACATTTGTATATTCTGCCCGGCTTGGGGGAGTTGAGGCGACCGCGACGTCGACTTCTTCGACTCGTCGGGCGAATGCGGCGTTACCTGCTCGTCGTTGAGCCCCGCGGCGTCCCCACAGGCTCGCGCTGTCGTAATTGACTTGCAGCGCGGCCGCCATCTCCGTGACCCTCAGGCCGTATCTCTCGATGCCGAGGCTGAACAGCAGCTCTCGCGCCCTGACCGCCTCCCGCCGTTTGGTCCCGCCAGTCACTTCCTCCCTCGTGATTTCTAAAACCTCCAATACCCGATCGATGAAATCGCCGGGTGTGAGCAGCGGTCTCTCCAGCGCAGTGCTTCGAATTCTAACCGTGCCAGGTTCATACATTTGTATATTCTGCCCGGCTTGGGGGAGTTGAGGCGACCGCGACGTCGACTTCTTCGACTCGTCGAACGAATGCGGCGTTACCTGCTCGTCGTTGAGCCCCGCGGCGTCCCCACAGGCTCGCGCTGTCGTAATTGACTTGCAACGCGGCCGCCATCTCCGTGACCCTCAGGCCGTATCTCTCGACGCCGAGGCTGAACAGCAGCTCTCGCGCCCTCACCACCTCCCGCCGTTTGGTCCCGCCAGTCACTTCTTCCCTCGTGATTTCTAGGACCTCCAATACCCGATCGATGAAATCGTCGGGTGTGAGCAGCGGTCTCTCCAGC
>JALOLD010000043.1 GCA_025456145.1 Thermoanaerobaculales bacterium | reverse complement strand
CGGCGGCTCCTGCTCAGGCTCCACCCGTGGCAGGACGACCACGAGGCCGAGGAAGCCCTCGCCCGCGAGCTGCACCGGCGCGGCTTCGACCTGGTCTTCGCCCTACCCCAGGTGCGGGAGCTGGTTCGCGACCCCGTTCGCTGGCGCGCTGCGGTGGCCGAGCTCGGGGCGCGCTTCGCCCCCTACGGCCGGGCCTTCCAGATCGGCCAGGCGGTCAACCGCAGCAAGTGGGGCATCTGGACCCCTGCCGAGTACGTGCAGTTCTACCGTGCGGCCTCCGAGGAGCTGCGGAGGCTCGGCGACGTCGAGCTCCTCGGGCCGGCGGTCATCGACTTCGAGCTCCACGTGACCGCGTCCCTCGCCTACCGGCGGACCGACGGACTTCGCTTCGACGTCGTGACGAGCCTGCTCTACGTCGATCGGCGCGGTGCGCCCGAGAGGCCTCAGATGGGCTTCGACACGGTGCGCAAGGTGCTTCTTCTCAAGGCCATCTCCGACACCGGGAGCAACGCCGCCGGCCGGGCCTGGATCACCGAGTTCAACTGGCCCCTCCGCGAGGGTCCCCACTCGCCGGCCGGCAGGGCGGTGGCGGTCGCCGAGCCGTGCCAGGCCGACTACCTCGTGCGCTACTACCTGCTCGCCCTGGGGACCGGCGCGGTCGAGCGGGTCTACTGGTGGCAGCTGCTCGCCCGCGGGTACGGTCTGGTCGCCCCCGAGCCCGGCGGCGGCTTGCGCCGTCGGCCCGCCTGGCATGCCCTGCGGACGCTGGTTTCCGAGCTCGAGGGCACGACCTTCACCGGGTCCCTCGCCGCACCCGATGGGGTAAGGCTTTACCGCTTCCGGCGGGCCGACGACGAGCTCGTCGTGGCCTGGAGCCTCGAGCCGAACCGCTCGGCCGACCTGCCGGGTGAGGCGGTTCGTGCGATCGGCCGGGACGGCGAGGAGCTGGCACCGCCCGACGGCACCCGCATCCGGGTCGGGCCATCCCCCGTGTACTACGTTCTCTCGAGCGGGGAGAGAGCTTCGGGCTCGTGAGGCCGGGAGCGGCCTCGAGGGGGTGCCCGGGGAATCGACGCGGCGGCCCCGTCCGCCGACTCCGCGTACGACGAGGCCGCCTCGATGCCGACGTTGCCGGGCCCGTGACAATGGAGCCAACGGTCGGAATTGAACCGACGACCTAGTGATTACGAATCACTTGCTCTACCCCTGAGCTACGTTGGCGCGGAGCGTACTCTAGCACCGGGCTCAGCGAGTGGCAAGCCATGCGGTCCAGGCGGCGGCGAGGGCGGTGGGGGTGTTGCAGTTGGCGGTCGTGCCGGGGTCGTCGAGCTCGAGCTCGGCGGCCCCGAGCCGGGCGAGGGCGTCGCGCAGGGTCGGGCCGGCGAGCCGTCCGTCGGCGATGGCGGCGGCCGGAGCGCGGTCGAGCACCACCGGGTGGCCGTGTTTGCCGGCGCAGCGTGGGATCACCGCTCGGCCGGCGGCCGCGGCGAGGGCCGCGACGGTCGCCGGACGGACCAGGGGGTGGTCGACCGGCAGGATCGCGACCCGGGTCCAGTCGGAGTCGCCGAGGAGCGCCGCGAGACCGAGGCGTAGCGAGTCGAACATCTCCAGCCCGGGTCGTGGCAGCGGCAGCGCCGACAGCCCCGGGAGACCCGGGTCGGCGGCGTCGGGAGGCAAGGTCGCGAGCACCGGCCGCGCCCCGCCCTCGCGCAGCGCTCCAGCGCAGGCCTCGAGAAACGTCCGTCCGTCCGGGAGGGTCGCCCACGCCTTGGGCCCGCCGAAGCGAGCCCCCTCTCCCCCGGCGAGCACCAGCCCCGCGAATCCACCGAGCCGGTCTTCGAGCCGCCGAGGGTCCGAGGCGCCGAGGGGCGTCACCGCCCGGTCGCTCACTCCGGCCACAGGCAGACCCTCCGGACGCCGCCGATCTGGCTCGTCACCGCGCCCTGCCCGACCGCGCGGAGCACCGCCTCCGGGTCGACGATCAGGGTCCCGCAGAGCAGGTCGACGCGGTGCCGGAAGAGGTCGGCGGTCAGGGGCGTGCTCGGCCCGAGCAGGAGCACGAAGGCGTCCGGCCGGACCAGCTCGAGCAGGCCCGGCAGGGTGCGGTTGACGATCGTCGTCGCGGTAAGAGCGACGACGTCGGCCTGGGGCAGCAGCTCGTCGACCATGTCGTCGTCGAGGTCGTCGTCGGTGCGGCCGTCACCGCGCTCGAACACCCAGAGCTCGGCGCAGCGCGGCGCGAGGCGCTCGGCGAAGGGGAAGCGGCCGATCATCGCCACCCGGCGGCCCGCTCCACGCTCGCCGAGCACCGCCTCGGCCTTGTGCTCGGTGAGGCGGCCGTCGGGGGGGCCGAGCAGCGCGTTGGCCGCCGCCAGCCCGAGCGCGGCCTCGGGAAGCGAGTCCGAGCGCAGCCGCTCGGCGAGGGCGAGCGGCTCGAGGAGGTGGAGGCTGCCGGCATCGGCGATCGGCGGCACGCCGTGGTGGTGGGCCTCGCCGCGCAGCGTCGAGGCCATCCCCGAGCCGCGGGTCGTCCGGACCGCCGCCCAGTGCTGACCGACCCGGAGGTCCTCGAGCCGGGCGCCCCGGTTGCGGGCCGCCGCCCCGAGGATCGTGTCGTGGAGGTGGTCGATGGTCGGCACGGCCGGGTCCGACCGCGCCTCAGGCTCGCGAGGGGCCGAGGCGTTCGACCCTCACCCCGGCCGGGTCGACCGCGAGGTCGAGGGGGATGAACCCGGCCGCCGCGGCGCGGACCTTGAAACCGACCGCCGCCTCCGGGTCGTCGCCGAAGGCGACCCCGATGTCGCCGCCGCCGGCGCCGCTCGGCTTGTAGCGCATCGCCGAGCGCTGGGCCAGCCGGCGCAGCTCGAGGTGCTCGGCGGTGTAGATCTCGAGACCGGCGGCCCGACCCAGGGCGGCCATCGCCGCGCCATACCGTCCGATCGCGTCGAGGGTGGCGGCGAGGTCGCCCGCCGCGAGCCGGTCGAGGCCGATGGCGGCGATGCCACCGAGTTCGGCCAGCGCGGCCAGGGTCCCGCCGTCCTCGGCCGCCAGGCGGGCCTCGAGACGACCGAGCAGGCCGGCGGTCGAGGACGGCTGGCCGGTCCACACCGGCACCGTGACCAGCCCGGCCGGCAGCTCGATCGGCGCCGCCAGGCCGGTCGCCCGGTCGGGGTCGAACCGGTAGCCCTGAACCCCGCCGAGCAGGCTCGCCGCGAGGTCGATCCCGCTGCCCCGCCCGCCCTGGATGTGGCGGTGGATCGCGATCAGCCGCCGCAGCCTCTCCCCGGCCGGCTCGGCCGACCGATCGGCGCCCAACCACGCGAGCAGGGCCTCGGTGAGCCCGGCGGTGAGCGCGCCGCTCGAGCCGAGCCCGAGCTTGGCCGACCCGCCCCGTCCGACCTGGAAGAAGGCCCGGCTGTCGAGCACGATCTCGGCGGGCACGACCTTCGTCGGCCGGACCAGGCCCTCCGCCGCCAGCGACGAGACGACCGCGTCGACCAGCCCGAAGCGCCCGGCCGCGTCCGACGCGGTCCACCGCGGCCGTCCCTCGCGGTCGAGGTCGAAGGCCGCTCCCTGGTTGGAGAACCCCGGCGCCCGGACCGTGAACCGCGCCTCCTTTGCCGGCCGCAGCTCGACCAGGGCCCGGCGGTTGACCGCCATCACCGCCGAGGGGTGGCCGAGCAACACCGCGTACTCGCCGAGCAGGACGAGCTTGCCCGGCGCCGACGCGCGGAGCCCCGACCCCTTCATCTCCCGACCACCCGCGCGCCCTCGCCGAGCCCGCAGCGCACGACCTCGACCACCCCCGGCACCCCGGCGAGGGCGGCCGCCACCGCGTCCGACGAGCCGGGTCCGCAGACCGCCTTGAGCTGGGGCCCGGCGTCGATGGTGAAGAAGACCGGCGTCCCGCGGCGACGCAGCTCGCGCACCAGGTGCAGGCCGTCGACGGTCGGCGCGCCCCAGTAGACGAGACCCGGTCGGGCGGCCATGGCGACCGCGTGCATCGCCAGGCAGCTGCCCTCGGCGACCGCCGCCAGCGCCTCGATGTCGCGCGCCGCGATCGCCCACCGGGCGGCGGCGAGATCGGTGGTCGAGGTCGCCAGCCACGCCTCGTAGTACGGCGAGGTGGTCCGAGTCAGCTCCATCCCGGCGGTCGAGCCGACCGGCTTGGCGTCGCGCGAGACCACCGCGATGACCACCTCGAGCGGCCACTCGCGGCGGTCGAGCAGCCGCCGCAGCACGGTCCCGTCGCCCTCGAGGGCGAGCTCGACGAAGCCGCCGAGCAGCGAGCGCGGCGCCGAGCCCGAGCACCGCCGGGCGATCTCGGCGAGCTCGGCGTCGCCGAGCGGCGGCTCGAGGAGAGGGTTGACCGCGGTGACCAGGGCGGCGAAGGCCGAGGCCGACGAGGCGAGGCCGGCCGCGGTCGGGAAGGAGTTGCGGCTCACGACCTCGGCGTGGCCAAGCCCGGGGCGGCGCTCACGGAGCAGGTCGAGGCAGGCGCTCACCCGGTCGGACCGCTCGGCGGACGCCGGCTCGCCGTCGAGGGTCAGAATGTCCCCGTCGAGCTCGCGCCCGAAGCGCACCCGGGTCGTCGTGGTGAGGGTGTCCAGGGTGATCGAGATCGAGCCCACCGCCGGCAGGTTGCGCGACGGGTCGGCCTTGCCCCAGTACTTGACGAGGGCGATGTTCGGGTGGGCGACGGCGACCGCCTCCATCCGCCGATTCTCTCACGGCGTCCGGTCGGGCAGGCGGTCCATGCCGCAGCTCCGCGCCGCGGCGAGCATCCGCTCCTCGAGATCGGCGCGGACGCTCGCCGGCAGCGGGCTCGGGACGTGGCCCGCGACGAGCCGGGCGATCTCGGCGGCGGCCCTTTCGGCGAGGCTCGACGCGCCCTCGGCGAGCCATCGCGGCCGGGGCGCGCGGTCAATCACCGGGCCCGGGAAGTGGATTTCCGTTCGCAGGTGGCGGCGGGTGTGGTCGGCGATCAGGAGATGGCCTTCGGCGAGCAGCTCCTCGACGAGCGGCCGCGCCGGGAAGTCGTCGCGCGGCTCGACCCCCTGACGGAGCCTCCGCGCCATCGCGAAGACCTCGTGGTCGACGACCAGCTTGGCGGTGCTGTGGCAGTTGATGAAGTCGAGCATCCCGGGCCCCGACACGTTGTCGAAGCACGACAGGGCGGCCAGGGTGACGCCCATCGAGGTCTCGAGGCCGGCCTGGGCGTCGAGGGTCTTGGCATCGGCGAGACCGATGTAGCCCTGGGTCGGCAGACCGAGCCGGCGGCCGATCTCGGCGGCGCCGCAGGCCAGCATCATCGACTCGACCGCGCCCATCGGCGCGGACTCGGTGCGGATGTCGAAGATCGCCGGGCAGCCGCCGAAGAGCATCGGCGTCCCGGGTCGGGCGAGCTGGCCGAGGACGACCCCGCTCAGCACCTCGGCGGTGTGCTGGACGAGGGTGCCGACCAGGGTCACCGGCGCCATGAAACCGGACAGGGGGACCGGCACGATCTCGACCGGGACCGCCGCGCCGGCGCAGTCGAGCAGGTTGGCCGCGCCGTCGTGGGTCCAGGTGAGCGGCGCGGTCGGGCAGCACGAGAAGATCGCGAGGGGCCGCTCGGCGAGGGCCTCGTCGGAGCCGCGGACCGCGAGGAGCAGGTCGTGCATCGGGGCGATCCCGTCGGCCGAGAAGGCGCCGGTGACCACCGGCTTGGGACAGGTCAGCAGGCTCAGGAAGAGCCGGTAGGCGTCGGAGATCGCGGGCTCGACGTCTGACGGGACGAAGGCGGTGCTCTGGGCGTCGATCCCGGGCAGCCCGCCGACCACCTTGGCATAGGTCAGATAGTCGGCGGTGACCGGAGGGCGCGCCCGGTCGGTGACCGGGTCGAGGACGAGGATCGCCGACGAGGCCGGCGCGACGTGGAGCACGGACCCGGCGAAGTCGTGGGTCGGCTCGCCGGCGACGTCGAACAGCTTGAAGGACGGGGGCGCCGAGGCGAGGGCCCGGTCGACCAGGTCGCCGGGAATCGAGGCCCGTCCGTTGGGCAGGATCCGGCCGCCGTGATCGGCGAGCAAACCGACCGCTCCGGCGTTCTCGATCCTGATGCCGACCTCGGCGAGCACCTCCCTCGCCTCGTCGACGATCCGGTCGATCAACCCGTCCTCGAGCAACCGCATCCGTGGCCGCATCGTGCCTCCCGGGAAGCCGATGATAGCCGAGCGCGCCTCTCGAGGAGCGCCGGCGAGGCGTCGGCTCAGGCGGTCCTCGCGAGACCGTCCTCCGGCGATCCGGCCGCCCACCCGCCGAGGGTCTGGGCCGGGGCGGGGACGGCCTGTGTGGCGACCCGCGAGCCTCCCCTGCCCCATCCCGCGGCGACCCGGGCGGCGACGACCGTCGCGGTCGCACAGCACACGCCATCCGAGGTGACGGTGCACTCGACGACGGTCTTGCGCTCGGCGACGCCGACGATCCGGGCGCGCAGCTCGAGGGGCCGGTCGATCGGCGCCGGTCGCAGGTAGGAGATGTTGAGCGAGCCGGTGGCGTAGAGCGCGCCCGGCATCAAAGGCCCGATCCCGTCGAGGCGGCGGCCGTAGGCCACCGCGGTGCACACCGAGTGACAGTCGACGAGGGTCGCGATGATCCCCCCGTTGACGATCGAGGGCGGCGCCGAGGCCATGTGCGGCGCGGGCTCGAAGACGCACACGGTCTCGAGGTCGCCGCTCCAGAAGCTCTTGATCCTCAGGCCGTGCGGGTTGTCCGGGCCGCAGCCGACGCAGTGGTTGTCCGGAACGGTGTCCTGGATGGCGACGGGCTCGCCGGTGGTCGCGGCGTTGGATGCGATCTCGGTCATCTCGTTCTCCTCGCTGGCATGGTGCTCGGCGGTCGGAGGCTCCGGTCCGCCGTCACCCCCCACTACGCGGTGCCGGCTCGATTCCCGCCACCAGCCCTCGCCACGACGCCCTCCCCTGGCGATTTCGCCCGCGTTTCCCTATAATTGAGCCTCAGAATCAAGATCAGGGGGTCGACGAGTCCATGGACGGGGTGACCGAGCTCTTGCTGGCCTATCGGGACGGCGATCGCGAGGCGTTCGACCGGCTGGTGCCGTTGCTCTACGACGACCTGCGCCGGATCGCCCACTGGCAGCTCCGGCGGGGCCGGTCGTCGCCGACCATGGGGACCACGGTGCTGGTCCACGAGATCTACCTCAAGATGGCGGACCAGAGGAGTCTCGACGCCCGCGACCGGGGCCACTTCCTCGCGATCTCGGCGCACGCGATGCGTCAGGTCATGGCCGACCACGCCCGCCGCCGCACCGCCGCCAAGCGCGGCGGGGCCGCCCAGCCGGTGCCCCTCGACGAGGCCCCCGAGATCGCCGACGGCCAGGCGCGGCACCTGCTCGACGTCGATCGCGCGCTCTCCGAGCTCGCCCGCCACAGCGACCGGATGGCGCGGATCGTCGAGTGCCGCTTCTTTGCCGGCTACACCGAGGAGGAGACCGCCGAGGCCCTCGACCTGTCGCTGAGGACCGTGCAGCGCGACTGGATGAAGGCGCGGGCGTGGCTGCGCGAGGCCCTCGACGGAAGCGATGGCCGAGCCGATCTCTGAGAGCCGCTGGCGGGCCGCCGACCGGATCCTCGACCGGGTCCTCGACTCGCCCGCCGAGCGGCGGCGGGCCGTGATCGCCGAGGTCTGCGGCGACGACGAGGAGCTCCGCACCCTGGTCGAGCGGCTGGTGGCGCGGTGCGAGGGCGACGACACCCGGCTCGGCCCGGGGGGCGCCCTCGACGGCGCCTTCGCCGCCGCGGTCGGGCGCGAGCTCGCGGACGGCTCGGCCGAGCTCCGCGGCGCCCTGGTCGGCCGCTACCGGGTGCTGCGCGAGCTCGGGCGGGGCGGGATGGCGGTGGTCTACCTCGCCGAGCGGGCCGACGACGACTTCCACCAGCTGGTCGCCCTCAAGCTGATCCAGCCGGGGGCCGACGGCGAGCACATGCTCGAGCGCTTCCACCGCGAGCGGCAGATCCTCGCGCTCGCCCGCCACCCCAACATCGCCCAGCTCCTCGACGCCGGGATCACCGCCGACGGTCGCTCGTTCATCGTCATGGAGCTCGTCGAGGGCGAGCCGGTCGACGTCTTCTGCGACGCCCGGCGGCTCGGCCTGCGGCGCCGGCTGCGGATCTTCCTCGAGATCGCCCGAGCGGTCGAGTACGCCCACCGCAACCTGGTCGTCCACCGCGACATCAAACCCTCGAACATCCTGGTCACCGGCGACGGCGACGTCAAGCTGCTCGACTTCGGCATCGCCAAGCTGCTCGACGACGACGCGGCCGAGCACACCCGGACCCACCTGCGCGCGATGACCCCGGCCTTCGCGAGCCCCGAGCAGATCTCGGGCGGCGCGATCACCACCGCGACCGACATCTACCAGCTCGGGGTGCTGCTCTACCTGCTGCTCACCGGCTGCTGGCCCTACGCCGCCGGGTCGCCGGCCACCGCGTCGGTGCTGCTCGCCATCCGCGAGCTCGCTCCGCTGCGCCCGAGCACGGCGGTCGGCGGTCGCCGCGAGCCGACCCCCCTACCCGGTCGGCAGGCGCCGACGGCGGGTGAGATCGCCGCCTCCCGGTCGGCCCCCGCGAGCCGCCTCCGACGCGAGCTCGACGGCGACCTCGACACGATCGTCCTGACCTGCCTGCGCAAGGCGCCCGAGCGCCGCTACCCCTCGGTCGCCCAGCTGATCGTCGACATCGAGCGCTTTCTCGACGGCCGAACGATCTCGGCCCGTCCCGACACCATCGGCTACCGGCTCTCGACCTTCGTCCGGCGCCACTCGGCGGCCACCGCGACCGCGGCGGCGTCGGCGGTGGTCGTCGTCGGTCTGGTCGGCTTCTCCACCTTCGAGGTAGGGCGCGAGCGCGACCGGGCCCGCCTCGAGGCGGCCAAGGCCGGTGAGGTCTCGACGTTTCTCCACGGTCTGTTCCAGGTCTCGGCGCCGAACCGCTCGAGGGGCGAGCAGGTGACCGCGCGCGAGCTCCTCGACCGGGGCGCCGAGCGGATCGAGACCGAGCTCGCCGGCCAGCCCGAGCTGCAGGCGGCCATGATGACCGTCATCGGCGACACCTACCGCGAGCTCGCCCACTACGACGAGGCCGGGGCGCTGCTCGAGCGGGCGGTCGAGATCCGGCGCCGCCATCCCGGCGACCGCGAGCTCGACCTCGCCGCCTCGCTCTTTGCCCTCGGGCGGGTCCACGAGCGTCTCCGCGACACCGAGGCGGCCCGGGCCGTCCTCGAGGAGGCGCTCGCCCTGCGCGAGGCGGCGCTCGGTCCGGCGCACCCGGACACCGCCCGGGTCCGCGACGTCCTCGGCCTGGTGGCGAGCTACGACGGCGACCTCGAGACCGCGCGACGGCTCCACGAGGAGGCCGTCGCCGACCTCGCCGCCGCCCTCGGAAAGGACCACGTCGATTACGGTGCGGCGCTCAACCGGCTCGCCGGGGTGGTCCAGGACCAGCGCGAGTTCGAGGCCTCGATCGTCCTCTTCGATGAGGCCATCGCGGTCCTCGAGCGCTCGGCCGGCGACGACCACCCCTACACCGCCGCCGCCAAGTTCAACCTCGCTCACTCGCTGCGCAACACCGGCCAGATCGAGCGCGCCGACGCGCTCTACACCGAGGTGCTGCCGCTCATCGCCCGCGGCTTCGGACCCGAGCACCCGGCGGTCGGGATGGTGCTCAACAACCACTCGAACCTGCTGCGCGAGCAGGGCCGCCTCGACGAGGCCGAGGCCAAGCTCGGGCAGGCGATGGCGATCTGGACGGCGGCCCTCGGCCCGGATCACCCGCAGGTCGGGTGGATCTTCAACAACCTCGGCCTGATCGCGACCGAGCGTGGCGACCACCTCGCCGCGAGGGACCACTTCCAGCGCTCGGTCGACATCGCCGAGGCGGCCTACGGACCCGACCACGCCGATGTCGCCACCCAGCTCAAGAACCTCGGGGGGGCGCTCCACGCCCTCGGCGACAGCGAGGCGGCGATCCCGCTGATGGAGCGCGCCCTGGCGATCCGCGAGCGGGTCTATGGCAGCGACCACTCCTATGTCGGCGCGATCCTGCGCGAGCTCGCGGTCGTCCGGCTCGACCTCGGCGACCACCCGGGGGCGATCGCCGATCTCGAGCGGGCGATCCCGCTCGGCCGGGACGGGCCGGATCACCGGCACGACGAGGTCACCATGCCGACGATCCAGCTCGCGCGAACCCTCGCCGCGATCGGCCGGACCGGCGAGGCCGCCGCCCGGCTCGAGGCCGAGCGTTCCGCCTGCCTCGAGTCGAGCCGTCCCGCGGTGGACGCGGCCCTCGCGGTGGTGAAGGGCTCGCCTTCTCACCGCGAGTCGGTTGCGGGCTGACCGGAATCGAGGGAAGCGCTCGCCCCTCGCCGACTCGCGAGCCCCGGTTCGCCTCGCGCCACCTTGCCATCGTCCTCCCCGCGCCGGGGGCCATCGCGAACCGCTGGTGGCGGGTTTCTCCGCCCGACCGCGTAGGGCCCGGGTGAGATCGGAAACCACGGAGGATCGAGACATGAACCGAATCGTCATTTTCGCCTACGGGATCGTCAGCTACGCCGTCGGAATGGCCAGCCTGCTCTACGGCGCCGGCTGGCTCGGCAACATCGGCGTGCCGCGGAGCATCGACTCGGCCCGCGACGGCGGGCTCGGCGTCGCGCTGCTTCTCAACCTCGCCCTGCTGGCCCTGTTCGTCGTCCAGCACAGCGTGATGGCGCGGCCGGCCTTCAAGCGTTGGTGGACCCGGATCATCCCGCCGGCCGCCGAGCGCAGCACCTATGTCCTGCTCTCCGGCCTCGCCCTCGGTCTGCTGATGTGGCTGTGGCAGCCGATGGGCGGCGTCGTCTGGTCGGTGGAGAGCACCGCCGGCGCCGCCGTGCTCTACGGGCTATACGGTCTCGGCTGGACGATTCTCGTCGCCTCGACCTTCATGCTCAACCACTTCGACCTGTTCGGGCTTCGTCAGGTCTGGCTCGCCCTGCGCGGCCGCCCCTACACCCGGCTCGAGTTCGCCACACCGGCCCTCTACCGGGTCGTCCGCCATCCGATTTATGTCGGCTGGATCACCCTGATGTGGGCGACCCCGACGATGACCGTCGCCCACCTCGTCTTCGCCCTCGCCTCGACCACGTACATCCTGGTGGCGATGCGGATCGAGGAGCGCGACCTGGTGGCCGAGCACGGCCGTCGCTACACCGACTACCGCGACCGGGTGCCCGCGCTGGTTCCGTTCGGCGGCCGACGGGCGGTCGCCGACGGCGCCCGCCGGGCGGCCTGAGCGCCGGCCCGGATGACCAGGGAGGCACCGATGGGTCACCCCGACACCGCCGCCACCACCGCCTCGCCCGCCCGCCCGGGCTCGATCGCCAAGAGGCTCGGGATCGCCGGCTTCACCTTCTTCCTCGTCAAGGGCCTGCTCTGGCTCGTCCTTCCCGGGCTCATCGCCGCCGCGCTCTGAGATCGGGCCGAGACCCCCCCACGCCGGCGGGATCCTCGCGATCCCGTCGGCGGTCTTTTCGTCGTCTTCACCGCAACCGAACCGGGAGGATGTACCGTAGCGCCATCGCGAGCCGGCCACCGGCGTCATCCCCGACGGTCGGCCAACGTCGACGCTGGAGACGAAGCGCATGAGCAAGCCGATGGTCGCCCCGATCGTGACCGCCCTCGCCCTGACCTGTCTCCTCGGACCGGCCGCCCGGGCCGCCGACCACCTGCTCGTCTCCGAGGTCGTCGTCACGCCGACCGCCGGCGAGTACGTCGAGATCTTCAACCCGACGGGCGCTTCGATCGACCTGTCGGACGTCTATCTCACCGACGCGACCTTCGCCGGCGGCGCCACCTACTACTACAACATCGTCACCGGCGCCAACGCGGGCGGCGGCGGCTTCTCCGACTTCCACGCCCGCTTCCCGGAGGGCGCCAGCATCGGTCCCGGCGAGTACCAGACCGTCGCGATCGCCGGCTCCGACGACTTCGCCGCCAGCTATGGCGCCCCGCCGACCTACGAGCTGTATGAGGACGGCCCGTCCCCCGACGCCGTCCCCGACCTGCGCGAGGCGCTGCCCGGAGCGGTCAACGGCCAGGGCGGGCTGACCAACGACGGCGAGGTCGTCGTGCTCTACCACTGGGACGGCCTCACCGACCTGGTCCAGGATCTCGACTACGCGGTCTGGGGCGACAAGGTGGAGGCGGTCGACAAGACCGGCGTCAGCCTCGACGGACCCGACCCCGGCACCACCCCGACGCCGTACCTCGCCGACACCGCCATCGCCGGGCAGGACGTCGTCTCGAACGGCGCGCACGCGATCGGCGAGTCGTTCACCCGCACCGACCCCGACGAGGGCGCCGAGACCCCGACCGGCGGCAACGGCCTGACCGGACACGACGAGACCTCGGAGGACCTCTCGGCGACCTTCGCCGACCAGGCGGTCACGCCGAACGGCGGGTCGCTCGGCGGGATCGGCATCGGCGTCGACGACGTCGCCGGGCCCGAGGGCGACGGCGGGACGACGGTCTTCACCTTCACCATCGGCCTGACCGCGCCGGCGCCGGCCGGCGGGGTGACCTTCGACATCGCCACCGCCGACGACACCGCCACCGCGGCGGGGCTCGACTACACCCCGGCCTCCTCGACCGGGGTGACGATCCCCCAGGGCTCGACCTCGACGACCTTCGAGGTCACGGTCATCGGCGACCTCGACGGCGAGGCCGACGAGCGCTTCCTGGTCGACCTCGACAACCTGACCGGCGCGGGCGTCGAGGTCCTCGACGGCCAGGGGGTCGGCACGATCCTCAACGACGACCCGGTGCCGATCCACGTCATCCAGGGCGCCGGCGAGAGCTCGCCCTTGGAGGGCAGCGCCGTCACCACGGTCGACGCCGTGGTCACCGCGATCGGACCCGAGGGTTTCTTCCTCCAGACCGTCGACGGCTTCGACGACGGGAACCCCGACACCTCGGAGGGGCTGTACGTCTACACCGGCGCCCCATCGCCCCCGGGCCTCCACCTCGGCTATCTTACCGAGGTCACCGGAACGGTGGTCGAGCTCTACGGCTTCACCCAGCTCGAGGGGCCGTTGACCATCAGCATCAACGTCGGGCCGGTCCCGATGCCGGCGCCGATCCTGTTCGACGGGTCGACGCCCTCGCCCGACCCGAACCTGCCGAGCTGCGCCCTCGAGTACGAGTGCTACGAGGGGATGCTGGTCGCCGCCGCCGGGCTGGTGGTCGGTCCGAGCCAGTACTTCTCGAGCGATCCGGAGGCCGAGTTCCACGCCATCGCGACTCCGGGGCCGATGCCCTTCCGCGAGATCGGCGCCGAGTACCCGGGCATGCCCGGGCTGCCGCCGACGGTGCCGATCTTCGACGGCAACCCGGAGATCTTCGAGGTCGACCCGGACAAGCTCGGCCTGCCCAACCAGATCGCCCGGCCGGGCGACACCTACGAGGTCAGCGGGCCCCTGGCCTACGAGTACGGAGGCTGGGAGATCTGGGCCGCGGATCTGCTCTCCCTCACCCCGGGACCGCCGGCCGTCGAGCCGGTGCGCCCCGCCGCGCCCACCGAGATGACCGTCGCCTCGCTCAACCTGCTCCGCCACTATGACGACATCGACGACCCCTTGACCCAGGACGAGGTCGTGCCCACCGCCGAGTACCTGGTCCGCCGGACCAAGCTCCGCCGGTTCATCCTCGAGGTGCTCGGCGCCCCCGACGTGCTCGGCGTCCAGGAGGTCGAGAGCCTCGGCGTGCTGGCCGCGCTCGCCGCCGAGATCGAGGCCGCCGACCCGACCGTCTCCTACACCGCCCACCTGGTGCCCGGGAACAACGCCTTCGGAATGAACGTCGGCTACCTGGTCCGCGACACCGTCCAGGGGGTGTCGATCACCCAGCTCGGCTTCGACGACATCCTGGTCGGCTGGGGGACCAAGCTCTTCGACCACCCGCCGCTCCTCCTCGAGGGGACCTGGGTCGGCGGCGGCGCGAGCTTCGACATCACGGTGATGAATAACCACAACCGCTCGCTCAACGGGGTCGCCGACCCCCTCGACGACTACGCCCGGCAGAAGCGGTTCCAGCAGGCCCAATCGATCGCCGACAAGGTCCAGACGATCCAGACCCTGGACCCGGACCGCCCGCTGGTCCTGATCGGCGACTCCAACGCCTTCGAGTTCACCGACGGCTATGTCGACGTCATCGGCCAGATCCGCGGCGAGGTGACGCCCGAGCACAACCTGCTGTCCGGCCCCGAGATCACCTACCCCACCCTGGCCAACCAGCTCGACCGCGTGCCCGCCGGCGAGCGCTACTCGTACCTCTACCGGGGAACCCGCCAGGTCCTCGACCACGCCCTGGTCGGCCGCGCCGCCCGGCCCTATGTCGCCGACCAGCAGTACGGCCGCGGCAACGCCGAGTCGCCGGGCTACCTGATCGGCGACGACAGCGTGCCCGACCGCGCCTCCGACCACGACGGGATGGTCCTCTACCTCGAGGTCGGCGCGGTGCTCTTCGCCGACGGCTTCGAGTCGGGCGCCACGACGCGGTGGAGCTCGACGGTCCCCTGAGGCGCTGCCGCTGCCGCGGTTGCCGCCTCCGCAGAAACGGTGGGCACGGGCGGGGACGCGGACGCGGGAGCGGGAGCGGGAGCCGCGCAGCGCCCGGCGCGGAGTACAATCGGTGCCCCGCATGTACGAGGACTTCTACGGCCTCAAGGCCCTGCCTTTCAACATCACGCCCGACCCGCGGTTTCTCTTCTTCAGCCGCCGCCACCGCGAGGCCTACGAGCACATGGTCTTCGGCATCACCCAGCGCAAGGGCTTCATCCAGATCACCGGCGAGGTCGGCGCCGGCAAGAGCACGCTGTGCCGCGCGCTGCTCGAGGAGCTCGGCGACGGGACCGCGACCGCGCTGATCCTCAACCCGGTGATGACCGGCATCCAGCTGATGCGCTCGATCCTCCGCGAGCTCGGCCTCGACGACGGCGGCAACGACCGGGTCCGCCTCACCGAGCGCCTCAACGACTACCTGCTCGAGCGGGCCCGCGCCGAGCGCGACGTCGTGCTCGTCATCGACGAGGCCCAGGACATGTCGCCCGAGCTGCTCGAGCAGGTCCGGCTGCTGTCCAACCTCGAGACCGACGACCGCAAGCTGCTCCAGATCGTCCTCATGGGCCAGCCCGAGCTCCGGACGATGCTCGCCGAGGACCGGCTGCGCCAGCTCGCCCAGCGGATCACCGTCCGCTACCACCTCCAGCCGATCGACCGCGGCGAGGTCGAGGCCTACATCCTCCACCGGCTCCAGGTCGCGGGCTCGAACGGCCGCCCGTCGTTCACCACCGCCGCCTACCGCGCGATCTACCGCCACTCGCGGGGCGTGCCGCGGCTGATCAACGCGGTGTGCGACAAGACGCTGCTCGCCGGCTATGTCGAGGGCCGCGACCGGCTCGGCTACTGGCAGGTCCGGCGGGCCGTCCGCGAGCTCGCCGGGGGCGGATCGTGAGCCTGATCGGCGACGCCCTCCGCAAGGCCCGCCGCGAGGCCGCCGAGCGCGACGTCGAGCGCCGCGGGGTCCTCTTCTCGGCGCACATCGCCGACCGGCCCGCGCGCTCCGGCCTCGGGCTCGGGCTTGCCGTCGGCGCGACGATCGCCCTCGTCGCGACGATCGGCGGAGGGCTGACCGTGTGGTGGCTCCTCGGACGCGGCGAACCGCCGGCGTCGATCGCCGCGACCGGGCCCGCCGCACCGGTGGATGATCCCCTGTCAGGCGCCACGCCCGGACCCGCGTCGATGACCGGTCCTGCGTCCGCGTCCGTCGACGGCGGCAGCGGAGGCGGCGATGTCGGCGACGGTGTGCCGGGCGGCTCGGCGGTAGGGGCCTCCCCTCCTCGATCCGCGACGGCGCCGGGCGCCGCCGAGCGTGCCGCCGGTTCCGCTCGCGACGCCACCGATGCGCGCGGCGACAGCCGGCCGCCGGTCGCGGAACCCGTTCCGCAGGAGACCGGTTCCGAGCCAGCGACCGGCTTCGCCGGCCGCGAGAACGGCGACGACGTCTACATCATGGAGGCCGAGGTCGGTGGGGTCCGGCTCAGCCTCGACTACATCGTCTTCCGCGCCGAGGACCCCTTCGTCGAGATCAACGGGGTCGAGCTCCACGTCGGCGGCGTCGTCGCCGGCTTCCGGGTCAAGGAGATCGGCGGCGACCGGGTCAGCCTGACCGACGGTCGCCGGACCATCATCCTGCGCACGCCGTGAGGCCCTAGCCCGGAGTGTTCACGAGCTGTCTGGTGCGGCCAACGATGCATCCGCGTCAGCCTCGTTGCCCTCGCGACGAAACCTCGTGAATACTCCGGGCTAGCGGTCGCCGGTTCCAGAGTCGGTGTGATCCGGTCCTCGGCCGTCGATGACCGGCCCGAACCGCTCGAGCAGCCCACCCGAGTCGGCAGGGCCCTGGAGGAAGAACACCTCTCCGCCGGAGGCCTCGGCGAGCCGCCGCAGGTCGTTGCGGAGCCCGGGGTCGAAGCCTTCGCTCCAGATCCCGGCGGCCAGGATGGGGATGCCGGCGTCGCCGGCCGCCCGGCGGGCCTCCCTCCAGCCGGCGCCGCCGGCTCCCCCGAGACCGTCGGTGACGAGGATCAGACAGGCCCGGTCGCGGACCTCGCGGAGCCCCGCGAGGGCCTCGGTCACCAGGGCGGGGAGCGCACCGGGCGACGACAGATCGGCGAGGTCGATGCGTCGGGCGATCTCGCCCGGGCTCGTCGCCCGCGGTCCGCCGACCGGGCCCCGGCTGAAGTCGAGCACCACCGAGCCTCCGGCCCTCTCGACGAGGGTCTGCACCATCGGCGCGATCCAGGACCGCTCGGAAGCGCTCGGCGGGTGGAGGTCGAGGGCAACGGCGAGGACACGACCAGCGTCAGGGGCAGGGACAGCGACAGCCTCTGCGCCCGCGTCCGAGTCCGCGTCCGAGTCCGCGTCCGACGAGATGGCAGCGGCAGGGACAGCGACAGCCTCTGCGCCCGCGTCCGAGTCCGCGTCCGCGTCCGCGTCCGACGAGATGGCAGTGACAACGACAGGTGCGATGACCGACTCGGGTTCCGTAGGCGAATCGTTCACGGCCCCCTCGTCGGCAGGGGCAGGCGTGGCGTCACCGGCAGCGTCAGGGACAGCGACAGCCTCTGCGCCCGCGTCCGAGTCCGAGTCCGCGTCCGCGTCCGATGAGATGACAGCGTCTGCGCCCGCGTCCGAGTCCGCGTCCGCGTCCGACGTGATGGCAGAGACAGCGACAGGCGCGATGACCGACTCGGGTTCCGTAGGCGGATCGTTCACGGCCCGCTCGTCGGCAGGGGCAGGGGTGGCGTCAGCGGCAGTGACAGGGACAGCGACAGCGTCTGAGCCCGCGTCCGAGTCCGCGTCCGCGTCCGCGTCCGATGAGATGGCAGCGTCTGCGCCCGCGTCCGAGTCCGCGTCCGAGTCCGAGTCCGCGTCCGATGAGATGGCAGCGTCTGCACCCGCGTCCGAGTCCGCGTCCGCGTCCGATGAGATGGCAGCGGCAGGGGCAGCGGCAGCGACAGCGACAGTGTCAGGGACCGCGGCAGCGGCAGGGACAGGCGTTTCGTCAGGGGCAGGGGTGGCAACGGAGGGTTCCGTCACCACGGCGGGGGTGGGAGCGGGCCCGGAGGTCGAGGGCACGGCGGTCGAATCCGGCACCCGTATCTCGCCCCACCAGACCCCCTCCCCTCCACCGGACCCGGAGGCGACATCGACCCTCAGCTCGTAGGCTCCGGCCGGCCACGCCGCCTCGACCCGGAGCGGCGCGGCCGGGTCGCCGGTCTTGAGCGCCCAGCCGCGGCGCTCGACCCGCACGCCGCCGCGGGTCAGCTCGGCCCAGACCATCACATCGTCGCCCAGGGTCAGGCGATCCTCGGGGGCGACACCGATGACCAGCGCGACCACGGTCCGGCCGCCCTCCGGGCGCAACGCCTCGACATCGACCCGCATCGCGACCGGGCGGCCGGCGGCGACCGGCAGCGCCCCGACCACGAGCATCGCCGACAGGCAACCTCGAAGTGGAATCACGATCGACCTCCGCGGCGGATCTACCCCGATTCTCTCACGACGCCGACCCGGATCGTCGGCCCGGCCACGTCCCCTCGCGGCGGCCGGGAGATCGCCGCGGGCGAGGCGACGATCTGCTACCTTCTGCGTCGATGTCCCGTCGACCCCGTCCCTCACCCGCGGAGCTCGTCGCCGACCCCGGCGTGCTCGCTCCCCGTCCCCTGCTCGAGGTCTTCGGCGCCGAGGGGGTGGCGACGGTGGGCGGGGTGGCGGTGCTGCCCGACCGGGGCGGCTGGCGACGGGCGTGCGGCGCCGGCCTCGTCGCCCGGCCATGGTGGTCCGAGGTCGGGTCAGGGCCTTTCAGTCAGGGGGTGGTCCACCTCCAGAAGGGCCGCGCCGCCACCTGGCAGGCCCTGGCCGAGGTCTGGCGGCGGCTCGAGCCGGGCGGTCGACTGCTCCTCGTCGGCGGCAACGACCTCGGCGTCAAGTCGGCTGCCCAGCGGCTCGCCCGGGAGCTCGGCGGGCCGGGCGAGGTCGTCGCCAACCGAGCCCACGCGCGGGTGGCGTGCTGGCGTCGCGATGACCGGCCCGGGCCCGCCCTCCCGGCGACCCCGGCGGTCGAGGTCGTGGCCGGCGGTCGGGTCTTCGAGCTGCCGTCGGCGCCCGGCGTGTTCTCGGCCGATGGGCTCGACCCCGGCACCGGGCTCCTCCTCGAGCATCTCGCCGCGCTCGACCCGCCCCGGCGGATCTTCGACCCCGGATGCGGGATCGGCGTGCTCGGCCTGGCCGCGCTGGGATGTTGGCCCGACGCGACCGCCGTGCTCGCCGACATCGACTGGCGGGCGACGGCCTGCGCCCGGGCCGGCGCCGCGGGCCTCGGGGTCGAGAACCGGTGCGAGGTCGTCTGGTGGGACGCCGCCGGCGAGCCGCCGCCCCTCGCCAGCTGCGACCTAGTGCTGCTCAACCCGCCCTTCCACAGCGGCGTTCCGGTCGACCTGCAGCCGGCGCGCGCGATCTTCCGCGCCATCTCTCAGGTCCTCGAGCCGGGAGGCCGGGCCCTCGTCGTGGCCAACCGCACCCTGCCCTGGGAGGGCGACCTCGCCGCCATCGGCGAGCTCTGCCGCCTCGCCGACCGCGACGGCTACAAGGTGCTCGAGGTCGCCCGCTGAGCCCGGGTCCACGGTGCGACGGTGCGGCCGTCGCGACGCAGCACCATCAGGGTGAGGTCGTCGTTCTGGGGGCGATCGCCGCGATGCCTGGCGACATCGGCGAGGTACCGGCCGGCGACCTCCGGCAGCTCGGCATCGAGATCGCGTGGCGAAACCAGCGACCACAGCCCGTCGACGCCGTACTCGCGATCGCCGGCGTCGGCGCTCTCGGTCACGCCGTCGGTGACCAGCACCAGCTGCTCGCCCGGAGCGAGGTCGAAGCTCGAGCTCGAGTACCGCGCTCCGGCGAACAGACCGACCGGGATGCCGGTGCTCCCGATCTGGCGGCAGCCGCCGTGCCCGACGATCATCGCCGGCGGGTGCCCGGCGTTGACCAGCTCGCCGTGCCCGTCGGCCGTGACATGACCCCAGACCAGCGTCGCGAAGGCCCTGTCCGGCGTCACCGAGGCAAACAGGCGGTTGACCCGGTCGACCCGCCGCGGAAGGGGCTCCGGGAGGGTCGCCACCGAGCGGAGCAGGGCATGGAGATGGGAGGCGAGAAGGGCGGCCGATACACCCTTGCCCGCCACGTCGCCGATCACGAACTGGAGCCCGTCGCCGTTCGCCCCTTCGATGAGGTCGGCGAAGTCGCCGCTCACCGCTCCCGCGGCTCGCGAGTGGACGAAGGCCTGCCACCCGGCCACCGACCGTCCGCCGCGCGGGACCAGCGTGTGCTGGACCTCGGCGGCGAGCTCGAGATCGCTCTCGAGGGCCCGCCGCTCGGAGGTCGACAGGCACTCGAGGCACACCCGTTGCAGCGGGTCCGCGCCGAGCAGCTCGTGCTCGATCGCCCCGTGGCACACCTCGCACGAGCCGAAGCTCCCGGTCTCGATCCGATGGAGCGCTGCGTCGACCTCGCCGAGCAGCCGCCGCAGCTCGCCCGAGTGGTCGCGGTGCGAGGACGACTCGAGCACCCGTCGCCGCTGGAGCAGGTCGTCCCGAAATGGGGATATCCCAGTGTCGATCGCCGCGCCCGCCGCCTGTGCTTCCATGGCTCACCTCGATCCGGCGGTCGTAACCACCGAAATTGATTTCGTAGGTTAGAATATAGATGCTCGCCTCTAACCTGTCAAGTGGTTTTGTAGGTTATAATCAAACTCGGAGCGACGATGGACGACGACCACGTTTTCTCGTTCTCGGCGGGCCCCCTCTGCCTCGACTTCGCCAACACCTGCGGCGACCGGCCCCGCTGCGCCGAGGACCTGCTGCAAGGCCCCGGCGATCTGATCGCCTGGGGCGCCGCGGCCGGACTGCTCGGCGATGACGAGGCCGGGCGCCTCCGCCGGCAGGCGGCCGCGGATCCCGGATGGGGCGCCGCCATCGCCGGGTCGGCGATCCGGCTTCGCGAGGCGGTGTTCGGCGTGTGCGCCGCGATCGCCGCCGACCGCCACCCCTCGCCGGAGGATCTCGAGGTGGTCAACGCGACCCTCCGCGCCGCCCTGCCCAACCTCGCCCTCGCCCCGGCCGAGGGCGGCTGCTGCTGGCGGTGGTCGGAGGTATCTTCTCCGATCGACCGGATCCTCTGGCCGGTCGTGCGGTCCCTGGCCGACCTCGTGACGTCGGAGGACGCGACGCGGATCCGCGAGTGCGCCTCGGGCACCTGCTCCTGGCTGTTCCTCGACACCAGCCGGAACCGCAGCCGCAAGTGGTGCTCGATGTCGAGCTGTGGCAACCGGGCCAAGGCGCGGCGCCACTACGCCCGGCGAGCCGTCTCTGATTGACCCAGGGACCCCCGAGGGCCTGGCGTGGCGAGACGCCGGGGATGGTCGCTGGGCGGTCAGCCCTTCTCACCCGCGGGGACCTTCGAGTGGAGCGCGAAGACCGCGCCCTGCGGGTCCGCGCACTGGGCGATGAGGTCGCCGCCGGGGACCTCCATCGGGCCGTTGAGGACCCGGCCCCCGATCTCCTTGACCCGGGCGACCGCCTCGTCGACGCTCGGCACCGCGATGTAGTAGAGCCAGCACGGCGGGCCCGGCATCTCGTCCGGCTTGGTGAACATCCCGCCGAGGGGGAGGCCGCCCGGCTGGCCGTAGATCCGGTACATCCAGCCCCCACCCATGTCGAGGTCCTCCTGCTGGACCTCCCACCCGAAGAGGTCGCGGTAGAAGGCATAGCCCGCCTCGAGGTCGCTGGTCGCGAGCTCGTGCCACGAGATCTGACCGATCCCGGGCGGTGTCGCCTCGTCGGTCGACAAGTTGTCCGACGAGTAGAC
This sequence comes from Thermoanaerobaculales bacterium, assembly GCA_025456145.1. Lineage (GTDB taxonomy): Bacteria > Acidobacteriota > Thermoanaerobaculia > Thermoanaerobaculales > Sulfomarinibacteraceae > JAHECW01. The sequence goes on along the minus strand of JALOLD010000043.1, from coordinate 7,688 downwards.
CGCGAACACCGCGCCCTGGGGGTCGCGGAGCACGGCGAAGCAGCCGGCGCCCGGGATGTCGGTCCGCGGGTGGAGGACCGCGCCCCCGAGCGCCTCGGCGCGCCGGCACGTCGCCTCGATGTCGGTAACGCCGACATAGGCCAGCCAGTGCGACGGCGCCCCGGCGTCGCGGGCCTCCCGAGGAAGATCCATGACGCCGCCGATCGGCCCGCCCGAGGTGGTCCACATGGTGTAGGGCATGCCGCCGCCCTGCCACGGCTGGGTGCCCCAACCGATGAGCTGGTTGTAGAAGGCCGTGGCGGCGATCGGGTCGGTGGTCATCAGGTCGTACCAGACGAAGCGTCCGTGGGACGGGTGGGTCATGCTGACCTCCTCGGGTTTTTGAGTCCTGATTTCATTACGCGGGACGCCGCCGCGGGTTGCAACCCGGCCGGCGACCGGCCCTCGGGCCGGTTCGGCTCACCCTCCGTCGACCATTCCCCGCTCGAGCTGCTCGAAATCGAGGGCGACCTCGCCGTCTCGGAGCACCTTCATCGTCAGCGGCGCGCCGGGCAGCGCCCGGGCGAAGAAGAACTCGGTGCGCGCGCCGGTCTCGGGGTCGGTCACGGTGTAGAGCCATCCCTCGTAGGCGCCGAGCGCGGTCTCGCGGGTCACCTCCTCGCGAGCCGCCCGGTCCCGCGGGAACGACGCGTGGTCCCGGAGCTCGTCCCAGCTCGAGGTCTGCCTCATCGGCTCGCTGATCGGGATCCCCGCCGGGTCGACGACCACCGACTCGATGGTCGCGCCGTGCTCGTCGGCCGCGACGACCTGCCAGCGCTCGAAGACGTCGATGCCGTCGAAACGGCGACGGATCGTGAGGTACAGCCCCTCGACCCAGGCGCTGCGGATCTCCTCGCTGGTGAACGGCGGCTCGAGGAGCTCCGGCGCCGGCGTCGCCCCGACGGGGGCGGCAGTCGCACCATCGCCGACCGCTGCTGGATCCCCGGCCCCGCCGCAGCCAAGCCCGCCAAGCACGGCGGCGAGCACGAGAGCGGACGTCATCGGCTTGGGCATGGTCGGACCTCCCCTCGATCACGATTTCGGGCTCGCGGAGTGTAGCCCGGATCGCGCGCAGCGGTACTCAGTCCTTCGAGTACCCGGGTGAGTACCGGAGGACCCTGCCGCGGCCGGTCGCCTTGACCTGGTAGAGCGCGGCGTCGGCGTTGAGGATGAGGGTGTGCGGGTCCTCGCCGTCCTCGGGGAAGCAGGCGACGCCGGCGGACGCCGTCGGCGCCTCGAGGGGCTCGGGCAGAGGGATCGCCGCCGTCGCCTCCTTGACCGCGTCGACCAGGCTCTCCGCCGCGGCGATGGCGCCCTGCGGCTGGGTCGCCGGGACCAGGATGCAGAACTCGTCGCCGCCCCAGCGAACCACCAGGTCGGTCACCCGGACCCTCGAGCGAAGAGTCGAGGCGACCGCGCGCAGGATGTTGTCGCCGACCAGGTGGCCCGCGGTGTCGTTGCAGATCTTGAACTTGTCGAGGTCCATCATGATGACCGCCAGGGGCTGGCCGGTCCTCTTGGAGAACGAGATGTTGCGCTCGAGCTCCATCTCGAGCCGGCGCCGGTTGGCGAGACCGGTCAGGGCGTCCCGGTTGGCGATGTCCATGAGCAGCCGGTTCGCCTGCTCGAGCTCGCGGGTCCGCCCCGACACCTGCTGCTCGAGGGCCGAGCGCTCGTTGCCGAGCTCCCGGAACAACCCGCTCAGCCGCTCGGCCATCTCGTTGACCGCCCGGGCGATCTCGACCACCTCGATCGGCCCTCGAACCTCGCACCTCGCACCGAGCTCGCCCCGGCCGAGCCGTTCGATGGTCGCACGAACCGCCCCGATCCGCCGTCTCGACACGGTGCTGACGATGAAGGCCGCCACAACGGCGATCAGGACGGCGGTCGAGCCGGCGACCGCCCAGGCGAGACGCATCCGGCGCTCGGCATCCCGGTAGGGCGAGCGGTCGAAGGCGAGCCAGGCGCGACCCCCGGCGTCGAGCTCGATCGCGACCGCGATCGCGTCCTCACCGCCGATGCGCACCTCCCGAAGCCCGGACGGCCCGTCGGTCCACTCGGTCAACGGAGGGCCGAGATCCGCGGTCGACGGCGAGACGGCGATGATCTCGCGGCCCGGCGAGAAGACCACCGCCGCGAGAAAGCTCTCCGATGCGACCATCCGGTCGACGCTCTCCTGGGTCTGAAACGCCGAGCCCTCGCCGACCACGAGGTCGATGCGCCTGGCGATCGCTCCGGCTCGACCCCTGACCGCCTCCTCGACCTCGCGCCGGTTGATTTCGTAGCCGACGGCGATGAGCGCGCCACAGGCGACGAGGGTGGCGCCCACCGTCACCACGATCATCCGGGTCCGCAGGGACATCGTGCTCATCGGGTCGATCCGGTTCGGCGATCAGTCATCGTCGGAAGCCACCTCCCGCTGCACCCGCGCTCATCGTGCCCCCCGAGCCTGTGGGTCCCAGGATACCAGCACCGTGGTCGTTTTCGCCGGCGTCTCCGTCGCGTCACGCCGGTTCGGTACACTTCGCACGTGCCATCTCTCGTCGATCGGATCGGCTCGACCTCCGCCCGGGCGGCCCTGAGCGGCGCTCTGGTCTCGATCCCGACCGAGACCACCATCGTCGAGGACGCCGGCATCCCGTTCATCGTTCACGTCAGCACGCTCCAGCGGACCAAGCGCCGGGCCGGGCTCGCGACGACCTCGGCGCGGTCCAACCCGTTCCTGCCCCCCGACCCCGAGCTCTCGCTGGGCCCGGTTCCGCCTCGCCACCACGCGGTCCTCAACAAGTTCAACGTGCTCGAACGGCACCTGCTCATCGTGACGCGCACCTTCGAGCCGCAGCGGGCGCTCCTCGACGACGGCGATCTCGAGGCGCTCGCCCACTGCATGGCCGAGGTCGACGGGCTCGGCTTCTACAACGCCGGGGTGGTCGCCGGTGCGAGCCAGGAGCACAAGCACCTGCAGCTCGTCCCCCTGCCCCTCGGCCGGGGGCCGCTCGCCACGCCCCTCGACGCGATCGTCGACCCGTCGCTCGCGCCGGGGCGGCTCAGCCGGCTCCCCGCGCTGCCCTTCGAGCACACCCTGATACCCCTCGACGGCCGGCAGTTGACCCCGAACCGCGTTTCCGAGCTCGCAGGGGCCTACGACGAGGCTCGGCGATCGCTCGGGATCCTCGACGACAGTCGGCCTTACAATCTGCTCGTGACCCGTCGCTGGCTGCTGCTCGTCCCCCGCCGCCGCGAGCACTGGCGGACCGTGTCGGTCAACGCCCTCGGCTTCGCGGGCTCGTTGCTCGTCGGCGATCCCGACGAGCTCGCGGCGGTACGGCGAGAGGGTCCGCTCAACGTCCTGCGCTCGGTGGTCGAGGCCTCGCCGTGAGGTGCGGCGCCGACGCCCCGCCGCTCGATCGCTATCCGACAAGCCTGCGGGGCCGTCCCCGCGAGGAGGTGAGAAGGTGACGACCCAGGATTCGGCCCGCTCCGACACCGCGGACCAGAGACCCGCCGGCCGGCGACATTCGCGCCGCCGCTACCTGATCGACCCCAGGCGTCAGCTCAGGACGACCCTGATGACGACTTCCCTGGTCGCGGTGCTGCTGGTCGCCGTCAACCTCGGCTTCGCCCTGCTCCGAACCGCCCAGAGCACCGCCCTGACCTCGGCGGTCCCCCAGCTCGAGCCGGTGCTCGCCCGCCAGGACGCCCGTTTCGCCGCGCTGATGGCGGCAGCGTCCTGTGCTCTCGTCGTCGCGGTCGCGATCGCCACCATCGTCCACACCCATCGGACGGTGGGCGCGGTGTACGCGGTCAGGCAGCGCCTCGACCGGGTCCGGGAGGGCGATCTCAACATCGCCCTGAGGCTCCGCCGACACGACCACCTGGCAGACCTCGAGCAGCCCTTCAACCGGATGGTCGGCTCGCTGCGCGACCGCTCGCAGCGCGAGGCCGAGCTCCTCGACGACCTCGCCAATCGCCTGAGCGGCGAGGCGCCCGCCCCCCGCGAGGTCTCGGCCGCGCTTCGCGAGCTCGCCCGGTCGAAGCGCGACTCCTCGACCTGATCGCCGAGCGCCAGACCCAGCCCGGCGGATCCATCGGCCGTCCCCGTCGGACGGTACAGACGGCCGGGCGGGGTGACCGACATCACCGGGGCGAACGAGATCAAGAATCACTCGGAGCGCAGCCCGGCGAAGCCGTGGGTACGATGGCCGGGACCTCGTGACACCACCCCCGTGGAGGCCCGCCGTGCCCCTCGTCAAGCCCTCGCCCGCCGCCCCGCTCCTCGGTCTCCTCCTCGCCACCCTGCCAGTCAGCGCCGCCGCCCAGGGAGCGCTCGTCATCGACCATGAGTGCATCGACGTCGAGCAGGTCCCGGTCGAGTGGCTCGAGCAGGCCCGCGCCCTCGCGATCCACTACGCCCACACCTCGCACGGCAGCCAGATCGTCTCGGGCCTCGAGCACCTGGCGACCACCGATCCGCGCTTCGCGCTGACCGTCGACTACGCCGGCGGATCGCCGCCGGCCTCGTCTCCCTGTGCCCCCGACCACCTCTGCATCTACGACGGCAACCCGCCCGAGACCTACATCCAGCCGCCGGACTACTGGAGCACTCCTGACGGCATCGCGCGGACCGACGCGGTCGCCGCGACCGGATTCTTCGACCACTCGATGTGGTCGTGGTGCGGCGAGCAGTCGTCGAACTCGACGGCGACGGTCCAGCAGTACCTCGACACGATGACCGCCTTCGAGACGACCCACCCCGGGATGCGCTTCATCCTGATGACCGGTCACACCGACGGTGGCGGCGCCACGCTGCAGCAGAACAACGACCACGTCCGCCAGTACGCCTCCGACCACGGGATGGTCCTGTTCGACTTCGCCGACATCGAGAGCTGGGACCCGAGCGGCGTCTTCTACCCGACGACCGACGACACCTGCCCCTGGTGCCAGCCGTGGTGCGACGCCCACCCCGGCTTCTGCCCCGACCCACCGATCAGCTGCGCCCACTCGCACTCGCTGGTCTGCCTGCTCAAGGGACGCGCCTTTTGGTGGATGGCGGCGCGTCTCGCCGGCTGGCCCGGCCCCGACGCCGACCCGGTCTTCGACGACGACTTCGAGTCGGGGGCCTGCGGCGCCTGGAGCCTGGTCGTTCCCTGACCCGGAGGATACCTATCCGGATCGTTCAGGTTGTGACCGATCCCGATCCCGTTCCCGATCCCGATGCGACGTCCGGTCATCCGTCGCAACCACGAAGACACCAAAACACGAAGGCGAGCACGAAGGAGCTCGTGACGCGGGCTTCCCGCCCGCAGCTCGGCCATCGACTGGATCGAGATGCCGACGGTCGGGGCGCGCGTGGGTCGGGATCGGGAACGGAATCGGGGTCGGGAACGAAAGCACCCCCAACCTGACTCGAGGGGATAGGCATGGCCCGGAGTATTCACGAGCTGTCTGCTGCGGCCAACGATGCATCCGCGTCAGCCGTCGAGGACCTCGCGGATGGTCGCGGACAGATCGCTCAGGGTGAAGGGCTTCTGCAGGAAGACGGCGTCGTCGCCGATGACGCCATAGCTGCGCATCGTCTCGGGAGTGTAGCCGGACACGTAGATGACCTTGAGCCCGTTACGGTCCGACCTCAGCCGCGCCGCCAGATCGGGTCCGCTCATCCGCGGCATCACCAGATCGGTCACCAGGAGGTCGAGCCGACCGTCGTGGCGGCCCGCCACCTCGAGCGCGTCGACCCCGTCCACCGCCTGGAGTACGGTCAGCCCCTGGCTCTCGAGGTACTCGACGAGGGCCTCGCGGATCGTCGCCTCGTCCTCGGTGACGAGCACCGTCTCGCCGGCCACCGGCCGCCCCGGTCTCGGCGAGACGTCGAGCCTTCCGGTCGTGCTCGCCGCGACCTCGGGAAGACGCACGGTGAAGGTCGTCCCGCGGCCGAGCTCGCTCTCCACCGTGATCGATCCGCCGCTCTGCTCGACGATTCCGTACACCGTCGCGAGCCCGAGACCGGTGCCCTTCTCCATGTCCTTGGTGGTGAAGTAGGGCTCGAAGATCCGGTCGAGGATCGCCGGGTCGATCCCGGTCCCGGTGTCGCTGACCGCGATCTCGATCTGCGACGTTTCGCCACGGTCGACCTGACCCCCGTCGCGGGACGGCGCCCGGCGGGTCCGGATGACCAGTCTGCCGCCCCGCGGCATCGCGTCGCGGCCGTTGACGACGAGGTTGACGATCACCTGCTCGAGCAGCGACGGGTCGACCCGGGTGAAGCCGCCGTCGTCGTCGAGCTCGAGGACCAGCTCGACGTCGTCGCCGATGAGCCGCGACAGCATCGGCTCGAGGCTGACGATCAGCTCGCTGACCCGGACCACCTCCGGGTTGAGCAGCTGACGGCGACCGAAGGCGAGCAGCTGGCGGATCAGGTCGGCGGCCCGGTCGGCGGCGTGGTCGATCGCCCCGAGCCTCGCCCGGACGCTCCCCTCCCCCCGCTCGACGCCCTGGCGGGCCAGCTCGGTGTAGCTCTTGATGACCATCAGCAGGTTGTTGAAGTCGTGCGCGATGCCGCCGGCGAGCCGTCCGATCGACTCGAGACGCTGCGACTCGCGGAGCTTGTCGTCGAGAGCGCGGATCGTCAGGTCGGCGCGCAGCGAGGCCATCGCGCGCTCCAGCCCGAGCTGCTGCGCGAGGCTGAGGACGGCGAACACGACCAGCCCGAAGAAGACGATCACCTCGCGGGCGGGGCGCGCCCCCGGGTCCACCGTTCCGAAGACGTAGAGCCCGAAGTGGACCAACGGCAGGGAGAGCGCGTAGAACGGCAGCAGGCTCTGGATCCGCGGCAACATTCCCCTGGCCTGGACATCGCGCTCGGCGATCGGACCGGTGCAGGTCAGGATCATGACCGCCAGGAAGAAGTGGGGAAACAGCCAGACCACATCGATCCGAGCGCCGGTGACCGCGACCATCACCCCGGCGAAGGTCAGGCCCTCGACGAGGTCGCCGACCGCCAGCACGGCGACCGCCAGCGCGATCAGGGCGAAGCACCGCCGCCAACGGGGGCTTCCGGCGGCGAGGGTGAGCAGACCGAACTTGACCGCGAGCAGGGTGTCGAGGGTGACGTAGAGGTTGAACGACGCTGCGTACTGGGCGTTCTCGGACGGCTCGACCGCCCAGGGCACGACGACGAAGTAGCCGAACATGATGGCGATGAAGACCACCGCCCCGGCGATCGAGTAGCGATAGAGCACGTCCCCCTTCGACCAGCCGCGGGTGAGCTGGGGCTGCTGATCGCTGGCCAGGAAGAGCAGCAGGTAGAGCAGGACGTAGAAGACGTCGACCGCGAGGTCGACCCACCGCGGCAGCTCGGCGGTGTAGGAGGCGAAGAACACCGCCGTTCCCAGGAGCCAGACCGTGAGGGCGGCGGCGATCAGACGCCAGAAGCGGCGCTCCTCGCCCGGCTCCACCGCGCGCGTCCGGTAGAGGAGAAGCCCGATCATCAGCGGCAGGACGACCCGGTCGAGGTGGCCGGTCAGGGCGGCTCGCCACGACTCCGGGCCGAGCTCGAAAAGGAAGACCGCGACGAGCCCGCCGAGGAGGGCCACCGAAACCCTGCCGAGCCGTTGCTCCCAGAGCAGATCCCAGGTCGTCCTCACCGCAGA
>JALOLD010000088.1 GCA_025456145.1 Thermoanaerobaculales bacterium | reverse complement strand
AAGACACGAAGGCGGGCACGAAGGAATTGGTGATGCGGGCACTCCGCTCGCGGTGTGACCTCCATTCGATCCCGATCCCGATCCCGACGCTACGTCCGGCAGATCGTCGCAAGCGCGAAGACGCCAAGGCGCGAAGGCGGGCGCGAAGCCGTCGTCATCAGATCACGGTCATCGCAGGGGTTTGGCGGAAAGCCGGGAGCGTTCGTGATTCACCGCAGAGGCACAGAACCGTCGCAACCACGAAGACACCAAGACACGAAGGCGGGTACGAAGGGGATGGTGGTGCGGGCGTCCCGCCCGCAGCTCGGCCACCGACTGGATCGAGATGGCTACGGCTGGGGCGGGCGTGAGTCGGGACCGGGAACGACAACTCCCCCAACCTGGCTCAAGGGGATAGGTATGCTCCGGGCTTGCACCGACGGTCGGATTCGGGTCTCGAGCCCCGCGGGGCATGCCCGGCTCCCGGGTGGCGGACCGGTCAGGCGCCGTCGCCGAAGGAGATCCCCAGGTCCCTCGCCGTCATCACGGTGTCCGAGTCGAGGGGCACGGTCTTCATCCGGCTCGTCGCCTCGGCGAGGGGCACCGCCCGGACCACCGGCGGGTCGAGGGCGACCATGTGGTTGAAGACCCCCTGCTCGATCAGCCGGACCGCCGCCGCCCCGAACCGCAGGGCGAGCAGGCGGTCGAAGGTGGTCGGCCGCCCGCCGCGTTGAATGTGGCCGAGGACGACGGTGCGGGTCTCCTTGCCGGTGCGCTCCTCGATCGCCGCCGCGACCTGCTCGCCGATCCCGCCGAGCCGGACCTCCCGCCCGAGCTCCTCGCCCCTGGTGACCATGGCGCCGTCGACCGGTCTCGCGCCCTCGGCGACGACCACAATCGAGAAGCGGCGGCCGCGGGCCTCGCGGTCGAGGATCTTGTCGCAGACCCGCTCGATGTCGAAGGGGATCTCGGGGATCAGGATCACGTCGGCGGTCGCGGCGACCCCGGAGTTGAGCGCGATCCACCCGGCGTAGCGGCCCATCACCTCGACTACCATGACCCGCTCGTGGGCCTCGGCGGTCGAGTGGAGCCGGTCGATCGCCTCGGTCGCGACGGTCACCGCGGTGTCGAAGCCGAAGGTCGCCACCGTCCCGGTGAGGTCGTTGTCGATGGTCTTGGGCACGCCGACGATCGGTACGCCCTTGGCCGCGAAGCGCGACGCGATCCGCATCGAGCCGTCGCCGCCGATCGCGATGAGCGCGTCGATGCCGAGCCGGCGGACGTTGGCGACGACCTCGTCCGACCGGTCGACGAGGGTGGTCGGCTGCCCCGGCAGGGTCACCGGGTAGCCGAAGGGGTCGCCCTTGTTGGTCGTGCCGAGGATCGTCCCCCCGAGGTGGGTGATGCCGCGGACCGACTTGGCGTCGAGCTGGACGATCCGGTTCGTGTCGAGCAGCCCGGCATAGCCGCGCTGGATGCCGAGCACGTCCCAGCCCCGTCCGGTCGCCGCGAGGACCACCGAGCGGATCACGGCGTTGAGCCCGGGCGCGTCGCCGCCCCCGGTGTTGACCGCGATCCGCCTGACCTGGACCGACATCGGTCACCTCCCGTCCGGCCGCCGCAAGTGTACAAGGATCTATCCACGAGGCCGAGAATGTATAGTGGAGGGAACGAGATGAGCGCGAACCCTGCGGTCGTCGCCGAGCTGTCCATTGCCGTCCAGTTCACGGTGGTGACGACCCTCCTCGTCTACTTCCTCCTGCTCCGTGGCATGGTCCGTCTCGAGGAGGTCCGGGTCTGGTCGGCCGCCTGGTTCGCGGACGCGGTCGCCCTCGCCGCGGTCCTCTCGAGCTCGGTGTTCGGCGCAGCGGTGCTGCCGCTGCGGCTGTCGCTCGTCCTTTACCTCGCAGGCAAGACCGCCTTCGCGGTCCTCATGGTCATGGGCGCCCGCAACCACCTCCGGCCGGGGGTCGCGCCGCCCGCCCGGCCGATCCCCCTGGCCCTCCTCGTCACCGTGTGGAGCCTCGGCGTCGCGGCCATCGCGCCTCGCCTCGCGATCGCCCAGTTCGCCCAGTCCGCGATGCTGTGCGTGGTCTTCGCAGCCGGGGGCTGGATCGTCCTGCGCACGCCGAGGTCGCCGGTTTCGCGCTGGCTCGGGATCTCGTTCCTGCTGCTCAGCGTCGCCTCGCTGACCTACGCGGTCGCGCTGGCGCCGGCGCTGTCGGCACGCACGGCGACCCCCTCGCCGATGCGCTTCACCTCGTTCGCCGACGCCTGGCTCGAGCTGATCCTCGCCCTGAGCTGTCTCGCCGCGGTCGCCGACCGGAGCGAGGAGCAGCTGCGCTACGCCAACCGCGAGCTGCTCGAGTCGCAGGAGCGGCTCAGCCTGATGGTCGACACCGATCCCCTGACCGGGCTCGCCAACCGCCGCGCCATGCGGCCCTTCATGGACCGGGCCACCGCCTCGGGCGCCGCCCTCATCTTCATCGACATCAACGACTTCAAGGCGGTCAACGACCGCTTCGGCCACTCGGTCGGCGACGCCGTGCTCCAGCGTCTCGCCCGGCTCCTCACCGAGACCTTCCGTCCCCAGGACGCGGTCATGCGGTACGGGGGCGACGAGTTCCTGGTCATCGCCCCGAGCTTCGAGCTGGCCCGGGTCCAGCCCCGCGTCGAGAGGATCCGCGAGCTGATGGCCGAGCCGACCGACGAGGCGCCCGGGATCCGCCTCGCGGCGGGGGTCACCGAGCTCCAGCCGGGCGGCGACCCGGCCGCCGCCCTGGTCCGCGCCGACCACCTGATGTACCACGACAAGCAGCGGCGCGGGTGAGCCATGGGCGCGCTTCGCCGACCGACCGTCTTCTCCCGTGGCTGACCGACTCCGCCCGCTGAGCCCGGCCGACCTCACGGCCTGGATCGCCGCCGAGCTGGCGCGCGACGACGCGGTGCTCGGCATCCCGCGGGGGCTCTGGTTCACGCCCTCGGCCGGTGACCGGTTCGGCCTGACGCTCCACGGCCGGCGGCTCGCGACCCCGATCGGGGTCGCCGCCGGTCCGCACAGCCAGCTCGCCCAGAACATCGTCGTCGCCTGGCTGTGCGGGGCGCGGGTCATCGAGCTCAAGACGGTCCAGACCCGCGACCGGATCGAGGTTTCCAAGCCGTGCATCGAGATGCTCGACGAGGGCCTCAACGTCGAGTGGTCGCAGGAGCTCACCCTCGGCGAGAGCCTCGAGCAGTACCTCGCCGCCTGGGTCCTGATCCACGCCCTGCACCGGCGGCTGGGGTTTTCCGGCGATCGCCCCGACGTGGTCTTCGACGTCAGCGTCGGCTACGACCTGGCCGGGCTCGACCAGCCCAACCTGTGCCGGTTCCTCGAGGGCATGACGGTCGCCGGCGACGGGCTCGAGCGCTGCCGCGCGGCGGTCGCCCGCGGCTTCCCCGAGGCCCTCGACGGTCCCCACCCCGGGCCTCCGGCGGCATCGGCGACGGTGTCGACCCTGCACGGCTGCCCGCCGGCCGAGATCGCCGCGATGACGAAGCGGCTCCTGGAGCGCTGGCGCCTGCCGACCGCGGTCAAGCTCAACCCGACCCTGCTCGGCCTCGAGACGGTGACCCGGATCCTGGTCGAGGAGCTCGGCTGGCGCCACCTCGAGCCCCAGCCCAGCGCCTTCGAGGCCGATCTCGGCTGGGACGACGCCCTCGACCTGATCGGCGGGCTCGAGGGCGCCGCCCACGACCTCGGCGTCGGCCTCGGTCTCAAGCTCTGCAACACCCTGCCGGTGGTCAACCGCCACCCCGCCTTCGCCGGGGCCGGCGACACCGCCTACCTCTCGGGCCGACCCCTGCACGCCCTCGCGGTCGAGCTCGCGAGCCGTCTCGGCCGGGCGCTCGGCGGTCGCGTCCCGATCTCCTTTGCCGGCGGCGTCGACGCCGGGAATGCCCCCGCGCTGCTCGCCGGCGGGCTGCGCCCGCTGACCCTGTGCTCGGAGCTCCTGCGGCCCGGGGGCTACCTCCGGCTCGGCGGAGTGCTCGAGACGATCGCCGAGGCCCTCGACCGGGCGGGGGCCGCCGATCTTGACGAGCTCGCGGTCCGGAGGGCCGGCGGGGGCAGCCCCGGCGAGGCGGCGCTCCGCAACCTCGGCCGTTACGCGGCGGGGCTGCGCCGCAACCCCGAGGTCGCCCGCGAAGGCTACCGGCGGACGCCGCTCCCCTCGAGCCGCCCGCTCGGTCTGTTCGACTGCATCTCGGCGCCCTGCACCGACGCCTGCGCGATCGCCCAGAAGGCCCCGGCCTACCTCCGCCGAGTGGCGGCCGGCGACCTCGCGGGGGCGGCGGCGGTCGTCGCCCTCGACAACCCCCTGCCCTCGATCCTCGGCCGGGCCTGCCACCACCCCTGCGAGCCGGTGTGCAGCCGCGGCCACCTCGACCGGCCGGTCGCGATCCGCGAGGTCAAGCGGTTCGTCGCCGATCACGCCCCGCCGCCGGCTCCGCCACCTCGCCCCCGCCCGGGCGACCTCCGGGTCGCCGTCGTCGGGGCCGGCCCGTGCGGCCTCGCGGCGGCCGTCGACCTGGTCCGCGCCGGCGTTCCGACCACGGTCTTCGAGTCGCGCCCCCGGGCCGGGGGGATGGTCTCGGCGACGATCCCCGGCTACCGCGCCTCGAGCGAGTCGGTCGAGCGCGACCTCGCGGCGATCGCCGCCCTCGGAGTCACGGTCGTGTACGGGGCGGCGATCGGCGAGGACAGCGGCGCCGCCGCCCTGCTCGACCAGGGCTTCGACCACGTCGTGGTGGCGGTCGGCGCCCAACGGGGCGCCCGCCTCGGCGTCGCGGGCGAGGACGCCGAGGGCGTCGTCGACGGTCTCGATTTCCTCCGATCGGCCCGGCGCGGCGGCCCCACCGTCCTGCCCGGACGGACCGTCGTCGTCGGCGGCGGCGATGTCGCGATCGACTGCGCCCGCACCGCCCGCCGGCTCTCCGGCGGGCCGGTCGAGATCCTCTACCGTCGCTCGCGGGCCGAGATGCCGGCCCACCCCGACGACGTCGAGGAGCTCCTCGCCGAGGGGGTGACGATCCGCGAGCTGCGCTCGCCACGCCGGGTCGTCGAGGTCGCCGGTCGCCTCAGCGCGGTCGAGTGCTCGGTGATGACCCTGGCCGGTGTCGCCGAGGACGGGCGGCGGCGGGCCATCGAGGTCCCCGGGGAGATCGAGACCGTGGCGGCCGACACCCTGGTCGTCGCGATCGGCCAGCGCACCGACCTCGGCGTCTTCGGCGCCCGCCGCCCGGCCACGGGTCCCGACGGCTTCGTCGCGGTCGACCCGGCGACCCTGGAGACCTCGATCCCCCGGCTGTGGGCCGGCGGCGATCTCCGCTCGCCCGGCCCGTCGAGCATCGTCGACGCCTGCGCCGACGGGCAACGCATCGCCCGCGCGATCCTCGAGCGCGAGGGGATCGCGACCGCGGCCCCCTCGGCGCCCGCCGACGAGCTCCCCGACCGCGCCGAGCTGCTCCGCCGGCGGAGCCGGAAGACGGCGCGGGCGCTCCCCGAGCGCTCCTCCGCCGCTGCCGGCCTCGGCTTCGACGAGATCACCCGGACCCTGACCACCGAGGCCGCCCGGGCCGAGGCCGCGCGCTGTCTCGACTGCGACCTGCTGTGCAACGCCTGCGAGAGCGTCTGCCCGAACCGGGCGATCGTCGGCTACCGCACCCACGCCGCCGGCCCCGGGGGTCGAGGGCCGGCGCCCGGCGCGGTCCTCGCCGCGCAGGCCTTCCAGGTCGCGGTGATCGCCGACCTGTGCAACGAGTGCGGCAACTGCGTCGCCTTCTGCCCGACCGCCGGCCGACCGTGGCGCGACAAGCCGCGGCTCTATCTCCACCGCGCCGACTTCGAGGCCGAGCGGGACAACGCCTTCATGCTCCTCAGGGCCGGCGACCGGCCGGCGATCCAGGGCCGGTTCGAGGGGCGGCTCCACCAGCTCGTCGACGGCGACGAGCCGGTCTACCACGGACCGGGCGTCCGCATCGCCCTCGATCGTGATCTCTCGCCGGTCGAGCCCGCGGCCCGGCCGGCCACCGCCGGCGAGGTCTGCGGGGTGCTCGCCGTGCTGCTCCGCGGCCTGACCGGCTCGCTGCCCCACCTGCTCCTCCGCGAGGCCGAGCCCGGCTGGCTGATCACCGACGGCTGAGCGGCGGGCGCTACAATGCCTCCACGGAGGCAGCATGCGCACCAGGTTCGTCAACCTGCGGATCCCGGCCGGGGGCAACGAGACCGTCGCCGCCGAGATCGTCGTCGCCGACGGCCTCTTCGAGGAGATCGTGCCGGCCGGCAACCAGACCGCGGCCGGCGGCGAGCAGTGGGTCAACCTGCGCGGCGGTCTCGTGCTGCCGGGCGCGATCGACGGCCACGTCCACTTCGACGACCCGGGCTTCACCCACCGCGAGGACTTCGCGAGCGGGACCGCGGCGGCCGCGGCGGGCGGCGTCACCTGCGTCGTCGACATGCCCTGCACCTCGCTGCCCCCGGTCATCGACGCCGACTCCCTGGCGACCAAGCTCCGCGCCATCCAGGCCAAGGCGCACGTCGACTTCATGCTCTGGGGAGGCGTGTCGGGCGACTCCTTCGACCGGCCGGACTGGCGGGAGCGGCTGGCCGAGCTCGCCGAGGGCGGGGCCGCCGCCCTCAAGGTCTACTGCCTGTCGGGCATGAGCAGCTTCACCGCCCTCGACTACGACCGTATCGACCGGGTGCTCGAGGCGGCTGCCGGGCACGGTCTCCCGGTCGGCGTCCACGCCGAGGACCCGACGATCGTCGGCGAGCTCACCGAGGCGATCCGCGCCCGTGGCGGCGACCGGCCGGCCGACTGGGCGGCGGCCCGCCCGGTCCTCGCCGAGGTCGCCGCGGTGCGCCGGATCATCGAGGGCTGCCGGGCGACGGGCGCCCGGGTCCACATCGTCCACCTCTCGAGCGGCGCCGCCCTGGAGCTGATCGCCGCGGCGCGGGCCGATGGCGTGGCGATCAGCGCCGAGACCTGCCCCCACTACCTCGAGCACACCCTCGACGACCTCATCCGCCAGGGCGCCCTGCTCAAGACCGCCCCGGTCGTCAAATCGGCGGACGACCGCGAGCGGCTGTGGGCCGGCGCGGCCTCCGGCGAGCTTTTCACGATCGCCACCGACCACGCCCCGGCCCAGTGGCCCGAGGAAAAGCACACCGGGTCGATCTGGACCGACTACGGCGGCGTGCCCGGGGTCGAGACGCTGCTCCCCTACCTCCACTCGGAGGGCGTGACGGCCGGCCGGATCACCCTCGAGCGGATGGTCGAGCTGGTCGCCGCCAACCCGGCGCGGCTGTTCGGCATCGACCACCGCAAGGGCGCCCTCGCCGAGGGCCTCGACGCCGACTTCGCGGTCCTCGACCCCGAGGTCCGATGGACCGTCCGCGCCAGCGAGCTCCACAACCTCAACCGCTACACCCCCTTCAAGGGCCGCGAGCTGACCGGCCGCGTCCGCGCCTGCTATGTCCGCGGCCGGGCGGTGTTCGAGCGCAAGGCCGACGGCCGCGAGCTCTTCGCCCCGGCCGGGAGCGGCCGCTGGGTCCGCCGGGGCGAGCCGTGACCGGGGCCGGCGCGGCCGCCGGGTCGACGACCGTCCTCGGCCCCGCCACCCTCGTCACCGGCTTCCGCGAGCCGCGGCTCGTCGCCGACGGCGCGGTCGCCTGGCGCGACGGCCGGATCCTCTCGGTCGGCGAGGCCTCGGCGGTCGCCGCGGCCCACCCGGACGCCCGGCGGGTCGAGGCGCACGGCGGCCTCGTCCTGCCCGGGCTGGTCAACCTCCACCACCACTTCTACTCGTCGCTCGGCCGCGGGCTCGACCCGGGTCGGCCCCTGTCGACGTTCGGCGAGATCCTCGACGGCCTGTGGTGGCGGCTCGACCGCGCCCTCGACCCCGAGACGGTGCGGATCTCGGCCGAGCTCGCCCTCGCCGACTGCATCCGCTCGGGCACGACCACGGTCTTCGACCACCACGCCTCGCCGTCCTTCATCCGCGGCAGCCTCGAGCTCATCGCCGGGGCGGTCGAGCGGGCCGGGCTCTCCGCCGTGCTGTGCTACGAGATCACCGACCGCAACGGCCACGACGGGGCGCTCGCCGGCCTCGAGGAGAACCTCGAGTTCTTCGACCGCCGGCGGGCCGACCCGCGGGTCCGCGGCATGCTCGGTCTCCACGCCGCCTTCACGGTCTCCGACGAGACCCTGGGCGCGATTGCCGGGCGCCGGGTCGACGGCATGGGCTGCCATGTCCACGTCGCCGAGGACGCGCTCGACATCCGGGTGTCGAAGCTCGCCCACGGCGCGCCGCCACTCGAGCGCCTCGACGGGTATGGGCTGCTCGACGAGCGGACCCTGGCAATCCACGGCGTTCACCTGGGGCGCGACGACCGGGGGCTGCTCGCCCGCCGCGGCGCGGTGCTCGTCCATTGTCCCGAGTCGAACGCAAACAACGGCGTCGGCCGCCTCGACCTCGACGACGCGGCCGCCGACGGCTGTCGGATCGGGCTCGGCACCGACGGCATGTCGTCGTCGATGCTCGGGGCGCTGCGCGCCGCCTTTCTCGGGGTGCGCGCCGGGCGGCGCGACCCGCGCCGCGGCTTCACCGTGGTCCCCGAGCTCCTCGCGGTCAACGCCGAGCTCGCCGGCCGTCTGCTCGGCGAGCCGCTGCTCGGCCGGATCGAGCCCGGCGCGCCGGCCGACCTCTGCGTCCTCGACCAGGCGCCGCCGACCCCGGTCAGTGCCGCCAACCTGTTCGCCCACCTGGTGTACGGCGGCGCGACGACGCCGGTGCGCCACACCGTCGCCCGCGGTCGTCTGCTGCTCGAGGACGGCCGCCTGACCTCCCTCGATCCCGCGGCCATCGTCGCCGAGGCGCGGCGCGCGACCCCGGAGCTGTGGGCCCGGTTCGCCGATCTCGGGTAGGGGCTCAGCCGATCTCGACGTCGACGTTCTCCGAGCCGCGGATCGCCCGGTGGAGACCGGCGAGGGCCGCGAAGTCGAGCTCCCGGATCGCCTCGCGGTGACCCCAGAACAGCGCCGAGTTGGCCTCCGAGACGCCCTCGACCCGCGGCGGCCCGGCGGCTCCGAGCTCGCCGAGCCGGCGGCGCAGCCGATCGGCGAGCTCCCGGGTCGCCGGTGAGGCGCCGTGGCGCCGCTCGAGCTCGGTCAGCGCCGCGAGATCGTCGGAGGTCGCGGCGCGCAGGGCGTCGTCGACGGCCCCGGCGCGGATCGCCTCGTCGACCTTGGGGGCCCACGCGTCGTACACCAGGTCCTCGATCCAGATGAACTCGGCCGGCGCCATCCCGTGCGAGCGCAGCGTGTCGATCTGGAAGGTCATGACCTCGCGGACCGCCCCGAGCGCCTCCATCGCCGCCTCCCAGTCCTCCTGCTTGCGCCGCTCGATGGTGCGGGCGAGCTCCTCCCACTCGAGGTAGCGCGGCCGGAGGGCCCGCCGGATCTCGAGGAAGACCTCGAGCCGCTCGGCCGGAACGACGCCGTCCGCGGGTGGCGTGAAGCCGAGCTCGCGGTCGAGGGCGGCGAGCCGCTCCTCGGTCTGGGCGATGTCGACGATCGGCCCGACCAGCGACCTGCCCTGGCGGACGAGACCCGGACCGTACACCGCGCCGAGCAGCGCGAGGATCACGAGCACGATTCCGACCAAGCTCCACACCACCGTCGATGTCCGGGCCATCCGTCCCTCCTTTCGCGGGATTGTACCCGGTGAGCCGACTGAGCCCCCATCTCGAAGCATGCCGATCCCTTCGAGTCAGGCTGGCGGTGTCTTCGTTCCCGATCCCGATCCCGATCCCGGTCCCGATCCCAACTCACCCCCGCCCCAGCCGTCGGCATCCCGATCCGGTCGATGGCCGAGCTGCGGGCGGGACGCCCGCGTCACCAGCTCCTTCGTGCCCGCCTTCGTGTCTTCGTGTCTTCGTGGTTACGACGATCTACCGGACGTAGCGTCGGGATCGGGATCGGGATCGAATGGAGGTCACACCGCGAGCGGAGTGCCCGCATCACCAATTCCTTCGTGCCCGCCTTCGTGTCTT
>JALOLD010000014.1 GCA_025456145.1 Thermoanaerobaculales bacterium | reverse complement strand
CCGGCCGAGCTGAAGTACCCCACGGTGGCGAGCGCCGGACCCTCGCCGTCGTTGAAACCACGCATCGCCCAGACGGCGTTGTCGACCCCGTTTCCCGCCGGGCCCTCGAGAGCAGACCAGACGACTCCGTCCCACCTCGCGATGTTCCGAGCCTCAACTCCGCCGGCGCTGGTGAACCCCCCGCCGACATAAAGCGCTGGCCCGGTCCCGTCGTCCCACACGGTCAGCGATACCACACAGTCGCCGTCCACCCCGGACCCGGACGGGCCGGCGACGGCGGACCACTCGACCCCGTCCCAGCGGGCGATGCCGTCTACCGTCACCCCGCCGGCGGTGTCGAAACAGCCCCCAACATAGAGATCTTGGCCGGCCCCGTCGTCGAACACCGCTAGGTCGTACACGAGGCCGTCCGTTCCGTTCGCGGACGGTCCGATGAGGGACGACCAAACTGTCCCGTCCCACCTGGCGATCCGGTTGGACGTCACCCCGCCCGCCGTCTCGAAGAACCCGCCGACATAGAGCGCAGCCCCGGTTCCGTCGTCGAAGATCGACAGGGCGTTCGCCCGCCCGTCGAGACCCTCTCCAGCAGGACCGATCAGAGCCATCCAATGGGTGCCGTCCCACTTCGCGACTCGGTTGCCGACGTTTCCGCCGTAGTCCGTGCCAAACGTCCCGGCGGCGAAAAGCGCGGGTCCGCTCCCGTCGTCAAAGACCACCAGGTCGAGGACTCCACCGCCGAGGACCTGCCACGAGTATCCAACCACCTCGCTCCATTCGACCCCGTTCCGGACCTTAGAGGGCCGACCAGGAGCTTCCGTTCCACGCCGCCACGGCGCTCGCCGGAATCTCGCCGACGCCTGCAAAGGTGCCGCCCGCAATCACCTCCGGTCCGCCACCACCGTCGTAAACCGCGAGGGCGGTCGCCGCGCTCCCGAGGCCGTGCCCGGTCGGCGACGAGAGCGGCGACCAGGCGGCGCCGTCCCAGCGAGCGATCTTCCCCACCGTTCGCCCGCCGGCGAGGTCGAAGTCTCCGCCCGCGAAGAGCATGGGCCAGCCCCCGTCATCGAAGGTGGCAAGCGTCCTGACGATCGCGGCGGTCCCGTTGGCAAAGGGTCCCTCGAGCGCCGACCACTCGCTGCCGCTCCACCGCGCGATGTTCCGTGCGTCGATGCCTCCGGCGAGGGTGAAATCGCCACCAACAACAAGCTGGGGGCCCGATCCGTCGTCGTGCACCGCCAGGCTCTCGACGTCGAAGGAGCCGCCGGCGATCCCGGTCCCCGACGAACCGGTCAGCGGCGACCAGGCGCTGCCGTCCCACTTCGCGATATGATTCGTGAAGATCCCCCCAGCGTCGTTAAACGTGCCTCCGGCGATCAGGGCCGGCCCGGTGCCGTCGTCCCAGACCTCGAACGCCCTGACCACCCCATCGGTCCCGACGCCCGCGGGGCCCGACAACGCCTCCCATTCCGTCCCATCCCACTTGGCAACACCGTTGACCTCGACGCCCCCGGCGACCGCAAACCAACCTCCGACGAAGAGTGCCTCGCCGCCCCCATCGTCCCAAACCTCGAGGGCAAACGCCGGCTCGTCGAGCCCGACTCCGTGGGGGCCGGCGAGGGGCTGCCACGAGGTGCCGTCCCACCTCGCGATCGAGTTCACCCTGAGACCGTCGGCGGTATCGAATCCGCCACTCGCGTAAAGGGCGGCGCCCGATCCGTCGTCAAAAACGGCGAGAGCGGTGACCGGGCTGTTCGGGGTCGGATTTGACAGCAGGCCGATCACGGTCCACGCGCCGCCACTCCATTTCGCGACGATCGGCCTTCCGCCTCCCTGCGGGTCGCTCGAGATGCCGCCAGCGTAGATCGCCGCGCCGGTACCGTCGTCGAACACCGCGAGCGCTGTGGCGCCACCGCTCCCCCATGTCCCGAAGGGGTCGCCGAGACCGGTCCAGTGGTAGCCGTCCCACCGCGCGAAGCCGTCCACGAGGCGGCCGTTCGCACGCTGGAAGCCGCCCACTGCGTACAGTGCCGGCCCGAGGCCATTGTCGAAAACGACCAGATCGAAGACCAGTTGATCGAGGTCCCGCGACCAGAAGCCCGGCATCCAGCTACAGCCTTCTCCCGCTCGAGAGGACGGCCGAGGCGGTGAAGAGGGGCCGGAGCCTGGGATGGAGATCGGAGGAAGGGCATGAACGGTCGCCGCCACGATGGCCACCGCCGTCGCGATCTGAGCGATTCGACGCATGATCCCCCCCTGCTCCGGCGACACCCGTGATCCCCGCCGCGCAGACCGGTTCCGCGTTACAGTATAAACGCCTCGGTTACCGTCGCAGAATCCACTCCGGACGCAGGACCTCGCGACCGGCCTCGCCGCTGAGGCAGTCGATCCCCGTCCATTCGTTTCGTCATCTCGTCGTCCACCGGATCATCGTCGTCGATCTCGCTACCGGTGATGGGTCTTCCTCTATCCCTTCAGAAAACCACCGGCGGGGAGCGGAGCGACCCCGCCATGGACTTCTGAGGGCGGGTGGGTGGAGGGGTGGGGGGTGGGCCCGGTCCGAACGCGCCGGCCACGCACGCCGTAGACCCGCCGCCGTGACGCAGTCACGGCTCGGCTTCGAGCGCAGGATCCGGCGAATGCCCGGCATTCGACGGATTCGAGCACCGAAGACAACAGCGCCGGCTCGCGAGAGCCGGCGGTAGCGGGTCGCTTCGGACTCGGAAACGGACGCGGACGCGGACGCGGACGCGGACGCGGGAGGGGGGCTAGAGCTCCTTGACCGCGGCGACGCGGCGACGAGGTCGAGGATGGCCTTCTTGCCGTCCTTGAAGTACATCAGGGTGTTGTCGGCGGCGAAGAGCGGGTTGGGGATGCCGGCGAAGCCGGGGCTGAGGCTGCGCTTGATGACGACGACGGTGCGCGCCTTGTCGACGTCGATGATCGGCATCCCGGCGATCGCGCTATGCGGGTCGGTTCGGGCGACCGGGTTGACGACGTCGTTGGCGCCGACCACGATCGCGACGTCGACCTGGGCCATGGTCGGGTTGATGTCGTCCATCTCGACCAACGCCTCGTAGGGGACGTCGGCCTCGGCGAGGAGCACGTTCATATGGCCCGGCATCCGGCCGGCGACCGGGTGGATGGCGTACTCGACGTTGGCGCCGCGCGCCTCGAGGGTGTTGGCGAGGTCGCGCACCGCGTGCTGGGCCTGGGCCACCGCCATGCCGTAGCCGGGGACGATGACCACCCGCTGGGCGCCGTCGAGGAGCATCGCGATCTCCTCGGCCGAGGTCGACTTGACGGTCCGGTAGACCTCGTCGGCGTCGGGGGTGTCGGCGGTCGGACCCATGCTCCCGAAGAGCACGTTGACCAGCGACCGGTTCATCGCCTTGCACATGATGTTGGTCAGGATGATCCCCGAGGCGCCGACCAGCGAGCCCGAGATGATCAGCACGTTGTTGTCGATGACGAAGCCGGTGGCGGCGGCGGCGATCCCCGAGTACGAGTTGAGCAGGGCGATCACCACCGGCATGTCGGCGCCGCCGATCGACAGGGTCAGGATCACCCCGAGCACGCCGGCCACCATCACCAGCAGCCAGAACAGCGGCTGGTCGCCGGGGGCGAGCACGACCATGACGCCGAGACCAAGCGAGGCGACGGCCGAGATCAGCTTGACCGCGTCCATCCCGGGGAAGCGCTCCTTCCTGACGAGCAGGATCCCGGCGATCAGCAGGCCGCAGCCGCCGACGCCGAGGGCCGGCCAACCGTCCTCGCGGACGACGACCGCATAGCCCGCGGCGGCGCCGGCGACGACAGCAGAAAAGCCGTACTTGACGACCCTCTGCCAGGGGTGGAGCTTCCACTTGACGGCGAGGAACTCGGCGAGCTTGCCGAAGGCGACATAGCTGCCGAAGAAGGTGATCGAGCCGATCACCGCCGAGGCGACGGTGGCGATCCGCATCTGCAGCCCGGTGTCGGCGGTCGGCGAGGCGACCGCGGCGAGGATCGCCGACCCGGCGACGAGCACCGAGGCGGCGCCGCCGAAGCCGTTGAACAGCCCGACCAGCTCGGGCATCGAGGTCATCTTGACCCGCAGCGCGGCGACCGCCCCGACCACGGAGCCGATGGCGACGCCGATCAGGATATAGGTCCAGTCGTAGCGGTCGGCGAGCAGGGTGGCGGCGATCGCCAGCGCCATGCCGACGGCGCCCGCGAGGTTGCCGCGCACCGCGGTGCGCGGGTGCGACATCCACTTGAGGTCGAGGATGAAGAGCACCGCTGCGACGAGGTAGGCGATGTTGACGAGGTGCTGTGACAGCATGACCGCGTCCCTACCGCTTGCGGGCGCTGAACATCTTCAGCATCCGGTCGGTGACCAGGAAGCCGCCGACCACGTTGACCGCGGCGAAGGCCACCGCCACCGTCGCCAGGATCTTCGAGACCGCCGGGCTGTCGATCGCGCCGGCCAGGATCAGCGCGCCGATGATGGTGATCCCCGAGATCGCGTTCGAGCCCGACATCAGCGGCGTGTGCAGGGTCGGCGGCACCTTGGTGATGATCTCGAAGCCGACGAAGATCGCCAGCACGAACACGGTCAGCAGCATGACGAGGTCGCTCATCGTCCTTCACTCCCCTGCCCGGCCGGCCCCCGGGCCTCGAGCACCCGCGGGTTGACCACCGACCCGCCGCGCGCCACCAGGGTGCCGCGGGTGATCTCGTCCTCCAGATCGACGACCAGCTCGCCGTCCTTGACGAGGTGGAGCAGGAACGTGGTCACGTTCTTGGAGTACATCTGGCTGGCGTGGAACGGCACGGTCGCCGGGATGTTGAGCGGGCCGAGGATGGCGACGCCGCGGTGCTCGACCCGCTCGCCGGGCACGGTGAGCTCGCAGTTGCCGCCGCGCTCGGCGGCGAGGTCGACGACGACCGAGCCGCGGCGCATCCCCTCGACCATCTCGCGGGTCACCAGAACCGGCGCCTTCTTGCCGGGGATCGCGGCGGTGGTGATGACGACGTCGTTCTCGGCGACCACCGCCAGCATCATCGCGCGCTGCTTGGCGTAGAAGTCGTCGCCGAGCTCCTTGGCGTAGCCGCCGGCATCCTCGGCCGACCTGGTGTCGAGCTCGAGCTCGAGGAACTTCCCGCCGAGGCTCTCGACCTGCTCGCGCACCGCGGGCCGGACGTCGTAGGCCTGGACGACCGCGCCGAGCCGGCGCGCGCTGGCGATCGCCTGCAGCCCGGCGACCCCCGCGCCGACCACGAATACCCGCGCTGCGGCCAGGGTGCCGGCGGCGGTCATCATCATCGGGAACATCTTGGGCAGCGCGTCGGCGGCGAGCAGCACCGCCTTGTAGCCGGCGATGGTCGCCATCGACGACAGGATGTCCATGCTCTGGGCGCGGGTGATCCGCGGCATCAGCTCCATCGAGAAGAGCGTCGCCCCGGTCGCCGCCAGCGCATCGGTCGCGGCGTGCTCGGTGAGCGGCTCGCAGATCCCGACCACCGCCTGGCCGGACCGGGTCAGGGCGAGGTCGGAGGCGCCGGCCTCGGGGTTGGCGCCGAGGGTCCTGACCTGGAGCACCAGGTCGGCGCGGCGCCAGACATCGGCTCGGTCGGCCGCGAGGGCCGCGCCCCGTTCGACATAGCCCGCATCCTCGTAGCCCGCGCCCTCGCCGGCGCCGGGCTCGACGAGCACCTCGAGCCCGGCCCGCACGAGCTGCTGGACCCCGACCGGGACGAGGGCGACGCGCGCCTCGCCCGGGAAGGTCTCCTTGACGACTCCTACGATCATCTCGTTGTGTCCCTTCAGCGCGCCGGGCCGAGGCCGCGCCGGAGCCCGCCCCACGCCTCCCCCACTGCTTGCCGGTCCCGCCACGGAGCGCTGGCAGATCCTACCACCTCGCGGCGGCTATCGAGAATCGGCCCGACCGCCGTCCGACCCCAGGCAACCGGGCCGGCCCGCCGCTCATTCCGCTATCATCGACCGGTGCGTCGCGCCACCTTGACCGCCGCGCTGCTCGTCGTCTGCGCCGCCCCGCCGTACGCCTCCCCGGCGGGCGGCGCGGCCGCCGTGGTCGGGGCCGGCGACCTCGCCGGGCTGCTCGCGGTGGCGCGGCTCATGGTCATCGCCGAGGCGGCGCCGGGGAAGGGCGAGGCCCCGGGAGACGCGGCGCCGACCGCCGAGCTGACCGCGCCCGCGCGGGTCGCCGCCGGCGAGCGCTTCGAGATCGACTGGCGCGGTCCGGACGGGCCCGACGACTACCTCAGCCTGGCGGCCGCCGGGTCGGCCGGCGACGCCTATCTCGAGTGGGCGCCGACCGGCGACGGGCGACCGACCGTCCTGAGCGCGCCGGCCGAGCCGGGAGTGTACGAGCTGCGGTACGTCGACGGCGCCACGGGCGAGGTGCTGGCGCGGTCGCCCCTCGAGGTCGCGGTGGTCGATGCCGGGCTCACGGTCCCGGCGAGCGCCCGCGCCGGCCTGCGCTTCGAGGTCTCCTGGACCGGACCGGACGGCCCCGGCGACCACATCGCGATCAGCCGCGACCAGGCCCCCGACCACCGCTCCTACGACTGGGCGGCGACCGCGATCGGCTCGCCTTTGACCCTGATCGCGCCGCCGCGGCCGGGTCCGTACGAGGTACGCTATGTCCGCGGCCGGTCCGGCGAGGTGCTGGCAAGGGCCGCGATCGAGATCCTGCCGTGATCCCGTCCGGCGATCCGAGAGTGACCTTCCCGAGCCCGACGGCGGGGCTCGCCGAGCTCGCCCTCGAGATCGGCGGCGTCGGCCTCGCCGGGGGGTCGGTCGCCGCCCTCGCCACCGCCTTCGCCCTCGACGCCTTCCGGACCGCGGTCGACATGGGACGGTGCTCGGCCCTCCTCGCCGCCCAGGAGACGGTCCTCCTCACCCACTGCCACTCCGACCACACCGCCGGCCTCATCGCCTGGCTGTCGGCCCACACCCGGCGCCACCCCGGCCGGCCGACCCGGGTCGTCGTACCGGCCGAGCGGCGCGACGAGCTCGTCGCGGCCCTCACGATCTGGCCCGACCTCGACGGCGTCCGGCGGCGGGTCGACCTCGAGCGGGCCGTCGAGCCGGCCTCGCCGGGCAGCCTCGTCGAGCTCGGTGACGGCGCGGTCGCCACGGCCTTCGCGGTACGCCACAACACCGCCGCCCTGGGCTGGGCGATCGCCGCGACGCCCGGCGCACGACCCGCGGCGGTCTTCGCGGGCGACGGCACCGTCGAGCCGTTCCGCGCCGACCCGGCGCTGCTCGACGCCACGATCGCCGTCGTCGACTGCTCGTTCGTCGAGCCGGGGACCCGGGTCGCCGCCCGGCTCGGCGGCCACGGCCACCTCGCCGACTGGCTCGAGCTGCTCCCCGACCTCCGCTGCGACGCCCTGGTCCTCGCCCACCTGCCGCCCGAGGTAACGGCCACGGCCGTGCTCGACCGCATCCCCGAACCCCTCCCGGGCGCCGCGACGCTCGTTCCCTGGATCACCGGCCCGGCCGCGGCGAGCTCGGGTGGATCGTCATGACCGAAGGAGCTCGAATGAAGTCTCTCCTCGTCGCACTCGTCCTGCTGCTCACGCTGTCCGCACCGGCCGGCGCGGCCGAGCCGCCGGTCGCGCTGTCGGTCGCCGTCGAGACCCTCGGCCGCGGCGTCTCGGGATCGGTGGTCGGCGTGGTCCTCCGGGTCGCCCCCGAGGACCGGGAGCGGCTCGGCGACCGGGTCCGGCTGGTGACCACCCTGAGCCGCGACGGCGAGATCGTCGACCGGCAGTCGTCGGTGGTCGCCCTCGAGGGCGACGGCAGCGCCCTGCTCACCGAGGAGTGGCCGGTCGGCGTCTACCAGCTCCGGGTCGACCTGGCGTCCCTCGACGGCTCGGCGAACGGGATCTGGATCGGCGAGGTCGAGGCGGCGGCGAGCGACGAGGTCTTCGTCGCCCCCGAGGGGGCGGCCCCCGACGCCATCGCCCTCGAGGTGCTGCCCCCGGGTGACGACGCCGTGACCTTCCGTCCGCCCCCCGATCTCGGCGGGATCGGCGCCCTCGGGCTCGAGGTCGAGGCGCCGGAGGCGACCGCGAGCGTCGAGTTCTTCCAGGACGACCAGCCCCTCGGCCGGCGCAACCGGCCCCCCTGGACGGTCTCGGTGATGCTCGGCGAGGTCATCCGCCGCACCGAGATCCGCGCCGTCGCGCGCGATGCCTCCGGCCGCTACCTCGGCGAGGACGCGCTGGTGCTCAACAACCCGACCGGCCAGATCGGGCTGCGCATCCTGCTCGGCCCGCCGAGCGACGACCCGGACGGCGCCCGCCGGATCACGGTCTCGGTCGCGGGGGCGGAGAAGATCCAGCAGGTCTCTCTCCAGCTCGACGACGAGGTCATCGCGCGCTGGGCCGCCTGCCCGTGCGTGGTCGACGTGGCCGAGCGGCGGCTCGCCGAGGCGGTCATCCTCTCGGCCGACGCGGTCGACGCCAAGGGCAACCGCGGCGACCAGGTCATGACCCTGGCCGGGGGCGGCGGCTTCGTCGGCTCGGTCCGGGTCGAGCTCATCGAGCTGCCGGTGGTCGTCCTCGACGCCCTCGGCGCGCCGGTGCTCGGGTTGACGGCGGACGACTTCACGGTGTTCGAGGACGAGGTCGAGGTCGCGGTCGAGGGCTTCGGCACGACCGCCGACCTGCCGCTGTCGCTCGCCCTCGCGGTCGACACCTCGGGCTCGATGCTCGAGGACTTCCCCAAGGTCCGCGACGCGGTCGCGGGCTTTGTCGACAACCTGCTCGAGGAGGGCGACGAGGCGGCGCTCATCCGCTTCTCGTGGGACGCCGAGGTCGAGGTCGCGTGGACCGACGAGATCCGCCGGATCAACGGCCGGCTCGACCGGATCGCCCCCGACGGCGGGACCTCGCTCCACGACGCGGTGGTCCGGTCGCTCGAGCAGTTCCGCGGCCGCCGCGGCCGCCAGGCGCTGGTGCTGCTGACCGACGGCGAGGACACCACCTCGCGCACCGACTGGACCCTCGCCGAGCGCTTCGCCCACACCATGCGGATCCCGATCTTCCCGATCGGCCTCGGGACCGGCCGCTTCGCCGGCAAGGGGGTGCTCAACGCCCTCGCCAGAGAGACCGGCGGCGAGGCCTTCTACCCGAAGAAGGTCGAGGAGCTGCCCGCGGTCTACGCCCGGATCGCCGAGCTGCTGCGCTCCCAGTACCTGCTCTGGTACCCCTCGGGCTCGGACAAGCCCCTCGAGCGGTTCCGCGAGATCCGGGTTGAGGTCGCCGGCGAGGAGCTCGAGGTCCGGACGATCCGCGGCTACTACCCGGGGAGGTGACCGGACACCGCCGGGGGCTCGCCAGTCACGGCAGTGACCCGGCCGACCAGACCTTGCGACACCACAGCTCGTAGCTGATGGTTCGCCAGAGGATGGTGTGACCGAAGCTCAGCGTGCCGGTCGAGCCGAGGTGGTCTTCCAGCCAGCCGCGACGGACGTAGCGTTGCCAGTCCGATCGCGGCCGCTCGAGCAGCAGCTCGCGGACGAGCCCCCGGTTGCGGTCGATGCCGCGCAGGAAGAACGGCCCGAGCGAGCCGACTCGGCCGCACTCCAGCACCTGCGCCGGCAGCCGGTCGCGCAGCGCCTCGCGGGCCAGCACTTTGTCCCAGCCGTCGCGGTGGAACCAGTAGGCGGGCAGCCGGAGCACCGTCTCGAGCAGCGGCCGGTGCCAGAACGGGTTGGCGCGCTCGACCCCGCACTGGTGAAAGAGCCGCCGCTCCTCGCTCTCGAGCTCGATGGTTCGCGCGCCGACGCCGAGATCCCAGCGACGGGCGGCGCGACCTTCGGGTAGGACTGGCGAGAGCGTCTCGGGCTCGAGCAGCGCGGCGCCCTCCCGGGTCAGCCAGGCCGGCGGACCGCCGCGTAGCGCGGCACGTGCCGCCCGCCACGCCGGAACCAGCCGAAGCAGCGACGACCGGCTGAAGCCGTCGCCCTGAGCGGCCCGTACGACCGTCCGGGCGAGGCTCGCCGCGGCCCAGGGCTGAAGATCGGCCAGCGCGTCCCGCAGCCACAGGTTCGCGGCGCCATACAGCACGTCGCCCCCGTCGCCGACCATGACGCGGCGGCAGCCGTCGGCCCGGGCGGCGGCGTAGAGCCGGTGTTTGAGCGCGGCAAAGGGGTTGAGGTAGGGCGAGCTCGGGTGGACGAAACGCGACAGGAAGTCGCCGCTCAGCGGGGTGTCGGCGTCACCGTCGACCCAGCGGATGGGTAGCCCGAGCCGCTCCGCCACCGCCTCGGTGTTGTCGCGCTCGACCGGGTCGGGGGTCGAGGGGAGCCACCACGAGTAGGCTCTGATCGCCGGCGGCGCGACCGCGGCGATGGCGGTCGAGTCGAGCCCGCCGCTCAGCGAGAGCGCGACCCGCCCCGCGTCGAGATCGACCAGGTGACCTCGCACCGACCGCTCGAGCCCGCCGACGAAAGCGGTGCACGCGTCTTCCGGCGTCGAGCGGGACGGCACTTGGGGGAACCGCCAGTAGGGCACGATCTCGGCGGCTGCCCCGTCGACCCGCAGCAGGTGGGCCGGGGCGAGCTCGCGGATGCCGCGGAAGAAACTGCGCTCGGTGTGACCGAAGCGGAAGCCGAGGAAACGGGCGACCGCGTGGTCGTCGGGGGACACGGATGCCGAGCCGTCGCCGAGGATCGCCCCGGCCTCGGTGGCGACGGTCAGCTGGTGCGGCTCGAGCCGGTGGTAGACCTTGAGATCGCCGAGGTGGTCGCGGACGACGGTCAGCCGCCCCCGCGCCGGCTCGGCGACGACCAGGGTGAACGAGCCGGCGACCTCGCCCAGCCAGCCCGGCCCCTCGCTCGCCCAGCGCTCCAGCGCCCAGCGCGCGCAGCCGATCTTGCCGGGGTCGCCAACGGCGGACCCGCTCACGCCGTCGACCAGGCCGAAGCGGCCGGCGACCGCGACGACGAGGCCGGCCCGTTCCTCGGCGACCGGCCCGTGCCGTGCCAGCGTCGGATCGGCCGTCCGGTGGCGGACGACGATGCCGAGAGGGCCAACGCAGCAGACCGAGGCGTTCTCGCCGTACTCGGCGAGGCCGTCGCCGAGCCGCTCGAGCCGGCACCGGTCGAGGGGCGCGCCGCGGCGGTCGAGGAGGCAGGCGAGGGCGCTCATCGGCCGGGGAAAGGGCCGGTCGGGCGCGAGGGGAGGGGTCCCGAGTCGGCGATGCCGGCGCCCAGGTCAGCTCCTCGGCCGGGAGCCCGGCGGCGCCGATCCGGCCTGCCGACCGAGACCCGCACCGCTGTCGACGATCGAGCCGCCGCCGAACTGCACGGCCCGGTCGAGCCTGGTGCAGCGCTCGACCCGCGGTGGCTCATAGGCGCCTCGGGCGGGATCGCCGCGACGGCCGGCCTGGGTGTTCCGGTCGTCGAGCCGCGAACGCTGGGTGATCACGTCGGGTCTCGTCATCTAGCGGTCCATCCTCAGGGCCGAATCGCCCTGGGTCACCCAGTTGTCCTGGAGGGTCTGGTACAGACCTCCGAGAGCCTCGCGACCCGCCTGCACCGCCTCGCCGAGGGTCAGGCCCGAGGCCAGCCCGGCGAGGACGTGGCCGGCCATCTTCTCGTTGTCGTCGAGCCCGGCGAGCGAGACCGCGCCGCTGATCGCCAGGGCACCCTGCTCCCCGGCGAAGAGCAGCTGGTGGCCGAGCACGTCGGCGCTCGGGCTGATGTCATAGGTCGACTCGCAGGCCAGCGGCACCATCAGCGTCGGCCGGCCCGTGTTGGTCAACGCGGCGGCGCTCGCCGGGGTCAGCAGCCCGCGGTAGGCCCAGATCACCGATGACGAGTGGCCGGAGAAGACGGTCACCGCCCGCCCGGCGTCGAGCGAGGTCCGCAGGGCCTCGCGCGCCGTCGCGACGTCCGGGTGGAGGGCCATGTCGAGGACCTCGGTGAGCGCCGCGTCGAGGTGGCCGGAGACCCGGTGGATCTGGGCGAGGAAGTCGTGCCCGCCGTCGCCCTCCTCGGCGATCATCAGCGCGGTGTTGCCGGCCGACAGACCGCTCGACCGCCAGCTCCGGCCCTTGTCGACGATCGTCGCGAGCTCGGCCTCGGTGCGCACCGAGAACTGGCCGACGGCGACATCGGCGACGCCGTCGCCGTCGAGATCGGCCAACCGGTTCTGGCTCGGGCTGTAGAGCGTCGGGATCACCGGGGCGGTGGGAAGCGGGACGAAGCTGACGCACTGCGAGATGTGGTTGAGCCGGTCAAAGCAGTCGCTGCCGACCAGCTGGACGTGGGTGAAGGGGCTGTCCACGCGGCGAGCCGCCAGGAAGTCGGTGATCGCCGAGGGCAGCGCCATGCCCCAGCCGAAGGCGTTGTAGACGTCCTCGACGTCGACCACCACCGGGTGGAGCTCGGCCCGCTCGGCCAGATATGCCTCGAGGGCCGGCGCGCCGACGAAGCTCGAGCCGGCGACCACCACGAGGTCGGCATCGCCGGCCAGGAGGTCGCCGGGCGCCTCGGTGGTGAACACCGCCGGCGAGCGCGGCGTCTCGGTGACCCAGAAGCGCTCGGGCAGCGCCGAGTCGGCGTCCGGCGATCCGTTCATCGGGACCCGCCGCTGGCGGAGCTCGGCGACGAAGCCCCCATCCGCCGGGCGGACCTCGACCTGATGGCGGGTGAGCCGGCCGGCGACGGGCTCGGAGTAGGCGACGACGTTCGGGCTGGCGAAGCCCGCGACGCGGTAGCCGTGAGCCGCCGGGTCGGGCGCGAAGTCGAGCTCCGGCCCGCGGTACGACGTCCGGTACTCGAGGCGGGTGCGGTCGACGACGACCAGCGAGAACGGGTAGTCGGTGGTGAAGCGGAGCTCGATCCGGTTGAGCCCGGGCCCGAGCATCCCACTCGGCAGGTCGGCCTCGACCCGCCACGGCTGCTGGCCGGAGGCGGAGCTCGTGGCCACCGATACGGGGCCGCCCCCCGGGCCGCTGAACCAGACCTCGACGTTGTGCTCGGGCAGCACCGCGCCGCCCGGCCCGACGAGATCGGGGAGATCGCTGATCGTTCCCAGCTCGAGGGTGAGCCGGTGGTCCCCGTCGAGCACCTCGCCGGCGACCTCGACCTCGAGGATCGCGGTCGCCGGCACCGTGTTGCGGGCGAGCACGGTTCGCTCGACCCACGGGTCTCCGGTCGGCGACTGCGAGTGGTACTTGACCGGCCGGTCGAGCACGACCTGGCCGATCCGGGAGGGCGAGACCTGCGAAGTCGCGGCCCACGGCACCTGCCTGGCCTCGACGGCGAGCCGGCGGTCGACCGAGACCTGGTAGTGCTCGGCGGCGATGTAGAGGGCCTCGTCACCGGCCGGCGGGCGACCGACGAACTCGATCGCCGAACCGGGTCCGAAGACCTTGCCGCCGTCGACCCAGCGGGCGACCGGCGAGCCGCGCCGGCTGACCGCGATCTCGCGGCTCGGAACCCCCGCGAGGTCGAGCCCGCCGTCGCGAAGCGTCTCGTAGGTGACCCGTTGAATCCCCGCCTCGGTGACCGCGATGTGGGTCTGCGGGCCTTCGCGGACGGTGATCGTCCGCTTCGCCACCCCGGCGGCGTCGGCGGTCCCGACCTCGCGGACGGCGCCCTCCCGTCCACCGGGAGCGGCCCCTGCACCATCGGCGGCGACCCGCTTCCAGATCACCTGAGCGCCGTCGGCCCCGCCGGCCACCGGCCGAAAGCCGCGGTCGGCGAGCCGTCGCTCCCGCTCAAGCCGGACCGGCGCCCAGTCGACCCGTCGGACCGGCTGGACCTCGCCGTAGCGCCGGCCGAGGCGGAACGGGCCGTACTCCTCGACCGCGCCGCGGGTGCTGAAGTCGACCAGCTGGAGGTGGGTGAGGCCCGAGGGCGCGGCAACCGCGACCGAGTAGTCGGTCGGCAGGTGCGACTCGGTGTCCAGGCTCGGGACAAAGTCGCCGAGCCGCTGCCAGCCGTCGCCGGCGAGGCCCCACAGCTCGAAGCCGACGTTGTCGGTCTCCGAGGCGGTCTGCCAGCTCACCGTGATCTCGCCGTCGGGCGAGCCCGAGCTGGCGAAGGCGTTGAGGGTCACCGGGAGGGTGCCCGGGTTCCACACCCAGTCCTCGACCTCGCCGTCGGTGGCGACCCCGATCGAGTCGCTCTGGTCGAGGCTGCCACCCGGGGCCGCCGCGGCGCCCGAGAACAGCCGGAAACGGGCGTGCAGGGTGTCGACGGCCCAGTCGAAACCCGATCCGACCGTCACCGCGAGGGTGTTCGTCCCTTCGACGACGGACCAGGAGTAGAACTCGCCAGCGTCCGCGACATCGCCGTCGCCGTTCCAGTCGAGCCAGCCGCCGAGCAGGGCGCCGCTCGCGGCGTTGCTCACCTCGACCTCGAAGCTCCGGATCGAGCCGACGGTCCAGTTGCCGTCGATGACCGCGGTGACCCCGTCCTCCTCGGCGCCGTCGCCGAGACCGTCGACCGAGGGTTGGCCGTCGAGCTCGAACACGATCTCCTGACCGAGATACGGACCGTTGACCCGGATGATGTGGTACGGCCCGCCGCTCGCCGCCGTGGTGCCGTAGCCGTCGGGCAGATCGCCCCAGTCGGAGAGCGGGTCGGCGGTCGTGATGTCTCCGGGGAAGCAGTCGTTCTCCGGGTCACCGCACTCCGGCGGCGGCACGCCCAGCTCCTCCTTGAGCGGCGAGTGGTGGGACAGCCCGGTCACCACGTAGAGCAGGTTGCCACCGCAGTCGGCGCCGCCCGGGCCGAGGGGCACCGACCACTCGTACACCATCCGCCACTCGTACTGGTACAGGTCGCTGAAGCCGGCGCCGGCGAGCGACGGGTAGCCGTCGAGGCCGAGGGCGAGGGGCGGCGTCTGCGCCGGGTCGAACGGGGACACCCAATCCCGGAGGCGGGTTCCTCGAACCTCCCGGTTCCACGGCTTGGGCACGGGCGCCGCCTGGTAGGTGTTCATGTTCCAGGCGAAGGACGAGGCGCTGGTGTAGCCGGGCGGGGCGGCGCCGCTGCTCGTCGGGCAGCTCATGTCCGAGACCCAGCTGCCGCCCGAGAGGCAGGCGTAGCCCTGGTACCAGGTCCACTGGTTCGGGCTGCCCGGGGCGCAGGCGAAGGTGAACTGGGCGAACTCGGAGTCGGTGAGCTTGTTGGCGCCGCGCTGCTGGCCGCTGCCGTTACCCCAGCCGACGCTTGCCATGTAGGTGGTACCACCGTCCGGCTGTCCGAACACGTTGTCGTTGACGTTTGGCGCGACCACGAGCGCGGTGTACAGGGTCGCGGTCGGGGCGTCGTAGGAGATGTAGAGCTTGCTGCCGAGGTACGAGGTGGCGTACTCGACGTACTTCGAGCTGTCCCCGTCGCCGTAGAACAGACCGTTGACGGTCGGCGGGTCGGCCGCCGCCGGCGCCGCCAGCACCAGCGTCAGCCCGAGCAGCGCCGCTGCAACACACGGCGCCGGTCGCCGGAGGCCGGCGGCTGCGTCGCATGACCGATCACGACCGGATGGTGAGACCGTGTGCAGAGTCAACATGGATTTCTTCCCTGGCTGGGCCGGCGTCGGCTCCCCGGCGCGACGACGGTGGATGAGGAAATGAACATGCGTGCATTTCCCAGCTGTTTCCAACATATCATGAGTCCCTGAAAAGCCCGTCGGCTCAAGGCCCGAGCCCCCGGTCGGCACGCCGGTCCCACCCGAAACGGGGTTGGCGCGAGGGCCCCGTCCGGGTCGGTCGGCCTCCGAGATACTCCGACCGCGACCTGGTATCAGCAACCGTCATGCCAGCTCCCGGTCCGGTCGAGGGCCGCGGCATCCGGACGAGCTGTGCTGAATCAGGACACTCTCGCGCCGACCGGTGTGGCGGGTAGCCGGCGCAGGTCCGGGCTCAGAACCTGAAGCCCATCCAGAACTCGACCTGGCGGTCGCCGATCTCGTCCTCGAAGTCCCACAGCTGGATCCAGTCCCAGTGCATCGGGATGCCGAGCACGAAGAGGGTGATCCCGACCCCGTAGGACGACACGCCGTCGACCAGCCGCCCGTCCTCGATGAAGGTGAAGCCGGGCTCGCCGAGATAGTTGTACTCGCGGCCGTCGACCTCGTACCAGGCGGCGCCGACGTCGAGGAAGATCCGGCCGCGGATCCCGCCGCTCAGCGACAGGAAGGGCAGATCGAGCCGGTCGACGAGCGGGAACCGCCACTCGAGATTGGCGAGCCCGACCCGGTTGCCGGCCATCGCCCGGGTCGGCAGCCCGCGAATCGTGTCGAGCCCGCCGATCGCGTAGATGTGCGGCCGGTTGCCCTCGGCGTGGCCGAGGAAGAGCCGGAAGGCGAGCTCGTTGCGCCGCGACAGCGGAACGTAGGCGCGGCCGTCGAACTCGAAGTTGCGCGACAGGGTGCCGCCCTCCTCGATGTCGTGGGAGTAGAGGCCGCGCAGCTCCCAGCGCGTGCCCTTGTGGGGGCCGTAGCTGTTCCACAGCGTCGTGTCGCCAGCGAGACCGACGGTGACGAAGGGACCGCCGTCGGTCACCGACGGGAAGGTGACCTCGCCGGTCGTCTCGTCGAGCTGCGGGTAGTTCGACTCGCGGTCGAGATAGCCGACCCCGCCCTCGACCCGGTAGGAGCGCGACAGCGGGTAGCGTCCGTTGAGCTCGGCGGCGGTCACCCGGTAGGCCTGCTCGCGGGCGGTGACGTCGCCGCGGGTCGGGTCGTAGCCGGTGATGTAGAAGGTCCGGAAGTCGTACAGCGACACCCCCCACTGGAGCCGCGGCTCGAGGTTGAGCCAGCTCACCGTGAAGTTGGAGAAGGTGTCGATGGTGTCGAGCAGGACGAGCAGACGGCGGTCGCCGTACTGGTCGGAGAAGGTCAGCACGGTCTGCGACAGGAAGTTCTGGACGTTGTCGACGCCGACGAAGATCTGCGCGTCCTCGAGGTAGAGCTTGCGCCGCCTGACCGGCTCGCCCTTTTCGGGGTCGATCGTCACCGACACCGCGGGGACGAAGGGCTCGAGCAGGACCTCGCTGGCCACCGGCTCGGAGACCCCGACGAGCTCGCCCTGGTCGGAATCGGCGACGAAGAGGTCCCAGCCGCCGCGGTGGTAGGCCTGGAATCCGACCCTCTCGCCCTCGATCGAGCGCCCCGGCACCGGGTTGAGCGCGGCGCCGATGACCTTGGTCAAGCGGAAGAGCTCGCGGGTGTCGAGGTCGAGCCGGTAGATGTCGAAGATCCCGTCCTCGCGGTCCGAGGCGAAGAAGAGCCGGGCGCCGTCGGCCGAGAACGCCGCGCCCTGGTCGTTGCCCGGGCCGAAGGTGAGCTGGTCGCGCCGGCTCGGCTCGTCGAGCGAGAGCCGGACCAGCTTGGAGGGCCCGCCGTCGTTCGACGAGTAGACGAGGTGACGGCCGTCGGGCGAGAAGGTCGGTGCGGCGTCGTAGGCCGCGTCGTCGGTCAGGTTGGTCAGCGCTTCGGTCGTGAGATCGAGCAGGTAGATGTCGTGGCGGCCGTCGGCGATCGCCCGGAAGGCGATCCGCCGGCCGTCGGGGTGGAAGACCGGGTTCATCGGCTGGTCGAGGGGCAGCGGGATCGGGATCGCCCGGTCGACGCCGCCGTGGAGCACGTCGAGCAGGAGCAACGAGCGGCCCCGTTCGACCCGGCCGAAGACCGCGACGTGGCCGCCGTCGGGGGAGAAGTCGAGATCGCGGCCCTCGGTCGGCCCGACGGTCAGCCCCTGGGCGACCAGGTACTCGATCTTGGTGCTCCGGCCGCGGGTGAGGTTCTTGTAGAGCCTCCGGTCGGGGACCCCGAACAGCGCGACGTCGACGTCGTTCTTGACCGTGGTGAAGGCGGCGACCAGGTCGCCCGAGGGCGACAGCGCCGGCGACGACTGCTGCGACCCCGAGGTCCCCTCGATCCGGAAGGGCTGGCCGAACTCGCGCGGGTCGCCCCGGTCGGCGAAGCCGGCGTAGCGCCGGCGCAGCCAGCTCCGGAAGGCGGCGTCGAACTCCTCGACCTCGAGGTTGAACGTGGCGCCCACCGGCTTGGCGACGCCGCCGCCGAAGTTGCCGCGCTGGGCGAAGATGAAGTCGCGCACCGCGTCGGGCCCCCACTCGTCCTCGATGAACTCGAAGACCTTGTGGCCGAAGCGGTAGGCGAGAAAGCCCGAGGGCGGCTGCGCGACCGACGGCACGATGTCGGCCATCGACGCGTCGCGCATGTACATCTCGTCGAGCGCCGACTCGTCGTCGCCGAGGTACGAGGCCATGCCCTCCATGAACCAGAGCGGCGGTCGGGCGTAGATCATCCGCCCGCGGCGGCCGCCGAAGTAGATCTCGTACTGGAAGATGTGGGTCAGCTCGTGCTGGATGAGCGCCTGGAGCTCGCGGTCGCCGAGGTCGACCGGCAGGACCATCCGGTTGCGCACCGGCGTCGCGAAGGCGCCGACGCCCTCGGGGATGAAGCCGACGATCACGTTGGTCTGCTCAAACTCGGCGTGGGTCGCGTAGGCGATCAGCGGGATCGGCTTGGTGATCTGGAAGTTGAGCGTGTGAGCGAGCTCGTCGTAGGAGCTCTCGGCGTACGATGCGATCTTCTCGAGGGACGGCTCGACCCGGTCGTAGTACGAGATGACGAAGTGCGGCGTCCGGTAGGTCTTCCACTCGAAGGTGTCCCAGCGGACCTTGTTCTTGCCGCCGACGTAGGGGTTGTAGGGGCTGAGCTGCGCCTCGGCGCCAGCGGCCGCCAGCGCCAGCACGATCACCAACCAGGCTCTCGCCTTCATCATCGACCTCCGCGGCGCCGCCGCCTCAGTTCGCATAGACAAACCGCTTGGCCATCACCGTGCGCGGCACGAAGATCCCGAGCAGCCGGTTTTCGAGGGTGTAGAGGTCGTCGAACATGTCCTCGTAGTCGTCGAGCTTGCGCTCGTCCTTCTCCTTGAAGTCGGTGATCTGGTCGGAGAAGACCGGTCGGCCGGTGCGGCCGTCGACCACGACGAGCAGGATGTCGTAGCCGAAGCCGGTCTCCTCGACCAGCACCTGGCGGAAGTAGGTCTTGCCGTCGGTCGGCGAGACGTACTCCTCGGTGGTGTAGCCCTCGCGGTCGAGCACCTTGACGTCGACCGACGCGGCGATGACGAAATCGGCCTCGGCGCGGGCCGCGATGTCGCGCCAGAACTCGGGGATCTCGAGCAGCCGCTCGAGGTCGAAGGTCGGCGGCTCGATGCCCTCGAGCTGGGGCTGGACGCGCAGCCGGGTCGAGCGGCGGAGCAGGTCGCGGATGTACTCCGAGAACTCGCGGATCGCCTGGACGTCGGCGAGGGTGGTCCCGCCGCCCTGCCGCGGCTCGAGCAGGATCGAGCCGACGTAGACCCTGGAGCGCGGGCCGATGTCGAGCTCGGGCCGCAGCTTGAGTCCGACCTGGATCTCGTTGGCGCCGGCGAGGACCAGCCCCGGGACGAGGACGATCACGGCGGCGAGCGGCAGCAGCTTACGGTGCATCGTCGGCCTCTCCGCCCGCGGCGGCCTCGTCCTCGGTCGTCTCGACCGCCAGGTGGGCGGCGTAGAACTCCTCCAAACGGCTCAGGTTTTTGACGAGCGCCGGGTCGTTCGGGTCGAGGGCGAGACCCGAGCGGTAGACCTCCAGCGCCTCGTCGAACCTCCCGTTGGCCTCGAGCGCCACCGCGATGTTGTTGAGGATGCGCGGCTGGTTCGGGGTCAGCTCGTCGGCGAGCCGGAAGCGCTCGAGGGCCTCCTGCCAGTAGCCCCGCTTGGCCGCCTTGTAGCCGAACTCGAGCTCCTCCCTGGCCTGCTTCGCCGGCGGGTTGCCGGCCGTGGCCGGCCCTCCGGCGATCGCCACGGCGAGGGCGACGACGATGGTCGCGATCACGCGTCGGCTGGTCATCACTGGGCCTGTCCTCCCCGGTCGCCGTCGGGCGGCCGGTCCGTCGTGGGTCCTCTTCATGATCCGCTCCCCGGATAGTAACCGGTGATCGTCCGAACCTCGACCCGCTGGTCGGCCTCGACCCGGACCTCGATCTTGCGCAGCTCGTCGGGGTCCCGCTCGGACGACGTGGTGTAGGCGAGCAGGTACTGCGAGCGCAGCTCGGCGTCGATCTCGGCGTAGATCGCGTCGAGGTTCGAGCCGCGGTCGACGAAGAACGCCCGGCCTCCGGTGACCGAGGCGAGCCGCTTGAGCTGGAAGCGGGTCATGACCTTGGTGGTCGGCAGGTCGACGCCGATCGCGTAGATCGCGACCCCCATCCGCTGGGCGTAGCCGAGGGCGTCCTCGAAGCCGTTGCTCGACGCCGTGTCCTCGCCGTCGGTCAGCAGCACCATCGCCCGCCGCCCGTGGACGCCCGAGAACTGGTAGAGACCGGTGATGACCGAGTCATAGAGCGCGGTCGCCCGGTCCGGGTAGAGCGCGAGCAGGGCGTGCTCGAGGGTCGCGAAGTCGGCGGTAAAGGGCGCGAGCAGCTCGGGACGGTCGGAGAAGATCTCGATGAAGGCGCGGTCGCGCGGCCGCAGCAGGGTCCTCAGAAAGCCCATGACCACCCGCTGGACCTCGGGCAGCGTCTCGCTCATCGAGCCCGAGGTGTCGACCACGATGCCGAGCCGGATCGGCAGGTCGCGGTGCTCGCCGAAGTGGGTGACGACCTGCTCGATCCCGTCCTCGAGCACCGTGAAGTCGGCCGCGGTCAGCCCGCCGACCGGTCGCCCGGCGCGGTCGAGGACGGTGACCGGGAGCTCGACCGAGGTCACTTCGACGACCGAGCCGAACTGTGGCGCGTTGACGAAGCGGACGTCCTCGGCGACCGCGCCGTCGTCGAGAGTGGCGACGGCGCGGAGCAGACCGAAGCCGGCACTCCGCTCGAGCTCGACCCAGGCCTCGAACGGCGGCTCGTGGAGGGTCGCGAGGGAGACGTCGTTCCAGAAGATCTCGAGCGACCCGAGCGTCCGGTCGCCGGGGATGTTGAGCTCGGCCGCGACCCGCACCTCGGCGCCTCGGACGTCGTCCGGACCCTGGGGCAGGAGGCGCAGGAAGAAGCGCTCGCGACCGACGTTGAGGGTCAGCCCCTCGCGGGCGAGCTCGGCGCCGTCGGCGTCGTAGGCGATGGCGGTGACCCGGGTCAGCCGGGGCAGGGGCCCGAGATCGAGGTCGAGGTCGAAGGGCGGCCGGTTCTTGGTCAGCACCGGCTCCTCGTCGAGCAGGAAGGCGACGCGCTGCACCTCGGGCCGGGTGACGGCCTCGAAGCGTCGCACCCCCGACACGGCGTCGCCCGGCGGCCCGAGCAGGGTGAGCACCGGCTGCTCGTCGGGCTCGCCGAGGTCGAGACCGAGCATCAGCTCGGCGAGCTCGTCGCGCTCGGCCTCCTCGAGCTCGGCGGCGACCGGCTCGACGGTGAAGCCGTGCTCGACGATCGCCTCGTGGGGCGAGTGGGCGTCCTCGACCTTGAGCCGCAGCAGGTAGTCGCCGGGGCGCAGCCAGCGCTCGAGGTCGAGCCCGATCGCGCCGCCCGAGGCCGGTACCGAGTAGAGGTGGCGGAAGCGGTCGACCATCGACGAGTCCCTCGAGATCTCGCCGATGACGTCGAGCTGCACCACCTCGATATCGCCGACCGGGGTGGTCCCGAGCACCTCGACCGGCAGCCCGATGTCGAAGCCGACCCGGACCAGCCCGCCGCGCATGCTCCGCGACTCGCTGCCGACGGTCACCTCCATGGCGACCGCGTCGCGGTCGGGGATCGCCGAGAACTCCATGAACCGCTGCGGCGCCGACTCCGCGGCCTCGCTCGGCTCGGCGGGCCGGTACTCGTACATTTTGGCGATGAACAGAGGGTCGCGGGCCCAGGCCTCGGCGGTCCGCAGCAGCCGCATGATCGTGTCGCCGTCCATGCAGCGGTACTCGGGCCGCTCCCAGGGGCCGGCCGGCTGGTCAGCGCCGACCGCGACGCTCGAGACGCCGGCCGTTGCGTAGAGCACCGACCAGCCGCCGAAGCCGTCCCACAGCTCCCAGCGGCCGAGCGCCCCCTTCTGGTAGAACACGACCACCGGCCCTTCGCCGATCCCCTCGATGTAGGGCCAGGCCCAGATGTCGAGGGGGTTGAAGACGTCGGCGCACTCGACCTCGAGGCGGAGGGCGGGCGGGCCGTGGATCAGGAGCACCCGGGCCCGGGCCTCGGTCGTCGAGCCGAACTCGAGGCGGGCCATCGCCAGTCGGTCGTCGACCATCCGCCGGAAGGCCGAGCCGTAGCCGGTCTGCCGCCCCCAGAGGACCCAAAGCCGGTCCGCAAAGGCGCGCCGCTGGGCCTCCGACTCGAGGGTCAGGAAGGCGTGGAGCTGCTGCCTGGTGAGAAAGGGGTAGACCTCGCTCTCGACCCAGGTCCGCCAGCTCGCGGGGAGGCTCTTGATCTTGGCCCGGTCCGACTCGCCGCCGTCCTTCGCCGCCCCGGCGAGCCCCGCGACCAGGACCAGGGCGCACGCCGCGGCCACCACCGCGGCCCGTCCCGATCTGGCGGCTTGACCCGGCATGCTCAACCTCTCGGCGCCGACCCGGGGCGCCCCGCTCTGGCGTTTGCGCCGCCCGGCCGGCCGGTTACCCCCCGCGCGACGCGATACCGGCAGTACGCGGGGCGACCGCGCCGGTTGCGGTCCGGCCCCCGGGCGGCGGGACCCTCTCCGGCGAGCGCGGTCACGTCTGGAGCACCCCGACCCGGAAGGGCTCGAGCACCGGCTGGTGGGCCGCGGCGGCGAGGCTGCGCGCCACCACCTCGCGGGTCCGGCGGGGGTCGATGATCTCGTCGACCCAGAGCCGGGCGGCGGCGTACCTGGGGTCGGTGGCGGCGGCGTACCGCGACTGGATCTCGGCCAGCAGCGCCGCCTTCTCCTCCTGACCGACCCCGGCGCCGCGGTTCTTGAGCTGGATCGCGAGCAGGGTCTCCGACGCCTGCTGGCCGCCCATCACCGAGATTGAGGCCGACGGCCAGGCGTAGTAGAAGCGGGCGCCGTAGGCCCGGCCGCACAGCGCGTAGTTGCCCGCTCCGAACGAGTTGCCGACGAACACCGTGATCTTCGGCACGACCGAGTTGGCGACGACGTTGACCAGCTTGGCGCCGTCCTTGATGATCCCCTCCCGCTCGGACTTGGAGCCGACCATGAACCCGGTGACGTCCTGGAGGAAGAGCAGCGGTACGCCTTTCTGGTTCATCAGCTCGACAAAGCGGGCGCCCTTGTCGGCGGCGTCGGAGTAGATCACCCCGCCGATCTGCATCTCGCCCTCGCCGGGGCCGAGACCGCGCCGCCGCTGGACCACCCGGCGGTCGTTGGCGACGATGCCGACCGCCCACCCGTCGATCCGGCCGGTCCCGCAGATCAGCGTCCGGCCGTAGGTCGCCTTGTACTCGGTGAGCTCGGAGCCGTCGAGCAGCCGGCCGAGCAGCTCGTGGGTGCTGTAGGGCCGCGACCGGTCGGCCGGGATGATCCCGAGCACCTCGGCGGGATCGCGCAGCGGCGGCCGCGGCTCGACCCGGTCGAAGGGGGCGAGGGCGGGGCGGGCGAGCTCGCCGATCCGCGCCCGGATGTGGGCGATCGCGCTGAGGTCGTCGGGGAAGCGGTCGTCGACCACCCCGGAGATGTCGACCTGGACCTCGGCGCCGCCGAGGGCCTGGTTGTCCATCCGCTCGCCGATCGCCGCCTGGACGAGGTGCGAGCCGGCGAGGAAGATCGTCCCGGTGCCCTCGACGATCAGCGCCTCGTCCGACATGATCGGCAGGTAGGCGCCGCCGGCGACGCACGAGCCCATGATCGCCGCGATCTGGTAGATCCCCTCGGCGGACAGCCGGGCGTTGTTGTAGAACACCCGGCCGAAGTGGTCGCGATCGGGGAAGATCTCGTCCTGCATCGGCAGGAAGACCCCGGCCGAGTCGACGAGATAGATCATCGGCAGCCGGTTCTCGAGCGAGAAGTCCTGGGCCCGGAGGATCTTCTTGCAGGTCAGGGGGAACCAGGCGCCGGCCTTGACCGTCGCGTCGTTGGCCAC
This sequence comes from Thermoanaerobaculales bacterium, assembly GCA_025456145.1. GTDB lineage: Bacteria > Acidobacteriota > Thermoanaerobaculia > Thermoanaerobaculales > Sulfomarinibacteraceae > JAHECW01. The sequence continues at coordinate 52,715 of JALOLD010000014.1, read as the reverse complement.
GATGACGCACTCGCGGCCGCTGACCCGGCCGAGCCCGGTCACCACCCCGGCCCCCGGGGCGCCGCCCCACTCCTCGTAGACGCCCCATGCCGCGAAGGTCCCGAGCTCGAGGAACCCGCTGCCCTCGTCGACCAGCGCGTCGATCCGCTCGCGGGCGAGGAGCTTACCCTGCGCCTTCTGCCGGGCCGCCGCCTTGGCGCCGCCGCCGGCTGCGATCGTCCGGCGCTGCGCCTCGAGGATCCGCAGCTCGTTGAGCCAGTGGTCGCGGTTGGCCTCGAAGGCCACGTCACGTCTCGCCTCGCGGTCGAGCAGCCTGGGCATCCGTCACCTCGGCCGAAGTCTCGGTGCGCCATTGTAGACCGGCCACCGCCGCCGCGTCCGTTCCCGCGTCCGCGTTCGTTCCCGCGTCCGCGTCCGCGTCCGCGTCCGTGTCCGCGTCCGATGGCAGCGGCAGCGGCAGCAATTCGTCGAACGAATTGCGGCGGCGCGTCGAACGGGCCGACCTCCCCGGAGCGCCACCCGCACGCCCTCCTGAGCACCGCTGCTCACCGGGCGTGCCGGGCTCGACATTGTGCCTGGAGGCGCGCTCACGCCCGCCACGCCTCCCGCACAATGTCCAGCCGGGCACCCCCGGGAGGCGCGCCTCTGAGCAGGTGTCCCGGCCACGATGCAGGCCGCCGCTCGCGTCGCCGGCACGGTCGCAGCTTCCCCGGTTCGCGTCGAGCGACCGTGCCGGCGGCGCGACGCCGGGCCGCGAGGCCGTCCAGGCCGCGCGGCCCGGAAGGCCGGTGCTCCTGAGAACCCGCCCGCCTCCCCGGGGCGATGCCCCCGGGGTCCGCGCCGGCGCCAGCCGCGATGCTAGACTGCGAACGCCGGTGTCGAGGGGGAACCATGGCGAGGATCAAGGTGCGGCGAACGAATCGCGAGGAGCTCCCCGGCCTCGCCGTGCTCCGCGACGCGGTCGCCGCCGAGCTCGCCGCCTTCCCAGACCAGCGCGGAATGCTCGACCTCGACATGGAGATCGACCCCGATCTGACCCACCTCGTGACCCATGACCCGGACGGCTTCATGACCGCCGAGGACAAGGACGAGACGGTCGGCTTCGCCGCCGGCCACGTCCGGTCCCGGCAGTGCGTGATCTCCGAGATGTGGGTGCTCCCCCAGCACCGCGGCCGGGGCGCCGGCGTCGCGCTGATGCAGCGCATGCTCGCCTACGGCCAGCGCTCCGGGGCCCGCGAGTTCCTGACCCTGGTGCCCACCGAGGGGGTGGTCCAGGCGCTCCTCCTGCGCAACGGCTTCCGGCCCCTCGCCCCGGTCTACCAGCTCGTCGTCCCGGTGACCGTCGCTCCCGGGCTCGGCCACGCCCTGTCGCGGCTGATGGACGGACGCGACGTGACCGCGGATCTGCTCAACCGGCGCGGCCAGGCCGACCTCGATCGGCTCGACAAGCTCAATCGCAACATCGTCCGCGACTCCGACCATCAGTACTGGCTCAAGCAGCGCGGCTATCGCGCCGCCTTCGTCCGCCAGGGCCAGCGGATCGCCGCCTACGCCTACGGCGGCCGCGATCAGATCGGGCCGGTCGGCGGCGCCACCCGCGAGGCGGCGCTCGCCGCCCTCGGCTGGGCGGTGCGCTTTGCCGCCGAGGCCGCCGGCGACGGCGACACCCTGACCATGAGGATCCCGGCGCCCTTCGCCGAGGCGGTCGACGCCGCGCTCGAGGCGGGCTGCCTGCTCGAGGCCACCCTCATGCTCTATGGGCGCGACGTCTCGCTGGGCTTCGACCGGTCCGTCCTCGGCCACGTCGCCCTGCCATGAGCGACCGGATCCGTGCGGCCGGTCCGACCGGGCTCGCCGGCGGGCGCCGAGTCGACTACGCCGCCGAGCTCAACGAGCAGCAGCTCGCCGCGGTGATGCACCCCTCCGGCCCGATGCTGGTGCTCGCCGGCGCCGGCACCGGCAAGACCCGGACCCTGGTCTACCGGGCCGGCCGGCTCATCGAGGACGGCGTCCCGCCCGGTCAGATCCTGCTGCTCACCTTCACCAACAAGGCGGCGCGCGAGATGCTCGACCGGGTCGGCCAGCTGCTCGGCCGCGACGCCGGCCGGGTGCACGGCGGCACCTTCCACTCGGCGGGCCACCGGATCCTCCGCCGCCACGCCGAGCAGGTCGGCTACACGCCGCGCTTCTCGATCCTCGACCGGGAGGACGCCGGCGACCTGATGGGCCACGCCCTGGCCGACGTCGAGCCCGAGGTCGGCCCCCGCCGGCTGCCCAAGCCGCGGCTCCTCGTCGACCTCTACAGCTTCGTCATCAACACCGGCCGCGAGCTCGAGGAGGTGCTGGCCGAGCGCACCCCGCAGTTCTTCGACCAGGCCGGGACGATCGCCGCGATCTTCAAGCGTTATCTCGAGCGCAAGCGGGCCGCCGATCTGATGGACTTCGACGACCTGCTCCTCAACTGGCTGCTCCTGCTCAAGCGGTCGCCCGACATCCGGCGCCGGCTCGCCGCCGCTTACCGCCACATCCTGGTCGACGAGTACCAGGACACCAACCGTCTCCAGGCCGACATCGTCGACGGCATGCTCGGCGACGAGCGCAACGTCATGGTGGTCGGCGACGACGCCCAGTCGATCTACGCCTTCCGCGGCGCCGACTTCGACAACATCCTCGGCTTTCCCGAACGGCACCCGGGCTGTGCGGTGTTCAGGCTCGAGACCAACTACCGCTCGACCCCGCCGATCCTCGCCCTCGCCAACGCCTCGATCGTCCACAACGAGCGCCGCTTCGACAAGGTGCTGCGGCCGGTCCGCGGCGCCGGCGAGCTGCCGCTCGAGGTCGTGGTGCCGACCCCGGAGGACCAGGCCCGTTGGGTCGCCGACCGGGTGCTCGAGCTGCGCGACGAGGGGGTCGACCTCGAGCAGATGGTCGTGCTCTACCGCAACCACTCGCACTCCTTCGACCTGCAGGTCGAGCTGACCCGGCGCAACCTGCCGTTCCGGATCCGCTCGGGTCTGCGGTTCTTCGAGCAGCGCCACGTCAAGGACGTCCTCGCCCACCTCCGGCTGGTCGACAACCCGCGCGACGAGGTCTCCTTCGCCCGGCTGATGAAGCTCCGCCCGGGGTTCGGGCCGCGTCTCACCGCCCGGCTGTGGGACCGCATCGCCGGGCCGAGCCCCCTCGACCGGCTCGGCGCCCTCGACCCGGCCTCGTTCGACGCCCCGCGGACCGCCCGGACCTCGCTCGCCGCCGCCCGCGACCTGCTCGCCCGGCTCGCCCGCCCGCAGCTCCTCGGCCAGCCGGGCGAGGCGGTCCGCCTGGTGGTGACCGAGTTCTACGCCGACTGGGCCCGCGGCAACCTCGAAAACCCGGGGAGCCGGCTCGAGGACATCGAGCAGCTCGCCCTGTTCGGCGACGGCTTCCCCGATCTGCCGACCTTTCTCGCCGAGATCACCCTGCTCAACGACCTGTCGGGCGAGGACTCGGTCGGCGGACCGACCGACGAGGTGCTGACCCTGTCGACGGCCCACCAGGCGAAGGGGCTGGAGTGGCGCGTCGTCCTCGTCATCTGGCTCGCCGACGGCCGTTTCCCGAGCGCCCGGACCGACGACCTCGAGGAGGAGCGGCGGCTGTTCTACGTCGCGGTCACCCGGGCCCGCGACCGGCTCTTCCTGGTCCGGCCCGAGCTCGCCCGCGACCGCTACCGGGTCGACGTGCTGCTCGGTCCGTCGCGCTTTCTCAGCGAGCTGCCCGACGAGGTCCGCGAGCGGCTCGTCGTCGCCGCGCCGGTCGACGACGACCTTGCCGCCCTCCCCGCCGGTGGCCGCTACCGGCTGCCCGGCTTTCTCGCCGACCCGGACGACGAGGTCAACTGAGGGCGCCGTGAGGGGCTTGACAGAATCTCGGTAATAATTTAGGATATGGTTGAATGGTTATGGAAGCCATTGTCTCGACCACCGCAAGGAGCTCATCATGGCAGTTTCGACGTTGACCAAAGAGAACTTCGACCGCACGATCGCGGACAACGACATCGTCATCATCGACTTCTGGGCCGACTGGTGCGGGCCCTGCAAGATGTTCAAGCCGGTCTTCGAGAAGGCCTCCGAGCGCCACCGGGACGTCGCCTTCGTCACCTGCGACACCGAGGCCCAGCGCGAGCTCGCGGCCTCGTTCCAGATCCGCTCGATCCCGACGACCGTCATCTTCCGCGAGCAGATTCCGGTCTTCTTCCAGCCCGGGATGCTGCCCCCCGAGGCGATCGACGAGCTGCTCGGCAAGGTCCGCGAGCTCGACATGACCGAGGTCCGGAAGACGGTGGAGACCGAGGCGGCCCGGGCCTGACCGCACCACGGCGAGGCGCCGACGGGGGCGGTCCGACCGCCCCCGTTTTCATACCGTCCCCGTTCCCGGCGGGAACCGCTTACAATGCCCGCCGGAGGTGAGCCCCGGGGATGCGACGGCGCGGCCCGAACGAGGTCCTCAACTGGGTTGTGGTGGTGCTCGCCTTCGCGGTGCCGCTGTACCGCGCCTGGGTGAGCCTGGCGGGGCCGCTGGTCCTCCTCCTGTGGTTCGCCCAGGACCGGCTCGGCGAGAGGCTGCGCCGCCTGCGACGCCACCCTCTGAGCCTGGCGGTCGCCGCCTTTATCGCGCTCAACCTCGTCTCGCTGCTCTGGTCCTCGGACCCGGCGGAGGGCCTCGACTACCTGCTCAAGTACCGCTACCTGCTGCTCATTCCGGCCATCGCCTCGAGCCTCGCGCCCGGCTTTGGCGGACGAGCCCTGGTCGCCCTCACCACCGGCGCCGTCATCTCGGTGCTCCTCATGCCGGTGGTCATCATCGCCGACATCCACATCCGCACGATCCACCCCGGCAACCCGGCGGCCACCATGTCGCACCTCGACTACTCGATGGTCCTCGCGGTCGCCGCCCTGCTGATCCTGATCCACCTCGTCGTCCGGACCGCCACCTGGGGCGCCCGCTCCGCGTGGGTCGGCGCACTCCTCGTCGTGCTCAGCGGGCTCGTGATCAACATCGGGCGCAGCGGCCAGTTCGCCTTCGCCGTCACCCTGGCGGTGGTGCTGCCGCTGCTCCTCCGGCAAAGGTCATGGCCGGTGCGGATGGCGGTGCTCGTCGGCGCCGTCCTGGCCCTCGTCGGGGCCTACCTGGGCGTGCCGCGCCTCCAGGCGAGGCTCGACGCCGCGGCCGGCGAGCTCTACGACGCCGTGGTCGAGCATCGGGTCGACTCGAACCAGGGCAAGCGGGTCGCCGGCATGATCGTCGGGCTCGACATCGTCCGCGACCACCCGATCCTCGGCACCGGAGCCGGCGACAACATGACCGAGTTCCACCGCCGGCTCGCCACCGACCACCCGGAGCTCCGGGAGGCGGTGGGCTGGTTCCCCCATCTCCACAACCAGTACCTCCAGGTCGCCACCGAGCTCGGGACGGTCGGCCTGGTGTCGATGCTCGCGATCTTCGCGGCCCTGATCGGCGGGCGGTACCGTCACCCCGAGAGCCGGGTCGCCGCGGTCGCCGTCGCCTGCGCCTACCTCGTCGGGTTCGTCGCCGATCCCTTTCTCCACAAGCAGCTGCCCCTGGTGCTCTTCGCCCTGACGGCGGGGGTGATCTCGGCGGATGACAGGGTCTTCCACGACCCGGTCGACGGCGGCGAAGAAGCTCGGATCGAGAGCTCCTGACCCTCGGCTCGTGAACGGTCAGCGAGCGGGCGCCGACCTCAGAGGTCGCCGGCCTCGGTAGCCGGCGGCTCGCCGTCGAGCCCGGCGCTGACCAGCCGCCGGTACTCCTCGCAGTCGCGCAGGAGCTCGGCCTTGGTCCCGGCGCCGACGATCCGCCCCCCCTTGAGCACGAGAATCGACCCGGCGAGGTCGACGGTCGACAGCCTGTGGGCGATGATCAGGGTGATGCGGTCGCGAATCAGATCGGCAAGGGCCCGCTGGACCGCCGCCTCGGAGCGGTTGTCGAGGGCCGAGGTCGCCTCGTCGAGGATGAGCACATCGGGGTCGCGGTAGATTGCACGGGCGATCGCGAGCCGCTGCCGCTGGCCCCCCGACAGGTTGGAGCCGAACTCGGACAGCACGGTGTCGATGCCGTCGCTCATTCCGCCGACGAAGTCCCAGGCGCCGGCCCTGCGCAGCGCCGCCTCGATCCGCTCCCGGTCGAGGTCGACGCCGTACGCCACATTCGCCGCAACCGTGTCGTTGAAGATGTAGACGCGCTGGGTCACCAGGCCGATCCGGCCGCGCAGCTCGGCGAGGTCGAGCTCGCGGGCGTCGACGCCGTTGACCCGCACCACGCCGGCGGTCGGGTCCCAGAGGCGCGGGATCAGGCTGACCAGCGAGCTCTTGCCGCCGCCGCTGTCGCCGACCAGCGCGACCGTCTCCCCGGCGCCGACCGAGACGCTGACCCCGCGCAGCGCCTCGACCTGGCCATAGGCAAGATGGACGTCGTCGAGCTCGACCGAGGTGATCGGTCCGGCGAGCCGCCTGCCGCCGCCGGTGATCGACGGCCGCCGCTCGAGCAGGTCGAAGATCCGTTCCGACGCCGCGACCGCCTCGTACATCTGGTTCGAGGCCTGCGAGATCCGCTTGATCGGGTTGTACAGGCTGAACAGCGCCACCGAGAAGGCGAAGAACTCGCCCGCGTCCATCCGATCCGAGATCACCTCGAGACCACCGATCCAGATCACCCCGGCGGCGGCGATCGCGCCGAGGAACTCCATCAACGGGTTGGTCAGCTCGCGCGTCCGGACGCCGCGCATGTTGATCCGGCGGAACTCGAGGTTGTCGCGCTCGAAGCGCGCCAGCTCGAAGGCCTCCGCGGCGTGCGCCTTGATGATCTCCATGTTGTTGAAGATCTCGGCGAGCCGTGAGGTGATGTCCGAGTCCTTCTCCTGCGACCGGTGCATGATCCGCTTGAAGCGCCGGGCCAGAGCGGCGAGCGGCCAGGCCGCGAGGGGCAGCGCCACCAGGGTCCAGAAGGCGAGCTTCGGGCTCATGGTGATCACCACGACGACGAAGGCGATGGCGGCCAGCGACTCGCGGATCACCACAGAAAGCTGCTGGGTCACCGCCTGTCGGATCCGGGCGATGTCGTTGGTGACGCGGGAGATCAGCTCGCCGCCGTGGAAGCGGCCGAAGAACGCCATGTCGAGATCGAGAAGGTGGGCGAGCAGCCGGTCGCGCAGCCGGCGGACCACGTCGAGGCCGACCCAGTTGAGCTCGTAGACCTGGAGGTACCGCCCGGCGCCGACGATCAGGAACAGCCCGACGATCATCGGCGGCAGGACTTGGAGGATGGTCTCGTCCTTGGCGATGAAGATCTCGTTGATGACGTCGCGGATGAGGTACATCACCGCGCCGTAGGCGGCGGCGCCGACCGCGCCGCCGATGAACGACATCGCGATCCGCTCGCGGTAGTCCTTGAGATAGGGGCCGAGGCGACGCAGGAAGAGCCACATGGCCCGGTCCCGCCCGGCGTCAGCCGCCGTCCGGCGGCGCCTGGTCAGGGCTTCGCTCGGCCTCGACGAGCGACTCGAGACCCTCCCAGGTCGTGTTGTCGTCGTCGAAGTCGGGCAACGCCGGCGGGATGCCCCGCGCCTCGTTGACCCGCCAGCCCCAGAGGACCGCGTACTTCATATAGGCGCTGTAGGCCTGGAGGGCACAGAAGACCAGCCCCCGGCTTCCGTCGAGAATGCCGAGCTGCAGAATGTAGGTCTTGACGAAGCGCCACAGCGGCCGGAAGGCGACCTCGAGCGCGCCGGACCTCTTACCGTCGCGCCAGGCCTGGGCGGCGCCCCAGTAGCCGTACTTGGCGAGCCGAAAGGCGTACTCGTCGAATCGCTGGTCCACCATGTGGTGCTCCATCGGGTTGCGCAGGAGCGGCGCCTCGCCCGAGGTGTGGAGCAACGAGTGGACCCGGCGTTTCTCGTAGTACGCGGTGCCGGTGCGAAACAGCCTGGCGACCCGGTCGCGTTGCCATCCCGAGAAGCGGATCTGCTTGCCGAGGAAGTAGACATCGCGGTTGATCGTGTAGGCATCGTGCTGCGGACCGGCCGCGAGGAGATCCTCGATCTCGCGGCGTAACGCGGGCGTGCAGCGCTCGTCCGAGTCGAGGAGGAAGATCCAGGGCAGCGTCACGTGGCGCATCGCCCAGTTCTTCTGCGCACCGGCGCCGAAGTAGGTCCGCTGGAAGAACCGGACCTTGTCGAAGCTGCGGGCGATCGCCGGAGTCCGGTCGGTGGAGAACGAGTCGACAACCACGATGTCGTCGCACCACAGCAGCGACGCGATGCATTCGCCGATGTTGTGCTCCTCGTTGAAGCACGTCACGAGACCGCAGACCTTGGGCCGGGACCGCCCGTCCTCGAGAGTCTTCACGTCGTGCTCGGCGTCCATGGTCCTCCGCGGGGCGGGCCCCCGGGCTCGCGCCGCCGGACGATCGACCGGAGCGGCCGACCACCCGTGCTCGTCGAAATGCTAACACGGCGCAGGTTGCCGCCCTCGCCGAAGCGCGGCCACGACGCACGCCGCGACGCCGAGAGCTCCCGGCAACGCGACTCACGTCACTGAATCGACGCCCCATGGGGTTATCATGGTACGGATGGGGAGCTATCAGCGGCACGTGCTGGTCGTCGGCGCCGACACCAAGACCCTCGAGCGAATCGCCCCCATGCTGCGCCGGGCGGAGTTCGACGTCCACAGCGCAGAGCCATCGCCGGTGGTCTTCGACCTCGTGCTCGGAACCTCGTTCGAGCTCGTGCTCGTGACCTACCCCCTGCGCGACCTCATCCTCGACGACCTCATCGAGACCCTGCGTCGAGACGGCTCGTGGTGCCGGAAGGCCGCCCTCGTGCTGCTGTCCGAGCCCGAGCACGTCGAGGACGCGCAGGCCCTGGTCGACCTCGGCGTCAACCGCGCCGTCAGCCTCGACTGGCCCGAGGGCCGGATCCACCAGGCGATCGGCGACCTGCTCGACGTGGCGCCGAGAATCTCACTGCGGGTGCTCGTCCACCTCAAGGTCGAGGTGCACGACGACTCGAAGCGGGCCTTGTACCAGACGGTCAACATCTCGCGCACCGGCATGCTGCTCCGCGGCGACGACCGGCTCGACCCGGGGACCCGATTCAGCTTCTTCTTCGGCATCCCCGACGGGCGCCGCCTCGTCGAGGGCACCGGTGAGGTCGTGCGGCGGACCAACCCGACCCGCGAGGGCATGGCGGGGCTCGGCATCCGCTTCGTCCGCCTCGCCGGCGAGGGCGCGGAGCAGATCGAGAGCTTCGTCACCCGCAACGGCTGAGCGCGGCCCGATCGCGGGTCGACGCACCCCGCCGCCGCCGCCCAGAAGTCACCCCGGATCGCGCCTCGGCACGAGCACGAAGAGCTCGCCGGGGTGGCGGGTCCGACCCGCCAGCTCCCCCGCCCCGGGGCCCGCGCCGAAGAACAGGTCGACCCGGCCCGGCCCGGTGATCGACGACCCGGTGTCGAGGTTGAGCACGAAGCGCCTCGTCTCCGCCTCGCCAGCCACGGCCTCGGGCAGCGCCGCGCGCAACCACCCGACGACCGGCACGGGAAGGACCCGGAGGTCGACGGCGATCGCACGCCCGGCGGCGAGGGGCTCGCCGAAGCACCCGAGGGGCCCGCCGCTCGCCGGCAGCTGCCGGAAGAAGACGTACGACGGGTTGTAGCCGAGAACCCGGCTGAGGTCATCTGGGTGAGCGGAGAGGTACTCCCGGATCGCCTGCATCGACATCTCCTCGGGGTCGACCAGGCCGTCGTCGATGAGCAGGCGGCCGATCGAGCGGTAGGGTCGGCCGTTGGTCGCGGCATACCCCGCCCGGATCCGCTCGCCGTCGGCAAAGATCAGGGTGCCCGAGCCCTGGACGTGGAGGAAGAACAGGTCCACCGGATCGGCGACATAGCCGATGACGCGGGGGCGACTGACCAGACCGGCGCCGAAGTCGATCGCCGCCCGGTCGGGGTAGGGAGCGAGCCGGCCTCCCTCGACCCGGCCGACCAGCCGGCCGGGGTCGGCGGCGATGCCGAAGTCGGCGAGCTCCACCGTCACGAGGTCGTCGGGAACCTCGTACACCGGGTGGACGAAGGCCCCGGTCGGCGCCCTCGACGCTTCGAGCAACGGCTCGTAGTACCCGGTCACCAGGACCTCGCCGCGCCCGTCACGCCCGGCGGAGCGGAGCAGGACGAAGTCCTCTTGAAGGAGTGCCCGCCGGCGCTCGGGCGAGCCCGCTGTGGCGATGATCTCGCAAGCCCGGCGGACGCCGTCGGCGAGCTCGGCTTTCTGCCAGCTCTGCCCGGCGAGCTCGACCGGGCGGTCATCTGGGAGGCGGCCGAGGAATCCGACGGCGCTCCGGCAGGCCTCCGCGAGAGGCTCGAGGTCGCCGTCGTCGGCGAGATCGGGCCAGTCGGCCGGGGCGACCGCCTGCCAGGGGCCGGCGGCCGGGGGCGGCCGGTGGACACAACCGTGGACCGCGGCCACCGCTGCGACCCCGGCCAGACCGAGCGCGAACGCCGCGGCCTTAGCCATCCCGCCCGGGCAGCGCCTCGCGACGCGGCGGCAGCTCCTTGACGTAGACGTCCTGCTTGGCGAAGGGGATCTCGATCCCCGCCTCGTTGAACGCCCGGTAGACCCGGCGGTTGAGCTCGTCGAGCACGAGGCCGCGATATTGCGGCCGCTCCGACCACACGAGCAGCTCGAAGTCGAGACCCGAGGCGCCAAAGGCACGGAAGCGGACCCGCGGCGCCGGCTCGTCGACCACGTGCGGTGCGCCGGCCGCACAGCCGAGGAGGACGCGCGTGACCTCGTCGACGTCCGAGCCGTAGGCCACCGAGACCTGGACCCTGACCCGCATCTTGTCGTGCGGACCGCCGGACTCGTTGACGATCCGGCCACCGGCGATGACCGCGTTCGGCACCGTGACCTCGACATCGTCCCGGGTCAGGATCCGGGTCGAGCGAATGCCGATCTCGCGGACCTCGCCGCGCAGTCCGTCGTCGAGGATCACGTAGTCGCCGACCTGATACGGCGCGTCGGCGAGGATGAAGAACCCGGCGAACAGGTTGGCCAGGGTGTCCCGGGCGGCGAAGCCCACCGCGATCCCGATGATCCCGGCCGAGGCGAGCCACGAGGTCAGGGGGATCCCCCAGGCGACGCAGAAGAGGTAGACCGCGGCGCCCGCCAGCAGGAACTTCGCCGCGAGGTCGAGCAGCGGCAGCGTCTTCGGCTGGACAACACGGACCCGGTCGACGTTCCGGCTCAACACCTCGAGCACCAGCCCCGAGATCCGGAGCAGGGCGACCGACCAGAGAACGATGACCAGCGTCGCGGCCGCTCCGCCGGCCAGGCGGCCGACCAGCTCGTGTTGATCGGTCGCCAGCACGGCCAGCCAGCCTCCGCCGAGGACGATCGACCAGAAGACCGGTGGCTGGAGGGCCGCCGCGATCCGGTCGTCGAGCTCGCTGTCGGTGCTCTTGGTGAGCAGGTGGACCACCCAGCGGAAGACGAGGCGGGTGAGCAGCGCCACCGCCAACGCCGCCCCGAGGATCACCAGCGCGCGCTGACCGGCCGGCTCGGGAAGAAAAGGAAGCTGTTCGATCAGGCTCTCGACGCTCACGGCTTGAGGCACCTCCGGGGATGGGCTCTGCGGCCGCCCCCAGTATAGGGTGGTGGCCCGGCGGCGCCGGTCGTGGCACCATGGGCCGGTGCCCGGAGGCGACCCCATTCCGAGCTGGATCGACCGACGGACGGTGGTCCGGGTGGCTGCGGCGCTCGCCGCCTTCGCCGTGGTCGCCGGAGTCTCGGGCGCTTTCGCGATCCATGCCTGGGGCGAGTGGCGGCTCGAGCGCGCCCGGGCCGGCCTCGAGGCGACCTGGGGCCATCTCGAGCCCTACTCGGCGCCGTCACCGGCGCCCGACCATCTCAACGGCGCCCGATGGCTCGCGGCGGGCGGCCGCGCCATCCTGTGCTCGCCCGAGGATCGCGAGTTCTACCGTCGGCTCTCGGCCCGTCGGGTCGCCGGCTGGACCGACGCCGAGCGATCGCGGGCCCGACGGATCCTCGACGAGCAGCGCGCGGCCCTCGAGATCCTCCGCCACTCGGCCGACCTGTCGAGCTTCCACCTCGGCGCCGACGGCGAGCGTCCCAACCACCACGAGATCGACTTCCTCGGCACGATCAAGGGTCTCCGGCTGCTGACCCTCGAGGCCCGGCTCGCCTGGAGCGAGGACCGGCGGGAGGACAGCGCCATCGCGTTGCGGGCGATCGGACGCGCCGCCGACGGCCTGATGGGGACCCCGGTTCTCATGGCCTCGACCACCGGGGCCGCGGCGGCGCGCTGGGCGGCGGGCGCGGCGGCCGACATCGCCACCGACCCCTGCGCAGAGGCCGGCGACCTCGAGGCGACGCTGGCCGCGCTTCCCAGGCTCGATCCGGTCGAGCGGTGCAGCACGACCCTGGTCCTGCTGGTCGGCGAGATCGGCGACGAGGGGATGGCCTACCTCGACGATCTGGCCGACCCGGCGATGGGCTGGAGCCTGCCCTTCTGGATCTCGAGCCGCTACCTGTTCGAGGACCTCTTCGTCGCCGAGGCGCTCGACCGCTGGAGCCGCCACCTCGAGCTCTTCCGCCAGCCGGCCGCCGGCTGGCCCAGCGACGCGGTCGATTCCATCTGGGGTGACCCGTCGTGGCCGCCGTGGCTGGCCCTCGCCGGCACCATCACCCCGAACCTGGTCAGCCTGATGGCGCGCGAGCAGGCGGCGGCGTCCGAGCTCGACCAGGTGAGGCTCGCCCTCGAGCTCCGCCTGGCCTCGCCGAACGGCCTCGACGATCAGGCCTGCGCCCTCGCCGCCGGCGGCCCGCCGACCGCCCTCACCGGCGAGCCGGTGTCGTGCCGGGTCGACCGGTCGGTCGGGGTCGTCGTGCTCGAGATCGTTGGCGCCGAGCGGGCGCTGCTCGAGCACACCCTGTCGGACAGCGATGCCGCGGTGATCCCGGCGATCGAGCTGCCGCTGGGACCCCGTCCCCCGATCTGCGACCGCGATCAGCGGACCAGGGCGAGCGACAGCCAGGGCCAGTAGGTGATGAGCAGGACGCAGCCGAAGAGGATGAGCAACCACGGCAAGGTGGCGCGGTAGAGCGCGACAACCGGCTTGTCGAAGCGGTAGGACGCGATGAACAGGTTCATCCCGACCGGTGGCGTGCAGTAGCCGATCTGCATGTTGGCGAGGAAGATCATCCCGAGGTGGATCGGCTCGACGCCGAAGCCGGCGGCGAGCGGCAGCAGCAGCGGCACGACGATGACCAGCGCCGAGAACACGTCGAGCATCGTCCCCAGCACGAGCAGGAACAGGTTGAGCAGGATCAGGAAGGTCAGCTTCGAGCTCACGTGCGCGGTCACGAAGTCGAACAGCTTGACCGGCACCTGAGCGTCGATCATGGCGTTGGTCGAGGCGAGCGAGGCGCCGAGGATCACCAGGATCCCGCCGACTAAGACCATCGACTCGCGCATGATCCCGGGCAGCCGGCCGAGGGGGATCTCACGGTAGATCGCGAGCTCGACGACGAGCACGTAGACCACGGTCACCGCCGCCGCCTCCGAGACCGCGAAGAAGCCGGTGTAGACGCCGCCGAGCACGATCAGCGGCAGCGGGATCTCCCACGCGGCGGCGCGGACGGCCTGGGCGGCCTCGCGCAGAGAGAACTCCGACCGCGGCCCGCGCCGCTGCACGAAACGACCCTCGCGGAAGCTCCACAGACCGAGCGCGACGACCATGAGCGAGCCCGGAAGGATGCCGGCGACGAACAGCGAGTCGACGCTGACCTCGGCGACGATGCCGTACAGGATGAGCGGTAGCGACGGCGCGAACAGCAGGCCGAGGCTGCCCGAGGTGGTGACCAGCCCGAGGCTGAAGCCCTCGCGGTAGCCGGCATCGCGAAGTGCCGGGTAGAGCAACGCCCCCATCGCGACGATCGTCACGCCCGACGCGCCGGTGAACGCGGTGAACAGGGCGCAGGTGACCAGGGCGATCACCGCGAGGCCGCCCGGGATCCAGCCGAGCAGCGCGTCGGACAGCCGGACCAGACGGTGCGGCGCGCGGCTCTCGCCGAGGATGAAGCCGGCGAAGGTGAAGAGCGGGATGGCGAGCAGCACCGGGGTGTCGGCGATCCGGTAGACCTCCATGACCACCGCGATCTGGTCGATCCCGGCGCGCCCGAAGGCGGCGATCGCTCCCGCGGCGATGACCGCGAAGAGCGGCGCACCGAGCAGCGCGAGGGCGATCAGCAGCAGACCGGTGACGATCACCCCGTCCCTCCCCCGCCGCTACGCCGCAGGTGGAACGCGGCGAGCAGCAGGTAACGCAGGCTGAGCAGCGCGAAGGCGAGGGGCAGCACCGCGGCGGTCAGCCACAGCGGCACCGAGCCGAAGGCGATCTCGTCGTACAGCCCGACGTCGCGAACGAAGCGCAGGGCCTGCCAGGCGAGAAAGGCCGAGGCCGCGGCGGTGAAGAGATCGGTCACCACCCGGATTCGCGCCCGCCAGCGCTCGCCGACCATCCGCGACACCACGTCGACGTTGATCTGCCGGTCGTCGCGCCCGGCGGCGACCGCGCCGAGAAAGCCGACCCACAGGACGAGGACCCTGAGCAGGGGGTCGCCCCAGATCAGCGCGGTTTCGAAGAGGTTGCGGGCGACGATCTGCCAGACCGCGAGCCCGATCATCGCGACGAGCAGGGTCACCAGCAGGAAGTCCTCGACCCGACCCAGGGCGCGCAGCGCGCGAGCCAGGGCGCCCGGACCGTCCTCGAAGGCACGGGCGGCGGGTCGGACCGGGTTCAAGGGCGATCCGCCGAGGCCGATCCACCGCCGCCGACCGCGGCGATCTCGGCCTCGATCCGGGAAAGCAGCTCGGCGTCGAGGCCGAGATCGGCGACCAGCCGGGCCGAGGCGCGCCGGGCGAGGTCCTGCCACTGGCGCTCGGTCTCGGGCGACGGCGAAACGGTCACGACCCCCTGCTGCGCGAGAGCCCGGCGGGCGCCCTCGTTGTCCTCACGGGCCCGCCGGTCGAGGTTGAGGGTCATCCGCTCGAGCACCTCGGCGACGACCTTCTGGTCGCCGGCGCTCAGCTCCGACCACGACCGTTCGGAGATCGCCATGCAGCCGACCGTGTAGACGACCGGGAACTCGATGACGTACTTGACCTTGGTGAACCACTGCAGCGCCACCGCCGCGACCGGCGGGCCGGTGACCACGTCGATCAGCCCGGTCTGCAGCCCGGTCAGCACGTCGGCGAGCCCGAGCGGGACCGGCGCCAACGACGCCTCCTCGGCGAGCACCTGCCCGATCGGGTCGTTCTCCGGGAGCCACGCCTTGAGCCCCTTGGCGTCGGACAGCGTCGAGATCTTCTTGGTCGAGTAGATATAGGCGAAGCCGCCCTCGATGAAGCCGAAGGTCCGGTAGCCGGCGGCGGCGAGCGCGGCGGCGAGCTGCGGGTCGATCTTGGCCCTCGCCGCGTCGACCTCCTCGTAGGAGCCGAAGAGCAGCGGCAGGTTGTAGATCTGGACGTCGGGCACGACTCCGGCCAGGCTTCCCGCGAGGAAGACGCCCCCCTGCAGCTGGTTGATCCTCATCTTGCGGAGCACCGCGGCGTCCTCGCCCATCGTGCCGCCGGGGTAGAAGCGGAAGGTCACCCGACCGTCGGTTCTCTCGGAGACCTCGTCGGCGGCGCGCCTCGCCTCGGTCATCCAGTACGAGCCGTCGGGAGCGAGGGTCGCGATCTTGAGCTGCGCCGCCTCGAGGGAGGAAGCGGCCGCGCACAGCAGCGCGGCGGAGACGGCGGAGAGCACGGTCGGTCGCATGGATTACTCCTCGAAGTATTCGGCGGACCCGGCGAGCAGAACCTCGGCGCGGGCCTGGGCCATCGAGTTGAGCAGCACCAGACCCGGGACGTTCGGGTCGGCGGCGAGGACCTCGCGGAGCAGCCGGTCGTGGAGCTCGCGGTCGAAGACCAGCCGCGCGTACTCGCTCGCGAGCAGCACCTTGGTCATTAGGTCGCGGCCGGCCGACATCTCGATCGCCCGCTCGAAGTCCCGGCGCCCCTGCTCGGGCTTACCGCCCAGCGCCGCGGGGATGAGGCTGTTGAGCACCCCGAGGTAGGTGTAGGCCGCTCCGTCCCGGTAGCTCTCGTCGAGCTCGACGACCCGCAGCATGATCGCCTCGACCCGGGCCTTGTCCGCGATCGCGGCCCAGTCGGCGCGGTTGACCTGCACCCAGGTCGCCCACGCCGCCCCGGCCGCGAAGAGGGCCGGCACGTCCTCGGCCCCGACCCCCGCCACGACCGTCTGGAACTCGTCGAAGGGCAGGCTCCACGAGCCGCAGGTGGCGGGCTCGCGGCGGCACAGGGCGCGCCAGCCGTAGCCGCGACCACGCTCGGCGAGGCGCACCGCTCTCTCCTGGTCGTCGACGAAGCTCGTCGTGTAGCTCGAGTAGAGCTGGGCGCCGGCGATCAGCAGCCCGGTGTTGTCGGGGTCGCCGGCGATCAGCGCGTCGATCATCAGGAGATAGGCCGGCGCACCCTGGCGGATGGTCTCCGGGTCGTTGTGGTCGAGCACCGCCGAGGTCAGCCCCTCGGTCATCCGGGTGGTCACCGGAGCGATCACCGTCGAGCACCCGGCCAGAACGACCAGGCACGCGACCGCTACAAGCCGCACCGCGGACGTACACCTCGGGCCTGACCATCGCAACGGGGCACTCCTTCGACCGGCGCTCGGCGCTCCGGTCTTCATCGGGGTAGTGGGATTGTACCCCAGCGCCCGGCGCACCGTCGACAGGTACGAGGAGATCGGCGACATCGGCGGTCCGGGTCCCGGTCAGTTGCCGGAGGCGCCGAAGCCGCCGGTCAGCGGCCCGGTGGTGGCGCCCGCGCGCCGCAGGCTGATCCCGCCGGTCGGATGCCCGTCGGGCTGGTTGGTGATGACGGTCCGACCGCTCGCCGGGTCGGTCACCAGCCGAACCCGCGCGACCCGGTAGCTGTCCGACAGCCGATACGGCCTGCCGGTGTACAGGGCGAGGATCTTCGCGACGTAGTCGCGGGTTTCGGCGTAGGGCGGGATGCCCCGGTGCTCGCTCACCGCCCCCTCGCCGGCGTTGTAGGCGGCGAGCGCGAGCTGCAGGTTGCCGCGGTAGACGTCGACCAGACGGGCGAACTCCTGGACCCCACCGCGGACGTTCTGCTCGGGGTCGAAGGGGTCGTCGACGCCGAGACGGGAGGCGGTCGCCGGCATGAGCTGCATCAGCCCGACGGCGCCCTTGCGGCTCACCGCGCGGGGGTTGTAGCCCGACTCGACCCTGACGACGGCGTCGACCAGCTTCGGGTCGAGCCCGTGCTCGAGGCTCACCCGGTCGACCAGCTCGCGGTAGCCGGCCCTCGACGAGGCCACGGCGCCGGCCACCGGAGCCGCGGGTCCGGAAGCCGCCGCCACGGTCGCCGAGGCGACGATCGCGAGCCAGCCCGACAGAACGCGCCAGTACGCCACGTTAGTATTATCGCAGATCGGCCGAGCCGGAGGCCCCAGGGCAGTGTTCGCCACGTCACACAACCCCCCGATTTCAGCCGCCGTCGCCAAGATGACCGGCGCCGGAATGCCCGAGGCCGCGGTCGCCGCGTTCGCCTTCCACCTCGAGCGTTTCGTCGACGGACGGGCCGGGACCCTCGGCCGCGATCGCATCGCACCGGTCGAACGGCTCCCGGCGCTCGAGGACCTCGACCCCAGCGGCTCGGTCGACGACCGGCTGCTCGACCGGGTCGTCGTCGTCAAGCTCAACGGCGGTCTCGGCACGAGCATGGGTCTCGAACGGGCCAAGTCGCTGATCGAGGTCCGCCCGGGTGCGACCTTTCTCGACCTCATGGCCCGCCAGATCCTCGAGCTCCGCCGTCGCACCGGCCACCGGGTCCCGCTGCTGTTGATGAACAGCTTCCGAACCGCGGACGACACCCAGTCCGCCCTCGCCGCTCGCCCCGAGCTCGAGCGCGACGACCTCCCGATCGGCTTCCTCCAGCACATGGTGCCCAAGATCCTGGCCGACGAGAAGCTCCCGGTGGCCTGGCCCGCCGACCCCGAGCTCGAGTGGTGCCCGCCCGGACACGGCGACCTCTTCACCGCCCTGGCCACCGGCGGGCTGCTCGATCGGCTGATCGCCGGCGGCTTCGAGATCGCCTTCGCCTCGAACTCGGACAACCTCGGAGCGGTGCTCGACCCGCGTCTGCTCGGTTTCATGGTCGAAAGCGGCACCGACTTCGTGATGGAGGTGGCGGACCGGACTTCGGCCGATCGCAAGGGCGGCCACCTGTGCCGGCTCGACGACGGTCGTCTCGCGCTGCGCGAGGCGGCCCAGTGCCCGCCCGACGAGCTCGACCAGTTCCGCGACGTCGGGCTCTACCGGTTCTTCAACACCAACAACATCTGGTTCTCCCTCCCCGCCCTCGCCGCCCTGCTCGAGCGGCACCGGGGCGTGCTGCCCCTCGAGACCATCGTCAACCACAAGCACGTCGACCCCCGCGACCTCGGCTCGGCAAGGGTCGTCCAGCTCGAGACCGCGATGGGTGCGGCGATCTCGCTGTTCGACCGCGCCGCCGCGGTGCGCGTGCCGCGGCAGCGGTTCTCGCCGGTCAAGAACACCGACGACCTCCTGGCGGTCCGGTCCGACGCCTTCGAGCTCACCGACGACGGACGGATCGTCCTCGCCGCCGGCCGGGTCGCGCCGCCGACCGTCGACCTCGACCCGAAGTACTACCGGCTCCTCGACGATCTCGACCGGCGCTTCCCCTGCGGGCCGCCGTCGCTGCTGCGCTGCTCGCGCCTGCGGGTCGAGGGCGATGTGACCTTCGGCGCCGGGGTGGCCGTCGAGGGCGAGGTCTTCATCCGCGGCGCCGACCGGCCGAGCCGGATCCCCGATGGCGCCGTCCTGCGCGGCGAGCATCGGGCGTAGTCCGCGTCCGCGTCCGAGTCCGCGTCAGCGTCCGAGTCCGCGTCCGAGTCCGCGTCCGAGTCCGCGCCCGACTGCAGCGGCAGCGGCAGCAATCCGTCGGACGAATTGCGGCGGCGCGTCGGACGCGCCGACCTCCCCGGAGCGCCACCCGCACGCCTCCCTGAGCACCGCTGCTCACCGGGCGTGCCGGGCTCGACATAGTGCTCAGAAGCGCGCTCTCGTCCGCTAGGCCTCAGGCACAATGTCCAGCCGGGCAACCCCGGGAGGCGCGCCTCTGAGCAGGTGTCCCGGCCACGATGCAGGCCGCCGCTCGCGGCGCCGGCATCCTCGCCTCCACCGGTCCCCGCTCCGCCACTGTTTCTGCCGCTGCCCCTTGATCCGGACGCTGTCGCTGACGCCGCTCCTGCCGCTGTTGCGGTCGGCGGGCGGGCGGGCCGTCAACGACCCGCCCACGCATCCCCAAACGGCCCCTGACGCTGCCGCTGTCTCTGAACATCGGACGCGGACTCGGACGCGGACTCGGACGCGGGTGCTGCCGCCGCCCCTGGCACTGTCCCGTCACCTCCCCGGGCCCTCCGCCGCCATGTACAATGCCCCGACGCTCCGAGGAGGATCCATGGCCCAATCCACCGAGCCCGTCGCGCCGAAAAACCCGCTGCGCGAGATCGTCCAGCCATTCATCGACCTCATCCACGCCCCCCGCGCCCTGTGGGGAGTCAACCTGGGCTACGTGCTCGAAGGGACCGCCTACTTCGGGGTGCTCAGCTACCTCGCGCTCTACTTCTCGGACTTCGTCTTCACCGGGGTCGAGAACCCGGATGTCCCGGCCGGGCTGATGGTCGGGGTCCTCACGGCGGGGATCACGCTGTCGATGTTCTTCCTCGGCTTCGTCGCCGACAAGTTCGGCGTCCGCAAAGCCCTGATCTGGGCCTTCCTGCTGCTGCTCGGCGGTCGGGTGCTGATCGCCGGGGCGGGCTATGTCTTCGAGCCGGCCGGGCTCGGCTCGACCCTCCACCTGGCGACCATGGGTGGGATCCTGCTCATCGTGATCGGCTACGGCATGTACCAGCCGGCGGCCTATACGGCGGTTCGTCAGTTCACCAACCCCAAGACCGCCGGGATGGCCTTCGCGATGCTCTATGCACTGATGAACCTCGGCGGCTGGCTGCCCAGCTTCGCCTTCCTGCTCCGGGACGACGACTGGCTCGGCCTCGGCATCGTCGGCGTCTTCTGGGTCTACGCCGCGATGACCGTGGTCGCGCTCTTCGTCACCGTCACCCTGCTCAACCGGCAGACCGTGGCCGCCGCGATCGTCACCGCCAAGGCCGAGACCGCCGCGTTGAAGGCCCTCGACACGGGAGGGAGCGCGGCCGAGGAGGCCGCCGACACGGCGGCGCCGGGGTCGGCGCCGGGCCCGATCGGATTCTGGGCGAACTTCAAGGACTGGGTCGTCAATCACCCCTTCACCGACCTCAAGTTCACCTTCTTCATCTTCGCGCTGATTCCCGTTCAGACCCTGTTCGCCTACAACTGGCTGGTGCTGCCGGTTTACATCAACCGGTCGTACTCGGGCTGGATCGGCGAGTACTTCGAGATCGCCGCCAACTTCAACCCGATCCTGATCTTCATCTTCGCGCCGATCGTCGCCGCCGTGACCCAGAAGCGGAAGGTCTACAACATGATGGTCATCGGCACCTTCATCATGGCCGCGCCGGCGTTCCTGCTGGCCATCGGGACGACCGGCTACCTGCTCTTCGCCTACCTGTTCATCATGACGATCGGCGAGGCGATGTGGCAGCCGCGCTTTCTCCAGTACGCGGCCGAGATCGCCCCCGAGGGACGGACCGGCGTCTACATGGGGGTCGCCCAGTTCCCGTGGTTCCTCACCAAGCTGATCGTGCCGCTGTACTCGGGCACCCTGATCTCGAGGTACGTCCCGGCCGACGGTCCGAAGAGCCCCGAGACCCTGTGGCTGATCTCTGCCTGCATCGCGATGCTGTCGAGCTTCATCCTGTTCTCGGCCAAGGGCTGGGTCGGCAAGGACTTCAAGACCAGAGCCGACGGCTGAGCCCGGCCGGACCTCACAGAGTTGACACCGGGTCCCCGGGTTGCTACATTCCCCCTCCCCGAAAGGGGCCCTGAGCGGGAGTAACTCAGTGGTAGAGTGCAACCTTGCCAAGGTTGACGTCGCGGGTTCAAATCCCGTCTCCCGCTCCATCGCACGACCTGACACACGCCGGCCCCGAGCCGGCGTTTTCCATATATCGGATGGTGCACGGGCCGAGGTCCTGTGGGCTTGAGGGCTCGGAGTCCCGCCACTTCCTCGACCGCTGCCGCTGTCGCTGCGCCTTGACCCTCCCCCACCCGTGGCATAGAATGCCGCTCCCACGGCGACGTGGCCAAGTGGTAAGGCAGGGGCCTGCAAAGCCCTTATCCCCGGTTCGAATCCGGGCGTCGCCTCCAGACGAAAAAACCGCCCGAAAGGGCGGTTCTCTCGTTCCGGCTTACCCGGAGTCTACTTCTTGTTGCCCTTGAGCGCGGCCTGGAGCTGGGCGCCGAAACCGGTCATCGTCGGCTCGGCGCTCCCGCTCGACATGTGGCCGGCGTACTCCTGGCGCTCCTGCTCGTGCTGGTAGGCCCTGACCGAGAGGCTGATCCGCTGGCGGCCCGGGTCGAGGGTCATGACCTTGACCTTGACCTTCTCACCGGGCTGGAAGACCGAGCGCGGGTCGGTGCCCCGCTCGACCCCGAGCTCGGAGATCGGGATCAGCCCGCTCAGACCCGGCTCAAGCTCGACGAAGACGCCGAAGTCGGCGCCGTTCTCGACCGTCCCCTCGACCACCTGACCCTCCTGGTAGCGCATCTCGATGCGCTCCCACGGGTCGCGGTCGGGCAGCCGGCGCATGGTCAGCCCGATCCGGTGGTTGGTCGGGTCGACATCGCGGACCCATCCCTGGACCGTCGCGCCGACCGCGAGCTCGGCCGAGCCGAGCTCGACCCCGGGCTGGAGCTGGCTGACGTGGACGAGGCCGTCGAGGCCGGGCTCGAGCTCGACGAAGACGCCGAAGTCGGTCGCCCGGACGACCGTCCCCGAGAAGGCGGTACGCGGCGCGTAGCGCTCGTCGACGCCGTCCCAGGGGTTGGCGAGCAGCTGCTTGATGGACAGCGAGATCCGGTTCTTGGCGCGGTCGACGTCGAGGATCTTGACGGTCACCGGCTGGCCGATCGCCAGGGCGTCGGACGGCCGGTTGACCCGGTGGTGGGCGATCTCGGTGACGTGGACCAGCCCGTCGACCCCGCCGATGTCGACAAAGGCGCCGAACTCGGTCAGCGATCCGACGGTCCCGTCGACCACCGCCCCAGGCTCGAGGCGCTCCCAGGCGTCGGCCCGCAGCCGCTCCTTCTCCTCGCGCAGCAGCGCGGCCCGCGACACGACGAGCTTGCGCTGGTCGGGGTCGAACTCGAGCACCTTGAAGGTGTAGGTCTGTCCGAGGTGGCTGTCGAGGTCCTCGCCGCGAAGATCCGAGATCTGCGACATCGGGCAGAAGCCGCGGACGCCGGCGATCGTCACGTCGAAGCCGCCCTTGCGCCGGCCGACCACCTTGCCCTCGACCGCCTCCCCCGACTCGACCGCGTCGGCCAGCTTTTCCTTGAGCTGGAGCTCGAGGGCCAACCGGCGGGAGACCCGGATCTCCTCGCCGATCCCGGTGACGACGACCTCGACCGGGTCGCCGGTGCCGAGGTCCTCGAGCTCGTCGCGCGGCAGCACCGCCTCGGACTTGCCGGCGATGTCGACCAGGGCGACATCGCCGTGGACCGCGACGATCGTGCCCCGGATGAGATCGCCGATGACGGCCGTCTCGGCGTCCAGGCTCTCCCGGAGCGCCAGCTCGAAATCGTTGCTGGGGATGGGTTGGTCGGTCATGGAAGGCCTCTGCTCGCTACCGTGCGGCGCACGGGAGCCGGAAGGATAGCACAGGTCCCCCCGGTCCGGACCGACCCGTTTCGGAAGCCCCGGATCGCGACCGGGACGGCCCGGCCGGGTCAGCGGCTCGACTGCCAGATCACCTTTCCGCCGACGATCGTCGCGACCGGAGCGCCCTTGAGACGGCGTCCGGCGAACGGCGTGTTGCGGGCCTTCGAGAGGAGCTTCGCCGGGTTGACCGTCCAGCGCTTGCGCAGGTCGAGCAGGGTGAGGTCGGCCGGCTCGCCCTCCCTGAGGCTGCCGCCGGGCAGCCCGAGCACCTCGGCCGGGCCGGTCGAGAGCAGGCGGACGAGCTGGGAGATGCCGATGACCTTGCCGTGGAGCAGCCGGTCGACGGCCAGGCCGACCGTCGTCTCGAGGCCGATGACGCCGAAGGGGGCGTCGCCGAAGTCGAGCTCCTTCTCGTCGGCGTGGTGCGGCGAGTGGTCGGAGGCGATCGCGTCGACGGTCCCGTCGTAGATCGCCTGGAGCACCCCCTCGACCTCGGCCGCCGAGCGCAGCGGGGGGTAGGTCTTCCAGTTCGGGTCGTAGTTGGAGGCCGCGACGTCCTCGTCGGTCAGGATGAAGTGGTGGGGCGCGACGTCGCAGCTCACCTCGAAGCCTTTCTGTTTGGCCGACCGGACGAGGTCGAGGCTGGCGCCCGTCGAGAGGTGGCAGAGGTGGAGCCGGCCGCGCACCGACTCGGCGATCAGGATGTCCCGCGCGACCACGATCTCCTCGGCCGCCGCCGGCAGGCCGCGCAGCCCGATCCGGGTCGACACCGCCCCCTCGTGCATCGAGCCGCCGTCGGCCAGGTCCGGGTCCATCGGGTAGGAGACGATCGGTACGTCGAAGCTCAGGGCATACTCGAGGGCGCGCCGGAGCAGCAGGGCGTTGCTCACCGGACGGTCGGCGTCGGAGAACGCCACCGCACCCTCGTCGACCATCTCGCCGATCTCGGCCATCGCCTCGCCGTTGCGTCCCTTGGAGATCGCGCCGATCGGATACAGGCGGGTGCCGTCCACCTCCTCGGCCATCTCGCGGACATAGCGGGTGACCGCCGGATCGTCGTTGGCGGGGTCGCTGTCGGCCATCGCGCAGACCGCGGTGTAGCCGCCGGCCGCCGCCGCCCTGAGGCCGCTCGCGATGGTCTCCTTGTGCTCGGCCCCGGGCTCGCGCAGGTGGCAGTGGAGGTCGATGAAACCGGGCGCGACGACGAGGTCGGAGGCGTCGAGGACCGGCGTGCCCTTCACGGCCCGCAGCCGCTCGCCGAGCGCGGCGACGCAGCCGTCCTCGAGGAGGATGTCCATGCCCTCGTCGAGCCCCTGCGACGGGTCGACCACGCGACCGTTACGAATCAGAAGCCGAGTCACTGCGTCCTCCGGCGAGCAGGTAGAGAATGGCCATGCGGATCGCGACGCCGTTGGTCACCTGCTCGAGGATCACCGACTGCCGGCCGTCGGCGACCAGCGAGTCGATCTCGACGCCGCGGTTCATCGGGCCCGGGTGCATGACCTTGGCGTTCGGCGAGGCCAGGGCGAGGCGCTCCTCGGTGAGCGCGAAGAAGTCGTAGTACTCGCGCATCGACGGGAAGTTGACCTTCTTCTGACGCTCGAGCTGGATGCGCAGCATCATCACCACGTCGGCCCCCTCGAGGGCCGGCTCGATGCGACGGAAGGCCGAGACCCCGAGGGTCTCGACATCGACCGGAAGCAGCGAGGCCGGCGCGACGAAGCGGACCTCGGCGCCCATCTTGGTCAGCAGGAAGGCGTTGGACCGGGCCACCCGGGAGTGGCGGATGTCGCCGGCGATGACCACCTTGAGCCCCTCGAGCCGGCCGAGGTGCTGGCGCATCGTGAAGGCGTCGAGCAGCGCCTGGGTCGGGTGCTCGTTGATCCCGTCGCCGGCGTTGATGATCGACGCCGGGACGACGCCGGCGAGCCGGTGCGGCGCGCCCGAGTTGGGGTGGCGGATGACGATGAAGTCGGGCGCCATCGCCATCAGGTTGCGCGCGGTGTCGAACAGCGTCTCGCCCTTGGTCACCGACGAGGTCGAGGCGGAGAAGTTGAGGGTGTCGGCGCTGAGCCGTTTCTCCGCGACCTCGAAGGAGAAGCGGGTCCGGGTCGACGGCTCCATGAAGAGGTTGACGACGGTCATCCCGCGCAGCGCCGGGACCTTCTTGATCGGCCGCTTGGCGACCTCGAGCAGCTCCTCGGCGGTGTCGAGGATGAGCTGGATCTCGCCCGGGCTCAGCGTCGCGATCCCGACCACGTCCTTGGCCGCGAGCCCGGCCGCCCGTTCAACTGCCATCGGGCGCCTCCCTTCCGAGCCACACCCCGTCCTCGTCGTCGGCCGGCCGCAGCCGCACCTGGACGTCCTCGCGGCGTGTGGTGACGACCACCTTGCCGACGACGTCGGCGGCGACCGGCAGCTCGCGATGGCCGCGGTCGACGAGCACCGCCAGCCGGATCGCCCGCGGCCGTCCATAGTCGATCAGGGTGTCGAGGGCCGCGCGCACCGTCCGGCCGGTGTAGAGCACGTCGTCGACCAGATAGATCACCTTGCCGTCGATCGACACCGGGAGCACCGTCTTGCGGAGCACCGGCTGGGTGTGGGCGGGCCGCCAGGGTCCGATGTCGTCGCGGTACAGGGTGATGTCGAGCCGGCCGACCACCGGGGGCGTGCCGGTGGTGCTCGCGAGCTCGGCGGCGATCCGGTCGGCGAGGGGTACGCCCCGGGTGTGGATCCCGACCAGCATCACCCCGTCGGAGTCGCGCTCGACGATCTGCGCCGCCATCCGCACCACCGTCCGCTGGACGGCCTTGGCGTCCATGATCTGGAGCACGGAGGCCGGCCTCTTCTGGTCATGAGCCATCGTCAGCTCTCCCGGGTCAAAAAAAGCTCCCCGTGCGGGAAGCGTGTCGCCTTCGGCAAGCCAGGGGCGTCCATCGGCGGGATGGTAACACAGGATAGAATGCCGGCCCGATGAGCGACGACCCCGCCGCTGCCCGCGACCGCGCCATGGTGCTCGCCGCGGCGGTGCTGTTCTCCACCGGGGGCGCCGCGGTCAAGGCGTGCTCCCTCGGCGGCTTCCAGGTCGCGTGCTTCCGCTCGACCGTGGCGGCGATCGCGATCTTCCTCTTCCTCCCGGCCGCCCGCCAGCGCTGGAGCCGGCGCATCTGGCCGGTCGCCGCCGCCTACGCGACGACGATGATCCTCTTCGTCCTCGCCACCAAGCTCACGACCGCCGCCAACGCGATCTTCCTCCAGGCGGCGGCGCCGCTGTATGTGCTCCTCCTCGGGCCGTGGCTGCTCGGCGAGCGGATCCGCCGCCGCCAGCTCGCGGTGATGGCCGCCATGGCCGCCGGGATGGCGCTCTTCTTCATCGGCGGCCAGCCGGCGACCGCCATCGCCCCCGACCCCGCCACCGGAAATGTCCTCGGCGCCGTCTCGGGGCTGACCTGGGCGCTGTGCATCGTCGGGCTGCGCTGGCTCGGCCGCGGGGTCGCCGACCCCGGCGCCGCGACCGCCGCGGTGTGTGGGGGCAACCTCCTCGCCGCCGCCGCCACCGCGCCCCTCGCCTTCCCGGTGGTCGCCTCGACGGCGGTCGACTGGGCGACGGTGCTCTTCCTCGGGGTCGTCCAGATCGGGCTCGCCTACGCCTTCCTGGTGCGCGGCGTCGCGCGCGTCCCGGCGATCGAGGCCTCGCTCATCCTGCTCGCCGAGCCGGTGCTCAACCCGCTGTGGGCGTGGCTCGTCCACGGCGAGACGCCGACCGTGTGGGCCTGCCTCGGAGGCGCGATCATCCTCGGCGCGACCGTCGTGATGGCGTTGACCGCCGGCCGACGCTCCTGACCGGAGGGGCGTCCCCCGGCGCCCGGTCAGCGGGCGCCGTGCTCGACCGTGACCACCGTGTGGATTCCTCCGCGCAGCCGGTAGTCGAGCACCACCTCCATCCACCGCGGGGCGGAGCGGGCGACCAGGTCGTCGAGCACCCGGTTGGCGGCGTGCTCCTGGTAGATCCCGACGTTGCGGAAGCTCGTCAGGTAGTACTTGTAGGACTTGAGCTCGAGGCAGACAGCGTCCGGCAGGTAGCGGACGGTGATCGAGCCGAAGTCGGGCAGGCCCGAGAACGGACAGACGCAGCTCCACTCGTCGGTGGCGATCTCGACTAGGGCGTCACGCCCGCGGTAGGCGTAGTCGAAGGTCTCGAGGACCTCCGGAGTCAACGCCTCGACCCCCTGAAACGGATAGACCCGGCCCTCGGCCTCGACCATTCCGACCTCCCTCGATCGCTGACGGCTCGCCGATCGTACCACCCGATCCGAGCCTGAGGTACGATCGTGACGTGATCTCGCCCCGGCTCCAAGCCTTCGTCAAGTCGATCTTCGCCGGGGTCGTCGTCCTCGCCAGCGGCACCGCCGGGTATGTCGTGATCGAGGACATGAACGCCTTCGACGCGCTCTACATGACGACCATCACGGTGACGACGATCGGCTTCAAGGAGGTCTTTCCGCTGTCCACCGGCGGCCGCGTCTTCACGATGCTGCTCGCCTTCGCGGGGGTCGGTGTGATCCTCCTCATCGCCTCGGAGTTCGCCCGGGTGATGCTCGAGACCGATCTCCGCCGCGTGCTCGGTATCCGGAGGGAGCTCAAGCTGATGAAGCGCCTGAGAAACCACATCGTCGTCTGCGGTCACGGGCGGATGGGCCGGGCGGTCGTCGACGTCCTGCGCCAGCGCGGCATCCCCTTCGTCGTGGTCGAGACCGACCCCGAGCGGTGCAGCCTCCTCGAGGACAACGGGCTGCCGGTGGTCCGCGGCGACGCCACCGAGGAGAAGGTCCTCGCCTCGACCAACATCACCGAGGCCAGGACGATCATCACCTGCCTCGCCGACGACGCCCACAACGTCTACACCATCCTCCTCGCCCGGCAGCTCAACCCGAAGGTCACCGTGATCGCCCGCGCGGTCGAGAGCGGCGCCGAGGAGCGGCTCCGGCTCGCCGGCGCCGACCGGGTGCTCAACCCCTACACCCTCGGCGGGACCCGGCTCGCCCTGACCGCCCTCAAACCGACGGTCACCGACTTCATCGACCAGTCGCTGCTCGGCTCGTCGGTCGAGCTCGAGCTCGCCGAGATCGTCGTCGACCCGTCGAGCGAGCTCGCCGGCAAGACGCTGGCCGGCGCCGAGGTCCGGAGGCGTTTCGGGATCATCGTCGTCGCGCTCAAGCGCGGCGACCGAGCGATCTTCAACCCGGGCGCCGAGGAGACCATCGAGGGCGGCGACGTGCTCGTCGCCTTGGGACCCCTCGCCGCGATCGAGCGGGTCGAGAGGGCGGTGCGGTGAGAAGCGAGGGTGAGGAGAAACGAAGTTAACAATCGTCCCCGATGATTCCTACCGACTTCGATGACGTCGGGGAAGGATGTTAACTTCTTTTCTCCTGGCACCCACACTCGACAAGCCGTCCCGGGTACGCCATCACCGCCGCGTCGAGGATCCTCATCGAGCGCCGCAGGGTCTCGGCGTCGTACATGAAGGCGATCCGCAGCTCGTCGACGCCCAGCCCGGGGGTCACGTAGAAGCCCTCGCCGGGGGCCAGGCAGATCGTCTCTCCGTCGAGCGAGAAGTCGCGCAGCAGCCACGCGGCGAAGTCCTCGCAGCTGCCGATCGGCAGCCGGGTCATGGTGTAGAAGGAGCCCTCGCTGCGGTGCGGCGAGACGCCGTCGATCAGCCGCAGCCCGTTGTAGACCGCATCGCGCCGCCGCTGGTACTCGGCGCACAGACCCTGTGAGTAGGGGCGGCCGTTGACCAGCATCGGGACGACCATGAGCTGCTCGGCGGTGGCGACCGACAGCCGCGCCTGACAGAAGCGCAGCGCGACGTCGAGGACCTCGCGGTTCTTGCTCGCCATGCAGCCGATCCGGACGCCGCAGGCGTTGAACCGCTTGGACACGCTGTCGACGACGACGATCCTCTGGGCCAGATCGGAGTAGCGGGTGAACGAGCGGATCGGGCCGCCGTCGAAGACGAACTCGCGGTAGACCTCGTCGCAGATGACGAACAGGTCGTGCTCGACGGCGACCCGGGCCACCGCGTCGAGCTCGGTCTCGCTGTAGACCGTGCCGGTCGGGTTCGACGGGTTGCAGAGCAGGATCGCGCGGGTCCGCGGGGTGATCGCGGCCTCGAGCCGGCGGACGCCGCCGAAGTGGTAGCCGTCCTCCACCCTCAGGGTCACCGGCACCAGGCTCACGTCGGCCTGGGCGGCGAAGCTCCGGTAGTTGGTGTAGCACGGCTCGAAGACCAGGACCTCGCCGCCGCCGCCGGCGACCACCGACAGGGCGAAGGTGACGGCCTCGCTGGCCCCGGCGGTGACCAGGATCTCGTCCGGGCCGAAGGCGATGCCCCAGCTCGCGAAGAACGCGCTCCACGCCTCCCGCGCCTCGAGGATGCCCTCGCTCGGGGCGTAGGCGAGGCGGTTGAGGGGAAGCCCGTGGAGCTCGGCGATCATCTCGGGCGGGGTCGGCATGTCGGGCTGGCCGATGTTCAGGTAGACCACCTCGACGCCGCGCGACTCGGCCGCCCGCGCCAGCGGCGCGAGCTTGCGGATCGGCGACTGCTGGAGGGTGGCGGACTTCGGCGACAGTGACGGCATGACGACCTCCCCGCGACCGGGCAGGCCGATTGTAGTCGAGCCGCCCGCCGCGGAGGGTACAATGCCCGCCGCACCCTCGGAGGCGGCATGCGGATCTGGACCGCGACCAAAGAGCTCGCAGGCCACATCGGCGACCTGCCCCGGCGCTCGAAGCTCCGGCTGGTCTGGGACGTCTTCATGGTCTGGGTCGCGGCGGTCAACCTCTGGATGATCCTCTTCGACCTCAGCTACCTCTGGCTGCGACCTCTCTACTTCACCCACCTCCGCGTGGTCACCCGGGTCTACGACCCGGTCAAGGGCATCGAGCCGCACCCCCTGACCGAGGCGGTGCTCGCCGAGATCGCGGCCACCGAGGCCGAGCTCGCGCGGGATCTCGACTCGCCGGCGGTTCCCCAGCACGTCGAGCGCCTCCGCGAGCTGACCGTCAGGCTGGTCCAGGAGAACCCCTTCGACCGGTCCGGGCTCGAGCGGGCGAGCGAGCTGGTGCGGGACCGCCTGGCGCGTCGAATCGGCCGATCCGGATCGGCGCTCGTCGACCCGTCGGTGCTGCGGGAGGCGGTCGACGCCTTCTGGACCGGCGACCCGACGGAGCTCTCCCTCCGCATCCGCGACCTCGACCCGCGGGTCCGCCACGACCTCGGGCTCAACTACTACCGGACCTATGGCCCGGGCGGCCGGCCGACCGATCGCTTCTGGATCCTCGATCTGCCCTTTCTCGCGCTGTTCTGGGTCGAGTTCACGGTGCGCTGGACCCACGCGATCCGCCGCCGCACCTACGCCCGCTGGTTCTTCTTCCCGATCTTCAACTGGTACGACGTCCTCGGCCTCATCCCGGTCGCGGTCTTCAGGCCCTTCCGTCTGCTCCGGGCGGTCTCGATGTACATGCGGCTCAGCCGCAGCGAGCTGTCGAACGTCGGCAAGGACGTCTTCACCCGCACCGTGCTCTACTTCTCCAACATCATCACCGAGGAGGTCTCCGACCGGGTCGCGCTGCGGATCCTCTCCGAGTTCGCCGAGGAGGTCGCCGATGGCACCCACGGCCGGATCACCCGGGCGGTGATCGAGCCGAGGAAACGCGAGATCGAGGCCGTCCTGGCGTCGCAGATCCGCCAGACCCTCACCGACCCGCAGATCACGGCGCGGCTCAGGGCGCTGGTCCAGCTCAACCTCGAGAACGCGGTCGAGAGCTCGGAGGCGCTCCGGGCGGTGCCGCTGCCCGGCTTCGTGCTCAGACCGGCGGTGCGGGCCATCGGCGAGGTCATCCTCGACGCCACGGTCGAGACCGTCAGCGGAACGCTCGACTCGCCCGAGGGCGAGCGGGCCCTCGAGGCGGTCGCCGCCGCGGTCCTCGACGACCTCTTCTACGGCCCCGGGCTGGCCGAGGTCGAGGGCCTGGTCAGGGAGATCACCCTCCAGGTGCTCGACCACATGAAGGACGTCGTCCGGGTCCGCAAGTGGGCCCTCCCCGACGATGCCGAGAGGCGCCCGCCGATGCCCTGGGAGCCGGGCGCCCTCGACACCACCGACCCGGAAGGCGCAACCGGACGTCATCGCGACGCCGACTCACACGCGACCGAGGAACCATAGTTTTTGTTTTAAGTTACCGTCGCATGCTGTTCTCGCATTATTAGCTGTTTCGTTGTGATGAAATGAAAAACTAAGAACTAAGAACTTCTCAGTCGATCGAGGCGGAGGACGGCGTCGGCGCCCATGAAGCGCCGGCCGGCGAGCAGCACGACGAGCATCGCGCCACCGGAGACCGCGGCGGCGATCATGAACATGACGACGATTTGATAGGCGACCGCCTGGAGCGGCGGCGACCCGGCGAGGATCTGACCGGTCATCATCCCGGGCAGCGAGACGATCCCGGCGGCGGCCATCGCGTTGACGATCGGCAGCATCCCGGTCCGCACCGCGTCGCGTAGCGGCGCCGCGAGCGCCTCGCTGCGGCTCGCGCCATAGGCCAGCCGCAGCTCGACCTCGGCGTGCCGGTTGGCGAGATGGTCGAGAAACCGGTCGAGCCCGAGCGCGATCCCGGTCAGCGAGTTGCCGAGGATCATCCCGACGAGCGGGATGACATAGCGCGGCTCGTACCACGGGTCGACCCCGACCACCGCCTGGGTGACGACGGCGCCGACCGCGAAGCACGAGGCCGCCATGGCGAGCCAGGCGTCGACCATCATCCCCCGGTAGCCGGTCGAGGTCCGGGCGGTCGCCTCGCGGGCCGCGAAGACCGACATGACGAGCAGCACGCCGGCGACCACGATCGGCTCGCGGAGCGCGAACACCTGCTCGAGGATCAGCCCGAGCAGCCCGAGCTGGACCACGGTGCGCAGCGCGGCGACCGCCAGCCGCCGGCCGATGCCGAGCCGCAGCGCGATCGAGATCAGCCCCGCCGCCACCACGAGCAGCGTCGCCACCGCGAGCTCGACCGGCCCGAGGGTGATGAGCGGGCTCATGCCTCGCCTCCCCCACCCCGGCGCAACGCCAGGCGGTGATCCGCCAGGTGGGCGCGCGAGCGGTCGTGGAGGACCACCAGGGCCGCGTGACCGGGCCGTCTCGCGAAGCCGAGGAGCAGATCGAAACAGGTCCGCGCGGCATCCTCGTCGAGACCCGAGAGCGGCTCGTCGGCAACCAGCACCGGCGGGTCCCAGAGCAGCCCGCGGGCGAGCGCGAGCCGGTGGCGCTCGCCGCCCGACAGGGTGGCGACCGCCCGGCTCTCCGGGATGGCGCCGAGCCCGGTCGCGGCCAGCAGCTCGCCGAGCCGGCGCTCGTCCGGCCGGCCGGCCGGAGCGCCCCGGTGGGTGAAGGGGAAACGGAGGTTGTCGCCGACCGTCCCGGCGAGCATCGGCGCGTCCTGGGCCATCAGCACGACCCGCGAGCGCCACCTCGGGAGCTCCCGCGGGCCGAAGCCTTCGCCGGCGAGCGTGCGGTCCGCGGCGGGGGTCGGCACGAGACCGACGAGCTGGCGCAGCAGGGTGCTCTTGCCGCTGCCCGAGGGCCCGTCGAGGACCGACAGCGAGCCCTCCTCCAGCGCGATCCCGAGGCCGTCGAACAGCACCCGGCCCTCGCCGTCGCGGGCGCTGTAGGGTCCGGCGGTCAGGAAGGGCGCCACGGCGCCAGTGTACCCGGGTGGCCCGCCGCCGCACCGGGCGGGGGTCGAGACGGTCCCTCGGTCCCGCGTCGTGGTGGCCCGGAAGACCGGCGGCCCGCCTTCCGTCGCCGAGATCCGATTGCATCCCACCCCGGATCGGCTAGAATGCCCCGGTCAGCCTGCTGCGGAAGACTCGACGATGGAGATACTTGCCATGCGACGCCCGGTTCTCCCCCTGATCCCGCTCACTACCCTTCTCCTGTCCTGTGCGCCGGCGCCGCCGGCCCCGACGCCGCCCGGAAAGGCCCTCCTGCTCGCCCTCGCCGTCCTCGGCAAGGACGCCGCCGGCAAGCCCCTGCCCCAGCCCGCGCAGCTCGGCATCCTGACCGACACCGGCGCCGGCTGGACCTACACCGCCCTGTCCGACCCCGACTCGAACGTCTTCCACAAGGCGATGGCCTACGAGCCGCGACCCGGCGATGCAGGCATCCTGACCGCGGGAGGGACCGCCGCCCATCTCAAGCTGTGGCGGCCCGGCCGCGACCCCGAGACCCTGTGGACCGCCGACTTCGGCGGCAAGTTCAGCCGGATGCGCGATGTCGAGATCGCCGACATCTTCGGCGACAGCGTCCCGGCGCTCGCGGTCGCGACCCACGACCAGGGCGTGGTCGCGGTGGTCCGCCCGTCGGCGGAGGGCTGGGAGGTGGTGGAGATCGACGGCGAGCCCGACACCTTTGTCCACGAGATCGAGGTCGGCGATCTCGACGCCGACGGCGTCGTCGAGATCTACGCCACCCCGAGCCTGCCCAACAAGCTCGACGGCAGCGAGCAGCCGGGCTCGGTGGTGCGCTACGTTCCGGCGGCGGGCGAGGGCCGGACCGAGGTCGCCGACCTCGGCGAGCGCCACGCCAAGGAGATCCTGGTCGACGACGTCGACGGCGACGGGGTCGACGAGCTCTATGTCGCGGTCGAGGCGGTGGCCGGCGGCCGGGTTGAGATCCGCCGTTACGACGCCGGTACCGATCCCACCGCCGGTGCGCTCATCGCGACTCTCGACGACAAGCTGTGCCGCTTCCTGACCGCCGGCGACGTCGACGGCGACGGCGTCAAGGAGATGGTCGCCGCGGCCCACAAGAGCGGGCTGTGGCTGCTCCGCCCGGGCGACGACCCGCGGGCCGAGTGGACGGTGCTCTCGATCGACCGCGGCTCGGGCGGGTTCGAGCACGCCGCACTGCTCGCCGACCTCGACGGCAACGGGGTCGACGAGCTCTATGTCGCCAACGACAACGCCGCGGAGGTCAACCGCTACATCTGGCGGGACGGCGTCCCCGAGAAACAGACGCTCTACACCCACCCGCAGGGCCTTTCGGGCTTCACCTGGAACATCACCGCCGCGCCGGTCGAGCTGCTGCCCGGCAACTGACGGAGGGCAGCGATGTCACAGATCCGCTCGCGCGAGGTTCACCTCGTCAACCGCCCGGCCGGGACGCCGGCCCGCGGCGACTTCGCCGTCGTCGAGACCGCCCTCGACCCGCCGGCCCGCGGCGAGGTCCAGGTCCGCAACCTCTGGCTGTCGGTCGACCCCTACATGCGCGGGCTGATGGGCACGACCCGCACCTACATCGACCCCTATCACCTCGGCGAGGTCATGACCGGCGGGGCGGTCGGCACCGTCGAGGTGTCGCGCCACCCCAAGCTCGCCGAGGGCGACCTCGTCCTGTCCAACCACGGCTGGCGCGACCGCTTCGTCGCCTCGGGCGACGGCGTCCACCCGATCGACCCGACCCTCGCCCCGCCCCAGGCCTTCCTCGGGGTCATGGGCATGCCCGGCTTCACCGCCTGGCTGGGGATCCACGAGATCGCCCGCCTCGAGGCCCGCGAGACCGTCTTCGTCACCGGGGCGGCCGGCGCGGTCGGCTCGGTGGCCTGTCAGCTCGCGCGGCGGCTCGGCGCGCGGGTCGTCGCGAGCGCCGGCTCCGACGACAAGGTCCGCTGGCTCGCCGATCAGGCCGGGGTCGAGGCCTTCAACTACAAGCAGACCAAGCACCTCTACCGGCAGCTCGTCAAGCTCTGCCGCGACGGCTTCGACGTCACCTTCGACAACGTCGGCGGCGACCACCTCGAGGCGGCGCTCCTCGCCATGCGCAACCACGGCCGCGTCGTGCTGTGCGGGATGATCGGCCAGTACAACGCCGAGCGTCCGCCGGCCGGCCCGAGCTCGCTGGTCGTCGCGATCACCAAGCGGCTGACCCTGCGCGGCTTCATCGCCTTCGACCACGCCGGGCTCGAGCCGCGCTTCCAGGCCGAGATGGCCGGCCTGATCGCGAGCCGGCAGATCCGCTGGACCGAGACCGTCTACGAGGGCCTCGAGAACGCTCCCGCCGCCTTCATCGGGCTCTTCTCGGGGGCCAACACCGGCAAGATGCTGGTCCGGCTGTGAAACCCGACCAGCCCGGATCGCTCAAGAGCCTACGTCGCGGGTGCGACGAGGCCCCTCACCCCTTGCCGATCATCACCCCGACGCCGGGCAGGCTCTGTCCGGCCAGGGTGATCGACACCAGCGGCGAGTGCTTGCCGGAGAGCGAGACGCGGATCTTGGTGTCGCTTGACTGCTTGACCTTGTAGCGGTCGCCCAGCGCGAAGTCGAGCTGAGCGGTCACCGCCTCGGTGATCTTCTTGGTCTTGGTCTTGGCGACGATGTTGACCGTCACCATCTTCGGCTCCTCGTTCTCCGGCTGGACGAGAAATTCGATCGCGCCGTCGCGCTCCGCCTTGCCGTCGATCTGGACCAAGGTCTTTTCGCGGAACACCGGCGGGGCCGTGGCGGCCGCGGGCTCGGCGGGCGCCGGCGTCGCCGCGACCGGGGTCGCCACCGGCTCGTTCTCCTCCTGGGCGGCGACGGGCGGGGCGACAGTCGCAGCGAGCGCCACCAGCCCGATCAGCACCGTGAACCTCAGAGCCTCACCTGTCGTCCGAACCATCTCTGCACCTCCCAGACGGCGGATCATCCCCGACAATCTAACACGCCCGCGGGCCGCTCACTCCGGCATCGCCTCGGCGAGCTCGACCGAGATCGCGAGGCGCTGGCCGTCCGGCGCCGGGCCGTCCTCGACGGCCACCCCGGCCGCCTCGACGTTGCCGGCGCGCAGCACGTCGGAGAGCACCGACGCGAGGGCCCGGCGGTGGTGCTCCGGACCGGCGATGGCGAGCCGGGCGACCGGCCAGCGCAGGCTCTTCTGGGCGGTCGTCTTGGCGCCGCGGATCGCCGCCAGCACCTCGACCGCCGCCTCGTAGGCGCCCTCCTCGTCGGGCGCGCCGACCACAGCCGCCTCGGCGGCGGCCGGCCAGCGCGCGGTGTGGATGCTCGGCTCGGCCCGCGTGGCGAACCGCCACGACCAGACCTCCTCGGTGACGAAGGGCAGGAACGGGGCGAGCAGCTTGAGGAAGGTCCGCAGCGCGAACCCCAGGGTCGCCACCGCCGAGCGCCGTCCCGCCGAGTCCTCCTCGGCGTAGGAGCGCAGCTTGACCAGCTCGAGATAGTGGTCGCAGAAGCTCCAGAACGCCTCCTCGACGACCTGGAGCGCCGAGGCGTAGTCGAAGGCGTCGAAGGCGCGGGTCGCCTGGTCGACCACCGATCGCAGCCGCTCGACCAGCGCCCGGTCGAGGGGCTCGACGATCTGCTCGAGGCCCGGCGGGTCGCCGGCGCCGACCACCCGGTCGAGCTGACCGAGCACGAACCGGCTGGCGTTGAAGACCTTGGTCGCGAGCCGCTTGCCGATCTTGAAGACACCGGGGTCGAAGGCGGTGTCGGTCCCGAGCCGGGCGCGCGCCGCCCAGTAGCGGACCGCGTCCGAGGAGTACTCGACGAGCAGGTCGTCCGGGGTGACCACGTTGCCCTTGGACTTCGACATCTTCTTGCGGTCGGGGTCGAGGATCCAGCCCGACAGCACGACGTGGTACCAGGGGATCTCGCCCGAGTGCATCCAGGCCTTGACGATCGTGTAGAAGGCCCAGGTCCGGATGATGTCGTGCGCCTGGGGGCGGATGTCCATCGGGAAGAGGCGGTGGTGCCGCTCGTCGTCGACCCCCCAGTGGCTCTGGATCTGCGGGGTCAACGACGAGGTCGCCCAGGTGTCCATGACATCGGGCTCGGCGGTGAAGCCGCCGGGCCGGTCCCGCTGCTCCTCGACGTAGCCCGGCGGGCAGTCGGTCAGCGGGTCGACCGGGAGGCTCGAGCGCTCGCCGTAGATCGGTCGCGAGTGGTCGGGCGCGCCGTCGTCGCGAACCGCGTACCAGACCGGGAAGGGGACCCCGAAGTAGCGCTGGCGCGAGATGCACCAGTCCTGGTTGAGGCCCTCGACCCAGTGGCTGTAGCGGCTCTTCATGTGCGCCGGGTGCCACTGGATCTTGTCGCCCTGGGCGAGCAGCTCCGACTTGTGGTCGAGGACCCGGATGAACCACTGGCGGGTCGGCACGAACTCGAGCGGCCGGTCGCCCTTCTCGTAGAACTTGACCACCTGGTCGGTCGGCTTGGGCTCGCCGGCCAGCGCCGCCCCCGGCCAGCCCGGGAGGCTGCCGTCGGCCGCCAGGAGCTCGGCGATCCGCTGCTTGGCCTTGGTGACGGTCAGCCCGGCGATCTCGTCGTGGGCCCGCTGGGCAGCGCCCGGGTCGACGCTGGCGAAGGGCGGCTCGCCGATCGTCGCCGGCAGGATCCGGCCGTCGCGACCGATGAGCTGCTTGACCGGCAGCCCCGAGGCCTTCCACCACTCGACGTCCATCGCGTCGCCGAAGGTGCAGACCATGAGGATGCCGGTGCCCTTGGCCGGGTCGGCGTGCTCGGCGGCGACGATCGGCACCCGGGCGCCATAGAGCGGGGTGATGGCGTGACGGCCGAAGAGCGGCCGGTAGCGCTCGTCGTCGGGGTGGGCGACGACCGCGATGCAGGCGCCGAGCAGCTCGGGGCGGGTCGTCGCGATGAGCAGCTCGCCGCCCCCCTCGACGCCGAAGCGGAGGTCGAAGAACAGCCCCTGGCGGGGCCGGTCCTCGACCTCGGCCTGGGCGACCGCGGTCTGGAAGTCGATGTCCCACATGGTCGGCGACTCGAGGTTGTAGACCTCGCCGCGCTCGACCAGGTCGAGAAAGCTGAGCTGCGAGATCCGCCGGCAGTGGTCGTCGATGGTCGCGTACTGCTCGCTCCAGTCGAGCGAGAGCCCGAGGTGGCGCCACAGGTGCTCGAAGGCCTTTTCGTCCTCGGCGGTCACCAGACCGCAGGCCTCGATGAAGTTGCGCCGCGAGACCTCCTCGATCTCCTTGCGCTTGCCGCCCTCGGGGTGGGGCCGCCACTCGGGGTCGTAGGGCAGGGTCGGGTTGCAGCGGATCCCGAGCAGGTTCTGCACCCGGCGCTCGGTGGGCAGGCCGTTGTCGTCCCAGCCCATCGGGTAGGCGATGTTCTTGCCGCGCATCCTCTGGTAGCGGACGATCAGGTCCTGGTGGGTGTAGCTGAAGACGTGACCGACGTGGAGCGAGCCCGACACGGTCGGCGGCGGGGTGTCGACGACGAAGGTGGCGTCGCGCGGCAGGGTCGGGTCCCAACGGTGGATCCCCGATGACTCCCAGCGCTTCCGCCAGGTCTCTTCGACCTCGTGGTGCTCGTACCTCTCGGGAATCTCGGCCATGCGCCCCTCCGGCGAGCCGTCGCCGTCCGGGGCCGGCGACATCGGCGCATGATAGCAGAGGCCTTCCGGCGATCCCGGTCTCCGCGATGCGACCTCGAGGCCCTGCGGCGACGATCAAAAACCCATTGTTTCGATGATCTTACGCCACGGTCGACGGGCCGTCCGCGGCCCCCGGCGCCGCCGCCGAGCTTGACAAGGCGGGCGCGGTCGGCTTTGCTGTGCAGCCTATGGCGCATGCACTGATCATCGTCGAGTCCCCGGCGAAGGCCCGTACGATCTCGCGTTTCCTCGGGGACGGGTTCGAGGTCGAGTCGTCGATCGGCCACATCCGCGATCTGCCCGGAACCGCCTCCGAGATCCCGGCCAAGCACAAGGGCGAGGGCTGGGCCCGGCTCGGCGTCGACGTCGAGCACGACTTCAGGCCGCTCTACATCATCCCGGCCGGCAAGAAGAAGCAGGTCGACACCCTCAGAAAAAAGCTCAAGGGCGCCACCGAGCTCTACCTCGCGACCGACGAGGACCGCGAGGGGGAGGCCATCGCCTGGCACCTCGTCGAGGTGCTCAAGCCGGCGATCCCGGTCAAGCGGCTGGTCTTCCACGAGATCACCCGGGCGGCGATCGCCCACGCCCTCGAGCAGCCCCGGTCGATCGACGACCGGCTGGTCGCGGCCCAGGAGGCGCGCCGGATCCTCGACCGGCTGGTCGGCTACGAGATCTCGCCGGTACTCTGGCGGAAGCTGCGGCCGAAGCTCTCGGCGGGGCGGGTCCAGTCGGTCGCGACCCGGTTGATCGTCGCCCGCGAGGAGGCGCGGATGCGCTTCGTCGAGGCCGGCTTCAGCCGGATCGAGGCGCGCTTCGCGGTCGGCGACGAGCCGTCCTTCAGCGCTCGCATCGTCGAGCTCGACGGCTGCAAGGTGGCCGAGGGCAAGGACTTCGACCCGGAGACCGGACGGCCGAAGAACGACCGGGTGCTGGTCCTCGACAGCGCGACCGCGGCGGCGGTGGCGGGCGAGCTCGGCAGCGCCCGATTCACCGTCGACGAGGTCAAGGAGAAGCCCTTCACCACCCGCCCCTACCCACCCTTCATGACCTCGACGCTGCAGCAGGAGGCGGCCCGCAAGCTCCGCTTCAACGCCCAGCGCACGATGCGGGTGGCCCAGAGCCTCTACGAGAACGGCTACATCACCTACATGCGGACCGACTCGGTGACCCTGTCGGGCGAGGCGCTCCACGCGGCGCGGGCCCAGGTCGGCGAGCTCTACGGCGACGCCTACCTGCCCGACAAGCCCCGCTACTACACCTCGAAGTCGAAGGCGGCGCAGGAGGCGCACGAGGCGATCCGGCCGGCCGGTGAACGCTTCCGCACGCCGAAGAGCCTGGCCGGCGCCCTCGACTCGGACCAGCTCCGGCTATACGAGCTGATCTGGAAGCGGACGCTCGCCTCGCAGATGCCCGACGCCGCCGGGGTCAAGACCGATGTCGCGATCACCGCCCCGACCGCCGAGCGCGGCACGGCGGTGCTCGCCACCTCGGGCAAGGTCATCACCTTTCCGGGCTTCCTGCGCGCCTATGTCGAGGGAACCGACGACCCCCGCGCCGATCTGCCGGATCGCGAGACCCTGCTGCCGCGGCTGGCGGTCGGCCAGGTGCTCGAGGCCGCCGAGGTCTCCGCCACCGACCACGCCACCCAGCCGGCGCCGCGCTACACCGAGGCGACCCTGGTCAAGGAGCTCGAGGCGCGCGGCATCGGCCGGCCCTCGACCTACGCGTCGATCATCCAGACCATCCAGGACCGCGGCTATGTCTGGCACAAGGGCCAGGCCCTGGTGCCGACCTTCACCGCGATCGCGGTCGTCCGGCTGCTCGAGCGCCACCTGCCGGACCTCGTCGACTACGACTTCACCGCCCGCATGGAGGACGAGCTCGATGCGATCGCCAGCGGCCAGCGCGAGCCGGTGCCCTGGCTGCGCGACTTCTACTTCGGCGGCTCGACCGGTGGCGACGCCCGGCCGATCATGCGCGCCGGGCTCCAGGGCCTGCTCACCGAGACCGTCGAGGGGATCCACCCGAAGGAGGCGTCGACGATCCCGATCGGCGCGACCGAGGACGGCCTCGAGGTGGTCGTCCGGATCGGCCGCTGGGGCCCCTATGTCCAGCTCGGCGAGGACGGGCCGCGGGCGACGGTGCCCGACGAGCTGGCGCCCGACGAGCTCAGCGTGGCGCGCGCCCTCGACCTCGTCCG
Source organism: Thermoanaerobaculales bacterium (assembly GCA_025456145.1). Lineage (GTDB taxonomy): Bacteria > Acidobacteriota > Thermoanaerobaculia > Thermoanaerobaculales > Sulfomarinibacteraceae > JAHECW01. Next base: position 12,070 of record JALOLD010000014.1, on the reverse strand, counting down.
CCAGGCCGCGGAGGGCGGCCGCAACCTCGGCAACCACCCCGAGTCGGGCGACGCGGTCCTCCTCCGCGAGGGTCGGTACGGACCCTACGTCCAGCTCGGCGAGAACGGCGGCGAGGTCAAGCCCCGGATGGCCAGCCTGTGGCCCGGGATGAGCCCCGACGGGCTGACCCTCGACGACGCGGTGATGCTGCTTTCGTACCCGCGCGAGATCGGCCGGCACCCGGAGACCGGCGAGGTCATCACCGCCCGGGTCGGGCGCTACGGCCCCTATGTCTCGATGGGGAGCGAGAGCCGTTCGCTGCCCGACCACGACAGCCTCCGCGACCTCACCGTCGAGGCCGCGGTCGCGCTGCTCCGCGAGCCCAAGAAGGTCGGCCGGCGAGCCGCCGCGGCCCTCGTCAAGCAGCTCGGCCCCCACCCCGCCGGCGGCGCGAGCCTCGAGGTCCGGACCGGGCGGTACGGGCCCTACGTCACCGACGGCACGGTCAACGCGACCGTGCCGAAGGGCGTCGACCCCGAGGCGGTGACCCTCGAGCAGGCGGTCGAGCTGATCGCCCAGCGCGAGGCCAAGCTCCGGGCCCAGGGCAAGGACCCCCGGGCGAAGAAGCCGAAGCGCGCCCCGCGGCGCAGGAAGTGACCCGGATCGGGCTCGAGCGGGGAATAGCCGCCGGCCAGGCGCGTACACTCGTGCATGGAAGCCCTGGTGAACCCGCCGCCGATCGTCGCCGCCGGCGCGTCGGATGACGCCCGGAACCGCGAGACGCTGGCGCGCGAATGCGCCGCCATCGCCTGGCGGGTAGCGGTGCGGCTGACCGGCGATCCGGAAACCGCCCGTGACATCGCCCAGGATGCCGCGCTGCGCTGCCTGCAGGCCGCCGAGCGCTTCGACCCCCGGCGGCCCCTCGCACCGTGGGTCGCCGAGATCACGCGTAACCTCGTCCGCGACGCCGCCCGGCGCCGACGGGTCCGCCGCCTCGAGCCGCTCCACCGATCCACCGATGACCTGGTCGTCGAGCCCGCCGACCCCGCCCCCGATCCGGAGGCGCGGGCCCGGCGCCACGAGCTGCAGCGGCTGGTCTGGCGCTGCCTCGCCGCGCTCGACGAGGGCCAGCGCGAGATCATCGTGCTCCGCGACTTCGAGGGCTTGAGCTACGACGAGGTCAGCCGCGCGCTCGGCATCCCGCGTGGCACCGTGATGTCGAGGCTCCACCGCGCGCGGCGCCGGCTCGCCGACGAGGTCTCGAGGCGGACCCGGGGAGGCGCCCCATGACCACCACCTGCCCGAACGGCTTCGACCAGACCCAGCTCTCCGGCTTCCTCGACGGCGAGCTGACCCAGGCCGCCGACCAGCGCGTCCGGCTCCATCTCGAGGACTGCGCCGCCTGCCGGGCGGTGTCGGACGAGCTCCTCAGGCTCCGGGAGGCAACCATGACGACACGGCTCGATCACCCTCGCGATCTCGAATGGGATGAGCGTCCGCGCGGCCTCCTCTCCGGCCTCAGCCGCGGCCTCGGCTGGCTCGTGCTGGCCTTCTGGGCGGCCGCGACCACCGGCTTTGCGCTGTGGCAGCTCGCCACCTCGCCGGAGGACCTGACGGCCAAGCTGATCGTCTTTGGCGGGCTGCTCGGCGTCGGTCTGGTCTTCGTCTCGGTCCTCGTCGACCGGCTTCGTTCGGCGCGGACCGATCGCTACCGGGAGGTGCAGAAATGATCGTCACGACGACCCACACCGTCGCCGGCAAACGCATCGCCCGGACTCTCGGGCTGGTCCGCGGCAACACCATCCGCGCCCGTCACATCGGTCGGGACATCACCGCGGTCCTCCGGAACATCGTCGGCGGCGAGATCTCGGAGTACACCAAGATGATGGCCGAGGCTCGCGAGCAGGCCCTCGACCGGATGGTCGAGGAGGCCCGGGAGCTCGGCGCCGACGCGGTCGTCGGCACCCGCTTCATGACCTCGATGCTGATGACGGGGGCGGCCGAGCTGCTCGCCTACGGGACCGCGGTGAGGCTCGAGGACGAGTGATCGGGGCCCGCCTCGGCCTCCGCAGCTGACGGCGAGAAGCGGTCCCAGATCTCGGCCAGGCCGGCGTGCCGCGCGGCGAACAGCACCCGCAGCGTCGGGTCGAGGTGGCCCTCGGGGTCGAGCCGGTCGTCGCCCTCGGCGAGGATCCGCACGGTCCGCTCGTGGTCGAGGCCCGGCTTGTAGGGACGTGGCGAGCGGAGCGCGTCGTAGATGTCGGCCAGGGCGACGATCCGCGCCTCGATCGGGATCTCCTCGCCGCGCCGCCGGTTGGGGTAGCCCGTGCCGTCCCAACGCTCGTGGTGGTTGAGCGCGATCGACGCCGCCATCTGGAGCCGGTCGGAGGGCTCGAGGATCTGGAAACCGTACTCGGGGTGGCGGCACATCTCGGCGCGCTCCTCGTCGTCGAGGGGCCCGCGCTTGCGCAGCACCCGCCCGTCGACGCTCATCTTGCCGACATCGTGGAGCTGGGCCGAGTAGCGGATCTCGTCGCAGAAGGCGGCCGGCATGCCGAGCTCGGAGGCGATGAAGTGGGAGTACTCGTTGACCCTGAGCACGTGCGCCGCGGTGTCCCGGTCGTGGACCTCGGCGGCCCGCGCGAGCAGGTTGATCGACAGCCGGAAGGCGTCCTCGGTCTCGTCCTGGAGGGCGGCGATCCGCGCCCTCTGCTCGGCGAGGGTGCGGTTGCGGTCGCGCAGCCGGACGTTCTGGGCGCGGATCCGCTCGAGCATGTCGGCGCGCTCGATCGCCGCACCGACGATGTGGTTGACCGGCACGATGAGCCCGGCCTGCTCGTCGCCGAAGGCAGCCGGACGGTCGTGGCCCTCGACCCGGCGGTTGATCAGCTGGACCACCCCGACCACCCTGCGGTCGTAGTTGAGCAGGGGAAAGCAGAGCATCGAGCGGCTGCGGTAGCCGTGGCGGCGGTCGAAGCTCCGGTCGAAGGTGAAGGGGACCTCCTCCGGCAGCTCGTAGAGGTCGTCGACGAAGACCGTCTCGCCGGTCGCCGCGGTGTAGCCGGCGATCGACGAGGTGGTGATCGGCAGCACGAAGGTCGCCGACGTGACCGGTACGACATCGTTCTGCGAGTCGGCCGCCTCGAGCCGCCGGGTCGCGCCGCGACCGCGGACGATGAAAATCGTCCCGGCCTCGGCGCCGGTGAGCTCACGGCTCTTGAGCAGGACGCGCCGGAGCAGGCGGCCCACCGGCTCGGGTCTGGAGGACTCGATGAACTCGAGGAACTCCCTGAGGACGTCCATCGGCGCGGCCCCTCCTTCCGCAGGCGACCCCACCATGATACCGAATCGCGATCTCTAGCCCGGACCATACCTATCCGGATGGCTCAGGTTCTGACCGTTCCCGATCCCGATCCCGACTCACGCGCGCCCCGGCCGTCGGCAACTCGATCCAGTCGATGGCCGAGCTGCGGGCGGGAGGCCCGCGTCACCAGTACCTTCGTGCTCGCCTTCGTGTCTTTGTGTCTTCGTGGTTGCGACGGATTACCGGACGTCGCATCGGGATCGGGAACGGGAACGGGATCGGGAACGGGAGCGAAAGCACCCCTTCCCTGACTCAAGGGGATGGGCTTGGTCCGGGCTCGGGCGTCGCATCGGGTCCGGACGCAGCAAGGCCCGGACCACTGCGATGTCGTGCGGGGTCCGGGCCTTCATCACCGGCCTGGGCCGGCCGGCGCCCTCCGGTAACTTCGGTCAGCGGCTCTCTTTGAAGGTCACGTGCTTGCGCACGATCGGGTCGTACTTCTTGAGCTCCAGCCGGTCGGGGGTGTTCTGCTTGTTCTTCTTCACCGAGTACATGTAGGGGCTCTCGGTGCTCTTGAGCTTGACGGTGATGCGGTGTCCCTTGTTCGCCATGATCGATCCTCCACACGCGAAGCCGCGCGATCATAGCGGCTGCGCAACGACCTGTCAACGCCAACTTCAGACGGGACCGGCACATCGGGTATGATGCCCGGCCATGGGCAAGCTCATCGATCCGGATCGGACGCGCCGGGCGAGGCAGGCGCGCGACGAGCGGGCGGCCGCCATCCTCGCCGCCGCCCACCAGACCTTTGTCCGCTTCCCCTATGCCGAGGCCACCATGGAGCGGATCGGGCGGCAGGCGGGGGTCAAGCAGGGCCAGGCGACCCTCGCCTACCGGAGCCGCGAGGAGCTCTTCCTCGCCGTCGTGATCGCGCAGCTCGGCGCGTGGTATGACGCCCTCGCGTCGGAGCTCGGCGCCGGCGCCGGCGAGCTGAGCGCCGAGGAGACCGCCGGTCGGGTGGCCCGGGGGCTGGCCGCGCGGCCCGACCTCACCCGGCTTCTCGGCTCGCTCCACACCGCCCTCGAGCTGCACGAGGACGGTCTCGAGGTCCACCGCTTCTACCGCTGGCAGCGGGAGCGGCTGCTCGCCCTCGCCGAGACCGTGGCCGGTCGGGTCCCCGGCGCCGACCGCTGGGACGCCTTCGACGCGCTGTACCGCGCCCAGCTGACCGCCGCCGCGGTCCACCCGGTGAGCCGGCCGGTCGGCAACCTCGCGGTCGACCTCATGGCCGAGGACCACCAGGTCTTCGCCCTCGACCTCGAGGACGAGGTCGAGCGGGTGGTCCTCCACACCCTGAGCGGACCCAAGGGCCGGTAGAGGATCCGCGGCGCCGGTCGGCGGAGCGGTCCGCCAGGCCGGTCAGAGCGCGCTGCGGATCGCCCAGAGATCCGGGAAGGCGGTCCGCTCGAGGCCCGACCGCAGCTCGGCGAGACCGCTCGCTCCGCCGTCGCCTTCGCCGGCCGTCCTCTCGATCATCACCGCTTGGCGGTATCGCCACTCCCGCACCGCCGCGGCGAGATCGACCATGAGCTCGCAGATCTGCCAGGCCCCCGGGTCGTGACGGTAGATCTCGATGAGCGACTCCTGGACCGCCGGCGACGGCTCGTGCGGGTGCGACAGGTCGCGGTTGAGGATCTCGCCGGGGATCGGGTAGCCGAGCAGCGCGAGGTAGCGCAGGAAGCTGTCGTACAGCGAGTGCCGGCCGAGCGCCCGCTCGATCCTGACCCGCGCCCGGCTGCCCTCGGGCAGCCCGGCCGCCGCGCCGGACCGGCGCAGGCCGAGCACGACCTCGATCTCGAGCAGCTGGGTCGACTGCCGGCAGCTCAGCACGTCGAGGTGCTCGCGCAGCGCGGCAAAGGACACCGGCGACATCGTCTCGAGCACCGCGATCTCGGCGGTGAGCGTCCCGAGGATCGTCAGCACCCGTTTGAGGATGCTGGAGATGACCGGGGCGTGGGAGTTCTCCATCGCGAGCTGGAGCAGCTTGAGCTCGTGGAGGATCTGCTTGAACCACAGCTCGTTGACCTGACCGGCGACGATGACCAACAGCTCGTCGTGCTCGAGGCCGTCGGAAGCCGATTGGAGCGCGAGCAGCTCGTCGAGACGGAGCAGCCCCGGGTAGCTCACCGCCACGACGACCTCGCCCCGCCCTTCGGCCGACCCTCGGAACGCTCCGAGGGGCGGGTCACCGGCCGTCCTCGACCCGGGTCCAGACCGTGGTCCGGCCGATCATCGAGATCCCGATGTAGCCGCGGACCTTGAGCACCTCCCGGGTGTCCCCGAAGCGGATCTTGCACTTGTAGGTCTTACCGTTGTCGGGGTCGTAGATCGTCCCCTTGTGCCACTCGCCGTCGCCCTTGTAGACGAAGTCCTTGACGATCTGCAGACCGATCACCGGCTTGTCCCGCAGCGCCGGGTCCGGGTTGTTGACATCGGTCTTCGGCGTCCCCGGCGGCTGCCTTTCGTCGTCGGGGGGGGCGAGCGGCTCGGCGAGCCAGACGATCGTCCCGAAGTACTTTCCGTCGACCTTGGTGACGTCGACGTGGGCCTCTCCTCCGCCGCCCTCCGGGTCGGTCGCCCACAGGCCGAGGATGGCGTCCCCGTCCTGCGCCGCGACCGTTCCGGCCGTCAGCAGCGCCACCACCGCAAGCAGCATCGTGAGCCGTCGCATGAGTGCTCCTCCCCCCGTCCGCGGACCGATCTCGAGATCATACCGGATTCGGCGGCTCAGGGGCAGGGGCGTCCTCCGGAGCGACGACCGAGGTCCTCCCTGAGCACCGCCGCTCACCGGGCGTGCCGGGCTCGAAATTGTGCTCAGTAACGCGCTCACGACCGTCACGCCTCGCGCACAATGTCCAGCCGGGCACCCCCGGGAGGCGCGCCCCTGAGCATCCGCTCCCGCTACGATGCAGGCCGCCGCTCGCGGCGCCGGCGCGGTCGCAGCTTTCCCGGTTCGCCACGAGCGACCTCGCCGGCGACACGACGCCGGGCCGCCCGGCCGCCCAGGCCGGACGGCCCGGAAGGCCGGTGCTCCTGAGAACCCGCCCGCCTCCCCGGAGCGCCAACTCAACGGGAGCGGGAGCGGGAGCGTCCGCGGCGGCGTCAGCGTCACCGACAGCTTCTGCACGCCCTCAAGCCCTCACGCCCAGACGCCGCAGGCGCCGGCCACGCCCTCACGCCCAGGCGGCGAAGCCGCCGGCCACGCCCTCAATCCCTCCTACCCCACCGGGCGGGTGCTATCCTCCCCGGCCATGATCACGGCGACCGACCTCGGCAAGGACTTCGGCGCCCAGACGCTGTTCCGCGGGGCGAGCTTCCAGCTCAACCCGGGGTGCCGCTATGGGCTGGTCGGCGCCAACGGCTCGGGCAAGACGACGTTGCTGCGGATCCTCTCGGGGCACGACGAGCCGAGCACGGGCTCGGTCGCCCGCCCGCGCCGGCTGCGCCTCGGCGTCCTCGAGCAGGACCACTTCCGCTTCGAGCAGCTGCCGATCATCGACGTCGTGATGATGGGGCACGAGGTGCTGTGGCGCGCCATGGCCGACAAGGAAACCGTCCTGGCTCGCGCCGACGACCACTTCGACGGCGATCGCTACGCCGAGCTCGAGGACGTCATCGTCAGCCTCGACGGCTACTCCTTCGAGGCGAGATCGGGCGAGATCCTCGAGGGGCTGGGGATCCCGACCGCGCAGCACCGCCAGCCGCTGTCGACCCTGTCGGGCGGCTTCAAGCTGCGCGTCCTCCTCGCCCGGGTGCTCGCCGCCGAGCCCGACTGCCTGCTCCTCGACGAGCCGACCAACCACCTCGACATCCTGTCGATCCGCTGGCTCGAGAAGTTCCTCGTCGACTTCTCAGGCTGCGCGGTGGTGATCTCGCACGATCACCGCTTCCTCGACAACGTCTCGACCCACATTCTCGACGTCGACTACGAGACGGTGACGCTCTACACCGGCAACTACGGCGCGTTCGGCGCCGCCAAGGCGGCCGAGCGGGCCCGCCGCGAGGCCGAGATCGCCAAGCGCGAGAAGGAGATCGCCGACCACCAGGCGTTCGTCGACCGCTTCCGGGCGAAGGCGACGAAGGCCCGCCAAGCCCAGAGCAAGATCAAGCAGATCGAGAAGCTGGTCATCGAGCCGCTGCCGCCCTCGTCGCGGCGCTACCCGGTGTTCGACTTCACCCAACGACGGCCGAGCGGCAAGCAGGTGCTCGAGCTCGACGGGATCTCCAAGGCGTACGGCGAGCGGCGGGTGCTCCAGGGGGTCTCGCTCCACCTCCGGCGCGGCGACCGGCTGGCGGTCATCGGGCCCAACGGGATCGGCAAGTCGACCCTGCTCAAGATCGTCATGGGCCGGCTCGAGGCCGACGCCGGGGCGGTCACCTGGGGCCACCAGGTCTTTCCCGGTTACTTCGCCCAGGACCACCGCGAGCTGCTCGCCGACTCGGCGGGCACGGTCGAGGGCTGGCTCGGCGCGGCCTGCCCGGGCCAGAGCATCGGCTGGGTCCGCTCGCAGCTCGGCAAGGTCCTGTTCTCGGGCGACGAGGTCGGCAAAAAGGTGGCGAGCCTGTCGGGGGGCGAGGCGGCGCGGCTGATCTTCGCCCGGCTGGCGGTCGACCACCCCAACCTGCTCGTCCTCGACGAGCCGACCAACCACCTCGATCTCGAGGCGATCGAGGCCCTCGTCGCGGCGCTCAAGAGGTTCGACGGGACGCTGATCTTCGTCGCCCACGACCGGTGGTTCGTCTCCGAGCTGGCGACCCGGATCCTCGAGATCACCGAGGACGGGCTCAACGACTACCCCGGCACCTACGACGAGTACCTCGCGAGCTGCGGCGACGACCACCTCGACGTCGACGCCGCGACGCTCCGCGCCAAGCGGGTGCGCAGCCGCGACCGGCAGCCGGCGGCGGCCGCCACGGTCCCGGACGCAAACGACCGCGCCCTCGCCCGGCGGCGCAGGGACCTCGGCCTGCGGCTCGAGGTCGTCACCGCGGCGGTCGGGACCGCCGAGGCCCGGATCGCGGCGATCGACGCCGAGTTCTGCCGGCCCGGCTTCTTCGACGCCACCGCCGAGCCGACGGTCCGCGCGATGCAGGCCGAGAGGGCGGCTCTCGAGGACGAGATCGCCCGGCTGCTCGCCGAGTGGGAGACCCTCGAGGGCGAGCTCGGCCCGAACGGCGCCTGACCCGCGGGCTCTACACAGGGGCTCGTCGAAGCGCGTGCAGGGTGAAGCCGTCGCCGTGCTCGTGGGGCAGGATCCTCGCCCCGCCGGCCGAGGTCTCGGACCACGACAGCCCGGCCGGGAGCACGCCGCCGAGGTCGACCGGCCGGAAGCCGGCCGGCGCGGGCTCGAAGTGGGCCTCGTTCTCCTCGGCCTCGACCGAGCAGGTCGCGTAGACCAGGAGGCCTCGCGGGCGGACCAGCTCGAGGGCGGCCCCGATCATCGGCCGCTGGCGGTCGGCGGCGGCGACGATCTCCTGCGCGGTCAGGCGCCACTTGAGCTCGGGGTGGCGACGCAGGGTCCCGGTGCCGCTGCACGGCGCGTCGAGCAGCACGAGGTCCCAGGCGACCGGTGCCAAGGGCGGTCGGGTCGCGTCGGCGACCACCACCCCGGTCCCGCCGAGGCGGCGGCCGAGCCGCGCCGCCCGGGCGAGGTTGAGATCGGCGGCGACGAGCCGCGACCACGAGCCGCGTCGCCGGATCAGCGCCGTCTTGCCACCCGGTGCGGCGCAGAGGTCGACGGCGTCGCCGCGGCCCCCCGACAAATCGGCCGCGACCCTCGCCACGAGCTGCGAGCTCGGGTCCTGGACCACTGCACCGCCGCCCGACACCTCGGCCATGAGGACCGGCAGCCGTTCGTCGGCGGTCCACGCTCCGGGGCACCAGGGATGCGACCTCAGCGCTGCGCCTGCCCCCTCGACCGCGGCCCTGGCACGCTCGTCGGCGAACCACACCCAGGGCGGCGCCGGCGTCTGGGCGGCGGCCATCGCCTGCTCGGCCGCCCTCGCTCCGAACGCCGCCGACCAGCGGCGCCACAGCCAGCCCGGGTGCGACCAGCGCAGATCGGGCGGCGGTTCGTCGGGCGCCTTCGCCGCCAGGGCGCGGCGCAGCACGGCGTTGACCATCCCGGTGGCCGATCCCTTGCGGAGATCGCGGACCAGCCCGACCATCGCGTCGGTGGCGACCGGGCCCGGCACGCCGAGCAGGACGCCCTCGAAGCACCCCAGACGCAGCACCGTCCGAACCTCGGGGTCGAGCCGGGGCAGCGGCCGCTTGAGGAAGGGCGCGAGCCGGTGGTCGAGGGCGCGCTGCCAGCGCAGCACGCCGAGGACCCGGGCACGGACGCCGGGGGAAGCCTCGCTGTCGAGCAGCCGCGAGGCGAAGGCGCCGCCCTCGACCCGGATCAGGAGACCGGCGGCCCGCCGCCGGTCATCCGAAGCGCTCGCCACGGCTCACCCGCTCGCCGATCAGGAAGGCGTCGGCCGGCATCCGGCGGCGGCCCTCGCGCTGCATCTCGGTCATCAGCGCCGCCGAGCCGCGACCACAGCGGACCTGGATCCCCGCTGGGCCCGCGTCGAGCACCGTACCCGGCTCCTCGTTCCCGATCGGCGCCGAGCGGACCTCCTCGAGCCCGAAGATCTTGAGCCGGCCGCCGCGGAACTTGGTGAACAGACCGGGCCACGGCGTGAAGCCGCGCAGCCGGTTGACCAGCTGGCGGGCCGGCATCGTCCAGTCGACCTTGGCGAAGCTGCGGCGTAGCATCGGCGTGACGTTGGCGCCGTCCTCGGGCTGGGGTCGCGGCGAGAGGGCGCCCTCCTCGAGCCCGTCGAGGGTCCGCACGACGAGCCCGGCGCCGAGCTCGGCGAGCCGCGGCGCCAGAGTCTCGGCGGTGTCGGCCGGCTCGATCGCGAGCCGCTCCTGGAGGAGGATCGGCCCGGTGTCCATCCCCTCGTCGAGCTGCATCGTCGTGACGCCCGAAAAACGGTCGCCGCAGACCAGCGCCCACTGGATCGGCGAGGGGCCCCGGTGGCGGGGCAGCAGGCTCGGGTGGAGGTTGACGAAGCCGCGCGGCGGCACCGCGAGGGTCTCGGCCGGGATGAGCTTGCCATAGGCCACCACGACCGCGATCTCGGCGCCCGACGCGGCGAGCTCCTCGTCGAGCCTGCGCCCTTTGAGGGCCGCGGGTTGAGTTTCGGGCAGCCCGTGGCGCCGAGCGACCTCGATCACCGGCGGCGCCGTCATGACGAGCTTCCGGCCGACCGGCTTGTCGGGCTTCGACACCACGAGCACGATCTCGTGGCGGCTGCCGAGCAGCGCCTCGAGGGTCGGAACGGCGAAGTCGGGGGTGCCGAAGTAGGCGACTTTCATCGGGCGGCGATTCTACACCAAGTCTCAATTCACTCTCGGGCAGTCGTGTCCTCGGCCGTCCGTCCGGGAGTCGAGCACCGAACCGGCGCAGCCGTCGCAGGGCGAGCGGTTGCGGGTTGAATTCCGGGCGTTCCCGCGTAGGCTTGGCTCGATGAAACGGACGACCACGACCGACGAGCTGCTGGCAGGGGTCCGGGCCGGCGACCGGGCAGCGCTCGGCCGGGCGTTGACCCTGGTCGAGTCGAGCCGCCCCGAGCACCGTGAGCGGGCCCAGGAGCTGCTCACCACCCTCCTGCCCGACACCGGCGCCGCCCACCGGGTCGGGATCACCGGCGTTCCCGGGGTCGGTAAGAGCACCTTCATCGAGGCCTTCGGGCTGCGCCTCGTCGAGCGCGGCCATCGAGTCGCGGTGCTCGCCGTCGACCCCTCGTCGCCGGTGTCGAAGGGCTCGATCCTCGGCGACAAGACCCGCATGGAGCGGCTGGCCCAGTCCGATGCGGCGTTCATCCGGCCGTCGCCGGCCGGCGGCTCGCTCGGCGGCGTCGCCCGGACGACCCGCGAGTCGATGCTGGTGTGCGAGGCGGCCGGCTACGACATGGTGCTCGTCGAGACGGTCGGCGTCGGCCAGTCCGAAACCGCGGTCGCCGACATGGTCGACCTCTTCCTGCTGCTCTCGCTCGCCGGCGCCGGCGACGAGCTCCAGGGGATCAAGCGCGGCATCCTCGAGCTCGCCGACCTGATCGCCATCAACAAGGCCGACGGCGACAACCTCGCCGCCGCCGAGCGCGCCCGGACCGAGCTCGCGAGCGCCCTCCGCATCCTCCGTCCCGCCGCGGGCGACCGCCTCAACCCGCGCGTCGTCACCTGCAGCGCCGTGACCGGCGCCGGTCTCGACGCCATCCACGACCTCATCGTCGAGCACCGGGCGCAGCTCGAGGCGAGCGGCGCCCTCGGCCGCCGGCGATCGGCGCAGCAGCTCAGGTGGATGTGGTCGCTCGTCGAAGAGGGCCTGCGCACCGCCGTCCGCGAGCGGCCCGAGCTCGCCCGGCGGATCGAGGGGCTCGAGCGCGCGGTGGTCGAGGGCGAGGTCGCCGCCACCGCCGCCGCCGAGGAGATCCTCTCGGCCTTCAGGGTCGGCGGCCGCACCTCGAGCCGCTAGCGGCAGCGTCCGAGTCCGCGTCCGCGTCCGCGTCCGCGTCCGATGAGATGTCAGCGGCAGCGGCAGCGGCAGCGGCAGCGGCAGCATGGTCGCCTCCGGGGTGTTCTGAGATCACGCGTAGCTGCCGGCCCGGCCCCTGTCAAGGGTGAAATGCACCGCCTCGAAGGCGGCCCTTGACAGGGGCCGGGCCGGCGGCTGGGA
>JALOLD010000131.1 GCA_025456145.1 Thermoanaerobaculales bacterium | reverse complement strand
CCGGAGCGACGACCGAGGCCCCTCTGAGCACCGTTGCTCACCGGGTGTGCCGGGCTCGACATTGTGCTCAGAAAAGCGCTCACGTCGGTTACGCCTCGCTCACAATGCCCAGCCGGGCACCCCCGGGAGGCGCGCCCCTGAGCAGGTGCCGAAGCAACGATGCAGGCCACCGCTCGCGCCGGCGGCGCGGTCGCAGCTCCCCCGGTTCGCCACGAGCGACCGCGCCGGCGGCGCGACGCCGGGCCGCCCGGCCGTCCAGGCCGAGCGGCCCGGAAGGCCGGTGCCCCTGAGAACCCGCACGCCTCCCCGGAGCGCTGACACAGCGGCAACGGGAGCGTGAGCGGGAGCGGGAGCGGGAGCGACGATGCCTCAAGCCCTCAACCGCGACGCGTAGGGCGGACCTTTCGCCCCCGCGAGGGACATCTTGACGTCGGGGCCGGAGGCCACTATGATCATGGTCATGACCATGGTCATATGAAACGGGAGAGCACCATGAAGACCGTCAAGGCCTCCGAGTTCAAGGCGAAGTGCCTCCACCTGATGGACGAGGTTGCCGAGACCGGCGAGGCCATCGTCGTGACCAAGAACGGCCAACCGATCAGCCGGCTCGAGCCGTACGCCCGGCGTCCGGAGACCCTGTTCGGCGCCCTGAGGAGCGCGATCGAAATCACCGGTGACATCGTGGCGCCCCTCGACGTCGAGTGGGACGCCGCCGGCTGATGCTCCTCGACACCCACGTCCTGGTGTGGCTGACCGAGGGGCGGCCAGAGCTCGGACCGGAGGCCCGAGCCGCGATCGACGGCGCCCTCGTCGACGACGCCGTCCTCGTGTCGGCGATCTCGTTCTGGGAGATCGCCATGCTCGCTCGTAAGGGACGGCTGGCTCTGATCCAGCCCCCGTCGGCGTACCGCCGCGACGTGCTCGCCCTCGGGATCGGCGAGCTGCCGGTCACCGGCGAGATCGGCATCGAGGCGGTTCGGCTCGAGCTTGACCACCCCGACCCGGCCGACCGGCTGATCATCGCGACCGCTGCTCTCGCCCGGCAGGTCCTCGTCACCGCCGACCACCGCGTGCTCGACTGGGATGGTCCGCTGCGTCGCCTCGACGCCCGCGTCTGACCGAACGCCCTGCGGCGAGCTCCTCGACCCCCCTCTCCCGATCCCACCGCGACCCTGCGGCGCCCGCGTCCGAGTCCGCGTCCGAGTCCGAGTCCGCGTCCGATCGCAGCGTCAGCCACCGCGTCAGCGGCAGCGGCCGCGTCAGGGACAGCGGCAGCAGCAGCGGCCGTGGCAAGCCCTCAAGCCCCCAAGTCCTCAACACCACAAGCAACCTTTTCCGCCGCCGGCAGTATCAAAGGACCCAGGGAGACGCCGCGAGGGGAACGCGGGCGCACGAAGCGCAGGTCCTCCTCAGACCAGCCGGACGGTGACGAATGGGCCCTCGAAGCGAAGCCGGGACCGAGCGCGCGTACATTCAACCCTCCCGCGAGACCGGCGCCCCCCGCCGCAGAGGCCCGGCCCGTCGCCGGGCCGCCGCCATCGGGTGCCTAGCGGCGCTCTGCGGACCCGCCCTCTCCGCCCAGGAGGCCCCGGACCCGCGGCCGCGCGCGGTCTACGCCGTCCAGGCGACCGCCGACGACATCGAGGTCGACGGCCGGCTCGACGAGGCGGTGTGGCAGCTCCCGCCGACCTTCGAGCTGGCCTACGAGACCCGGCCCGCCGAGAACCAACCGGCCGCGGTCCGCACCGAGGTCTGGATCACCTTCGACGAGCACAGCTTCTACGCGGCCTTCCGCGCCCACGACCCCGAGCCCGCCACGATCCGGGCCCGGCTGTCGGACCGCGACGCCGCCTTCCAGGACGACTTCGTCGGCCTGGTCCTCGACACCTTCGACGACCAGCGGCGGGCCTTCGAGTTCTTCGTCAACCCCCTCGGCGTCCAGATGGACATGACCCAGAACGAGATGACCGGCGAAGAGGACGAGTCGTGGGACGCGATCTGGGACTCGGCCGGCCGGATCGACGACCTCGGCTACACCGTCGAGCTGCGAATCCCCTTCTCCTCGCTGCGCTTCCCCGAGTCGGCCAACGGGATGACCTGGGGCATCGACGCGATCCGCATGCTCCCCCGCGACCAGCGCTACCGGATCGCGCTCCACCCCCTCGAGCGCGGCAGCAACTGCTACCTCTGCCAGGCCTCGAAGCTGGTCGGGATCACGGGGGTGCGGCCGGCCCGGTCGATCGAGCTCGACCCGACCCTCACCGCCTCGATGACCGGGGTCCGCGCCGACTTCCCGGCCGGCGAGATCGAGGACGACGATCCCGAGGTCGAGCCCGGGATCACCGCCCGCTGGGGCATCACGCCCAACCTCATGCTCAACGCCACGATCAACCCCGACTTCTCCCAGGTCGAGGCGGACGCGGCCCAGCTCGACGTCAACACCCAGTTCGCGCTCTTCTACCCCGAGAAGCGGCCGTTCTTCCTCGAGGGCGCCGACATCTTCGCGACCCGCTTCAACGCCATCTACAGCCGCGACATCGCCGACCCCGACTGGGGCCTCAAGCTGACCGGCAAGATGGGGCGGGACGCCCTCGGGGTGATCGTCGCCCAGGACAGCCAGACCAACTTCCTGATCCCCTCGAGCCAGTCTTCGGAGCTCGACTCCCTCGACGAAGACAACCTGTCGACCATCGTCCGATACCGGCGCGACCTCTTCGGGGCGACCACCGGCGGCCTCTTCTACACCGGCCGCGAGGGCGACGGCTACCACAACCGGCTGCTCGGCGCCGACGTCCTCTTCCGCTGGAAGGACACCGAGGCGACGCGGATCGAGATCCTCGGCTCCGAGACCCTGTACCCTGCCGAGATCGCGACGGCGCACGGCCAGAGCTCCGACGAGATCTCCGACCTCGCGGCCCGCGTCGTCTACCAGCACACCTCGCGCAACTGGATGTACTACGTCCTCTACCGCGACATCGGCGAGGACTTCCGGGCCGATCTCGGCTTCGTCCCCCAGGTCGACCTCCGCGAGTGGGGCGGCGCCCTCGAGCACGCCTGGTACCCCGAGAAGGCCGGGTGGAGCCAGCTCCGTCTCGGCCTCGAGGTCGACGACATCTCGGACCAGGCCGGCCAGCACCTGAGCCGCTCCGTCAACGCCTACGCCTGGGCCGACGGCCCCCGGCAGAGCTTCCTCCGGCTGTTCCTGATCGAGGGTGACCAGTTCTACGCCGGCCAGCTCTTCGACACCGACCGGGTCGACCTCTTCGGCGAGGCCCAGCTGCTGGCCAGCCTCTACCTCTCGCTCGGGGTCGTCGCCGGCGGCCAGGTCGACTTCGCCGGCGCCCGCCAGGCCGACCAGCTCCGTCTCGACCCCAGCCTCCGTCTCGACCTCGGGCGCCACCTCCGGGTCAACCTCGACCACTCCTTCGAGCGGCTCGAGATCGACGAGGGCCGGCTCTACACCGCGCGGCTGACCCAGGTGCGGGCCACCTACCAGCTCAACGTCCGCACCTTCGTCCGCTGGATCGGCCAGTACCTCGACGTCGACCGCAACCCCGAGCTCAACCCTCCCGGCACCCCCGCCGGCAGCGAGAACCTTTACAACCAGCTCCTCTTCTCCTACAAGATCAACCCCCAGACGGTGCTCTTCCTCGGCTACTCCGACACCTCGCTCGGCGACGACCAGGTCGACCTCACCCGGCTCAACCGCACCCTCTTCCTCAA
>JALOLD010000003.1 GCA_025456145.1 Thermoanaerobaculales bacterium | reverse complement strand
CGCCGGGTCGGCCCAGCTCTTGCGGCCGTCCGGCCGTGAGGCGGTCGACGCCTCGAAGGCGGCGCGCTTGGACGCGCCCTCCTCGAGCTGGTGGCGGACCCTCGCCGGCGGGTCGAAGACGCCGTCCGGCAACCCTGCCGGGGCGGTGGCGGTGCTCGCTGCAAGGACCAGGCCGAGGATCGTCGGTGTCATTCGTTCCTCCAGGCGCGCATTCTACGCCCACCCCGCCCGACGCGGCGTCCCAGCAGGGGCATCGGCCCGACGCGTGAAACGCCAAGGTCGCCAAGGTCATCCATCGCAAAGGACGCGAAGGACGGAGGACCTGCGCTGCGGCGCGAGATAGACTTGGGCCATGGTGACGCCGAGAACGGACGTGCCGCTCGCCGAGAGGACCACCCTCGAGGTCGGGGGGCCGGCCGAGCACCTGGTGGAGGTCGAGACCGTCGAGGCGCTGCGCGACGCGCTCGGCTGGGCGGCGGACCGCCACCTCCCGGTCACCGTCCTCGGCGGCGGTTCCAACGTCGTCGTCGGCGACGACGGCCTCCCCGGCCTGACCGTGGTCATCGCGGCTCGGGGGCTCGAGATCGAGCGCCGCAACGACCGCGCGGTGCTCACCGCCGCCGCCGGCGAGCCCTGGGACGAGGTGGTGGCGGCGGCGGTCGCCGAGGGCCTCGCCGGGATCGAGTGCCTGTCGGGGATCCCCGGCCTGGCCGGCGCGACGCCGATCCAGAACGTCGGCGCCTATGGCCAGGAGGTGGCGGCGGTGATCTCCGAGGTGCGGGTGCTCGACCGCACCACCCTCGAGGAGCGGCGCCTGACCGCCGCCGACTGCGGCTTCGGCTACCGGGCGAGCCGCTTCCGACGCCCCGACAACCCCTTCGTCGTGCTCTCGGTGAGCTTCGAGCTGCGCCCGGGCGGCCCGCCGACCCTCGCCTACGCCCAGCTCGCCGGCCTCTTCCCGGGCCCGGCGCGGCCCGGCCTCGGCGAGGTCCGGGCCGGGGTGCTCGAGCTGCGGCGGGGCAAGTCGATGGTGCTCGACCCCGACGACCCCAACCGGCGCAGCGCCGGCTCGTTCTTCACGAACCCGGTGGTCGGCCGCGAGACCGCCGAGGCGGTGACCGACGCCGCGCGGGCGCTCGGCGTCCTCGACGCCGGCGCGACGATGCCGATGCACGAGGTGGGGGAGGGGCAGGTCAAGCTCTCGGCGGCCTGGCTCATCGAGCACGCCGGCTTCCCGCGCGGCTCGGTCCGCGGCCGGGTCGGGCTGTCGAGCGCCCATGCGCTGGCCCTGGTCAACCGCGGCGGCGCCACCGCCGCCGAGCTCGTCGGCCTCGCCCGGGACATCCGCCGGGGCGTGCGCTCGCACCTCGGCGTCGACCTCACCCCCGAGCCCGTCTTCCTCGGCTTCACCACCTCAGACCCGACAGACTGACTCTTTATTCTTCCCTCGGGCTCTCCTTCTTCCTGACCAGCTCGGCGAAGGCATGTCGCAGAAGAGAAGGAGAGCCCGAGGGAAGAAAAAAGTGATCGACAGGCTCGGGTTCACTCGGTCGAGTAGGTGATCTCGAGGCGGCGCATGGCGCGGGCGGCGACGGCGACGAGGGCGGCGGCGATGGCGAGCAGGGCGAGGACCGCGATGAGCGGCGGCACCGGCTGCGCGATCAGCGCGAACGGTCCCTGGGAGACCGGCACCGGCTCGAGCGAGCCGAGGTAGTGGACGACGCTGAGCAGCTTGAGCAGGCCGGGTAGGAACGGGGTCGCGATCTCCCAGCCGAGGAAGAGCACGGCGGGCACCATCGGGTTGCGGAAGAACAGCCCGGCGAGCAGGAAGAGCGCGCCGTAGGCGGCGCTCGCGAGCACCGTCACGGCGAGGTAGGCGCCGAGCTCGGTCAGACCCCGCCGGCTCAGCAGGTGGTCGAGACCGGCCGCGCCGTGGGGCGAGTAGGCGAGGAGGACCGTCGCGGTCACGCCGATGCCGAGGATCGCCGCCGCGGTCGCCAGCCCGCCGAGGTACTTGCCGACCGCGAGGACCTCCCGGCGGACCGGGACGAGGAGGTGGTAGTGAAAGGAGCGCTCGAGGATCTCGCCGCGGACCAGCCGGACGAAGACCTGGGCGACCGCGAAGAAGACGATGAAGCGCAGGATGAAGAAGTGGAAGATCTGCGCCAGCTCGGTGGTCGTGTGGCCGACGCTGGCGCGCTGGCTCTCGGACATGAAGAGCGCCCGGATCAGCGCGATCCCGACCGGCATCGCGATGAGCAGGTAGGGGGCGAGCGAGCGCCGCGAGATCAGGCTCCGGCCGACCTCCTGGCGCGCCAGGACGGCGACCTGACGCCGCCACAGCGGCCAGCCGCGGTCGGGGGCGGCGCTCATCGCACGCCTCCGCCGTCGCCGATCAGGTAGTCGTAGACCGCGTGGACGTTCTCGTCGGCCGGGGTGACGGTCTCGACCTCGACCCCGGTCGAGAGGATGATCCGCCCGAGGTCGGGGAAGAACCTCGATGCGTCGGTGGTGCGGAGGAGCAGGCCGGCGCCGCCGTCGACGATCCGCGCCTCGACCACGTGGTCGAGCGAGAAGGCGTGGGCGGCGACGGTCTGGGGCCGGTCGCAGCGGACGAGCACCTGGAGCGGCTGGGTGGTGATCTCGCCGCGGACCGCCCGGATCGAGCCCTCGGCGACCACCGATCCGCCGTGGATCATGATCACCCCGTCGGAGATCAGGTCGAGCTCGTTGAGGATGTGGCTCGAGACGATGACGTGGCGGCCCTCCCGGGCGAGGCCCTTGAACAGATCGATCATCTCGGCCCGGCCCATCGGGTCGAGCCCGTTGAGGGGCTCGTCGAGGACGAGTACCCGGGGCTCGTGGCAGATCGCCTGGGCGAGCTTGATCCGCTGGCGCATCCCCTTGGAGTAGCCGGCGATCCGGCGTCTCGCCGCGTCGGCCAGGCCGACCCGCTCGACGACCTCGTGGGCGCGCCGCTCGGCGGCGGCACGGTCGAAGCCGTGCAGGGTGAGGGTGTGGACGAGGAAGCCGATGGCGGTCGCCCCGGCCGGGAAGCTGTCGTACTGGGTGCAGTAGCCGAGCAGGCGGAACAGCTCCTCGGGCCGGTCGGGCGGCACGCCGAGCACCGAGATCGAGCCCCGGCTCGGCCGCAGCAGCCCGCACAGCAGATGCATCAAGGTGCTCTTGCCCGAGCCGTTGGGGCCGACCAGCCCGGTCAGCCCGGGCGGGATCTCGACCGTCACCCGGTTGACCCCGAGCACCTCGCCGTAGAACTTCGACAGATCGACCACCGAGATCGTCGGGGCGCTCACGACACCACCTCGTGGGCCCGCAGCTTGCGGTGGAGCAGCCACAGGCTGAGCGCGCAGGCGGCGGCGAGGGTCAGCCAGCTCGCGGCGATCGGCAGATCGTTGCGCAGCGGCAGGCCGAAGATCCAGAGCACCACGTTGATGATCGCGCGGACCAGGTGGACGAGGTCGCCGATCGAGCTCGAGGTGACCCCGTTCACCGCCTCGGCGAAGCCGGCCAGGATGAAGACGATGCCGAACAGCGCGCCGCGGGCCGCCGGCTTGAAGCGGACCCAGGCCGAGATCGCCAGGGTGAGCAGCGAGATCACCACGATCCAGGTCAGGTGGCCGATCAGGTAGGCGGCGGCGATCCGCCAGTGCTCGCGCCACCAGCCGCCGCCCTCGAGGCTCGACTGCAGGACGAAGACCGCGAGCCCGCCGATCCAGGTGGTCGGCGACAGCAGCAGGGCGAGCACCGCGATCTTGCCGACCACGTAGTCGCGCCGGGTGATCGGCCGGGCCAGATAGAGCGGCAGGGCGTTGTTGGCGAGATCGGCGGAGATCAGGCTCGGCGCGACGATGACCGCGATGAAGAAGGCCGGGATCGCCTGCCAGCTGAAGAGCAGCTGGAAGAAGAGCTCGGTCAGCCCGCCGACGAACTCGCGGGTCATCCCGATCTGCTCGAGCAGCCCGGTGTTGTGGCTGAGGTAGACGAGGAACAGCCCGACCATGGTGGGGAGCAGGCAGAGCACGTAGAAGGCGGTGAAGATCCGCGACGAGAAGGCCTCGGCGAGGGCGTAGCGGGTGATCACCGTCCAGCGCCGGCCGAGCGGCGTCAGCCCGCCCTGGTAGCGCCGCCAGATCCGCTCATACACCGCCATGGTTGCCCTCCATGGCGCGCAGGAAGATGTCCTGGAGCGAGTCGCGCTTGAGGTCGAGCCGGCGGATGCCGACCCCGAGCCGGTCGGCCTCCGCCCACAGGTCTCGGGTCGACCGGGCGGCCGGCATCACCAGCTTGAGCCGGCCCGGCTCGAGCGAGGCGACGTCGCAGCCGAGCGCCGACACCGCCGCGACGAAGGCGTCGCTCGGGGCCTCGAGCTCGAGCTCGACGAAGCTCCGGTTGGCCCGCCGGTCGGCCTCGAGGTCGCAGGTCTCGGCGATCGCCCCGTTCTTGAGGATGAGCACCTCGTCGCACACCGTCTCGACGTCGCCGAGGAGGTGCGAGGAGAGCAGGATCGAGCAGGTGCCGCGGTCGCGGATGTCGCTCACCAGCTCGATCATCCGCTTGCGCGCCGGCGGGTCGAGGCCGTTGGTCGGCTCGTCGAGCATGAGCAGGCTCGGCCCGTGGACCAGCGCCTGGGCGAGCTTGACCATCTGCTTCATCCCGGTCGAGAAGGTCCCGACCTTGCGGTAGCGGGCCTCGCCGAGCCCGACGTAGAAGAGGGCCTCGTGGGCCCGCTCGAGCGCCGCCTCCGAGGGCAGCCCGCTGAGCTCGCCCATCAGGCGGACGAAGTGGACCGCGGTGGTGTTGGCGATGTGGGCGTCGGACTCGGGCATGTAGCCGATCTCGGCGCGGATCCCCCGGCCGTCGCCGGCGAGGTCGCGGCCGAGCACCCGGGCCGAGCCGCCGGTCGGCGGGTAGAAGCCGAGCAGGGTGCGCAGCAGCGTCGTCTTGCCGGCGCCGTTCGGCCCGAGCAGCCCGATGGCGCGGCGGGAGAACGAAGCGGTCAGCCGGTCGAGGATCTGCCGGCCGCCGAGGGCGACCGACAGACCATCGAGCTCGAGCACCGGCGGTGCGTGCGGGTTGGCGGCGATCACGAGCCGGATGATACTCCGTCCGGGCCGTGATCAACGGTACCGGCTGTCGAGCCCTCGGCGAGGGCCTGCAGACCGCCCAGGCCGAGCAGCGGCGCCAGAGCCGCCGGGCTCGGCCCCGATCCGGCGACGAGGATCCGGTCCTCGAGGCCGTAGGCGCAGGCCAGGGCTGGAGCGGCGCCCGCCGCGAGCAGCTCGCCGTAGCCGCCGAGCTCGCCGCCCGCCGCGCCGGCGGGAAGCGCCTCGAGGATCGGTCCGAAGTTGCTGTAGAGGACCGCCGAGCAGTCGGCGAAGCCGTTGTCCGGCAGCAGCTCGCGGAAGACGGCTGAGCGGGCGAGGCCGAGCCCCGAGGAGCGCACCCGGATCGCCTGCTCGACGACCGCCCGGCTCGCCCCGGCGACCAGGAAGCCGTCGGTCACGGTGTAGGTGAATCCCATGGGGCTCGAGGGGTGGCTCACCGAGGTGAAGCGCCGTCCGCCGACCGTGTCGCGGACGATCGCGATCGGCGCGCCGCCGTTGGCGGCGAGCTCGGCGTTGGCCCGCTCGAGGACCCGCTCGACCGAGTGCTCGACGAGGGCCGGGTCGTAGACCTCGACGATCAGCTTCCAGGCCGGCATCGGGAGCACCGGTCCGTCGAGGGCGAAGGCGCCCTCGCCGCCGATCGCGACCGCCAGGTCGTCGCGCAGGTCGATGCCGATCTCGCTCTCGATGTCGGTCAGCTCGGACAGGGCGTCCGGCCCGACCTCCGCGACCATCCCGAGCAGCTCGTCGAAGAGCGCGGCGCCGTCCTTGGCGGCGACCGCGGCGGCGAGCGACGCGTCGGCCGACACGTAGTCGAGGGCGGCGAGCGGCGCCGGGGCGGCGAGCCAGGCGGCGATGCCGCGCCGCGGGCCGGCGAACCGGAGATCGGCGTCGATCGCCGAGCCGGCGTCCGAGCGGTGGCGCTCGACGACCAGGGTGGTCGCGTCGAGCAGACCGAAGCGCTCCATCATCGCGCGCTCCTCGGGCGAGGCGGCGTCGCCGGAGGCGGCGGTGGTCCGGGCGATGTCGACCCCGATCAGCCACTCGACGCCGTCGGCATAGCGCTCGGCGAGGCGGGCGTGGAGCTCGCTGCCGGCGAAGCCGGGGGCGCTCGGGTCGGCGAGCCGGCCGGCGACGCCGCGCACCGCGGCCAGCGAGGGCCCGGCCGCGACGAGGTCGTCGCCGACCCAGATCACCACCTCGGTCCCGGCCGGCGGCTCGGCCTCGAGATCGCTGAGCACCGCCACCGGGGCCTCGCCGGCCGGGAACCCGGCGAGGTGCTCCTCGAGGGCGCTGCGGAAGCGGCGCGGGTCGTCGAGCGCGGCGAGCACGACCGGCCCGCCCATCCCGTCGAGGGCCGTCGCGTCGAGGGCGACGACGACCTCGTCGCCGAGCGTGGCGCCGAGGAACTGGAGCCGGTCGAGGCTCGCCTCGATCTCGGCGTCGACGCCCCGGTCGACGATCTCGCGCTGCCACCACTCGCGCAGCGCCTCGCTGTCGGCGAGCCGGCTCGAGAAGACACGGCGCGCCGCGCCGAGGCCGTCGGTGAGGTTGGGCATCGCGACGTAGACCACGGTGTCGGGCGGCGCGAGCTCGAGCAGCCGGGTCGAGGTGCGCGGCTCGCCGATGTCGACCGCGGCGACCACGTCGCGGTGGAGCCGGCCGAGCTCGGCGAGGAGCTCGCGGTGCTCCTCGGCGTTGGCGCTCCAGGCGAAGGCCTCCTCGATCGCGACCTCGCGCAGCCGCTCGTCGGTGGTGAGCTGGTCGCCGGGCAGCAGCACCGCCTGGCTCGCGCCCTGGCGGACCTCGACCTCGCCCTCGATCACCGCGACGCGGGAGCCCTTGAGGCCGTGGTTGACGGCGAAGATCGTGCCCTTGACCGCGACCTCGCAGTCGGCGGTGGTCACCCGCAGCCGGTCGCGCCCCTGGTCGGCGGCGTGGACGATGATCCGGCCGCGGCCGAGCTCGACCGTCGTGCCGCTCATCGAGCCGTGCAGCTCGAGCTCGGAGCGCGGCGCCATCTCGACCATCGAGCCGTCGGCGAGGCGGACGAAGGCGCCGGCGGCGCGGCCGGTGCGCACCCGCTGGCCGGCGCGGACGGTGTCGCCGGGGGCGAGGTCGGTGAGCCGCTGGTCGTCGACGAGCTGGAGCGTGCCGTCGGCCGAGGCGACGCTCGCGGTCAGCCTGCGGTCGGCCGCCAGGTTGCCGCCGATCGTGGCGGCGACGACGCCGCCGGCGACGACGACAAGCGCGGCGGCGGCGACGCGCAGCCAGCTGGGGAGGGTGCGGGCGGGGCGGAGGACCGCGCCCGCCGGCGACGAGGCCGCGCGGTCGCCGCGCAGCTCGAGCAGGGCGCGCCGGCAGGGCAGGCACTCGCGGGTGTGGTCCGAGACCAGAAGCGCCCGGGTCTCGGGCAGCTCGCCGGCGACGAGCGCGGGAAGCAGGGCCCGTACGTCGGCGCAGCTGCGCAACGGCGGCTCGCCGGCCTGACGCTCGGTGAGCGCGGCCCAGACGCGGCTGGTGGCGGCGGCGACGGCGGCTTCATCGAGCCGGTCGGCGCGGATCCGCTCGGCGGTGCGGTCGATCAGGTCGAGGGTGCGGTCAGTGTCGGTCACGGTGGCCTCCCAGGTGCGGGGCGAGCTCGGTTCTCAGGACCTCGCGGGCGCGGTGCAGGGTCACGGCGACGGTGCCCGGCGAGGTGCTCAGGGCTTCGGCGATGGCCCGGTTGTCGAGCCCCTCGAAGCTGCGCAGCACGAAGACCTCGGCGGCGCGCCGGCCGAGCCGGGCCACCGCCTCGCGGAGCAGCTGCTCGAGTTCGCGCTCGTCGTGCACCGCGTCGGGGGTCGGCGACGGGTCGCGGGTCGTCGCCTCGCCGACGCCGTCGAAGGCGACGCTGGTCTTCGCCCGCTTGGACTGGACTATGTCGAGGGCCGCGTTGGTCGCGGCCCGCCGCAGGTAGGGGAGGGGGCCGCCGGGAAAGTCGGGCGGGACGGCCCGCCGGGCGAGCCGGAAGAACACCGTCTGGAGCACGTCCTCGGCGTCCTCGGGGTTGCCCGTCACCCGGTAGGCGGCCTGGATCACGGCCCGCGAGTGCTCGCGGTAGAGGGGCTCGAGCCAACCTGCCGGGTCGGCCGGGAGCGCGGCGGTCATGGCCTGCACGGGTTCCTCCAGATCCTGCTCATCAACCATGGAAACGCCCCTTCGCCCGCAGCATTAACAGAGAGTCCAGGAGAGTCTATACGGCCCGGGGGATCCGCCGACACTGATCATTGTTGTCTTGGACAGCAGGGTGGTGGTACCTTTCAATGGTTCGCGAGTCGCGGAGTCGGAGCCGAAATCGAGATTCGATCTTAATGAAGCCCATCCACGGAGTTTGGAAAAGGGGCAAGGGGGGGGAGATGAAGAGATTGGTGTGGTTGTTCCTGGTGGCGTTGGTGGTTGCGGGCCCGGTCTGGGCTCAGGTCGATAACATCGGTGCGTCGAGCGTGGTCGGTTCGTCTCCGGATCCGATCCCGGTCGGAGTATCGACCCTGTGCTTCACGGTCAACGCCGTTTCGCCCGACTTCGAGTACATGGATCGTTTCGAGGTGGATCTGCCAGACGGCTGGACTCTCGGCACCATCGCCTCCAACAGTGTACCTCCAGCGAATGGCTGCTCGGGAGCGTTACCGCCGGTTGTCGGCAGCAGCGCCGGAAACGTGGTGTACTGGCAGTCCACCGGCACCATCCCGACGGGTTGCGGCGCGTGGATTGGCGGGTCAGCCGGAACCAACTTCGATTTCTGCGTTGACGTCACGGTACCGAGCGGCGCCGGAGCGCCCTGGAGCTTCCCCTGGATCGTCACCGGGGACGGCTATGGTGGCGCACCCCATTCGGCGACGGGTACCTGGGGTCCGATCGTTCCGGTCGAGCTCCAGAGCTTCATCGTCGAGTAGCCCACAGGGTCGATCACCGACCGCGGACCCCGCTTCGGCGGGGTCTTCTCTTTCGGACTGAAGTGCTCCGATGGGGATTGCGGCGGCGTCATGGTGCAGCATGGGCCTCGACGTGGACTTGTCGATCGTTGACCGGCCATGCGAGAATCTCGCGACGTCATCTCAGCCTTGCGGAGGACCCATTGCCCGACCACATCGTCGCCCTCGACGCCGACCATCCCGGGTTCTCCGACCTCGACTACCGACGGCGGCGCGACCAGATCGCCCTGATGGCGCCGCCCCTCAACTCGGGCGAGCCGCCGGCGATCGTCGACTACACGGCGAGCGAGCGCACCACCTGGGCGACCGCGTTCAAGGGTCTGAGCGCCCTCTACCCGACCCACGCCTGCCGCGACTTCCTCGAGGTGATCGGCGACATCGGCTACTCGGCGGACGAGGTGCCGCAGCTCGCCGATGTCAGCCGCTTCCTGACCGCCCGGACCGGCTTCTCGCTCCAGCCGGTGGCCGGGCTGGTGTCGGCACGCGAGTTCCTCGAGGCGCTGTCGCGCCGGGTCTTCTGCGCCACCCAGTACATCCGCCACCACTCCCAGCCCCTCTACACCCCCGAGCCGGACATCGTCCACGAGCTCATGGGGCACGCGCCGATGCTCGCCATCCCGGCCTTCGCCGACCTGTCGCAGACGATCGGCAAGGGCTCGCTCGCCGCCGACGACGCCCAGATCGAGCAGCTCGCGACGCTCTACTGGTTCACCATCGAGTACGGCGTCATCGTCGAGGACGGCGAGCTGCGGGCCTACGGGGCCGGGCTGCTGTCGAGCTTCGGCGAGCTCGAGCACGCCCTGTCGGGGAAGGTCGAGATCCGGCCCCTCGACCCGTTCGTCGCCAAGGACACGCCCTACCCGATCACCACCTACCAGCCGCTGCTGTGGAGCGTGCGCTCGATCCGCGAGGCCTTCGACAAGATGGCCGAGTTCGTCGCGAGCTTGTAGGGGGGCGTGAGGGAGTGGCCGGCGGCTTCGGCGTCGGCTTCCCCCTCACACGTTGAAAAAGCCGCCGAGCTTGTCGGTCTCGAGGTAGACCTCGCCGTCGCGGACGACGACCGGGAGGGTCCTGAGGTGCGAGCCCTCGCAGGGACCGGCGACGCACAGCCCGTCGTCGGGGCGGTAGAGCGCGCCGTGCGAGTTACAGACGAGGTGACGGCCGTGCTCGTCCCAGAGCTCGCCGGGCTCGCGGTCGTCGAGGGGCATCGGCAGGTGCCGGCACTCGTTCTTGTAGGCGCGGACCCCGCCGTCGGCCGAGCGCAGGAGGATGCCCCGCTCGTCGAAGGGTCCCTCCTTGTAGCTGAAGACGACGCCCCTCGGCGGGATCTCGTCGAGTGTCGCGAGCCGCTGCATGGCGCCTCCCTCCGACGCGAATGATACAACGCGGCGTGGCAGGGGACGGAGGGCTGCGAGACGCTCAGCCGCGGGCCGCGCGGAGCACCCCGACGAGCGCCCCGATGTCCTCGGGCATCGGTGCTTCGAAGCTCATCGGCTCGCCGCTCACCGGGTGGTCGAGGACGAGCCGCATCGCGTGGAGCGCCTGGCGCGGGAAGTCCCGGCAGGCGCGCGCCGCGGCCGGGTCGGCGAGGGCCCGCCACTGGCGGCCCGCGTAGAGCGGGTCGCCGACCAGGGCGTGGCCGACGTGGGCGAGATGGACGCGGATCTGGTGGGTGCGGCCGGTGACCAGCCGGCAGTGGAGGAGGGCGGCTCCGCCGAGCCTCTCGATCACCCGGTAGAGCGTCCGTGCCGCGCGGCCGCCCTCGACCACCGCCATCTGCTGGCGCTGCCGCGGGTGGCGGTCGATCGGCGCGTCAACCACCCCCTCGTCGGCGGCCGGCTCGCCATAGCACACCGCGAGGTAGGTCTTCTCGACCTTGCGCCAGCGGAAGGCCAGGGCGAGCGCCTGGTGAGCGCGGTCGGTCTTGGCGACGACCATCAGCCCGGTCGTGTCCTTGTCGAGGCGGTGGACGATGCCGGGCCGCGCCACCCCGCCGATCCCCGACAGGTCGGGGCAGTGGTGGAGCAGGGCGTTGACCAGGGTCCCCGACGGGTTGCCGGCGGCCGGGTGGACCACCAGGTCGGCCGGCTTGTCGAGGACCAGGATGTCGGCGTCCTCCCAGACGACGGCGAGGGGGATGGCCTCGGCCTCGACGTCGAGGGCGACCGGGTCGGGCTCGTCGACGGTCAGCACGTCGCCCTCGGCGACCGTCGCGGCCGGGCGCGCCGCGGCGTCGTTGAGCCGGACGCGGCCGTCGTCGATCAGCCGGCGGACGTGCGACCGCGACCACTCGTCGGCGAGGGTGGCCAGGCAGCGGTCGAGGCGGTCCCCGGCGAGCTCGGTCGGGACGGTGAACCGGTGGCGCCGGCTCACGTCCGGCCGCGCCGTCCGATCCACCGGAAGAGAACGATGGCGACGACGACGAGCCCGACCGAGATGAGCTGGCTGGTGGAGACCAGCCCGTCGAGGTAGAGGCCGCGCGCCTCGTCGCCGCGGGTCATCTCGAGCAGGAACCGCGCCGTGCCGTAGATCGCGAGGTAGGCGGCGAACACCGTGCCCGGCGCCGGACGCCGGCGGTAGAGAATGGCCAGGGCGACGAAGATCACGAGGTTGGTGGCCGCGGCGTAGGCCGGGAAGGGGTGGAGGGCGACGCCGAGCGGCGTGCCGACGTTGGCCGCCGCGACCGGGTCGGTGTAGGTGACCGCCCACGGCAGGTGGCACTCGCGGCCCCAGCAGCAGCCGGCGAGCAGGCAGCCGACCCGGCCGATCGCCTGGCCGAGGGCGATCGACGGGGCGAGCACGTCGAAGGTCGGCAGCGCCTCGAGCCGGTAGCGGCGCAGCATCACCGCGGCGGCGATCACCGCGGCGAGGAAGCCGCCGAGAAAGACCCCGCCGGCGCGGATCAGCCCGAGCAGCTGGGCCGGGTCGCCGAGGTAGCGGCGCCACTCGACGGCGACGAGCAGGAGCTTGGCGCCGAGCAGCGCCCAGATGACCAGCCAGAGGCCGAAGTCGACGATCCGGACGGCGTCCAACCCGGCCCACTCGGCGCGCCGCTTGGCGGTCCACAGCGCCGCGGCCACCGCGAGGGCGAGGGCGACGCCGTAGGACGGCAGGGCGTAGAAGCCGAGGTCAATCAGGATCGGGTGCATGGTCCTCGCCGCGGCCGAAGATCTCGACCAGGATGAGCAGCACCGCCCCGGTGGTGATGGCGCTGTCGGCGACGTTGAAGTCGGGCCACGACCAGGTGCGGTCGCCGACCCTGACCCAGAGGTGGAGGAAGTCGAGCACCCAGCCCCAGAGCACCCGGTCGACCAGGTTGCCGACCGCGCCGCCGAGGATCAGGCCGAAGGCGAGACCCGAAAGGGCGCGCTGGCGGTCGTGGCGGACCACCATCCAGGCGATCACCACCACCGCGGTCAGGATGACGAGGTGGAGCAGGACCCGGGTGACCGGGCCCCCGTCGGCGAACAGGCTGAAGGCGATGCCCGGGTTGCGGACGTGGGTGATCGTCAGACCGGGCGCGACGTGGTGCCACTCGCCGAGCCCGAGGTGGCGCATCACCGCCGCCTTGGTGAGCCGGTCGGCGATCACGATGGCGAGCGCGGTCAGCCAGGGTATCCAGCGTCTCACCGGCGCCTCGGCCGGTCATTCGTCGTCGGGGTCGGGGTCACGGCTCTCCTCCGGCGCGAAGCCTACGCGGCGAAGGTCCTGAGGTCAAATCGAGCGGCATGGCGAGGGCTCAGTCGCCGAGGATCGAGCGGACCCGGGCCACCACGTCGGCGGTCGAGAAGGGCTTGGTGATGTAGCCGATCGCGCCGATCTCGTGGCTGCGCAGCACATCGGCGGCGAAGCCGCGCGCGGTGAGGAGGATGATCGGCAGCTCCCGGGTGAGCGGGTCGGCGCGCAGCCGCGCCGCCAGGTCGAAGCCGTTGGTCGAGGTGGCAAGCCCGACGTCGAGGAGCACCAGGTCGATCTCGTCGTCCTCGATCACCCGCTCGGCCGACTCGGCCGAGGCCGCCTCGCGGGTGGAGAAGCCGGCGCGCTCGAGCTTGAAGCAGAGAATCCGCCGGATGTAGTCCTCGTCGTCGACGATGAGAACCCTCCCCCCCATGGAGCGAGTGTAGCCCGGACCCGAAGAGGCGGTCCAGGCGCTCAGCGAACCGGCTCGTCCGGGCCATCGACATCGGTCAACGACGGCCGGAGGATCTCGAGGAGGAGCAGCGCGAGGTGGAGGCAGCCGAAGGCGGTGACCGCCCCCCGCAAAGCCGGGGCGTCGACGACGATCCCGATCGCCGGCGGCAGGAGCAGGACGAAGCGGGGCCAGACCTCCGACCAGGGCAGCATGATCAGAAACAGGCCGACATTGGTCAGATAGGAGGCGTAGACGATCAGCAGGAGGAGCCGGAGGCCTCGCACGGCGCTCATCTTAGCCGCGACCACCGGTCCGGGCTAGAATCCGGTCGTGGAACCCGGCGCCGATCAGCTCGGCATCCTCTGGTGCTCGCCGCTGCCGCCGACCCGGTCGGGGGTCGCCGACTACGCCGTCGAGCTGCTCCCCGAGCTCGCCCGGCTCGCCCGGGTGCGGGTCGTGCGGCCACCTGGCTGGACCGAGCCCGCGAGCTGGCCGGCCGATCTCGAGCTGGCGCCGACCGATGCCGCGCCCTCGTCGGGCGAGGTCGAGCTGCTCCACCTCGGCAACAACCCCCACCACCTCTGGCTGCTGCCCCGCCTCGAGCGGGGCGGCGCGGTCGTCGAGCTCCACGACGCGGTGCTCCACCACCTGCTCGTCGAGGCGACGGCGGCGCGCGGCGATGTCGACGAATACGAGCGGCGGCTGACCGCCGCCCACGGTCCCCGGGCGGCGGCGCTGGCCGCCGCCCGCCGGGCCGGTCACCACGGACGGCTCGATCCCTTTCTGCTGCCCGCGCGGCGGGCCATCCTCGATCGGGCGGCGGGGCTGGTCGTCCACTCGGAGTGGGCCCTGGCGACGGTTCGCCGCGAGCTGCCCGAGATCCCGGCGACCCGGGTCGACCTCGCGGTCGCCGACCCGGGGCCGGTCGACCGGGCCGCGGCGCGAACCCGGATCGGCGTCCCGGCCGAGCGGACCCTGCTCATGCACCTCGGCTTCCTCACCCCGGAGAAGGGCCTCGAGGCGATCGCCGCCGGGGTCGGGGCGGCCTGCAAGGCGGGTCTCGACGTCGGTCTCGCGGTGGTCGGCGAGGGGCGCTCCGGCGATGATCTCGCGGCGGCCGCCCGGCGGGTCGGGTGCGGCGACCGGGTGGTCGCCACCGGCTGGGTCGAGCCCGAGGTCCTCGCCGGCCTGCCCGCCGCCGCCGACCTCGGGGTGGTGCTGCGCAGCCCGTCGGCCGGCGAGACCTCGGCCGCCGCGCTGCGCTTCTTCGCCTGCGGCGTGCCGGTCGCGGTCGGCGGCCGCCGTCAGTTCCTCGAGTGGCCGGAGGCGGCGGCGCCGCGGCTGACCGGCGGGCCCGCCGCGGCCGCCGATCTCGCTCGGCTGCTCGCCGCGGTCGGCGGGGACGGCTGGGCCGCGCGGGGCCGGGAGGCGCGCGCCCTCTACCTCCGCCGGCACCGCCCCGAGCTCGTGGCGGGGCAGCTCGTCGAGGCGCTGAGATCTCTCGCGGGGGCCTCCGGCGGAGGCAGGGCGGCGGCCGGGATCAGTTGGCCGGCGCCGCCTTGACGACGGTCGCGTTGACCGCCAGCAGCTCGGCGGTGCGCGCCGCCCGGGCGATGGCGAGGTTGGCGAGGATCCCAGGGTTGTCCGGCTCGAGCTCGGCGGCGGCGCCGATGGTGGTCACCGCTTCGGCGTAGCGCGCCTGGTTGAAGAGGGCCGCGCCGAGCAGGTTGAGCACCGCCGCCTGGTTGGCCCGCGAGACCGCGACCGGGCGCAGGATCTCCTCGGCCGCGGCCCAGCTGCGGCGCTCGAGCATGAGGATTCCCCGGACCAGCTCGCTGTCGCCGTTGTCGGCGATCTCGGCCCCGGCGAGGGCGCGGTCGCTCTCGGCGAGCAGCCCGTTGAGGGCCAGGGCGAGGGCCAGGGCGCGCTCGACGTCGGGCCGGTCGAAGCCGCCCCCAACCGCCGCCCTGAGGTGGGCGAGGGCGTCGGCGTGGCGGCCGGTCGCGAGCAGCGCCTGGCCGAGCCGCGCCTCGAGCTGCGGGTCGTCGTGGAGCAGGTTGGCGGCCGCCTCGAGGGCGGGCAGGGCGGCGGCCGGCGCGCCGAAGGCGAGCAGCAGCTCGCCGCGGGCGAGCTGGACCTCGGGCAGCAGCGGGTTCTCCTCGATCGCCCGGTCGAGGTGGGCGAGGGCCCGCTCGCGGTTGCCGAGCCGGATCTCGAGCAGCCCGAGGGAGGCCCAGCCGCGATCGGAGTGGGGAGAGGTCTCGGTGATCGAGCGGAAGACGTCGCGCGCCGCCGAGAGCTCGTTCTTGGCGATGTAGACCTCGCCGAGGCGGAGCTGGAGACCGACGTTGCCGGGCTGCATGCCGAGCGCCGACTTGAGGGCGAACTCGGCCTCGTCCCAGTGCCCGCTGCGCTGCGCCGCCTCGGCCATCAGCTCGAGGGCCGCGACGTTGCTCGGCTGGCGGGCCACCGCCTCGCGGAGGAGCTCGAGGCTGGTCCCGGCGTCGCCGTCCTCGAGGAGCCGGTTGGCCCGCAGGATGAGGTCGGGGATCGACATCCGATCGGTCCACAGCCCCGAGGCGATGCTCCCGCCATAGGTCCGCAGCAGGTCGTCGGCCTCCTGGTCGCGGCCGAGCCGGCGCAGGGCCTCGACCTTGAGCGGGATCAGCCGGCCGTCCTCGGGGTAGGACTCGAGCAGCCGGTCGACGTCGGCGAGCGCGCCCTCGACGTCCTCGCCCTGCTCGACCCTGAGCTCGATCCCGGCGACGGTGGCCTCGAGGTCGGGGGCGGTGACCGGCGCCTCGACGGCGACCCCGCGCGCCCGCGCCCGGTCGAAGAGGTCGATGAACTCCTGGGTGTAGTAGTCGGGCAGCAGGGTCAGGTTCGGGTCCTCGACGAGCGCCGCTCGGAGGTGGGTCTGGACCTCGGCCTCCCGGCCGAGGGCGAACAGCGTCCAGGCGATGTTGATGTGCAGCCGCGCCCGGTGGGTCGCGTCGTCGGTCTCCTGGAGGGCCTGACGGTAGAGGTCGACCGCCTTGGAGAACGAGCCCTGGCGGAAGGCCTGGATCGCGGCCTCCTCGCTGGGGGTCGTCGAGGCGCCCTGGGCGCTCGCGGATCCCGCGAGGAGCAGCGAGCAGGCGAGAGCACAGAGGCAGAGACCGGTGGTGGCGATTCTCAGCATGGCCACAACTCTACCTGTCGGGCCCTCGGGCCGCAAGCTCGGTCCGGTCGGTCTCGCGTCTCAGGGCCCGCCCGGCGCGACGGTCAGCTGGAGCACCGTCGGGGCCGGCGGGATCTCGACCGTCGCCCGATAAGGTGTGGCGGCATCCGGCCAGCGCACCACCAGCTCGTGCGAGCCGGCGGCGACCTTCTTGCGGATCAGCGGCAACGCACCGAGCCGGTCGCCGTCGAGGAAGACCTCGCCCCCGGGCAGCTGGACGGCCGGGTCGCCGACCACGGTGAGCAGACCGAGGTCGAGGGTGAGGACGATCGTCTTGGTCGTGGCGTCGACCGTCCGGGTGAGGGTCCGCTCGGGGAAGTCGGGGATCGAGATCGTGAAGGTGTGGGCCCCCGGCAGCAGGCTGACCGGGCCGCCTCCGGTCTTGCGGCCGCCGTCGAAGGGCCGGCCGTCGATCGTCACCGTGGCCGGGGGGTCGACGTGGAGCCGGAGGCTGACCGGCGCCGGGGTCGGCGTCGGCTCGGGCTCGGCGGTCGCGGTGGGCTCGACGGTGGGCGTTACGGTCGGGGTGGCGGTGGGCGTCGGGGTGGGCGTCGCGGTCGGCGTCGGCGTCGGCAGCCAGGGGGCGCCGTCGGCGCCGAAGACCAGGGTCTGGAGGTCGCGAGAGAAGTACAACGCCGCGCCGCTCCCGACCAGGGCCGCGAGCAGCAGAACGAAGATCAGGAGCACCGGGCTCCGTCGCCCGGGCGCCTCGTCGTCGATCACCTCGGGCGTCCGGGTCAGCTCGGTCACCGAGCCGTCGGTCGGTACCCGCTCGGTCGGCTCGTCCTCGCGGCTGGCGGCCGACAGGTCCCGGGTCCGGGGCTCATGGGCGGCGGAGGACGGCGCCATGCTCGACACCGCGAGCCGGACCACGCCGGTGGTCGCCTCGGCGGTGGTCTCGCCGCCGTGACCGACCCCGGTGGGCATCGCGCGCAGGGCTTCGAAGACCTTGCGGATCGACTGGAAGCGGTCGGCGGGCTTCTTCGCCATGCACTTGAGGATGATCGCCCGCAGCTCGGCGGGGCAGCGGCTCGACAGATCCGCCGGGTCGGCCGGCTCGTCGTTGAGGATCTGGTAGAGGACGTTCGACAGCGAAGCGCCCTGGAAGGGCCGCGTCCCGGTCACCAGCTCGTAGGCGACCACGCCGAAGGCGAAAATGTCGGTCCGCGGGTCGACGGCGCCGCCCTGGATCTGCTCGGGCGCCAGGTAGCCGGCGGTGCCGAGGGCGATCCCGGTCTGGGTGAGCTTGCTCCCGCCCTCGAGGGACTTGGCGATCCCGAAGTCCATGATCTTGACGGTGCCGTCCTCGAGCACCCGGATGTTGGACGGCTTGATGTCGCGGTGGACGATGCCCCGGGTGTGGGCGAAGTCGAGGCCCTCGCAGATCTGGAGCAGGATCGACGCCACGGTCCGCGCATCGCCGATCACCCCGGCCTTGACGAGCTGGTCGAGGTCGTAGCCGGTCAGGTACTCCTGGACGATGTACGGGATGCCGCCCTCGACGCCGAAGTCGAAGACCAGGGTGATGTTGCGGTGGACGAGGTTGCCGACGAACTGGGCCTCCTGCTGGAAGCGCTGCCGGACCTCCTCGTCGGGGGAGGCGCACATCTTGACCGCGACGGTCCGCTTGATGAACGGGTCCCAGCCCTTGAAGATGACGCCGAAGCCGCCGGCCGCGATCTGCGAGGAGATCTCGTACTTGCCGATCCGCTTGGGCGTCTCCATGGCGGCTACTGTAGCCGTTCCGGAAACCGACGACAATCAGGGCGTGGCCGGCGGCGGGGCGTGAGGGCGTGGCCGGCGGCGGGGCGCCGCCTGGGGGTGGCCGGCGCCTCAGGCGCCGGCCACCCCCAGGCGCCGTAGGCGCCGGCCAAGCCCTCCCTCACGCATGCGTCAGATGGAAGCTCAGCTCCTCGAGGTGGACGCCGAGATCGACGGTCTTGACCAGCACGCCCCCGTCGGCGCGCACCCGGATCGGCGCGAAGTTGAGGATCGCGGTGAGCCCGGCCTCCGCCATGCTGTCGGCGACCGACTGGGCGGCCGACGCCGGGGTCGTGATGACGCCGATCTCGACCCGCCGCTGGGCGACGATCTCGCGCAGCCGGGCCGCGTCCTCGACGAGCAGCCCGGCCGGGGTCGGGTCGCCGATCCGGCTCGAGTCGGAGTCGAGGATGCCGACCACGAGGAAGTTGCCACCGGAGAACCCGGAGTAGTGGCAGAGCGCGGTCCCGAGGTTACCGGCGCCGACGATGACCAGCCGGCGCTCGCGGTCGAGGCCGAGGATCTCGACCACGTACTGGCGGAGCTCGCGGACGTTGTAGCCGACGCCGCGCACGCCGAACTCGCCGAAGTAGGCGAGGTCCTTGCGGATCTGGGCCGAGTTGAGGTTGAAGCGGTCGGCCAGGGCCTGGCTCGAGATCGTGTCGGTCCCGAGCTCGAGCAGCCGGTCCATGCAGCGCAGGTAGACCGACAGCCGGGCCACGGTGAGATCGGAGATCGCGCTGTTGTCGATGTGCCGCTTGTACGCGGTCATGGTCACCTCGGGGACACGGCCCGCGCCGCGGCTCGGCCGCCGGTGGACCATGTGTCCGATTTCACAAGCGCGATCTTAGCGCGTCGTAACCCGCTGCGCAATCGCGCACGCCTCGCCGCCGGCAGCGTTCGTCCCCCCAAACCGGTCGGTCTCGCGAGGCCTTTGCTATGCTCCGCCGGTCACCGGACGGGGGAGCGCCATGCGGCATGAAGTCATCCTGATCCTCGATTTCGGATCGCAGTACACCCAGCTCATCGCGCGCCGGCTGCGCGAGCTCGGGGTCAAGACGGTCATCGAGCGCGGCGATCTCCCCGCCGACGCCCTGGGCGCCGCCCGACCGATCGCGGTCGTGCTCTCCGGCGGGCCGGCCAGCGTCTTCGAGCCGGGGGCCCTCCAGGTCGACCCGGCGGTCTTTACCCTCGGCGTCCCGGTGCTCGGCATCTGCTACGGCATGCAGCTGATGGCCCGCGACCTCGGCGGCGAGGTCGCCCCGTCGAGCCGGCGCGAGTACGGTCTCGCCGAGCTCGAGCTGGCCGAGGAGGCGTCGATCCTCGCCGGCACCCCGAGGGCCCAGCCGGTGTGGATGAGCCATGGCGACCAGGTGGTCAGGGTCCCCGACGGATTCCGGGTCATCGCCCGCACCGGCAACACCGCGACCGCGGCGATGGTCGACCCGGAGCGGCGCCTGGTCGCCCTCCAGTTCCACCCCGAGGTCCGCCACACTCCGCACGGCACCTCGATGCTCGAGCGCTTCCTCGATCTGGCGGGTGCGTCGCGCGACTGGAACCCGGCGGCGATCCGGCACGAGCTGGTCGACGGGCTGCGCGCCGCCCTGCCCGAGGGCCGCGTCATCTGCGGCGTGTCGGGCGGCGTCGACTCGTCGGTGACCGCGGTGCTGCTGCGCGAGGCGATCGGCGACCGGGTCGTGCCGATCTTCGTCGACACCGGGCTGCTCCGCCTCGACGAGGGCGACGCGGTCGTCGGGAGCTTCTCCGCCCTCGGCGTCGAGCTCGACCGGGTCGACGCCGCCGGACGGTTCTTCGGGGCCCTCGCCGGGGTCGCCGACCCGGAGGAGAAGCGGCGGATCATCGGCCGCGAGTTCGTCGCGGTCTTCGAGGCCGAGGCGCGGCGCTTCGCCGACGCGCGCTATCTCGCCCAGGGGACCCTCTACCCCGATGTCATCGAGTCGTCGGGGGTGCGCGGGACCGCGGCGGTCATCAAGACCCACCACAACGTCGGCGGGCTGCCCGAGCGGCTCGGGCTCGAGCTCGTCGAGCCGCTGCGCGACCTCTTCAAGGACGAGGTCCGCAGGGTGGGGGAGGAGCTCGGCCTGCCCCGCGACTTCGTCTGGCGCCACCCCTTCCCGGGGCCGGGGCTGGCGGTCCGGATCCTCGGCGAGGTCACCCCCGACCGGGTGGCGACCCTCCAGCACGCCGACGCCATCGTCATCGAGGAGATCCGCCGCGACGGTCTGTACGACGAGATCTCGCAGGCCCTCGCGGTGCTCCTCCCGGTCCGCTCGGTCGGGGTCATGGGCGACGCTCGGACCTATGACGAGGTCCTCGCGGTGCGGGCGGTGACGACCTCCGACTTCATGACCGCCGACTGGTTCCGCTTCCCCCCCGAGACCCTCGACCGGATCGCCCGCCGGGTGGTCAACGAGGTCGCCGGGATCAACCGGGTGGTCTACGACGTCACCTCCAAGCCGCCCGGCACCATCGAGTGGGAGTGAGGAGGAGTCGACAGTCGACAGTCGACAGTCGACAGTCAACCGTTCCATCGCACCCGAACTCGAGGTCGAATACTCCCGGCTGTGATCAAGGACATCGCCGTTCCGACGGGGGGCCCCCGCTGAGCTGCCGCACACCGATTGGCCACCCCCATCGAGGGTCGTTATCGTCCCGTTAGCCCACTATTCCAAAGAACTTGCACGAAGTCAGAGCTCGAGCCTCGCGAGGGGATCGAGCTGTCGACTGTCGACTCTCACTCTCGACTCACCGCATTCGCTCAGCGCGGGTGGTAGAATGCGCTCGCCCCGGTGGTTCAGCCTTACCCGCCGGGTCGCCGGCCCCGAGGACTGGCCGGCGTGAACATCCGAGGAGGACAATCCATGTCCAGGACCAAGGTCGTCATCATGGGTGCGGCCGGGCGCGACTTCCACAACTTCAACTGTCTGTACCGTGACAACGAGGCCTACGAGGTCGTGGCCTTCACCGCGACCCAGATTCCCGACATCGAGGGCCGGGTCTACCCGCCCGAGCTCGCCGGGTCGCTCTACCCCGATGGCATCCCGATCGTCCCCGAGGACGAGCTCGAGGCGGTCATCCGCGAGCACCAGGTCGACGAAGTCTGGTTCTCGTACTCCGACGTGTCACACGCCTACGTGATGAACAAGGCGAGCCAGGTCATCGGCTGGGGTCCGCACTTCGGCGTGTGCTCGGCGACCCGGACGATGGTCGCTTCGACCAAGCCGCTCATCGCGATCACCGCGGTCCGCACCGGGGTCGGCAAGTCGCAGACCACCCGCTATGTCTCGCGGATCCTCAAGGCCCTCGGCAAGAAGGTCGTGGCGATCCGCCACCCGATGCCCTACGGCGATCTCGCCAAGCAGGCCTGCCAGCGCTTCGAGACCTACGAGGACCTCGACCGGCACCAGTGCACCATCGAGGAGCGCGAGGAGTACGAGCCGCACATCGACAACGGCTTCGTGGTCTACGCCGGGGTCGACTACGAGCGGATCCTCCGCGAGGCCGAGAAGGAGGCCGACGTGATCCTCTGGGACGGCGGCAACAACGACACGCCGTTCTACAAGCCCGACCTGCACATCACCCTCGTCGACCCGCACCGCGCCGGCCACGAGCTGAGCTACTACCCGGGCGAGACCAACCTGCGCATCTCCGACCTGCTCATCGTCAACAAGGTCGACACCGCCGACCCGGTCAAGGTCGAGCAGGTGCTCGATAGCTGCCGGACCGCCAACCCGGACGCGCGGGTCATCAAGTGCCGCTCGAAGATCACCGCCGAGCAGCCGGAGCTGATCGCCGGCAAGCGGGCGCTGGTGGTCGAGGACGGACCGACGCTGACCCACGGCGGGATGAGCTACGGCGCCGGCTGGTTCGCGGCCAAGCAGGCGGGGGCGGCCGAGATCGTCGACGCCCGGCCCTACGCCGTCGGCAGCATCAAGGCGACCTACGAGAAGTACCCGAACGCGAGCGCGATCCTGCCCGCCATGGGCTATGGCGATCAGCAGGTCGCCGAGCTCGAGGCGACGATCAACGCGACCCCGGCCGACGTGGTGGTCGAGGGCACGCCGATCGAGCTCAAGCGGATCATCACCGTCAACAAGCCGATCGCCAACGTCACCTACGAGCTCGAGGAGGTCGAGCCGGGGGTGATCGAGGAGATGGTCAAGGCGGTGCTGTAGGCCCGCGATCCGGTCCGTGTCACGAGCCCGCCCCGAGCCCCGGGGCGGGCTCTTCCATGTCGTAGAATCGAGCGATGAGCAGCCGAAGCCTCTCCGCCGCGCTGTGGATCGTCGCCTTTGTCATCACCGTCGTCCTCGCCGTCTTCCAGCGGATGACCGGGCCGAGCCACCCGGCGCGCGGGCTGGCGGTCGCGCCGGCGGGCGACGAGATCCGCTACCGGCTGCCGAGGTCGCACGGCGGCGAGGGCGGCCTCGAGGTCCAGATCGAGGCGCCCGCGGCGATTCGGCGGGCGACCCTCGAGTGGCGGCGCTTCCCGACCGGCGAGGCGTGGCGGTCGCTGGCGATGACCCGCGACGCCTCCGGCGCCCTCGTCGCGGCGGTTCCGCACCAGCCGCCGGCCGGCAAGGTCGAGTACCGGCTGCTGCTCGATGACGGCGTCGGAACCGTCGTTCTCCCCGCCGGCGAGCCGGTGGTCGCGCGCTTCCGCGGCGATGTCCCGGCCTGGGTGCTGATCCCGCACATCCTCGCCATGTTCGGCAGCATGCTGGTCGCCACCCGGACCCTTCTCGAGGTTCTCCGCCCGAGCCGGCCGGAGCCGCGGACCACGGTGATCGTCGCGATGGCGCTGCTCTCGGTGGGCGGGCTGGTGCTCGGTCCAGTCGTCCAGAAGTTCGCCTTCGGCGCCTTCTGGACCGGCTGGCCATTCGGTCACGACCTGACCGACAACAAGACCCTCATCGCGGTCCTCGGCTGGCTCCCGGCGACCGTTCTCGCCCTGCTCGGCCGGCGGCTGTGGGGCGCGGTTGTCGTCGGCTGGATCGTGATGATGGGGATCTTCCTCATCCCGCACAGCCTGCGCGGCTCGGAGATGGACTGGTCGGAGGGCGAGATCCGGACCGGCGCGGTGATCCGGTCGGCGGGTCCACGGTGAGAGCCGCGGTCACGATGCTATGCTGATCCGTCATGGGTGAAGCGAACCGGACCGGGGGCGACGGCGAGCCGTTCCTCGTGGTGCGCAGCGGCGGGCAGCGCTGCGCGATCCCGGTCGCCGCCGCCCGGCTGGTCACCCGGAAGGTCACGCCGACCCGGTTGCCCGGGTCGGCCCCCCGGCTGCTCGGCCTCGCCCAGGTCGGCGGTGAGCCGGTGGCGGTGGTCGACCTCCACGCGCTGCTCGACCCGATCGGGGCGCCGGGCGCCGCCCGCGACCTGACGGTCGTGGTGCGCCGGGCCGACGGCTCGGTGTCGCTCGGCCTCGCCGTCGACGAGGCCTTCGGGGTCGCGGCGATCGGCGATCGGCGGGCCCCCGACCCGGGCGACCCGCCCTGGCTCGTCGGGCGGGCCGCGATCGACGGGCGCGAGCTCGTCATCCTCGACGCCGAACGGCTCATCGCCGACCCCGGCGGGAGCTGAGAAGGGAGCCGGCAGATGCAGCCCGACAGGCGAACCTCGGTCGTCCGCCAGTGGCTCGGCATGGCGATCCTCGCGGTGGTCGTCCTGGCCGGCGGGATCATGCTCGAGATCACCTCGGACCGCGACAGCGAGGAGTGGGCGACCCGCGCCTGGCTGGTCATCGCGGCGGTCGCCCTGGCCACCCACCTGGGGCTGGTGTCGCTCGCCCGGGTCCGGCTCGAGCGCGCCTACCGCGATCTCGAGGGGCGCTTCGCCGTCCAGAGCGAGGCGCTGCAGCGATCGCTCGGTGAGCTTCGCCACGGCGACCTCGTGGAGAGCATCGTGCCGGCCGACGACCTGCCCCCGGCGATGGCGGAGGCGGTCGAGGCGGCGGCGCGCGCGATGGCCGCTCTGGTCCAGCAGATCCAGAGCTCGTCGGTCGAGGTCGCCACCTCGGCCGGCTCGGTGCACGAGACCTCGAACGAGCTCGTCGAGGGGGCCTCCCAGCAGGCCGCCGCGGTCGTCGAGATCACCGCGTCGACCGAGGAGCTGGCGCGGACGGCGGGTCAGATCGCGACCTCCGCGGCCGGTCAGGCGACCTTCGCCGCCCAGGCCCAGGAGACCGGCAACGCGGGGGCGCGGGCCCTCGAGGAGGCGGTGTCGAGCGCCGGCGAGCTGCGCCAGGGCATCGAGAGGATCGCCGACCGCGCGGATGTCCTCGGACAGCGGTCGCGCGAGATCTACCGGGTGCTCGACCTGATCACCGAGATCGCCCAG
This sequence comes from Thermoanaerobaculales bacterium, assembly GCA_025456145.1. Taxonomy (GTDB): domain Bacteria; phylum Acidobacteriota; class Thermoanaerobaculia; order Thermoanaerobaculales; family Sulfomarinibacteraceae; genus JAHECW01. The sequence continues at coordinate 163,106 of JALOLD010000003.1, read as the reverse complement.
GAGACCCACATCCTCGCCCTCAACGCCGCCATCGAGGCCGCCGCCGCGGGCCGCCACGGCGACCGCTTCGGGGTGGTCGCCGAGGAGGTCCGGCGGCTCGCCGAGCGGTCGCGCGAGTCGGTGGAGTCGGTGCGCACCCTGCTCGACGGCTTCTCCGGCGCGATCCGCTCGGTGGTCGTCGCCACCGAGGAGGGGGCCAAGGCGGCCGACCACGTCCTCGGGCGCAGCCGGTCCGCGCAGGGTGCGATCGAACAGCTCCGGGGCGCCCTCGCCGACACCGCCCGGGCGGCCGTCGAGATCTCCCAGGCGACCGACGAGCAGCGGACCGCCTCGAACCAGGTGGTCACCACCCTGCGCGACATCAGCGAGCTCATCCAGCGCACCGCCGAGGGCTTCCGTCGGGTGACCGCGTCGGCCGAGCGTTTGAGCGATCTCGCCCTGTCGATCCAGCTCCTGACCCAGAGCTTTCGCATCGACTCGGTCCACTCGCTCAAGCACCAGACGGTCGGCTGGAGCGACGGGCTGCGCGACGCGACCGCGAGCTTCGAGGTCGTCGAGCGCGTCCTCGCCGACATCATCCGCGACTGCCCGTACATCGAGATCGCCTATCTCGTCGACCGCGCCGGGACGATGGTCGCGTTCGAGGTCAACCGCGAGGTGGTCGGGGAACGGAGGGCCGGCCGCGCGGTCGCGGTCGGCCAGGCCTTCGCCGACCGGCCGTGGTTCCAGGCGGTCAGCCGGGGCCTGCGCACCGCGGTGACCCCGCTGTATGTCTCGCTGCTCACCGACGACCGCTGCTTCACCATCGCCGCCGCCGTCCACGACCGGACCGGCTCGACGATCGGGGTGCTCGGCGTCGATGTCAACGTCCGCAGCTGGACCTCGATCTGAGCCGGTGAGCCGCGACGCCGACGACCTGCTGCCGCTCTTCCTCGACGAGGCCGCCGGCCGGCTCGAGAGGCTCCGCGGGCTGCTACCGGCGGCGGTCGACGAGCCCGATGCCGCGGTCCAGGTCCGGCGCGAGCTGCACGCGCTCAAGGGGGCGGCCCGGCTGCTCGGCCTGCGCGACGTCGCTGACCTGTGCCACCGGGCGGAGGACGGCATGACCGGTGAGGTCGGGGAGGGGATGGGGAGCACCCGGCTCGCGGTCGAGCGGGTCGCCGAGATCGTCGAGGAGCTGCGCCGGGCCAACGGCGGCGGGGGATCGAGCCCAGAGGCCGAGACGCCGGGCAGCGGCGAGCGGCCGGTGATCCGCGGCGGCTCGGGCGAGCTCCGGGTGGCGACCGAGGTCGTCGACGACCTCGCCGAGCGCAGCGCGCGGATGAAGATCGTCGCCGCCGCCGGGCAGGCCGCCGCGGCGGGTCTGCTCGAGCTGGCCGGCCTCGCCGAGCGCGGGCACGCCGACAGGACCCTCGAGACCCTCGCTCAGGTCGCCGCCGAGGCCCGTCGCGCCGCGCTCGAGATCGAGGGTACCAGCCGGACCCTCGGACGCCTCGGCGCGGAGCAGCTCGACGCGCTGCTCGCTCTCCAGGTCCAGGAGCTGCGACCCTTCCTGAGGACCCTCGCCCGCCACACCGGAGAGCTCGCCCGGGCCCTCGACAAGGAGGTCGAGGTGACGACCTCCGGCGGCGACGTCCAGCTCGACCGGCGGATCCTCGAGGCGATCCGGGAGGCCGCCCTCCACCTCGTCCGCAACGCGGTCGACCACGGCATCGAGAGCGCCGCCGAGCGGATCGAGGTCGGCAAGACGGCGCGCGGGAGGATCCACTTCGGCGCGGTCGCCGACGGCGACCGGGTCCGACTCGAGGTGACCGATGACGGCCGAGGTATCGACCCTGAGGCGGTGCGGCGGCTCGCGGTCGAGCGCGGGCTGGTCAACCCGGCGGCCGCGGCCGAGCTCACCGAGGCCGAGATCTATCAGCTCCTCGAGCTGCCCGGCTTCACGACCCGCGAGCTCGCCACCGACCTCTCGGGTCGCGGGGTCGGTCTCGACGCGGTGGCGGCCTCGTTCCGCTCGATCGGCGGCGACCTGTGGATCAGGTCGACCCCCGGCAAGGGAACCCGGGTCGTCGTCGAGCTGCCGGTCGCGCGGCGGGGCGAGCGGGTGCTGGTCGTCCGGGTCGGCGGGCTGGTCGTCGCCTTTCCGTCCTCGGTGGTGCGCTCGTACCGGCGTCTCGATCCGGGCGGGCTGGTCGAGGGGGCCGGACGGACGGTGGTGCGCCAGAGGGGGGGAGCGGCGATCCCTGCGGTGGTGCTCGCGACGATCTTCGGCGAGCCCGAGCCGGTCAACGCGGTGATCGTCGAGACCACCGTCGCCGGTCGACCGGCGGCGGTGATCGTCGACGCGGTGCTCGGCGACGAGGAGGTGTTCGTCCGGCCGCTGCCTCCGGTTGCCGGTGCGCCGGCCCCGGTCGAGGGGCTCGCCCTCCTCGCCTCGGGGGCGCCGGTCGCGGTGCTCGCCCTCCAGCGGCTCGGTCCGATCGGGCTCGACGACCTCGATGGACCGCGCCGGGGACCGTCCGGCCGTGGGGCGGTCCGCGTGCTGCTGACCGACGACACCGCGGCGACCCGCGAAATGCTGCGGCGGCTTCTCGAGGACGCGGGCTTCACGGTCCGTGCCGTGGCGACCGCCGAGGAGGCGCTGGGTCTCGTCGAGGCCGAGCCCTTCGACTGCGTCGTCACCGGGGTCGAGCTGCCGGGCCTGAGCGGGATCGAGCTGGTCCGCCGGGTGCGCTCGAGCGATCTCTACGCCGACCTCCCGGTGGTCGTGGTGTCGACCCGCGACCGTCCGGCCGACCGCCTCGAGGGTCTCGAGGCCGGCGCCGACGCCTACCTCGCCAAGCAGGAGATCGAGCCCGACGAGCTGGCTTCGCTGATCCGGAGGTTGACCGCGGACCTGTCGAGCTGAGGCGCGCCGGCTCTACCAGTCGACCTCGACCTGGCGCGGCTTGCCCCCGAACCTCGCGACCAGCACGCAGCGGTTGCGCTTGCCGAAGTCGTAGAGGTCGCGGGTCACCTTGACGTCCTCCCGGCAGTACTCGACGATCTTGTCGATCTCGCCCTGGCGCCACCACTCGAGGGCCTGGAGGCCGTCGGCGGTCTTGCCGGCGCCGAGGGTCGGGGTGGCGACGCTCTCGAGCTTTGGCCGGAAGCCGAGCCGGTCCTCGAGATCGGCCATGATGTCGAAGGTCGGCAGGCCCTGGAGGTCACGGTCGGTGTAGCCCCTCAGCACCTCGTAGTCGAAGCCCCGGATGTTGTAGCCGACGACGAGGTCGGCCCGGCAGAGCAGGTCGACGAGCTCGCCGATCGTCTCCTCGGTGTAGACCAGGAACTCGTCGGTGTCGTACCGGTAGGCGACCCCGACCGAGACTCCGAGCCGGTGGAGCTGGCTGCGGCCGCCGACCTCGTCGAAGGAGCGGCGGGTCTCGAGGTCGAAGACGACGACCCGCCGGCCCGCGTCGACCTGGCGCTGGGGGTTGTCGTCGAACAGGCTCATCTGACCGTCCCAGAGCTCCACGATCCTCGCCTCCCTGGCGTTCCCGACGGCGATCGCCGCCGCCGCGGATCGAGCTTAGCATGCGCCGGTATCATCCGCCTGAGATCCTATAAATAATTGGAAACAAAAAGGTTAGAGTGTTTTCGAAGAGATTCCCGCGAGACCCTGGCCGGCGAGGGAGGGCGCCGACCCGAGATGGGGCTATACTCCACGCCGTGGACACGACCCCCGATCTCGGCGAGGTGACGGCCCTCGGCCCTCCGGTCGAGCTGCCGTTCTTCAACGGACCACTTGACCTGCTTTTGCATCTCATTCGCAAAAACCAGGTCTCGATCTACGACATCCCGATCGTCGCGATCTGCGACCAGTACCACGAGCACATCCGCACGATGGAGGAGCTCGATCTCGAGGTCGCCGGCGAGTTCCTGTGGATGGCGGCGTGGCTGCTCCAGCTCAAGTCGCGGATGCTCCTGCCCAGGGTCGAGGAGGAGGGGGAGGACCCGCGCGAGGAGCTCGTCGAGCGGCTCCTGGCCTACCGCGCGGTGCGCGAGCTCGCGGCGATCCTCCACGACAAGGACCTGGTCCGCTCGTGCATCTGGCCGGCGGGGGTCGTGCCGGCCCTCGACGACGCCCAGACCGAGCTCGACTGGGAGGAGGTCGATCTCCGTCTGCTCGCCGAGACCTATCTCGCGGTCATGACGCGGTTCGCGGCCGCCAACCCGCCGCCCCTCGAGGTGCTGCCCCTGCGCTACACCGTCCAGGACAAGATGCGCGAGATCTACCAGCGGATCGTCGACGAGGAGCTCGTGCCGCTGTTGCGTTACCTCAACCGCCGGCCCGATCCCGAGGAGGCGGTGGCCCTGGTGGTCGCCACCCTCGAGCTGGTGCGCCTCGGCGCGGTCAGCGCCGAGCAGCGGCTGCCCTTCGCCGAGATCTACCTTCGCCGGGGCTCGCGCCAGGTCGACCTCGACCGCTTTGCGGGAGAGACCGCCGGGGTGTCCGATGGAGCGTGACGCCCTCCGCTCGCTCGTCGAGGCGGTGCTCCTGACCGCCCGCGGCCCGGTGCGCGCGGATGCCGTCTCCCTCGCCACCGACGGCGAGGCCCCCGAGGCCGAGGTCGAGGCGGTGCTCGGCGAGCTGGCGGCGAGCTGGGAGGAGGGGAGGCGGGGCGTCCGCCTCGAGCGGGCGGGCGGCGGCTGGCGCTGCGTCACCCCACCCGAGCTCGACCACCCCCTGAGGGTGTTCCACGGGATCGCCGGCCGGCAGCGGCTGTCCCAGGCCGCCCTCGAGGTCCTCGCGATCGTCGCCCACCGCCAGCCGGTCACCCTGCCCGAGATCAACTTCATCCGAGGCGCCAACTCGGCGGCGGTGACCCGGACCCTCCTCGACCGCCGGCTCGTTCGCTACGCCGGCCGCAAGAAGGTGGTCGGCAAGCCCTTCCTCTACCGGACCACCCAGGAGTTCCTGCTCCACTTCGGCCTCGAGCGCGCCGAGGACCTGCCCGACCCGGAGGACCTCATCGAGGCCGAGGTCGCCGCCGACGCATGACCGGAGGCCGGGCGCGTCGCGGGGCGGCGGTCGCGCTCGCGGCCGGGCTGGCATCGGTGGTCGCCGTCGCCGGGTGCCGGCCGCCGCCGATGACCGAGCTCGGGCTCGCCGAGGTCCGGCCGCCCGCCCTGGTCACGACCGAGCCGGTTCGCCTCGACCTCGGAACCGACGGCGCACGGACCCACCTCGGGCAGGGCTGGTCCTTCGACGAGCGCAACCGGAAAACCGGTGAGACCTTTGTCTGGAGCCTCGGGCCCGCCTCGGAGCTCCGCTTCCACCTCGGCTGGCGACGCGACCTGACCCTCGACCTGCGCGCCCGGCCCTTCGCCTTTCCGGGAGCGCCGCCCCAGACCCTCGCCTTCGAGCTCAACGGGCGGTCGCTCGGCCCGCCGCAGCGGCTGCCCGGAAACGGTGCGGGGCTCTCCGTGCGTCTGCCGGCCGACGCCCAGGCGGTCGGCGACAACCGGCTGCTGATCCGCTACGGCCGGGTCGACGCCCCGGCCGATGTCGTCGCCGGCTCGACCGACCGGCGTCCGCTCGCCGTCGCGTGGTCCGAGATCACGGTGGGCGGCGTCGACCCGACGCCCCCCCTGGTCACCGCCGAGCGGATCGATCTGCCGGCCGGAGGCCGGGTGGACAGCTTCCTCGAGCTCGAGTCGGGCGCCCGCCTGGGCTTCGACGGGTGTGCGCCGCTCTGGGACGAGCCGGTGGTCGTCGAGGTCACGATCACCGGCGACGACGGCCGGGCCGATCAGGTCGAGCGCGTCGCCTGCCCGGGCGGACCGACCACAGTTCTCATCGGCTCGGCGGGAGGGTTGAGCCGGGTCCGGATCGCCGTCCGGCCCGCCGATCCGCTCGGGAGGCCGACCGGGGCCCGGCTGGACCGGCCGCGGATTCTCGTCCCTGCGGCCCGGGTGGATCTCCCGGGGCCGGCGGCGCCGACCGACCCGACGGGCGTCGCGTCGAGCGACCGGCCGAGACCGAACGTCGTGGTCTATCTCGTCGACGCGCTGCGCGCCGACCGGATCGGGGTGTACGGCTGCGACCGCCCGCTGACACCGAGGCTCGACAAGATGGCCGCCGACGGGGTGGTCTTCGCCGACATGACCGCCCAGTCGTCGTGGACCAAGGCCGCGGTGGCGTCGATCTTCACCGGGCTGTGGCCCCGGGCGCACGGCGTCAACGGGCCCGACGACCGGCTGCCCGACGAGCTGCCGACCCTCCCCGAGCTGCTCCGCGCCGCCGGCTACGAGACCGGGGCGGTGGTCGCCAACGCCTATGTCGGCCGTCCCTTCGGATTCGCCCGCGGCTTCGACCACTTCGAGTTCATCGACCACCGCGAGGGGCGCTCCGAGGTCGTCCACGAGCGGGTCGCGGCCTGGCTCGTCGGTCGCGGCAACCACCCGTTCTTCCTCTATGTCCACACCATCGACCCGCACGCCCCCTATGCGCCGCCGACGCCGTTTCTCGAGGCCTTCGCCGGCGAGGTGAGCGATCCGACGGTCGGCCGGGTCGAGACGGTGCGCGGCCTCGTGCTCGGGACGGTCGAGCCGGACCCGTCGCTCGAGCGCGACCTGCGCGCCCTCTATGACGCCGAGGTGGCGGCCAACGACGCGAGCTTCGGCCGGCTCCTCGATCTGCTCGAGGCCCGGGGCGAGCTCGAGGACACCCTCGTCGTCTTCACCTCGGACCACGGCGAGGCCTTTGGCGAGCACGGCTCCTGGACCCACGGGCTCGACCTCTACGACGAGGTGCTCTCGGTTCCGCTGGTCATGCGGCTGCCGGGCCGAGCCGGCGCGGGGCTGGTGGTCCGCGACCCGGTCCAGCACGTCGACCTGCTGCCGACCATCCTCGACCGTTGCGGCGTCGTCTCGGAGCGTCCGCTGCCGGGGGCCAGGTTGCTCCGCGGCGACGGGGTCGCCGGGCCGGGGGCCGACCGGACGGTGCTCGCCTATCTCGACTACTGGGGTCGTCACGGGGCGGCGGCACTGCGCGGCGGCTTCAAGCTCATCCGCCCGCTGTCGGCCGAGCTCGGCGACGCCGACGAGCTGTATGACCGGTCGACCGACCGGGGCGAGACCAGGGATCTCGCGGACCAGCGTCCGGTGCGGTCCGGTTGGCTCGCCGCGGAGCTCGCCGCCGGCCTCGCTACCCGCGGCGAGAGCCGTCCCACCGAGGTCGCCGACGAGGTCCGCGAGCAGCTCGAGGCCCTCGGCTACCTCCAGGTTCACGACCACCCCCCGGGAGAACCCGATGGCTGACGACTGTCTCCAACCCAAGAGCCGCGTGCTCATGATGCCGCGCGACACCAACCCGTCGGGGACGATCTTCGGCGGGGTGATCCTCTCCTACATCGACCAGGCCGGCGCCGAGGAGGCGATCTGCCGCGGCGCCCGGCGGGTGGTCACCGTGGCGATGAACCAGGTCGTCTTCCGCGAGCCGGTGTACGTCGGCGATCTGGTGTCGTTCTACACCGAGCTCGTCCGGGTGGGCCGCACCTCGGTCACCGTCCGGGTCCGGGTCAGCGCCGCCCGCCGGTTCGACCGCCAGCAGGTCGTCGAGGTCACTGAGGCCGAGATCACCTATGTCAACGTCGACGACCGGGGGCGTCCGCTGCCCATGGGCTCGGCGGCCGGCGCCACGGCATGAGCGATGCCGCCGCAGCCCCGGTCCGCAGGCTCCTCGAGCGAGCCGTGCGGGCCGGGCTCGCGCCGGGCCTGGTCGCCGGGTGGTGGCTTGCCGACCGTGGAAAGACCGCGATCGTCCCGGTCGGCCGGGCCGAAGCCCTGCCGGAGCCGCGACCGGTCACCGCCGACACCTGGTTCGACCTCGCCTCGCTGACCAAGCCGCTGGCGGTCGGGACCCTGAGCCTGCTCGCCCTGCGCGACGGGGCGATCCGGCTCGACACCCGGGTGGGCGAGGTCCTGCCCGAGCTCGTCGGCGCGGGGGTCGAAGGGTGCACGATCGGTCGGCTCCTGACCCACACCTCGGGACTGCCGGCCTGGGCGCCGCTCTATGCGACGGGGGCCGGTCCCTCGGGAGTCGTCGACTCGATCGCCCGGCTGCCGGTGGGGGAGGCGGCGACCGAGGTCGTCTACTCGTGCCCCGGCTTCATCCTGCTCGGGCTGATGCTCGCCCGGCGGCTCGGCGCGGGGCTCGATGTCCTCCTCGCGGATCGCGTGCTGCGGCCCCTCGGGCTCGCGGACGACCTCGGCTTCACTCCGGACCGGCGGCGGCCGGTCGCGGCCGGTGCGCTGGTCGCCCTCGCCGAGGCCGAGCTGCTCGCCAAGCGGGGGCTCGACCCCTCCCTCGTCCCACCCCCGGCGCCGGCGAAGCCCGACGACGGGAACGCCCGGTTTCTCGGGGGAGTCGCCGGCAACGCCGGGCTGTTCGGGACGATGGCGGGGGTGCTCGGGATGGCGCGGGCCTGGCTCGAGCCCGGTCTGCTGCTGACCGCGGAGGAGATCGCGCTGGCCACCGCCGACCACACCCCCGGACTCGCCCAGGCCCGCGGCCTGGGCTGGCAGCTCGCGGCGACCCCCGGCTGCTCGGCCGGTCCCGCCCTGAGCCCCGGCGCCTTCGGTCACACCGGTTTCGCGGGCGCCTCGCTGTGGATCGACCCGACCCGCGGAGCGGCCCTCGCGCTGCTCGGCAACCGCGTCCACCCCGCCCACCGTCCCACCGACCTCCACCCGCTGCGGCGGCGCTTCCACGAAACCGTCATCGACCGTCTCGGCTGATGTCGGCATGCCGACATCGGGAGCTGTCAGCTATGTCCGAAGCGTGGTCAGCCGGTTGACCGCGAACAGGGTGGCCAGGACGGCCGGCGCCCAGGCGCCGATCAGCGCGGGCAGGACCTCGGCCTCGCCGAGCTTGCCAAAGAAGGCGACGGTGACCGAGTAGACGATCCCGAGGACCAGGGCCAACGCGATGCCCTGCATCGTCGTGACCCGGCGGCCGCCCCGGTTGAGCCCATAGGGCAGGGCCAGGAAGACCATCAGGAAGGCCGACAGGGGAGAGACGAACTTCTGGTGCCAGCGGACGATGAGCCGCGCCGGGTAGTGACCGGACTCGACGAGCTCGTCGATGTGGGCCCGGAGCTCGCGGACCGTCATCTCGGCGGGCAGCCGCCGCTCGTGCGAGAAGTACTCGGGCGGCTCCGGAATGTCGACCGCGGTCGGCCCCTGGATCAGCTGGAAGTCGACCGTCTCGTCGGGGGCGATGGTCCGGGTCCAACCCGAGCTGGCGACCCACTTCCCGTCCTGCCAGGTGAGACGGGTGGCGAAGAGCTGCTCCCTGAGCTCCATCGTCTCGTCGACCGTGAGCTTGGTGAAGCGGACCATCGACGAGGTCTCGGTGTCGAACTGGAGGAAGCTGTAGAAGCTCTCGTCGTCGCGGGCGAGCAGCCACTGGCGGCCCCCCGAGGTCGACAGCCGGGGCCCGGCGGCGTCGCGGCCCTTGATTCGATCGAGGAGTCGTTTGGCGGAGCGGTTGGACTCGGGCACGACCGACTCGCCGAGGACCCACATCGTGCCGGCCACCGCGGCCGCGACGAGGAGGATCGGCACCACCACCCGGTACAGCGAGATGCCTCCGGCCTTGAAGGCGGTGAGCTCGCGCTGGCGCTCGAGGACGGTGAGCAGGATGAGCACGGCGATCATCAGCGCCAGGGGCATCACGTCCATGATCAGCTGGGGGATCAGGTTGACGTAGTAACCGACGATCACCTCGAGCGGGGCCTTGTTCTTGGCCATCTCGTCGACGTTGTCGGTGAGGTCGATGACCACGTAGAGCAGCGAGGTGCTGACCAGCACCAGGGCGAGGGGACCGAGGAGGCGTCGGACCAGATGCCGATCGAGGATCGTCGGGAAGCCCACCCAGGACCCGCCCTGGCGCCGCTGGACCCCGACCGGGTAGGCATCGGTCATCGCCTCGGGCTCGGGCGAGGTGCGGCCGCCGGTCGGGCGAGGCGGGCGCCGCGCCGCACGGGTCCTCAGCCAACGCGCCAGGGGGCTCTCCCGACGTTGCCGTTCGCCCATCCATCGGCCCATCCTGGTCATCAGCGCGAAGGCGAAGCCGGTGAGGGCGACGTTCGCCCCCCAGACCCCGAGCCAGGGCGGGATCCGCCCCTCGACCGCGAGGAGCTCGCCGTTATTGTTGAGGATGTAGTAGGCGAGGATGACCGCGATCGAGATGATGAAGCCCCGCCCCCGGCCGCCGGAGCGCGAGCCGACGCCGAGCGGGACCGCGAGGAGGGCGAAGACCAGGCTCGCCGCCGGGATCGCGACCCGGCGGTGGAGCTCGATCAGCGCGAGCCGCCGTTGCAGGGCGGTCTCGTCCGGATCGGATTCGGGCTTCTCGTCGGCGTCATCGGCGAACTCGCCGTGGCGCAGGTAGTTGAGCAGAGACGACGTCCGCCGCTCCCGCATGTCGAGCTGGTACCGCGCCACGCCGTTCCGACCGCCGCCGCGGTCGGGCCGGACCACCTGCTGGAAGCTGCGGCTGAAGCGGTAGGCCTCGGGCTCGTTGCGGTTGAACTGGTGGTTGACGACGTCCTCGAGGAGGATCCAGCGCTCGCCGCCGGTGACCACGCCCGCCGGATCGGCCGGCGAGCCACCGGGACCGGTGGTCACGATCCGGCCGTGCCGGGCCAGCGTGAGACGCTGCTCGACCGGGTCGGTCGAGTCGAAGATCATGACCCCTCGCCAGCGGCCCCCGCGGTCGGCGACCTCGCGGACATAGAGCAGGAGGTTGGGGAACTCCTCGTAGAACACCCCGGCGTCGATCCGGCCGACGTTCTTGGCGTTGGTGAAGATCGTGGTCCGCATCTCGCGCAGGCTGCGGTTCGAGTCCGGGATCGCCATCAGGTACAGCCAGCCGTTCGCCAGGGTGAGGACCAGACCCATCGCCAGCACCGGTCGGAGCAGCCGCGCCGCCGGGACGCCCCCGGCCTGCAGCGCGACGATCTCGTTGTCCGAGTTCATCCTGCCCACCGCGATGAGCACCCCGAAGAGGAAGCTCATCGGGACCGTCAGGACCAGGACGTGCGGGACCGTGTTGACGAGCACGCTCAAGGCGTCCCGTGATGGCACGCCGCGGACCAGCAGCATCTCGATCAGGCTGAAGATCGGCCGCATCATCAGCAGGAAGGTGTAGACCACTAGCCCGAGCAGCGCCGGCGGGGTCACCTCGCGGATGACGAAACGGTCGAGGCGGTCGGGGATCTTCACCGAGCGGGAGTCTATCCAAAACGAGAGGCGCCGTCACCCCGGTTCACCAGGACGGACGACCCGGGACGACGGCTCGGCGCCGATGGGGGGCCGGCTGAACCTTCCGCAGGTTCTTCCACAGGGCCCCCGAATTCCACAGTTCGCACCCCGGATGCAGTGTCCGATAAGATATATTATGTAAACCTAAGGCCGTGCGTGGAGCCGCGATTCACGTCAATCCTCAGGAAAACCGCCCCCTTTCGGGCCCTCTCCGCCGATCCTCGCCGCCCGCGACGGGTTCGTTTGCCCGTCATCTCGGCTCGACGGTCAGGCGTCGGAAGAACCCCCGAGGTCGCCCTCGTCAGCCATGCCCGCCTCGATCTCCCGGATCAGCCGACGCAGCGCGTCGATGACATCCCGCGGCTTCGGCTCGCTCTCGGTCCGGAACGACAGCGACACGCCGAAGGGCCGCTCGCTCGAGGCGCGGAACCTGATGACGAACGGCCGGCGTACCTCCCGGGCAGCACTCTCGGCCGCCCCGTCGACCTCGCAATCCTGACGCCGGCGGCGGAGCTCGGCGCGGTCGATCTTCTCGCGGGCGATCTGCTCGACCAGAGCGAGCATCGCCTCGACCTCCCCGGCCCGGGCGATTTCGAGGAGCATGCCCTTGGCGGTAATGTCGGCATGCCGACATGCCGCGCGGACCTCGGGCGGGATGTCGAGCAAGCGGAGGGTCTCGGTGACCGTGACCCGCGAACGCCCGACCGCCGAGGCGACGCCCTCGTGGGTGTAGTCATAGCTCTCGATCAGGGTCGCGAAGCCCTCGGCCTCCTCGAACGGCGTCAGATCCTTGCGCTGGAGGTTCTCGATGAGGGCGATCTCGAGGGCCTGGCGGTCGTCGATTTCGAGCTCGAGGCATGGCACCTCCTCGAGCCCGGCCCGCATCGCGGCGTGGAACCGGCGCTCGCCCGAGACGAGCTCGTAGCCACCCTCGGGACGCTTCCTGACGAGCAGCGGCTCGAGCACACCGTGGCGCGCGATGCTGCCGACCAGGTCCTCGAGATCGCCGAGGCTGGTCCGGGGCTGGTCCCGGTTCGACGAGATCTGCCCCACCCTGACCATCAGCCCGAAGCCCCCCTCGGAACGGACGCTGACCAGCTCGTCGACGTAGTGACGGTCGTGGCGCATCCGGCGTCGCCGAGGGAGACCGGCGTTCTTGCGGCTCGGGCTATCGTCCGACACGCTCGAGGACCTCCTCGCACAGCCGGTAGTACTCGAAAGCGCCGCTCGAGTCGGGCGCGTGATCGAAGATGCTGCACTGGTGTGCCGGCGACTCCTCGAGCCGGACCGACTTGGTGATCACGGTGTCGAAGACGAGGCTGCCGAACACGCTGTTGATCTCCTCGCTGACCTGGCGGGCGAGGATCGTCCGCCGGTCGAACATCGTGATGAGCACGCCGAGGATCCGCAGCCCGGTGTTTGGACGCGCCTTGATCTTGTCGATCGTGTCGAGGAGGTCGTCGGTCCCCTCGAGGGCGAAGTACGAGGCCTGGATCGGGATCACGACATGCGACGCCGCGACCAGGGCGTTGACCGTCGTCAGGCCGAGGGTCGGCGGCGTGTCGATGATGATCGCCTGGTAGCGGTCGCCGAGCTCGTCGAGCCGGTCCTTGAGGCGGTAGGGCGCGTCGAGCTCGCCGACCATCGACACCTCGAGCTTGGCCATCGCGATCCTCGAGGGCGCGATCCACAGGTTGGGCTGGGCCGCCGGCACGATGACGTCCGAGATCGAGCAGCGCCCGGTGAGGACGTCGAACATGTTGTCCTCGATCTTGCGGAGGTCGACGTTCGACATCGTCGAGTTGGCCTGCGGGTCGACGTCGACGAGCAGGGTCGTCAGGCCCTTCTGGGCGAGGCCCGCGGCGAGGTTGACCGCCGTCGTGGTCTTGCCGACGCCGCCCTTCTGATTGGTGATCGCCACGATCATCGTCGGCTCGAGCCTCCGTTCCGTCTGGGGCGCCAATCATAGGGGGGCGGTCGGCGGGGTGTCAAACCCGGGACTGCCGGGCCGAGGGCTCGGCGCGCCCGGTCTGAGGGCAGGCCGTCACATCTCGTACTCGCCCATGTCCTCGGGTCGCATCCGCTCGAGGATCTCGCGCACCGCGTCCTCCTCGCTCGACTCGCTGACCACCGCGCGCTCGAGGACGTTCGGCGAGACCAGGACGTCGGCGCCGGCGCGCAGAGCGATGGCGATCGCATCCGAGGGACGGGCGTCGACCACCCGCACCTCCCCGGACGGGTTGACGAGGTGGACCGAGGCGAGAAACACCGAATCGTCGAGGCTGTGGATCAGCACGTGGTCGAGGCTGAAGCCGAGGTTGCGCAGCAGCGACCCGATCAGGTCGTGGGTCATCGGCCGGGGCGTCTCGACGCCCTCGAGGGTCATGGCGATCGCGTTGGCCTCGCACACCCCGATCCAGATCGGGAGGTAGGCGTTCTCGTCGGGTCGCGAGAGGATCACGACCGGGCTGCTGGTCGTCGGGTCGACGATCAGGGCTCGAACCACCATCTTGACCGGACCGTCCGGCTGCGTCGGGGTCATGCTTCCACTCTCCCGGTGCGGCCGGCAGTTGTCAAGGAGCGATCACGGGGAGCCGGACGGCGCCTCCGGAGATCGTCCCGGCGAGCGAGTGCGCCCCGGCCCGCTCGACCGCGACCTCGACGACGTCGCCCACCGCCTCGCGACCGGTCTTCGGGAAGTTGACCACCCGGTTGTCCTCTCCCCTGCCCTGCCAGTGCGTCGGGTCGCGCCGGCTGTCCCCGTCGATGAGGACCTCGACCACCCGACCGACGAGCTCCTCGTTGAGCTCGCGCGAGATCCGGTCGGTCACGGCGAACAGCCGCTGGAGTCGGTCGCTGACGACCTCCTCGGCGACCCGCGGTCGGTAGCGCGCCGCCGGGGTCCGCGGGCGGGGCGAGAAGCCGAAGGCGAAGACCTGACCGAAGCGGACCCGCTCGAGCACGTCGATGGTCGCCGCGAAGTCGTCCTCGGTCTCTCCGGGGAAGCCGACGATGATGTCGGTCGAGAGGTTGATATCGGGCGCCGCCCGGCGGATTCGACCCACCAGCTCGAGGTACTCCGCGCGGGTGTAGCGCCGGTGCATCCGGGCGAGCACCGGGTCGGCGCCCGACTGGATCGGCAGGTGGAGGTAGCGGAAGACCTTGGGATGGCCTGCGATGACGTCGATGAGGTCCTGACCGAAGTGTCGCGGGTGCGAGGTGATGAAGCGGACGCGGAGCAGGCCTTCGACCCCGGCCGCAGCCTCGAGCAGCGTGGCGAGCCCCGCGCCGCTCTCGGGGCACCGGTAGGCGTTGATGGTCTGGCCGAGCAGCTCGACCTCGCGGACCCCGCTCGAGGCGAGATCGCGGATCTCGTCAAGAATCTCGGTCAGCCTTCGGCTCGACTCGCGACCTCGGGTGTAGGGCACGATGCAGAAGGTGCAGAACTCGTTGCAGCCCTCGATCACCGTCACCATGCCCCGGGTCTCGCTCTTTCGGAAGATCGTGGTGAAGCCGTGCTCGGACTCGGCGTCGAAACCGGTGAGCACCGGCCGCTCCCCCTGGGTGAGGGCCCGCACAGCCTCCCGGATCCGCGCGGTCTGTCCCGGTCCGATCACGAAGCCGACCGCCGGCGACCGGTCGAGCAGCCGCTCCGCCTCCTGCTCGGCGACGCAGCCGCAGATCCCGATGGTCGCGGCCGGATTGAGCCGGCCGAGGGCGCCGATCCGGCTGATGATCTTCTGGACCGGCTTGTCGCGGACCGAGCAGGTGTTGAGGACGACGAGGTCGGCCTCGCCCACCGCCGGCGCCGGCTCGAGGCCCTGGCGGCGCAGCTGCCCCTCGATCAGCTCCGAGTCGTGCTGGTTCATCTGGCAGCCGTAGGTCTCGACGAAGAAGGTCCGCATGATGCGACTGATCCTCACTCACACATCCGAGCCGGGCGTGATTGTAGCCTGATCGGCCCCGGGACGCAACCCCTGGATATTGCTAAATTATTGTAAACATTGACTTTCAAGCTATCGCGATGATCAAGGAGGCATCGCGCCGGTGGTCGGCTTCGGGGCGGGCGGCGGTGGGAAGCCCCGGAACCAGCCCGGTTCGGCGCCGTCACGCCGCGCCTGGTCCTTGATCCTGTCGAGCTCGGCCTGGCCGTTCTGCAGCTCGCCCTCGAGCTTTTCCCGGCGGGCCAGCGCGTCGTCGAGTCTCGGCTTGATGACGCCGTCGCGGTAGGCCGGGTCGTCCCAGGCGTAGAAGTCGCGCCACAGCCCGGGAATCTCGAGGTCGAGGATCTCGATCTGCTTGGCGATGTCGTTGAGGAGGTCGATCTGCCGGCCATAGACGGCCTGCCAGTGCTGCTTCTTCTCGAGCTCATCCTGGTGGCCCGGCACCTCGCCCTCGATCCCGGCGCCCTCCCCTCCCTGGACATCGGCGAGCTGGCGTCGGTTCGCCTGCGGCCCACTCTTCGTGACCTCGGTGATCCGGCCCTTGCCAGCGAGCTCGCCGAGGTTCTGGTCGCTGATCACCACGTTCCCGTCGGGGCCGGTCGCCGCCGGGTTGAGCTTGATCCCGCCCGCGACATCGGACAGGGTCCCGCTCACCGCCGCGGCGGTCGGGGTCGCCGACGGGGTCGGGGTCGGCGTCGGCGTCGGGTCATCGGCGACGAGCGGTCCCGCCCCGGCGACCGCCAGACCGATCAGTAGCAGCCTGCGGAGGGTCAGCGTCCAGTTCACGGCTCCACCTCCCCGGTGTGACGTCGTCAGGGCTCGTTGGTTCCCTGGCGACCGTATCTGTCCTCGAGCCGGACCACGTCGTCGAGATGGTTGGTCGAGACCTCGAGCAGCCGGCAGTCCGCGGTGGCGATCATTCGGTGGAGGGTCCCCGGAGCGATATGAAAGACCGAGCCGGCGTCGAGGTGGAGCGTCTCGAGATTCGCCAGATCGCGCCCGACGACCAGATCGAGGCTGCCGTCGAGCACCCTCAGGGTCTCCTCCTTGCGCTGGTGGTACTGGAGGCTGAGCGCCTCGCCGCGCCTGATGAAGAGGATCTTCCCGACATAGGCCGCGGTCTCGGCGAAGATCTCCTCGTGGCCCCACGGCTTGTCGACGGTTCTCGCTCGACGCTGAACGCTCACTCGGGCCTCCTAGACACGAATCTTGATCTTGGCGAGGGAGATGGCAAGCCTCTCGAGCAGAAACTCCTCGACCTCGCGGGCGGTGCTCATCCTGCAGGCCTGGCGCGCCAGGTCGACCGACTCGCGGTAGGACAGCTGGCGGACCAGGGCACGGACCACCGGCGCCGCCTGCGGGCTCATGCTGAAGGACTCGAGACCGATCCCGAGCAGCACCGGGACCATCAGGGGATCGGCCGCCATCTCGCCGCACATGGAGACCGGGATTCCCTCGGCGCGTCCGGCCTCGACGACCTGGGCGATCAGCCGGAGGATCGCCGGGCTGGTCGGCCGGTAGAGCCTGGCGACCAGCTCGTTCGAGCGGTCGACGGCCAGCGAGTACTGGATGAGGTCGTTGGTTCCGATCGAGAAGAAGTCGACCTCGCGAGCCAGCTCGCGCGCCATCACCGCGGACGACGGCACCTCGACCATGGCGCCGAGCGGGATGTCGTTGCGGACCGCGCGCCCCTCGCCCCGGAGCTCCTCGGTGAGCTTGCGGACGAGCAGGCGAGCGATCCGGACCTCCTCGATGCCGCTGATCAGGGGAAACATGATCTTGACCCGGCCCGCCTCGTACTCGCCGGCGAGGCAGATGAGGGCCCGTAGCTGGGTCCTGAAGAAGTCGGGCTGGGAGAAGCACAGCCGGATGCCCCGCAGACCGAGCACCGGGTTGGCCTCGCTCGGACCGATGACCTCGCGGGCCAGCTTCCGTCCGCCGAGGTCGAAGGTCCTGATGGTCACCGGGTGCGGGTCCATGGCGGACACGATCGCCCGGTAGGCCTCGAGGTGGTCCCGCTCGGACGGCAGGTTCGGGCTGAGCTGCATGTAGAGAAACTCGGACCGGTAGAGCCCGACCCCGGCGACGTTCCACTGGCGGGCGAGCTCGACCTCGTTGGCCAGGTCGATATTGGCGAGAATCGCGATCTCTCGCCCGTCGCGGGTCACCGACGGCATGTCGCGCATCGCCATCAGCTGCGACTGCTGCTCCTCGTACTCGCCCTTGCGGCTCGCGAACTCCGCCTCGACCGCCGGCTCGGGGTCGAAGACGATCTTCCCTTCGAACGCGTCGAGGGCGACCCGCCTCGACTGGCGGCCCGCCTCGCACAGCCCCTGCGCGCCGACGATCACCGGGATCCCGAAGGACCGCGCGATGATCGTGGTGTGCGATGTCGGACCTCCCGACTCGAGGGCGAAGCCGAGGATCCGGTCCATCGGCAGCTGGACGACCTTTGACGGCGGCAGGTCGTCGGCGACCAGGATCGCCGGCCGGTCGAGCTGGTCGAGCTGACCGAGATCCAGGCCGTGCAGGGTCTTGAGAATCTGGGTGGCGACGTCGAGCACGTCGAGCTTGCGCTCGGCCAGGTGGGCGTGGGGCAGCGCTTCGAAGCGGGCGACCAGCTCGCCGACGACCTCGTCGGTCGCCCACTCGGCGTTGACCCGCTGCTCGCGGATGATCCTCTTCACCGGCTCGACGAAGGACGGGTCGGTCGCGATGAGCTGGTGGGCCTCGAAGATCGCCGCGTACTCTTCGCCCATCTCGGTCCTCGCCCGCTCGCGGTTCTCCCAGATGTTGTCGACCGTCGCGGTGACGGCGGCCGAGAACCGGGCGATCTCGGCCTCCACCTGATCGGAGGGAATGGTGATCCTGAGGGTCGAGATCGGACGATTCTCGTACACCACCGGCTCGCCGATGGCGATGCCCGGGCTGACCCCGAGACCGGTCAGCGTGCGGCTCACTCGCCCTCTCCGAACTTGCCCTGGAACAGCTCGACGAGGGCGCGCACGGCCTCATCCTCGTCGGGTCCGTCGGCGCGTACGGTGACGATGGTCCCCTTCGACGCGGCGAGGGTCAGCAGCCCGAGGATCGACTTGGCGTTGACCTCCTCGTGGTCGCCGCCGACGAAGACCTCCGAGACAAAGCCGTTCGCGGTGTGGACGAGCTTCGCCGCGGCCCGCGCGTGGAGCCCCAGTCGGTTGCTGATCATCACCCTCTGCTCGGTCATTCCGCTCGCTCTCCTCGCTGCGTCGTGGGGTCGCCGCCGGCGGCGGCATCCGCTGCCTGCCCCGGCCGTCAACGCCCATTGTAACCCGGCTGGTTTCAGCTCGTTGGGCCGGCCCCCGGCGCTCAGCCGTCGACCCGGCGGTGGAGGAACTCGCTGGTCAGCCGGATGCTCTTCTGGCCGGCCTCGGCGAGGCGGGCCGCGAGCTCGTGCAGCGGCACCTCGCGTCCGCGAAGCGAGCCGAGCTTGACGAGCATCGGCAGGTTGACCCCGGTGACGATCTCGATGACGTCGGGCTCGAGAAAGGGCAGCGCGAGGTTGGTCGCGGTCCCGCCGAACATGTCGGTGAGAATGAGCACGCCGGCGCCCTGGTCCATCTTTCTCAGACGCTGCCTCAGATCGGCGGCGGCGGCGTCGGTGTCAACCTCCCAGGGCAGGGTCATGGCGTCGGTGTGCTCGTCGAGGTGGTGGTCGATCTTCCGCGCCGACCCGAGGATCGAGTCGGCCAGGTCGCCATGGCTGAGCACGAGCACCGGAATCATGTGTACCTCCACTGCTCCTTGTCGCGGTGGCGAAGCACCACCCGGTGCCCCGCCTCCTCGAGCGCCGACGCGATCCGCCGGGCGACGTAAACCGACCGGTGACGGCCGCCGGTACAGCCGACGGCGATGGTCAGGTGGGTCTTGAGCTCGCCGCCGTAGCGCGGGATGAGATAGAGGGCGAGGTCGACGAGCCGGCGGACCGCCTCCTCCACCTCGGGCTGGCCGGTCAACCAGCGCGTGACGGGCGCCTCGTCCCCGGCCAGGGGGCGAAGCTCCGGCTCGAAGTACGGGTTCGGCAGAAACCGGACGTCGAAGACCAGGCTGGCGGTCGACGGAACGCCCTGGAGGTAGGAGAAGCTCGCCACCTCCACCGACAGATCCGGCGCCGACTGCCCGTCGCCGCCGCCGAGGGTGACCACCTGCCGGCGCAGGTCGTGGGGCGACAGGTGGGTCGTGTCGACGATGAGATCGGCGAGCCCGCGGACCTCCGAGAGCGACCGCCGCTCGGCGGCGACCGAGTCCTCGATCGCCCCGTCGCGCAGCGGGTGCGGTCGGCGCGCCACCGAGTACCGGCGCAGCAGAACCGCCGGATCGGCCTCGACGAAGACCAGCCTCAGGTCGGGGTGGCGTCGCTTGAGGTCCCTGAAGATCTCGGGGAAACGCTCGGCCATCCCCCGGGCCCGGACGTCGAGCACCACCGCGAGTCGCTCGAGATCGCGATCCGTCGTCTCGAAGAGCGAGCCGACGAGCTCGAGCGGGATGTTGTCGACGCAGAGATAGCCGATGTCCTCGAGGGCGCGCGACAGCACCGTCTTGCCCGAGCCCGACAGGCCGGTGATGACGAAGGGGCCGCCGAACCGCCGATCAGTCATCGGGGTCGCCCTGCGCGAGACGGTTGACCGCCTCGAGGAAGTCGCGCTCGTCCTGGATCCCCCGCTGCGCGAGCAGGCACTTGCGGACCGCGGTCTCGACCATGATCGCGACGTCGCGGCCCGGGGCGACGACCATCGTGTACTTGGGGACCTCGAGACCGAGGATGGTCTCGGTCGATGTCCAGGCCCGCGGCCGCTCCATCATCTGCTCGCGCCAGCGCTGCTCGAGGGCCTTGGCGCCCGAGCTCAACTTGATGAGCTGGATGACCAGCGAGATCGTCACCGACGGTTGGGTGGCGGTCATCCCGAAGTGCTTGCGGATGTCGATGATCCCGACCCCGCGGAGCTCGAGATAGTTGTGGAGCAGCTCGTGGGGGGTCCCGAGGAGCCCGCGGTTGTGGGTCCGCCGGACCATCACCAGGTCGTCCGCGACCAGGCGGTGTCCGCGGTGGACCAGCTCGAGCGCACACTCGCTCTTACCGATCCCGGCGTCTCCGACGATCAGGGTCCCGAGCGAGAAGACGTCGAGGAGGACACCGTGCAGCTGGATACGCGGGGCGAGCCCGTCCTCCAGAAAGGCCGAGATGAGCTCGATGGTCTCCGCGGTGTTGGCATTGGTGGCGAGCAGCGGCACGTCGTGCCGGTTGCACTCGGCGACCACCTCGGGGGGCGGCTGGTTCGACTTGGTCGAGATCAGGCACGGAACCTCGAGCTCGACGATTCGCCTGAGCCGTTCGGTCGCCACCGCCTCGCCCAGAGTCTCGAGGTAGGCGTACTCGCTCTCGCCGAGAATCTGCAGCCGTCCCGCCTTGATGTACGGCAGGTACCCGGCGAGGGCCAGACCGGGCTTCTGGATCCGCGGGTTGAAGATCTCCCGCCGCTCGAGACCGCCCTCCCCGGCCACCAGCCTGAGCTTGAGGTGGGCGAGCCGCGGCTCGCTCAGCAGCCGGCCGACCGGGATCGGGGGCGGCAGCTTCACAGCCCCTCCGCGTCTCCCGCGCGCCGGATCGCCGCCACCGCCTCATGACCGTCCGCAGCCCTCGCGAGGGCCTCGCGGAGGTCTCCGTTCTTGAGCACCCGGGCGATCTGCGACAGCACCTGGAGGTGCTCGGCGGGCTGATCCGGCGGCGACAGCACGACGAAGAAGTAGCGAACCGGCTCGTGCCCCTTGCCGTTGCCGAAGTCGACCCCGGTCCTGAAGCGGGCGACCGCGACGACGATCTCCTCGAGCTTGGCGAGCTTGCAGTGGGGAATGGCGAAGCCGTTGCCGACCGAGGTCGAGCCGAGCCCCTCGCGCTCGGTCAGCGCCTCCTTGACCAGACCGGCATCGAGCCCGGCGACCCGAGCGAGCTCGCCGGAGACCGCGTCGAGCGCCCCGTCGGCATCCTCCGCCTCGAGCTCGAGGAAGACGAGCTCCGGCCGAACGGCGTCACGGATCTTCATCACAGCTCTGGGGTCACCAGACCCAGGTTGTTGTCGCTGCGACGGTAGAGCACGTTGATCCGGTCGGTCGAGGCGTTGCGGAAGACCAGGAACTGGTCATGACCCCGCTCGAGCTCGATGATCGCGTCCTCGGTCGACATCGGCCTGATCGGGATCGTCGACCTCTCGACGATGCGCGGGGTACCCGCCGCGGCGGCCTGCCCGTCGAAGACCTCGACCTCCCAGTCCTGGACCATTTTGGCGTCGCCGCCACGGCCCTTGTGCTCCTTGAGCTTGGCCTTCGCTCGGCGGGCCTGGATCTCGAGCTTGTCGACCGCCTCCTGGATCGCGCCGGTGAGCTCCTTGTTCTGGCTCGTCGACTGGATGTCGAAGTCCTTGCCCTTGACGAACACGTCGATGACGTACAGATGCCGTTCCTGAGCCACCTCGACCCGGAGGTCGAGGATGTCGTTGAAGTACTTGGCGACCTTCTTCAGCTTCTTCTCGGTCAGCTGACGAAAGGCGTCGTCCAACGTGACCTTGCGCGCGACATAATCGACTCTCATGATGCCTCCCACTCCCTTCAGAACACCTTCCTGCGCTTGTCCGACGACGGGATGGCCATCTCCTCACGGTACTTCGCCACGGTCCTTCGAGCCAGGCGGATGCCCTCGCGCTGCAGCATCCGCATGATCTTCGAGTCGGACAGGGGTCGGGCCGGGTCCTCGGCCTCGACGACCTTCTTGATCCGTTCCTTGACGACCAGCGACGAGACGTTCTCGCCCTGTGCCGAGTCGACCCCGGAATGGAAGAAGTACTTCATCGGAAAGAGGCCACGCGGGGTGTACATGTACTTGTTGCTGACCACCCTCGAGATGGTCGACTCGTGCATCCCGATGTCCTCCGCGACCTGGCGGAGGACCATCGGCCTGAGGTGCTCGATCCCGTGGTCGAGAAAGTCGCGCTGGAAGGCGACGATGCTCTGGGCGACCTTGTAGATCGTGCGTTGCCGCTGGTCGATGCTCTTCATCAGCCACACCGCGCTGCGCATCTTCTCGCGCAGATAGCCCGCGACCTGCGGGTCGAGGGCCGCCCCCTCGAGCATCCGGGCGTAGCGCGAGTTGATCCGCAGCCGCGGCAGCCCGTCGTCGTTGAGCAGGATCGTGTACTCGTCATCGACCTTGCGAATGTGAACATCCGGCTCGATGTACTGATTTCGTTCGCGGTGGAAGACCCGTCCGGGCTTGGGCTCGAGCCGCTGAACCACGTCGACCATATCCTTGAGCTCGGCGACCTGGCATCCGCAGCGGCCGGCGAGCCGCTCCCACCGTTGGTGGAGGAGGTCGTCCCAGTACTCGCCAATGACGATCGAGGTGCGTTCGAGGAGGACGACCTCCTCGGGGCTCGAGGCCACGGCGATGAGCTGGTCGACCTGGCGGAGGAGGCACTCCTGGAGCGAGCGGGCGGCGACGCCCGCCGGGTCGAGGGAGCGCACCGTCGCGAGCGCCTGCGCGACCTCCTCCGGCGGCGCCCCGGTCGCCTCGACGATCTCGTCGTCGCTGATGTCGAGGAAACCGTCCTCGTCGAGGTTGCCGACGATGTACTCGGCGATCCGGATCATGCGCGCGTCGCAGTCGAGCATGTGGAGCTGCCAGAGCAGGTGCTCGGCGAGCCCGCCGGCGCCGGCCTCGACGTTCTCCAGGGGGACGGCCTCTGTCGGGTCCCCCGCCGCCATCGACGGACCCTCCGGCCGGTGGTCGCCGAGGTAGTCCGCGAAGAACGCCTCGACGTCGATGTCTCGGTAGGCCTCCTCGGCCGAGGGCAGCGAGTCGTCGGCGCCGGTCGGCGTCTCCACGATCTCCGGCCCGGACTGACCGTCGTCGCTCGAGTCGACGCCGCCGTCGTGGTCGCCGGCCTCCTGCTCGGCCGTCTCGTCCCCCTCCTCGACCTCGAGCACCGGGTTCTCGAGGATCTCCTGGGAAAGGGTCTCCTCGAGCTCGAGCCGGGACAGCTGGAGCAGCTTGATCGCCTGCTGCAACGACGGCGTCATGACCAACCGTTGCGCCAGCTTGAGACGGAGCTTCTGTTCGAGCGCCATGATCTCCGCTAGGTCATTCCCGGGTTCGCGCCGCGAGCCGATGCACGCCCGAGCATCTCCGGGAGACGCCGGACCGGCCGGCGGTGTGGTCAGTGATCGGTCGGCCGCTCAGCGGCCGGTGGTCGGTGTCGGGCTCAGAGCTGAAAGTCCTCGCCAAGATAAATCCTGCGCACGTCCTGGTTCGCGGCCAGATCGATGGGGTGGCCCGTTGCAAAAATCTTGCCGTCCTTGATTATATAGGCGCGGTCGGTGATCTTCAACGTCTCCCGAACATTGTGATCGGTGATTAAAACACCTATTCCCAATGACTTGAGGTGGGCGATGATGCGTTGGAGATCGAGCACCGCGATCGGGTCGATGCCGGCGAAGGGCTCGTCGAGCAGGATGAACGTCGGTTCGGTGGCGAGGGCCCGGGCAATCTCGAGCCGGCGCCGTTCGCCCCCCGACAGCGTCTCCGCCCGCTGCCCCTTGAGCGGTTCCAGACCGAGCTCGCGGAGCAGACGCGAGATCCGCTGACCCGCGACCGCCGGGTCGGAGCCGAGGGCCTCGAGGATCAGCCAGAGGTTGTCCTCGACCGAGAGGTGGCGGAAGGCGCTCGGCTCCTGGGCCAGATAGGCGACACCCATGCGGGCCCGGCGGAACATCGGCGCCTCGGTGATCTCCCGCTCGCCGAGCACCACGCGACCCGCGTCGGGCTCGATCAGCCCGACGATCATGTAGAAGGTCGTGGTCTTCCCGGCGCCGTTGGGCCCGAGCAGGCCGACGATCTCGCCCGGCGAGATCGTCAGGCTGACGCCGTCGACGACCGACCTGCCCCGGTAGGACTTCTTCAGCTCGTGCGCGACGAGGTCCAGGGCCTTGGGCGTCAGGGGGTCTCCTCCGGGTGGTAGACGAGCTCGGTGTCGCCACCGATGGTGACCGTACCATCGGCCTCATTCCAGGTCAACGACTCGCCCGAAGCGACGTTACCGCGCCGATCGACGAGCTGCGCCGGCGTGCCGGTGACGACGATCGTCCGGTCCGCGACGACCCGACGGGCGTGCTGGCCGGTCAGCCGACGCCCCTGCTCGAGGTCCTCGATCTCGACCGCCCCTTCCGCCTCGACGTCGGTGATCTCGTTGTCCTCGTCGAACGCGACGGTCAAGCGGTTCGCGGTCAGGGTGCGGGTCGGGTCGACATAGCGGACCGATCCGCGGAACTCCGCCGTTCCGGTCTCGGCGGCGTAGTCGAGGGAGCGCGACTCGATCACCACCTCGTCGTCGGGGCGGTCGGTCGCGGCGTTCATCTCGGCCGCCGGAAAGGTCGCCCGGACATGGCCCCGAGCCTCCATCGAGCGCTCGCGGTGAAGATAAAGGATGTCGTCGGCGAGGAGCAGACGGTTGCCCTGCCAGACCCGGCCCTCGTCGTGGAGCGAGAGCCGGTCGCCGTCGTCCTCGACCTTGAGCAGCTCGGCGGCGAACCGGACCGGCTCGTCATTCACGCCACCCGACGAGCCGCCGAGCAGGCTCGCGCCGGTCAGCCGGCCCTGGACCTTGCCGCGCGCCTCGATCCGGCGCCCGCGGTCGAGCAGGGTGGCCCGGTCGCACGACATCCTGCCCCTCGGCGAGTCGAGCTCGACCCGCTCTCGACCGCTCGCATCGCCCTCGAGCATCACCATGTCGCGCGCCTGCACCAGGCGGGCCCGCCGCGACCGTGACCGCACCTCCTCGGCGTCGATCAGGACCTCGCCGGTGAGCTCGACATCGGTGAGCCGACCGCCGCCGAACCAGGCCCGAGCGCTCTCGGCCTCGGCGGTCTTGACCGGGCCCTGGTGGGGAATCTCGCGCAGACAGACCCCGGACTCGGCGCGCATCGAGACGATCCCCTCGTCCCCGATCAGAGCACGGAGGTCCGGGCTCTGGAGCGTCCGCTCGAAGACCTCCTCACCGCCGCTGAACCGGACCACGACCCAGCCGTCGGAGGCCCGCGCCGTGACCTGCCAACGGCCGGTCGGGTCCCGCTCCGTGAACACCCGTTCGGCGGTCATCTCGATCACCTCGTCGGTACCGTCGACCGTCGAGAGGAGCTCGACCCCGCCGCTCAGCTCGATCCTCTCGGCCGGCCCCTCTCCCGGGGCGAGCAGCAGCGCGCCGCGGGCCGCCCGCAGACGCGACAGGGGACGGGTCAGCTCGACCCCTTCCTCGAAGAAGACCCGCCCCTCCTCGCGCCGGTAGACGATCTTCGGCGCGACCAGCATCGCCCCGTCGTCGGCCCGCAGCGCCGCGTTGCCCTCGAGGGTGACCCGGTTGTCGTCGAGGTCGTAGGTCGCGCGTCTCGCCTGCCCGAAGGTCGCACCGTCGACATAGAGCACCGGCGCCTCGGAGACGAAGAGCTGGCTTCCGGCCTCGAAGCGACCGGCGTCGGTGTTGAGGAACGCTCCATCGGGGAACTCGACGTGGATCCCCCCCGCGAGGCGCGCCTCTCGGGTCTCGATGTTGTAGCTCGCGTGGTCCGCGGTCAGGACCGGCCCGGCCTCTCCGTGACGAAACAGCTCGAGCCGCACGCCTTCGATCTCCTGCCAGCCCGAGGCGCGGCTCAGGGTTTTGATCGAGTTGAGGATGAAGACCGGCCGGCCGCCGACCGTTTCGGTGTGCTGAAAGCCGCGGTACAGGCCGATCGCCGCGTCGAGGGGGTCGAAGCCGACCTCGTCGGGACCGACCGAGGGAACGCTCGGGTCATCCCGGCGGGTCCGCTGATAGGCGACGAGGGTCACGCCGACGAGGAACAGCACGATCATCGCGCTCGTCAGGTGACGGACCCAGACCCGGACCGCTGCGCTCACCTCCGCGACCGTCCGCCCCGTCGCCGGGTGACGGGTCCTCGCTCGGAGGTCAGTCGGACTCGAGGGTCGAGCATCGGCGGCCCACCGGTCTACCGGTCGGTGACCGTCCCCATGCCCCGGTACTTCTTGTACCGCCGGGCGACGAGGACATCGGGTCGGACCCTGCGGATCTGTCGGAGGTTGCGCCGGACCGCGATCCCGACGGTCCGCGCCATCGCCTCTGGGTCCATGTGCGCGCCACCCGCCGGCTCGGGGACGATCTCGTCGATCACCCCGAGCTCCCTGAGGTCTTTGGCGGTCAGCCTCAGCGCGCGCGCCGCGTCCTCGGCGCGGGCCTGGTCCTTCCACAGGATCGCCGCACAGCCCTCGGGCGAGATCACCGAGTAGATCGCGTGCTCGAGCATGAGCACCCGGTCCCCCACCCCGATCCCCAGGGCGCCTCCCGAGCCTCCCTCGCCGGTCACGACCACGACGATCGGCACCGGCAGTCGCGCCATTTCGAGCAGGTTGAACGCGATCGCCTCGGCCTGTCCGCGCTCCTCGGCGTCGATCCCGGGGTAGGCGCCGGGGGTGTCGACGAACGAGATCACCGGCCGCCGGTAGCGGGCCGCGAGATCCATGATCCGCAGCGCCTTGCGGTAGCCCTCTGGCCGCGGCATCCCGAAGTTCCGGTGGAGCTTGTCCGCCGTGTCCCGGCCCTTCTGGTGGCCGATCACCGCGACCGGGTCGCCGTCGAGCAGCGCGAAGCCGGCGACCACCGCCGGGTCGTCAGCGTACCGGCGGTCGCCGTGCAGCTCGCTGAAGTCGGTGAAGATGGCGCCGATGTAGTCGAGGGTGTAGGGCCGGTCGGGATGGCGGGCGACCTGGCAGCGCTGGTAGGGGGTGAGCGACGAGAACACCCCGTCGATCGCGGCCGCGAGGGCCTTCCGGGCCTTGACGAGGGCCGGTCCGGGCTTGGCGACGGGCGATGCCTTCTCGAGCTCGCGCACCTGGGCGCGCAGGCTCTCGACCGGCTCGAGGAAAGGTAGAACTGGGGCTGCCACCGACGAACTCTAGCAGACCGCCGAATCGAGGGTCAATCGAGCGACGCGAGGGCGCTCAGCCGGCCGGAACGACGAGCGGCGGCAGGTAGTCCGGCGGCGCCTCGAACCCGAGCAGCAGCAGGAGCGTCGCGGCGATGTTGCCGAGCCCGGGTCGCTCGACGTCCGGGTTGGGCCGGAACAGCTCCGCATCCCGGCCGACCAGCAGCCACGGCACCGGCGAGAGCGTGTGGCTGGTCTTGACCACCGGGGCGCCGTCGCGGTCGAGCTTGATCTTCCCGGTCTTCGAGTCGACCTCGAGCATCATGTCGAGGTTGCCGTGATCGGCGGTGACGATCATCGTGGATCCGGTCCGGGCGACCGCCCGCTCGATCCGGCCGAGACACTCGTCGACGACCTCCATCGCCTCGATCGCGGCCTCGAGCACACCGGTGTGCCCGACCATGTCGCCGTTGGCGAAGTTGACCCGGAGGAAGCGGTGTCGCCCCTCGGCGAGCGCGGTCTCGACCACGGCGCAGACCTCGCGGGCCTTCATCGCCGGCGCCTTCTCGAAGGGAATCACATCGCTCGGGACCTCGATCCAGTCCTCGAGAGCGGGGTCGAACTTCCCGGAGTTGTTGCCGTTCCAGAAGTAGGTCACGTGGCCGAACTTCTGGGTCTCGGCGGTCGCGAGCTGGGTGACGCCGTTGTGGACGAGGTACTCCGAGACGGTTCTCTCGATCGCCGGAGGCGCCACCAGGTATCGGGCGGGGACCTTCAGGTCGCCGTCATACTCCATCATCCCGGCGTATCTCACCTCGGGTCGACGGCCGCGGTCGAACCGGTCGAGCTCGTCGGAGGTGAAGGCGAGCGAGATCTCGATCGCCCGGTCGCCGCGGAAGTTGAAGAACACGACCGAGTCGCCGTCCTCGATCGTCCCGATCGGGCGTCCGTCCGGGTCGTGGACGACGAACGGCGGCAGGTCCTGGTCGATCACCCCGGGGTTCTCCCGGCGCAGCGTCGCGACCGCCTCGCCGGCCGAGAGAAAGCCTCGACCGGCGCCGTGGACGTGGGTCTCCCAGCCGCGACGAACCATCTCCCAGTTGGCGTTGTAGCGGTCCATCGTGATCGTCATGCGCCCGCCGCCCGAGGCCACCGCGGCGTCGCATCCGACGGCTCTGACCTCGCCGAGAACCGCCTCGAGACGCTCGAGGTAGCGGTCGAAGGTGACCGGGTCGACGTCGCGACCGTCGGCCAGTGCGTGGATCCGGATCCGACGGACTCCGTCGCGGGCGAGCCGCCGGACCATCGCCTCGAGGTGGTCGATGTGGCTGTGGACATTACCGTCGGACAGCAGACCGATGAGGTGGTAGGTCGCCCCCGGACGGCTCACCTGCTCGACCAGCTCCAGCCAGGCCTCGCTGCGGAACATCGCGCCGCTGGCAATCGCGTCGGCCACCAGCTTGGCGCCCTGGGCGAACACCCGGCCGGCCCCGATCGCGTTGTGCCCGACCTCCGAGTTTCCCATGTCGTCGGCGCCGGGCATCCCGACCGCCGGGCCGTGCGCGGCGAGCTCGAGCCGGACCGGCGCGGTCTTGATGAGGCGGTCGAGCACCGGGGTGTTGGCGAGGTCGACGGCGTTCGCAGGATAGCCCTCGGCGCGACCGCGGTACAGGCCGACGCCGTCGAGGATCACCAGCAGCAGCGGTCCCGAAACTCCCGGGTAGACTGGGTTGCGGGCGAGGGTGAACTGGTCCATGGTCCGGGCTCCTCATCGGTCGGGCGTGCTCTCGGCCGGGTGTGCCGCTCGAACCGCCGTCGCCCCGCGGGGGCCGGCTCGAGCGACGGCGATCGCTCACCGATCGGCGGTGATCTGCGAGGCCTCGAGCAGGATCACGGTCACGTTGTCGTTGCCGCCCCGATCGTTGGCTGCGTCGATCAGCCTGCCCGTCCGGTCCTCGAGCGATCCTTCGGAGGTCGCGAGGTCGAAGATCTCTTCATCGGTGAGCATCGAGTTGAGCCCGTCGGAGCAGAGCACGTAGAGGTCTCCGTTCCTCAGGTCGGTCTCGAGCAGGTCGACCTTCGGCGCGGCGCTTCCTCCAAGGGCCTGGGTGACGACGTTCTTGAGCGGGTGGGAGCGGGCCGCCTCCTCGGTCAGGAAGCCCGCCGCGACCTGCTCGTGAACCCACGAGTGGTCCTCGGTCAGGGGATCGAGCCTCTTGTGCCTGATCCGGTAGGCTCGGCTGTCGCCGACATGACAGACCACGAGGTGTCGGCTTGCCGTGGGGTGAACGGCGACGACGACCGTCGTCCCCATCCCCTTGAGGTTCTGGTCTCGGTTGACCGCGTTGGTCACCCGGTCGTGGCCGGCGAGAATCGCGTCGACGAGCAGGTTGGCGGTCGCGCTGCGGGTCATGTCCCAGTGCTCGGGCCAGGTCTCCTGGGTCAGCGAGGTGCGCCCGCTGAAGGCGCTGAGGATCTCGTCGGCGGCGAGCCGCGAAGCGACCTCGCCGGCGGCGTGCCCTCCCATCCCGTCGGCCACGAGGTAGACTCCGATCTCCTCGTCGACAACGAACACGTCCTCGTTGAGCTGCCGCTTGCGACCGACATCGGTCGCTCCCCGCGCCCGGAGCCGGTAACCGACCACACGATTGGGGTTGGTGGCCACGTTCGGTCAGCCCTTCCGCCGCAGGCGGCCGAAAAAGCCCTCGCCCGCGGCGGGCGCGCTGTCCGACTCCTCGATCTGACGGAGCACCTTCGCCGCCTTCTGGTTGGTTGGGTCGAAGCCCATCGCCTGCTCGGCCAATCGCTGTGCCCTCTCCTTCATCCCGATTCTCATCGCAGCGACCGCGGTCTCCGCCATCATCGCCGGGTTGGCCGGCTCGAGGCTGAGAGCCCGCTCGAGGTGGCGCAGGCTGTCCCTCTCCCGACCATCGACCTTGCCCAGGGCGACTCCCATGAAGTAGTGGGCGCGCGCGCAGTTGTCGTCGTGGTCCAGGGCCGACTTGAGCTCGCTGAGTGCCTGGCTCAGGTTGCCCTCCTTCAGCGTCTGCGAACCCTTGGCCGCGAGCCGACGGGCGATCTCGCGGCGGTCCATCGCCGCTCCCGCACCGGGCTGCCCCTGGGCGAGCTCCTCGTCGTACTTGGCGCGGCTCTGCGGCCGGCTCAGGACGTTGAAGGCCTCGGTCAGCTCCTGAAAACGCTCCTCGGCCCTCTCCCGCTCCTCGCCGGTGAACCGGTCGGGATGGTGCTTGAAGGTCAGCTTCCTGAACGCCGATCGGATCTGCGCCTCTGTGGCGTCACGCTCGACCCCGAGGGTCTCATAAAGGGTGAAGGCTTTTACCATGACCTGCTCACGATGGAATCGCGGACTCGAGCCGCATGAACGTACCTACCACAGTCGGATAGTCAAATCAACGATACCACGAACGCAACACACTGGGGCTCAACGGGGTTCCCCAAACCGCTCCCCGGTCATCGCCTTCGGCTCGCGAGCTGCTCGGCCTGCCGGCGGATGACCGGGTTGACGTTGCGGTTGGAGGATGTCCGCTTGAGGTCGCGGACGTTGAGCCTGGTCACCAGGCGCAGCCCGAGCTCGATCGGCGTCTTCGGGTTCGACACGAGCTGCCAGACCACCTGGTATCGGCGCATCCACCTCGGGTTGCGGGAGATGACGCGGAGCACCTCGGTATCGACCGCTCGCTGACCGGCGAAGGTCTCGACCTCCGAGTCGCTCAGCTTCGGGCTGCCGAGCACCGCGCGGACGACCAGTCGGTTGCGCGAGTTGATCAGGATCGCCCTCTCCTCCCGGGTCCCTTTGAGGGCGCACAGTACCTTCTCCTTGATGTTCATCTTGATCAGCCGGGAGAACGTCGACTCGGCGCCAGCCGCCTCGATCGCCTCCCGCACTCCGGGGTCGTCGGTCCGCAGATAGGGAAGGCGGTCGAGGGCCGGGATGTGTGCGCCGATCAGGCGCAGCGCCGCCAGCGCCTCCTCGATGGTCGGGGCGGCGCCGGCGGCGATCGCCTCCTCCGCGGCGATCGCCTTCTCGATGAACTCCTGCTCGAACTCGAGGACCCGCCGGAGCACGCTCTCGGAGACCCGCGAGTTGTTCCTCAGATCCTCGAGGATCTCGAGGCAGCCGAAGATCCTGACCTGGTTGGTGATCACGATGTCCTGGACGACCGGCGGGCCGTTCTTGGCGAGCACCCGAAGGGTCTCGTCGGACACCCGCTCATGCCTCGCCACGCGCGCCCAGATCTCGTCCTCGGAGCGCAGCCTGATCAGCAGGTCGAGGACCATCGGCTCGAGGTCGTACCCGGCCACCCACTCGGCGATCGCCTCCGGCGCGACCTCGACCACCGATGCCTTGGCGATCCCGGCGAGCTCGGTGTCGGGGTCGGTCGACAGCATGACCTGGAGCCTGAGCAGGTCCTCGCGCGAGATCGGCAGCAGGCCCTGGGCGGCGAACAGGCGAACCTGGCGCGGGACCTGGCCGTGGAGAATCCCCTCGAGCAGCTGGTCGGTTGTCTCGAAGCGGCTCATGAAACTCCGGCCTCGTCGTGACCGAGCGGCGCCAGACCCTCTCGGCTGACCTCGGTGTGGATCACCTGACCGAGCATCCCGAGGTTGCCGAAGTCCCGGCCACCGACCTCGATACGCGCCGCCCCGGCGTTGCCGATGGTCAGCTTGACCGGACCGGCGAGCTCGAGCGAGAGCCGGTTGCCCCCGGTCAGCAACCGTTGACCGGTCTCGCCGTCGCCGTCCCGGTAGTGGATCCAGCACTCCTCGCCTGGTTCGACGACGACCGTGAGCGCGACCATCGTCTCGGCCCCCTCGGACAGCGGCCTGGCCGCGACCGGGGTCAGCCGCGGGGTCGGCCGGGCTGCCGCCCTCGGCTCCCCGGGGGTCGAAAGCCGGTGAGCGCCGGAACGCCGCGGATCGGGCACCAGCTCGTCGACGATCGACGAGCGACCGAGCAGGATGACCAGGCCCGCTCCGAGCAGGATCAGCGCACCGCCGAGGATCGGGATCCAGAACCGCCAGTGGATGGCGGGACCCACGTCGTCGTCGAGCGCCGTCAGGTTGGCGTGGACCCCCGATGAGTCCCGGTACGCTTCCCAAGCCCGGTCGAAGGACGCGAGCAGCGGCGCCGCCTCGGCGCCCACCGTCCGGGCGTACTGGGCGACGAAGCTCCGGCTGAAGACCCGTTCGGGCAGCCTCCGGAACCGACCCTCCTCAAGGGCCTCGAGGATGGTCTTCGAGACCTTGGTCTCGGCGACGATCTCCTCGATCCGCACACCCGCCCCCTCGCGGGCCCGGCGAAGCTGCTCGCCGAAGCTCGTGGGGCTCACCGAGGGCTCGTCGACGACCGGGTTAAGATCCGCCACCGATTGATCTTAACACTGTACCGCTCGAGCCGGTAGCCGGCGGCCGGCGGGGATCAGGATCCCGGGCCGACCGCGCCGGTGCTCCGCTCCCTAGTCGACAGCGCATCGGCGGCGGTTCGCACCCGCTCCGGCACGTCGACCCGTTCGGCGATGTGGCGCTGGTCACGGCGTGGGAGCTGGACCAGCACGCTCAAGGCGAGGGGCAGCGGGCTGCGCGGGCACTCGACGATCGCCCGACGGATGGCGTGGCTCCTGCCCCAGCGCCGGTGACGGGCGATCGCGGTGAGCACGTCGACCGGGGGCCGTCCGGTGTTGACCAGCACGACGATGTCGTTCTCCACCAGCCTCGGGTTGTCGAGCAGCGCCTCGAGGATCTTCTCGTCGCCCGCCGAGGTGAGCGCGGGGAACAGCGCCCGGTGGGCCCGGCGGGCGAGGGCGACCTTCTCGCCGAGGGTCATCGACGGCACCATCAGGATGAGCTTCCGCTCGGCCTGGCGACGCACCGGAGGCGGCGTCCTCGGGTGCTGCGACACCGCGACCAGAGATGTCCAGGCAAGGGTCCCGACCAGGTTGAGCGCCTGGGCGATGCTCAATCCCGGGAATCCGGCCAGATTCTCCCGGACCGCCTGCGTCCCGAGGTTCTCTCGCCGGGAGGCGACGAGCTCGGCGACCTGGGCGGTGCAGAACGGGCTTCGAACCACCTCGAGGATCTCGAGATCGTCGAGCCCACCCGTCCGTACCAGCTCGAGCAGCTCCGCCGAGTCGAGGTCGCGGATCGGCTCCTTCACCCTCCCATCGTAGGGTATGGCGACCGCAAGAGGCTCCGCCCCGAGGCGTTTCAACAGAGCTTTGACATGGCGGTGAGCTCGTCTCCCTCAGTCGAGATCGTCCCTCTCCTGCTCGCGGAGCATCCCGCAGACCCTCTGGCGGAGCTTGACGACCTCGAGACCGGAGAGCTCCGACGCTCCCTCCCCGGGACTGCGGCGCAGGGCGTGCTTGCGAAAGGCGAGACGGGTGAGCAGCCGCGCCAGCACCGTCCTCTCCCGGCGTGACGGCCACCAGTCCGACCGGATCCGCCGTCGGTAGTACGGGATCACCTCGGCGACCCAACCGGGCAGCACGCCGAGCCGGACCTCCTCGTCAAGCTCGCGGCGCAGGATCTGCTGCTCGGACCGCAGGAAGGCGACCAGCAACACCGCGAACAGCGCGTAGAGCACCGGCAGGGCGATGAGCCAGCGGGCGGTCGGCGCCGCCGACTCGCCGCCGCCGAGGTGGAGCAGCGCGAGGTTCCAGGCCGAGTGCACCGCGGTCGCGACGACGAGACCGACCGCGAGCCACAGCAACTGACCGGCCCTCCCTCTCGCCAGACGTCCGAAGCCGAGGCACCCGCCGAAGCTCGCCGACGACGCGCCGTGGATCCCCGCCGCCATCGCCGTCCGCAGCGCGACCAGCACCAGGGTCTCCCGCACGACCGGATCACCGGCGCTCACCACCGTGTAGACCAGGTTCTCGGTGGCGGCGAAGCCCAAACCGGCGGCGGTGCCGTAGACGAGCCCGTCGGTCGGGTTGTCGAACTCCCTCGAGAGCACGACGATCAGGACGATCCCGATCGCCTTGGCGATCTCCTCGATCGCCGGACCGGCCCACGAGGCGAGCGCCGAGGGGCCGAGACCGAAGCCGATCCCGATCGACGAGCAGGCCGCCACCGCGACCACCGGTGCCGCCAGCCCCCCCCACAGGAAGGCGCCGGCGACCATGTGGAGCGGCTCGCGGTCGTACCGGTCGAACCACCACACCGCGGCCACCACCAGGACGAGAAGCAGGGTCGAGAGGCAGAGCGCGCCGACCAGGGTGGCAATGGCGAGGGTGCTCACGGAGTGATCAGCTCGAGGCTCTCGACCGGTCGCTGGAGGAAGAACAGCCGGGTGGCCTCGACATCCTGCCGGATTCTCGCCATCAGCTGGACGGTCGACGGGAAGCTGATCTCGTCGCGGACCCGGCGCAGGAAGAAGAGGCGGACCGGCTCGCGGTAGACATCGGCGTTGAAGTCGAGTAGGTGGGTCTCGATGGTGAGGATCGAGTTCTCGTAGACCGTCGGCCGGGTGCCGATGTTGGTCACCGAGGCGAAGGTCCGGTGGAACGAGGGGATGTTGACCGCTGTGATGTAGACCCCGGAGCCGGGATGGAGCTCGTTCCCGACCTCGATGTTGAGGGTCGGGAAGCCGAGCTTGCGCCCCAGCCTCTTGCCCTCGAGCACCGAGCCGTCGATGAACTCGAATCGACCGAGGAGCGCGGCCGCCTCCTCGACCCGGCCGTCGGCCACCGCCTCGCGGACCCGGGTCGAGGAGACCACCCCGCCGGCGGCCTCGACGATCGGCGACGCAGCGGCGGTGAAGCCGAGCCGCTCCCCCATCCGGACGAGCATCTCGACGTCCCCACCGCGGTCGGCGCCGAATCGAAAGTTGGCGCCGATGTAGACCTCTCGGACCGCGAGGCGGTCGACGAGGATGTCGGTGACGAAGTTCTCGGCCGGCATCCGGGCCAACCGGTGGGTGAAGGGAATCACCATCGTGGCCTCGATCCCGGTCCGCGCGATGAGCTCGATGCGCTGCTCGAGCGTCGTCAGAAGGCGCGGGGCCTGGCGGGGCCGAAGCAGCTTGATCGGGTGCGGGTCGAGGGTCATCGCGGCGGCCGGGACGCCGAGCTCGGCCGCCCGACCGACGACGTGGCGCAGCACCGCCTGGTGGCCGAGGTGAACGCCGTCGAAGTTCCCGATGCTCAGCACCGAGCCGCGCGGCGGCTCCTCGCTCCCGAGCGGGTCCCTGAAGATCCTCATCGCACCGGTCACCCGATCACCGGCAGGAACCGTGGGCCCGGCGAGGGAGGTCGGACGACCCGCACGATCCGGCCGACCAGGTCGTAGGGATGGGCCTCGGTGACCTCGACGTCGACCAGGGCCCCCGCGGGCGCCGTCCCGTCGTTGATCAGGAGGCGGCCGTCGATCTCGGGCGCCTGGCGGCGCAGCCGACCCTCGGTGAGCAGCTCCATCTCGGCGAGCGGGCCGGCGACGATCGCCGGGAGCGTCCGGCCGACCAGCCCGCGGTTGATCGCCATCGACACCGCCTGCTGCGCCTCGAGGAGCTCCGCCTGTCGCTCGGCCTTGACCTCCTCGGGAACCGGATCGCCGAGCGCGGCCCCCGGGTTCTCCTCCTGCCACGAGTAGGTGAAGACCCCGAGATGGTCGAACCGCGCTTCTCGGACGAAAGCGAGGAGCTCGTCGAGCTCGTCGCGCCCCTCCCCGGGGAAGCCGACGATGAAGGTCGTGCGCACCGCGAGGTCGGGGACCGTCGCCCGGGCTCGCTCGACGAGGCGGAGGTAGCGCTGGGCGTCCCCTCCCCTCTTCATCGCCTTGAGCACCGGTCGGCTCGCGTGCTGCAGCGGGATGTCGAGGTAGGGCACGAAACGCGCCTCCTCGGCCATCAGATCGAACAGCCCCTCGTCGAGGGTCGACGGGTAGGCGTAGAGAAAGCGGATCCAGGGGATCTCGGTCTCCCCGAGCAGCGCGGTCACCAGCCGGCGCAGGCCGTGGTCGAGACCGAGGTCCTCGCCATAGCGGGTGGTGTCCTGGGCGATCAGGACGAGCTCGCGAACGCCGGCCGCCTCGAGACGGCGCGCCTCAGCCACGAGATCGCCGAGGGGGCGCGAGCGAAAGTCGCCGCGCATCGCCGGAATGTGGCAGAAGGAGCAGGGGTTGCCGCAGCCCTCGGCGACTTTGAGATAGGCGTAGCCGCTGGTCGACAGCAGCCTCGGGTTGGCGTGGTCGTAGAGGCGGACCGCGCCGTGCTGGTCGGGAAGATGGTCCGCCAGCTCGCCGCGCACCGCTTCGGCCACCCGCTCGAGCTCGTCGAGCCCGATGAACGCGTCGATCTCCGGGATCTCGCGGCGGAGCTCCTCGGCGTAGGCCTGGGCCATGCAGCCGGCCACCACGAGCCGGCGCACCCGACCGGCCCGTTTGGCCTCGACGACCTCGAGAATCGCTTCGATCGACTCCGCTTTGGCGTCGGTGACGAAGCCGCAGGTGTTGACGACGACGACATCGGCGTCGTCGGCTTGGGCGGTAACCCCGATGCCGCGCGCCTCGAGGTGACCGAGCATCACCTCGCCGTCGACGAGGTTCTTCGCGCAGCCGAGGCTGATCATCCCCACCCTGGGGCCGGCCGGTCGCCGGTCGCCCCGGGTCGCGGGCTGGTCACCGGACATTCTTCCTCCAGGGGCGAGATTCTACCATCGGGCCCGCCCACGCCCGCCCGGCGGTCAGAGGTGCTCGAGGACGGCCTCGGCGGCACGCCGCGACGCCCCCGGCGGCCCGAGCCTCTCGCGCACCGGTGCGAGGGCGGCGCGCTGCCCGCCCGCCCTGCCACCGAGCAGCTCGAGGGTCGTCGCGATGAGCTCCTTCGGGTTCCACCGTCCCTGGATGAGCTCGGGAGCCGCGCGCTCACCGGCGATGAGATTGACCAGGGCGACGTGGGGCACGCGGACCAGGAGCCTCGCCAGGGCGTAGGAGAGCGGCTGCAGCCGGTAGCCGACGATCATCGGAACGTCGAGCAGCGCGCACTCCAGCGTCGCGGTGCCCGACGCGGTCCAGGCGAGGCGGCTCGTCGCGAGCTCGCGCCGTCGCTCCCCCCCGCCGACCCGTCGGACTGCCGCAGCGGTCCCGGCATTCCCGATGATCTCGTCGATCACCCGGCCCACTCCGGGCGCCTCGACGAGCACGATGTCGGTCAGCCGGTCGGTCAGCTCGGCCGCCGCGGCGAGCATCGTCGGGAGGAGCTGCCGCACCTCCATCGCCCGCGAGCCCGGGAGCAGCGCGAGCTTGCCCGGGGACGCGGCAAACCGCTCGTCGAGCAGCCCATCGCGCGCCAGGTCGTCGACCAGCGGGTGGCCGACGTAGCGCGCGGGTACGCCGTGGTCGAGGTAGAACGGCACCTCGAAGGGGAGCAGGCAGATGACCTCTTTGGCGAGCCGGCGGACGACCTTCACCCGTCCCCTCCGCCAGGCCCAGAGCTGCGGCGACACGTAGAGCACCGTCGGGACGCCGATCCGGTCGAGACGGGCGGCCAGCCGCAGGTTGAAGTCCGGCGAGTCGACGAGGACCGCGAGGTCTGGGCGCCGACGTCTCGCTTCGTCGACCACCCGCTTCATCACCCGGCGGATCCGCG
Organism: Thermoanaerobaculales bacterium; assembly: GCA_025456145.1. Classification (GTDB taxonomy): domain Bacteria; phylum Acidobacteriota; class Thermoanaerobaculia; order Thermoanaerobaculales; family Sulfomarinibacteraceae; genus JAHECW01. The sequence goes on along the minus strand of JALOLD010000003.1, from coordinate 125,243 downwards.
GCAGCTCGCGGAGCACCTCGACCAGCCCCATGTGGGCGAGCTCGTCGGTGCTCGCCAGGCACTCGAGACCCGCCGCCTGCAGCCGCTCGCCCCCGATGCCGCAGGCCTCGATCCCGGGATCGAGCCGGCGCAGCTCGCTCAGGAGGTTGCCGGCGTGGAGATCCCCGGAGACCTCGCCGGCGACGACGAGCAGGCGGCTCATCGAGGCGCCCCCCGGTCGCGACCCTTGATCGCCGCGATCGTCGCGCAGGCGAGCAGGGCGCCGGCGGCGTTGGCGATGAGATCGCGCCCCTCGACCGCCCGCCCGGGCTGGAGCAGCTGGAGACCCTCGGTGACCGTCCCGAAGGCCACGGCTCCGAGGAAGGCGCCGGCGAGCCCGCGGCGAGCGCCCAGCGACGGCGCGAGCGCCCAGCACAGCAGGACGCTCTGCAGGCCGTGCGCCGCGCCGTGGCTGAGCCAGTCCGGCGGGGCGTGGTGAACCAGCGAGCTGGTCGACGGAAGGAGTGCGGCCACCACCAGCAGCGCGGCATAGGCGAGGTTGGCCGACCAGCGCAGCGCGGCCCCGGGGACGGTCGGGCTCGGGGGTTCCCGCTGCGGCCGGAGGCCGATCACGGAAACGGGAACATCAGCCATCCGACGACGACTGCACCCAGTACCAAGATCAGGAACGACTTGACGAACATGACCTTGCGGCCATGCGGGTCGCTGCGCCACAGAAAGGCGAAGAAGGTCGCGACCAGCAGGGCGTGCCAGACGAGGAGGAGGAAGTGGTCCATCAGCTCTTGTCGCCGCGAGCGATGTCGTGCACGTCGAGCACGACCAGGAGGTTCATCAGACCCGAGGTGTAGAGGAATGCCTTGCCGTAGAAGAACCCCGCCGCCACCGGATCGCCGCCCCCCGAGAGACCGTACGGGAACGCCGAGCTGAAGAGGCCGTCGATCCCGTTGGCCCAGAGCAAGCGGATCAGATAGAGCGCACCGTTACCGAGACAGCCGAAGGTGAAGAACCAGGTGAGAGGGCTGTTTTGCTGCGGCACCGCGAGCTCGCCGTCGAGGAGGATTCCGGTCGTGAAGGCCGCGAGGATCACCGCGGCGAAGACCAGGGCGCGAAGCCGCTTTCCGAGCAGCCAGTGGCCGAGGCCGGGAACCAGCCAGGCGACGAACAGCAGGGGCTTGGCGACCGGCGGCGGCCGGTCCTCGGCACCGGGCCGGCTGCGACCGTCGTCGCGCAGGGCCTTGCTCGGCGTCACGTCGTCCCACCGACCCTCACTGCTGCAGGAGCTCTTCGCGAAGGTGCTTGCCGGGCTTGAAGTAGGGGATCTTCTTGGGCGGGACGTGCACCTTGTCGCCGGTCTTCGGGTTGCGGCCCGTCCGCTGGTCGCGCTGACGGATCCGGAACGATCCGAAGCCGCGGAGCTCGACCTTCTCATCGGCGTGCAGCGCGCCGACGATGCTGTCGAGGACGATCTGCACCACCTCGTCGGCCGTCTTTCTCGGCACATCCGCTGCGCCGGCGACCCTGTCCACCAGATCCGCCTTGGTCATGGTCATTGTGAGCAACTCCCCCGTTGGTTCGGTTCCTGGCGGTCGCGATCGCCGCCGGTCAGCGCTCCCCCTCGGTCTCGGCGTCCCCGCTCTCGCCATCCGCCCCGGTCTCGTCGTGGTCCTCGCTCGGCTCGTCCGCCACATCCGCCGACAGGGTCTCGACCACACCCCCCGCCTTGAAGGCGGCGGCCATCGCGGTCTCCGCGACGACCGGTTCGGCGGAGGCCGGGGACGACGGGCCGGAGCCGTCTTGATCGACGCTGTGCATCGACAGCCCGATTCGGTTCTCGTTCCAGTCGATACGGAGGATCCGGCAGGTCACGCCCTGACCGGCGGCGAAGGACTCGGCGAGGGTCGCGCCGCTGTCCCGGTCGATCTCCGAGATGTGGCACAGCCCCTCGACGCCGGGCGAGAGCTCGACGAAGACCCCGAAGTCGGTGACGTTGGTGACCACGCCGGCCACCAGGTCGCCGACGCCGTGGGCGTTGGCGAACTCCTCCCACTCGTTGGGGAGCAGCTCCTTCATCGACAGCGAGATCCTCTGGTTGACCACGTCGACCGAGGTAATCACCGCCTCGACCTCGTCACCCTTCTGCACCACCTCGGAGGGGTGGTTGATCCGCCGGGTCCACGACATGTCGGAGATGTGGACCAGACCGTCGACCCCGGGCACGATCTCGACGAAGGCGCCGAAATCGGTCAGGTTGCGGACCAACCCCTTGATCCGGCTGCCGACATGGTGGGTGTCGGCGACCTGCTCCCAGGGGTTGGGCTCGATCGCGCGCAGCGACAGCGACAGGCGCCGCTTGTCGATGTCGACCTCGGACACGACGACATCGACCTCCTCGCCGATCTCGAGGATCGAGCGCGGGTTCTTGACCTTCTTGGTCCACGACATCTCGCTGACGTGGACCAACCCCTCGACGCCCTCCTCGAGGGCGACGAAGGCGCCGTAGTCGACGATGCTCACGACCTTGCCGTGGACGCGCTTGCCGACCGGGTAGCGCTCGGGGACGAGGATCCACGGATCCTCGAAGCGCTGCTTGTAGCCCAGCGAGACGCGCTCGCGCTCGCGGTCGAAGCGCAGCACCACGACGTCGACCTCGTCGCCGACCTTGAAGTACTCGCTCGGGTGACCGACCCGGCCCCACGAGATGTCGGTGATGTGGAGGAGGCCGTCGAGCCCGCCGAGGTCGATGAACACCCCGTAGTCGGTGATGTTCTTGGCGACCCCTCGGACCAGCTTGCCCTCCTCGAGGGCGGACATGGTCTCTTCCTTGACCTTGCCGATCTCGTCCTCGAGCACCGCCTTGCGCGACAGCACGACGTTTGACCGGCGCCGGTCGAAGGAGATGACCCGCGCCTCGATCTGCTGGCCGACGTAGTCCTCGAGGCGACGGTTGGGCCGCAGGTCGACCAGCGAGCCGGGGAGAAAGGCGCGAATGCCGATGTCGACCGCGAGGCCGCCCTTGACGCGCTCGAGCACCCGGCCGGTCACGATGTCGCCGTTCTTGTACGCCTCCTCGACGACGCTCCAGATCTTGAGCTTGCTGGCCCGGTCGTGGGACAGGCGTACCCGACCCTCGGCCTCGTCGAGACGTTCGACGAAGACCTCGATGACGTCGTTGACGGCCACCGTCAGCTTGCCGGTCGCGGGATCGGTGAGCTCGGGCAGCGGCACGCTGCCCTCGCACTTGAAGCCGATGTCGATGAGCACCTCGTCGGCGTTGATCGCAACGACCGTACCCTGGATGACCTCACCCTCCCGCAGGCTCTGAAGGGAGGTCTCCATCAGCTCTTCCATCGAGAGCTGGTCCATCCCCTCTCCGTTGTTCTTCTCGCCGTTCAGCTCAAGGTCCATGTTCAAGACGACTCCTCCTCGATGGGCGCAGACCTTCTGCAACCCAATCCTCCGTGATTCCGTGACCTTATGGTGTTCTCACCGCTCGTGTCAAGGCGATCCCCCGCGCCCGATTCGAGCTCCGCAACCAGTCGTTCGACGACCTCGTCGAGCGCGAGCCCGGTGGTGTCGACCACCACCGAGCCTCTGGCGACGTGGAGCGGCGAGTCGGTGCGCGAGGTGTCCTGCAGATCGCGCTGGTGCTGCTGCCGCCTCACCTCGTCGACCGACGAGGCGATTCCCTGGCGTACGAGATCGCCGTGACGCCGCCTCGCCCGCTCGTCGGGGCTGGCGGTAAGGAAGACCTTGAGCGTCGCGTCGGGAAAGACGACGCTGCCGATGTCCCGGCCCTCCATCACCGCGCCGCGGGCGAGCCCGATCCGTCGTTGGAGCGGGACCAAGGCGCGCCGGACGCCGCTGACCGCCGACACCGCCGAGGCCATCAGGGCGCACTCCGGGGTCCGGATCGGGTCGCTGACGTCCTCGCCGTCGAGCAGGACTCGGACCTCGTCGCCCCGACCGACGAGCTCGATCGAGTGATCGCCCGCGAGGGTCTCGAGCTCACCGTCCGCGGTCTCGTCGAAGGGCGGCGTCAGCCCGGCGCGGATCGCCAGCAGGCCGACCGCGCGGTACATCGCGCCGGTGTCGATGTAGGGAACGCCGAGCCGATCCGCGAGCCTCCGGGCGACCGTCGACTTACCGGCTCCCGCCGGGCCGTCGATAGCGATGATCAGCGGTCGGGGGTTCTCGGACGGTTGGGTGGACGGCATTCGGCGTGGCTCTTTTCCGTGACGCGGCGGACGGATCATTGTACGCGGTTTTTGCCGCGTGTCCATCTCGAATGGACCGCGGCGACCACCGAGGTGCAGAGCCGACTCGCGGTCGGCCGGGTCCTCCCCGCCGGGGTTACTCGATCGGTCGGGGCGGACCGGGCCGGTGCAGCTCGCGCGGCTCGACGAGAACGCCGACCTCGAGCCTCTCGCGACCGGGATCGTCGGTGGTGAGCACTAGCGACTCGAGCAGCCGTTCTCCGAGCGCGCCCGGCATGACGTCGTCCTGGAGCATCACCGCGACGGTGTGGACCTGCTGCTCGACATCGCCGTCGACCAGGTTGGCGCGGAGGAGCTCGGGCTTCGAGCACGCGATGCCGGTGATCCGAAAGCCCTCCCGGCGGTTGTGCTGCACCCGGACCAGCGCCATCCTGGCGGCCTGGTTGCCCTCCTGGAGGATGAGGCGCAGGCTCTCCGGTCTGGCCTCGATCACCGGTCTGAGCCGGAGGCCGTAGGCGATGTCCACCCGCTCGGCGTCGGGGTGGTTGGTGGTCACGCCGAAGGTCCCGTTGAGCATTGCCGCTGCCGTTCCGGGCCTGGTCGCGACGGTCAGCACCACGTCCCCCGGACGGACCTGCTGACCCGCCGCGAGCCCCGGATCGGTCACCCTGGTCCACGAGACCTCGAGCCGCTCGTCGACCCCGACCACGTCGCCGATCTCGAGGTCGCCCCCGTCGCCGCGCCGCAGCACGACGGTCGCCGACGAGATGTCTCCCTCGACCCCGGCCAGCGACACCTGGGGCCGTGGCAGCACCGTCACCGCGTTGACGATGGTGAAGGTCACGCTGAGGTTGAGCCGTTCGGCCCCCGGCGCGTCGGTGGTCACCGCGACGCTCTTCGAAAACGGCCCGGACTGGGCCGTGGTGGTTCTGACCTTCGCCGTCAGCTTGCCCGACTGACCAGCCGGGATGACCGAGTCGAACTCGGCCACCGCGCAGCCTCAAGTGGGCTTCGCCTTGATGATCCGGACGTCCTGCGCCCCGTTGTTGTGGAAGACGAAGGTCGCCACCACCTCGGCGCCGCCCCGGACCTCGCCGAGGTCGAGGCGCGGCTGCTCGACCGAGAACGTCGGCACACCGGCCTGCCCGAAGACCATCCCGATCGACGCGGCGGCGAGGATCGCCGCCGTCAGGTAGCTCATATGCCGACGCGTCATCCGAACCTCCGATCGTCCGCGCGACCCGAGGGCGGCGCGTCGCCCGATTGTACTCCGGCCGGCGGCGCGGCTACCCCGCGGCCTGCTCGAGCTCGATCTCGCGGCGCACCTCGCCGTCGGTGCCGACGACGGTACAGCGGACCGGGACCGCTCGCGAGGCTCGCCGGCGGGCCTGGTCGACGAGACGGACAAGCCCGCCGCAGCACGGGACCTCCATCACCATGACGTGGATCGAGGCGACGCCGGCGAGGTCGATCATGGCGACCAGCTTGTCGAGATAGACCTCCTGGTTGTGGTCGAGCTTGGGGCAGGCGATCGCCAGCGAGTGGCCGGCGAGGTAGCGCTCGTGGAAGCCGGCCACCGCGAAGGGCACGCAGTCGGCGGCGATCAGGACGTCGGCCCCCGCGAAGAAGGGTGCGGTCGGCGGGACGAGGTGGAGCTGGACCGGCCAGTGTCGGAGCTGCGAGCTCCGGGGCGTCGCCCCAACGCCGGCCAGCACCGGACGCGGCGCGAGCACCTGGGCCCGCGAGCCGGGACAACCGCCGCCCGTCGCCGGTCCCACCCGCATCGGGTTGACGAGGTTGAGAAGGGGTGGCGCCGGGGCGTGCGTCTCGGTGTGGGCCGGCATCCGTCCGATGGCCTGCAGGTGAACCGCCACCGCGTCCTCGTCGAAGACCTCGGCGTCGCGCTCGACGATCGAGATCGCGCCGACGTGGCAGTCGCCGATGCAGGCCCCGAGCCCGTCGCAGTAGCTGTCGCGGACCAGGCGGGCCTTGCCGTCGATCAGCTGGATGGCGCCCTCGGCGCAGGCCGACACGCAGTCGCCGCAGCCGTCGCACTTCTCCTGGTCGATCTCGATGATCTGTCGAACCGCCATCCCGGCCTCCGTCCGTCTCTCGGGTCCCAGCATCGGACGAGCCCGAGTGCGCGTCCTTGACGCCGGTCAAGCGTGGGCCACCCGCCGCCGCTCAGAGCCCGCGCGGCCAGACCGGCGACCCGGCCATCACCGCCACCCTCCCCTCGAGCCCATGGGCCCGCCAGCGCTCCGCGACCTCGTCGAGGTCGCCGACCGGCTCGAAGCCGAGGCGGCGCGCGAGATCGGGGTCGAGCGACGACCTCAGGTGAACCCGATGGGCGGCGGTCTTCTCGACGATCCGCAGCGTCGTGTGGCCGTACTGGACCCAGCCCTCGGCGAGACGCTGGAGGATCGCCCCCGGTCGCGGGTCCTCGAGAAAGGGGGCCATCGCCGGGGATCCCGGCCCGTCGCCGAGCTCGGCGGCGAACATGATCTCGGCGCCCGGCTCGGCGAAGCGGCAGACCGCGTCGAGCCACTTGTGGGCCTGGATCAGCGTCGCGTCGCCGGGGCGGCCGCCGGCGCAGGCGACCAGCCGTCCGAAACGGGCCGGCTCGAGCTCGTACCACTCGCGGGCCCGCTCGACCGCGGCGGCCCAGGCCGGCCGCCAGGGGCCGGCGGCGGCAAAACCGACCCCGCCGTCGCGTCCCGGAACCAGGCACACCGCTATGTCGGGCGGTCTCAGATCGGCCGCCCGGGCGATCTCCTCGGCCACCGGGTTGCCGTCGAGCCGACCCGGCTCGCAGCCCGGGTGGCGGCGGGCGCCGCCGGCCGCCGGGTCGAGCACCAGGGCGTGGTTGGCCTGGATCTCGTCGTGGCCCGCGACCCCGGGAAAGACCATCTTGGGGCCGCCCCCGAAGCCCGCGAAGTAGTGGTGGCGCACCGCGCCGACGGTGAGCAGCAGCTCGGTCTCGGCGACCTCCCGGTCGATCCGGAGCGGTAGGCCCGGGCGGAGCTCGCCGATCGTCGCGAGCGCCGCGTCGTCGCGGCAGACGTGCTGACGCAGAGACACCCCGGTGGGGAGCTCGCCGACGAGCTCTCGCAGCTCGCCCTCGACAACCGGAGGGTGGGTTCCCGAGGCCACGAGAACGGTGATCGCCCGCGGCTCGACGCCGGCGACGATCAGACGGTTGACGATCGCCGGCAGCACCGCCGGGAGGGCGGCCCTCCGTGTCGCATCGGGGACGACGACCACCGCTGTTCTGCGACCTCTGGCGAGCTCGATCAGCGGCGCCCCGTCGACCGGGTCGTCGACCGCCCGCGAGACGAGGCGCCCCGGGTCGGCGGCGCCCCGCTCCGCCTTCGGCTCGAGCGGTCGCACCCGAAGCCCTCGGAGATCCACCGCCACGCTGTCCCGGCCGTACGGGAGCTTGACGATCACCCGGCCACGATACCATCCTGGCCGGGGGGTGAACCCGATGAGCCGGCAGCCACCGAACCAGATCGACACCGGGCAGCGGCGATGGTTGCTCGGCCTCGCCCGCGCGACCATCGAGGCCCGGCTCGCCGGGCGGGCCCTCCCCGACGAGACGCCCCCGGAAGGACCCCTCACCGAGTGCTGCGGCGCCTTCGTCACGCTGACCGCGGACGGATCGCTCCGCGGCTGTATCGGTCACGTCGTCGGCATCGACCCGCTCTGGATCTCGGTCCGCGCCAACGCGGTCAACGCCGCGTTTCACGATCCGAGGTTTCCGCCGGTCGGGCCGGGGGAGCTCGCCGGTCTCACCATCGAGATCTCCGCTTTGACCCCGTTGCGGCCGGTCGCCGGCCCCGGCGAGATCGTCGTCGGTCGTGACGGGATCGTCATCGAGCGCGGCACGGCGCGCGGTCTGCTCCTGCCCCAGGTCGGCGAGCGCTACGGATGGACGGCGGTCGAGTTCCTCGACCAGACCTGCCGCAAGGCCGGCCTGCGCCCGGGCTGCTGGCGCGAGCCCGGGGTCGCGATCTCGGTCTTCTCGGCCGAGGTCTTCGACGAGGCCGGTGAGGGCTGACCCCCCCACCTGCCGCGATGCCTCTCAGCGCCCCTCGACCTCATTGCGCAACCGATCGGCGAGGGCGAGCAACCGTCGGTCCTCGGGAAAACGATCGAGGGCCGCCGCGAGGGTCAGCGTCGCCTGGAGGTAGGCGCCCCGGCGGAGCTCGAGCTCGACGAGCCGAGCGCGGATGCCGGGATCGGACGGCGCCAGGGTCACCGCACGTTCCAGGGCGAGACGGGCGTCGTCGGAGCGTCCCGCCGCTTCCGCGGTCCGGGCCACGCTGAGGAGCAGGTCGACATCGGTCGGGCTCATCGCCCAGGCTCGCCGGAGCAGGTCGAGGGCCCCCTCGGGATCGCCCCGCCGCTCGGCAAGCGCGGCCAGCACCCGGTACGGCGCCGCCGACTCCGGATCGTGGACCAGTGCGCGGTCCGCCGCCTCGACCGCGCCCGCCGGGTCGCCGCCGAGGTCGCGGGCCAGGGCGATCACCGACCACGCCTCGGCGAGGACGGACGCCGGCATCCCCGGTCTGGCGACGACTTCGGCGAGACGTCGCTGAGCCGCCACCGCGCCCTCCGCCGAACCGGGCTCGACGTCCCATCGGGCGAGCTCGATGGCGATCCGCGGGTCGGGGAGCTCGGCCTCGAGCAGGTCACGTCCCTCCCCGGCCCGACCGCGCGACCGCAGCTCCCTGGCGAGCGCGGTGATCCCCGCGGTCCGCTCCCTCGGGTAGTAGTCGAGCCGCAGCTCGAGGCCCTTCAACGTCACCGCCTCGATCTCCTCGGGCGTGAGGTCGACGGCGTCGACCCTCGACGCCGAGCTGAGCCCCGCCGCGATGGCGAGATGATCCATGACCTCGGTGCGTCGCCCCCGCGACCCCGCCGCGAGAGCGGCGAGCCGGTGCAGGGCGGGCGAGGTCGGGTCGCGGGCCAGCGCCTCGGCGATCGACGCCGCGGCATCATCGATCTCGCCCTCGATGAGGGCGGCCCGCCCCCGGTTGGCGAAGCCGAAGGAGTCCGCCGGCGCCCAGCGGACCTGATCGCGGCCGAGGGCGAGGAGAGCACGCGCCACCGAGAGATCCGGGGCCGCCGCGAGGGCCGTTCCGGGAAGCCGGCGGGACCTCCGGGCGACCGGGGGCAGGCGGAGCCCGATGTCGCTGGCGAGCCGGTCGGCGCCCCGCGCGGCGTCTTCGATCATCGTCTCGACGGCGCGGCGCCAGCTCCACCAGCCGGCGACGCCGACCATCTCGATGACGATCGCCAGCACCGCCGCGGCGGCCAGAACCCTGGGTCCGAGGTTCTTCACAGCGCGATCTCCATCCCCCACTCGTCGACGAAGACCAGGGCGGTCTTGAGGCTGACGCCGGTGACCTCGGCGACCCGGTCGCGGCCTCGCCGGCACAGCTCGAGCACCTCGGCGGAGGTCGCGGACCGTCCGGCGAGGAGCTCGTTCGAGCCCTCGCCGCCGAGCCGCACGCCGCCGACCGACAGCCCACAGCAGCCCGCCTCGGCGAGGAGGTCCGCGGCCGTGGCGTCCAGCGGGTCGAGAAATACCGGCCCCGTCGAGCGCACCGCGCGGCTGAATCTGGGCAGGGTGACGGGGCGCTGCGGCTCGGGACCCGACCACGGCCGTAACCGGAACCGCGCTCGGACGACCACCCGACGTCGGAGCTCGTCCATCCCGGGAACCCGGCGGCCGTCGTCCGGCCGCCATCGCTCGACCTCGCCGCCGGGCCGCTGCAGATCGACCCAGTCGAGGGTGCCGGCGAGATCGACCACACCGGCCGCGCCGGCAACCACCAGCCCGCCGACGGTGCCGCCGTCACCGCCGGGCGCGACGAGACCGACCAGACCGTTTCGCATCGCGGCACGGCACACCTGTGCCAAGTTGGCACCACCGCCGGCCACGATTCCATCGGATTCGGACGCCCACCGGGCGAGCTCTCCGGTCAGGCTGAGCACCGGGACGTGGACGCCCGCGTCCGGTGTGATGATCCGCGATCCGCCGCCCAGGGTCAGCCAGGCGAGGCCGTGCGACGAGGCGAGATCGAGGGTGTCGCGCACCCCGGAAACGTTGTGGCAGCGGGCCACCAGCGTCGCGACCCCGCCCACGCCGAGGGCGGTCCAGGCCCGCAGGTCGACTCGTTCGTGGACCTCGGCGTCGGGACTCCGGCGCAGCTCCCGGACGCCCATCCCGAGCCTGGTCACGAAATCCGCCAGCACGAGCCTCCCATCCTGGAATATTGGCATGGGGTTTGCTTATTGAAATGGGCAGCCAGGCACCCAACGACCTGGTACCGCATCATACCTCCTCCTTCCTCCTGCGGGCCGCAAGGTCCGCACCCTTTTTTTTGGGCCGTCCGGGCGCCGTGATCGGAGGAGCGGCCGGGCATCATGTGCCGGTCAGTCCCAGCTTCGTGATCTGGTAGAGCAGCGCCTGCCTCGAGATTCCGAGCTCGCGGGCGGCAGCACTCCGGTTGCCGTCATGCCGGCCGAGCACCTCGACGAGCAGCCGGCGCTTGAACTCGGTGAGGGCGCCCTCCCACGTGCCACGCGGTTCCCCCTCGCTCTCGCCGAGGGGAAGATGGTCGGGTCGGATCGTCGCCCCGGCGGCTCGCGCCATCGCGACCTCGACGGTGTGCTTGAGCTCGCGGACGTTGCCCGGCCATCGGTGGTCGAGCAGGCGACGCTCCGCGGCGGCGGACCACGGGCCGACCCGCAGACCGTGGCGGGTCGCCGCCTCGCGCTCGAAGATCGAGCGGAGCGCCGGAATGTCGGCGAGCCGCTCGCGCAGGGACGGAACCCGCAGCCGTACCACCGCGATCCGGAAGAACAGATCCTGCCGGAAGCGGCCTTCGCGTACCATTCGCTCGAGGTTGCGGTGGGTCGCGCAGATCACGCGCACGTCGACCCGCCTGGTATCGTCCGATCCGACGGCCCGGATCTCGCCCGACTCGAGGAAGCGGAGCAGCTTGACCTGGAGGGCGAGGTCGAGGTCGCCGACCTCGTCGAGGAAGAGCGTCCCGCCGTCGGCCGCGGCGGCCAGCCCGCGCCGGGAGCGATCGGCGCCGGTGAAGGCGCCCTTGAGCGAGCCGAAGAGCTCGGCGTCGAGCAGGCTCGCGGGAATCGCGGCGACGTTGACCGGCACGAGCTTCCCGGACCGTCCGGAGAGGCGGTGGATCTCGCTGGCGACGACCTCCTTGCCGACGCCGGTCTCTCCCTGGATGAGCACCGTCAGTGCCGACGGCGCCGCCTTCCAGATCTCGTCGCGCAGGCGGCGGGCCGCCTCCGAGGGTCCGTCGATCCGGACCTCGTGCTCCACTCGAGGCTGGTCCGCCCCGACGCCCGTCGGCGGGACCAGCTCGATCAGCTCGCCGAGCAGGTCGAGGGCCCGCCCCCGCCCGAAGGGCGTCCCCAGCGCCACGAGCTCGAGATCGCCGCGACGAACCGACTCCGCCGGCTCTCCCGCGCCGGATCGGGCGAGCTCGCGGCCGTCGCCCGCGCTTCGGAGAACCAGCCCGTCGACGCCCAGCGGGCCCGACAGGTCGGCGAGCGCCTCATCCCCGACCGGCTGCCCGGCGGCTCGACGCCGGGCCAGCGTCGCCATACCGCGCAGCAAGGCGTCGACCTCGTCGGGCGCGAGGCGCAACCGCGCGGCCCAGCCGTCGAGGCCCCCGCGGGAGAGGGTCCGCGCGGCCCGTCGGCGCAGCTCCGGTCCCGGCCACCCCGGATGCGCCGCGAGGGTGTGGCACAGCGCGACCGCCATCGCGTGGTCGGTGCGTCGGTCGATCTCGAGGGTCGTTTCCGGGATCGCCGGCCCGTCCCCCGACCGCAGCGCCCGGACGAGCTCCGCGGCCCGTCCCACCCCCCACCCGTCGACTGGCGTCGCCTCGCCGCCGCCCTCCGACCCGGCGACCGCGGCGGCGAGGGCGAGCCAGGTCTCGCCCTCGCGTCCACCGGCCCGCAGCAGACCGATCGCCTCGCCCGTCGACCCGCCGAGCAGGGCCTCGGCGCCGCGCAGGAAGGACACCGCCTGTTCGACCTGCGGACGAGCCGCGGTCATCGCCCCGGGCAGCGCCGCGAGCCGCTCCCGGAAGCCCCCGAGATCGCCGAGCGCGAGGGCCAACCGGGCCCGCTCGACCGCGACGAACAACGAGTCATCGCCCCGCGCGAGCTCGTCGAGCCGCGCCGAGGCCCGCTCGGCCCTGAGCTCGTCGATGTCGGCGACCGCCAGGTTGTGGAGCGCGTCGTGCTCCCGACGCCGGAACCCGGCGGCGCGGAACAGCAGGTAGGCGCCGAGGGTCAGCGCCTCGGCGACCCGCGGCCGTCCGAGGTCCCCCTCGAGGACCCCCATGTTGACCTGCATCAGGGCGAGCCGGCCGGGCGAACGCTCGGCGTTCATCACGCGTCGGAGCAGACGCCGGGCCCGAGCGGGGTTGCCGTCGAGGGTCGCCTGGATCGATCGTTCGAAGAGCGCCAGCCCGGCGAGCTCGGGGTGGCCGCCCACCGCCGCCCGGCGCCACGCCCGGTCGTCGAGCCGCCCGGGATCGCTTCGCGCGACCATTCTGATCTCCACCCACCGTCGGCGGGCGCCGCGGAGCCGGCCGATCGCCGCCCCGAGGAGCTCGATCGCCTCGGTCACGGCGTTTCGGTCGACCTCCATCGCCCGACGCAGGATGACCAGCCCGACCTCGGCACAGGCCCGGGGCGCCGACTCGAGGTCGATCGGGCGCGGCCGGACGATCTCCTCCTCGGGGGTCCGGTCGAGCAGCTTCAGCCAGGCGAGCCACGGCCGGGCGAGCTCGGGCTCGAGCCCCTCGAGGGCGCGCTCGGCGCCCCGGATGTCGGCGAGGGTCAGGCAGGCCTCGGCCAGCGCGGCCTGGACCCCCGGTCCGAGGGCCCCGGGGGCGAGGCCGGAGAGCAGCCGCCGGACCGCGACGGCGTCGAGGTCGTCGAGCCGCTCCCGCGCCCAGCGCAGGATCTCGCCGGTGTCACCGCTGGCCAGTGCACCGTGCAGCAGACGGCGCGGATCGTCGGCGTCGAAGATCGTCGCCACCTCCGCGTGTCGCGGGTCGGCGGACAGCGCTACCGGACCGGGCAGGAGCACCCGGTCATCCCTGATCAGGACCGCGCCCTCGGCCGCCGCCGCCTCGAGCTCGGCGCCATCGGCGTCGGCGAGAGCCAGCGCACGATCGATCGGGAGGCCCTCGGGGGCGAGCCCGGCCACCCGGACCAGCCCGGCGTGTCGGCCCCGCCGAACCGGCCGGGTCTCGGCGAACCGACCCGCAGCCAGCTCGTCGAGCCGTCGTCGATCGGCGGCGGCGAAGGGGTCGAGCCGACCCGCCTGCCCTTCGACGACCGCCGTACGGCGCGCCGGCGGCACCCCGGTGATGAAGAGATGGGCCGAGAGCCGCTTCGGGTCGAACACCGGTAGGGCGGCGGTCCGCCAGGTCGGCGGGAGACCGCCGACCGCGAGCGACGCCGCGCGGCCGTCGGCCGCCCGACCGATCAGCGAGGCGAGCGCGTCGTCGTCGAGCTCTCCCGCGACCACCGCGAGCTCGCCGCCGGCCTCGCCCCCAGCCACTGTCATCGGGCGACCGCCAGTGACCACCGAGAAGCTCGCATCCCGTCCCCGGCGCCGGGCCGCCGCCCACAGCGCGGCGCCGATCCGCCGGGCGGTCGCCGGGTCGGGAGCATCGACGAGGCAGGTGTCTCCGGGGTCAGGAAGGGGTGGCAGCGACCATCGCCAGAGCCACAGGCAACCGGCGGTCGCCCGGTCGAGCGGTCGGGGCAGCTCGTCGAGCAGACGGCTCAGGGCGCCGTCGAGGAAGAAGCCGGGCTCGACCGCGCCGACGTCGTCCGGATCGAGCCCGAGACCGGTGGCCGCGGCCACCGCCTCGAGCACCGCCGCCCGGGACGCCGCGGCCGCGGGCTCGCCACCGCCGAGCCGGGACCAGATCGTGGACAGCGGCACCGGCAGGGTGGGCAGCCGGGCCTGCGGACCGCCGTCGGTCATCTCGACCCGGGCGCGGCGGAGCGCCCATCGCCCCGGCCACAGCTCGACCTCGGCGAGCAGCGCGGTGGCGGCCAGCAGCTGGACCGCGACCGCCCGCCGGTCGACCGATCCGAGATCGAGGATGTCGCCGGTCGGGGGCCGGTCGCCGACGGCGAAGGGCCGGGGCAGCGCCGGGTGCTCGACGAGCAGCGAGCTCGGCGCCGGCGCTCTCATGCCGGCCTTCGTCCGCCGCCGACCAGGTCCTCCCAGGCCCGCCAGAAGCCGGGGAAGGACTTGCCGACGCAGCGGTCGTCGTCGAGCACCAGCCCGCCCGACGCGAGGCCGGCCACCGCCATCGCCATGGCGATCCGATGGTCGTCGGAAGCGCCGACCGTCACCTCGCCGCCCGGTCCTCGCGCCAGGCCACGGACGATCCGCACGGTGGCGGCGCCGCGCTCGACGATGACGCCGATCCTGGTCAGGTTGGCGACCATCACCGAGAGCCGGTCGCTCTCCTTGTGCTTGAGGTGGTCGAGGCCGGTCAGAATCGACCCGGCCGGGGCCGCGGCGGCGACCACGATGAGAGCCGGGAACAGATCCGGGGTCGCGGCCAGATCGGCGTCGAAGGGCCGGACCGCCGGTCCGGTGAAACGAACCGTCCCGACGCCCGCCTCCACCCCCACCCCGGCCCGCGCCAGGATGTCGCAGAGCGCGCGGTCGCCCTGCCGGCTGTCGAGGGCGAGGGGACCGACCGTCACCGACCCGCCGGCCACCGCCGCCGCCGCGGCCGGGAAGGCGGCGGCGGACCAGTCGCCCTCGACCCGGTAGTCGGCCGGCCGGAGCCCGCCCGGAGCGACTCGCCAGCGCCGGTCCCCGTCGTGGGTGACGACTCCGCCGAAGGCCTCGAGGACCCGAGCCGTGAGGTCGAGGTAGGGCCGCGATGGCACCGGGCCGACGACCTCGAGGTCGAGGCCCCCGGCCATCAGCGGCGCCGCGAGGAGGAGCGACGAGACGAACTGGGAGGAGACCTCGGGCCGCAGCCCGACCCTCCCCCCGGCGAGCCGTCGGCCCGCGATCTCTACCGGCAGGAAGCCGTCGCGGTCGGTCACCACCGCGCCGAGCTCGCGCAGCGCCTCGAGGAGGGGCGCCATCGGCCGCTCGCGCAGCCGCGGGCTCCCGTCGACGGTGAAAGAGCCCGGGGTGCAGGCGAGCAGCCCGAGGATGAGCCGCGAGCCGGTGCCCGAGCCGCCCAGGTCGAGCCGCGCCCCGGTCGCCGGACCCCGGGGTCCGATCGTGATGTCGTCGCCCCACCCGACCGGCCACCCGGCACGGTCGAGGGCCGCCGCGAGCCGCCGGGTGTCGTCGCAGTCGAGGGGCCCGGTGATCCGGCCGCCGCCCGCCGCAGCGGCGGCGATCAGGGCGCGGTTGGTCAGGCTCTTCGAGCCCGGAACGCGCATCGAGCCGTCGAGCCCGGAGACCGGGCCGGGCAGCCGTCGAGCCGTCACCGTCCCCGCCGCGGCGCCCGCGGATCCCTCTGTTGGAGCGGCCTCAGGGTCACCGAGCCATTGTGAGAAGCGAGCCGCAGGGTGTCAAGTTTTTCTCCACCATGGCGGCGTGCCCGGCGCGGTCGACGAGCAGGGCCCGGCCGGTGTCGAGCCAGGCCGGCAGGATCACCGCGGTCCGGTCGTCCCACCGGAAGCTCCAGCCGTCGTGGAAGTGCCCCCACAGCAGCACCTCGATGCCATCCGACCAGGCCTGGACCGCGGCTCGGCGGAGCGAGGCCAGCGGCTTGAAGTACCGGAATCGCCGGTTGGTCTCGGCAAGCCGCGCCTCCATCGACCGGACGATGGCGACCGCGACTCGCTCGGGGAGCAACCGGGCCCACACCCTCGCCGGGTACGACTTCGAGACCGTCGACCAGAAGCGGTACTGGAGGTCGCGCAGGTTCACCTTGTCCCCGTGATCGAGCCGGAACCGGCGGCCGCCGGCGGTGAAGTCGTGGACCTTGGCCGACCAGTCAATCTCGGCGGCGAGCTCGGGCTCGTCGAGGAAGAAGTCCCGGTTGCCCTCGACGACCCCGATCCGAACCCCGCCGGCCCGCAGGACCCGCCAGGTCGCCATCACGTCGCGTACACCGCGTGTCCAGAACTTGGACATGCCGATCAGGTACTGGAAGCCGTCACCGAGATAGATGACCTCGGTCACACCGTGGCCCGCGGCTTCGCATAGCATGGTGACCATGTCGGACACATCCCCCGGACGTTGGCCGACGTGGGCATCCGCGATGATCAGCCTGGTCACGGCGGCCATACTACCGCACCGACGGCGGGCGGCCCGCGGTGGTCCGATCAGGTATACTGAGACCTCACCTCGAGAGGCCAGGCCGTGCCGAGGGGGCTCGGCGGGACCGGGGTTCGACAGCCGATCGATGTCCAGCGGCGGTCTCGCCCGCCGGTCGGGCATCCAGGGAGCCCTCGCCATCGTGTCACGCGCTGCAACGACGCTGCCCGCCGTCCTCGTCCTGGCGCTCGTCGCCGGCCCGCCGGCGGCGTCGCCTGCGCGAGCCGGCGAGCTCGCCCCGGAGGTGGCCGCCCGCGCCGCCGCCGGCGAGCCCCAGTCGGTCCTCGTCCACTTCGCCGCAGGCGTCTTTGAGAAGTCGAACGCGGGCCCCCTCGAGCAACGGGTGGATCGGATCCGCCGCATCGTCGACCGGGCGGTGGCCGGGCTCGCCGACCTCGAGGCGACCGGGGACCTGAGGGTCGAACGTCGCTTCCGGCTCCAGCCGGCGATCGCCGCCGAGGTCAGCCCGGCCGGCGCCGCCGGGCTCGCCGCCCGTCCCGGGATCCGCCTCGTCGAGCCCGATCGGGAGTGGTGGCCGCAGACCCTCGAGGGGGTCGAGCTCATCGGCGCCGACATCCTGCACCAGGAGGGCCTCGCCGGCGAGGGAACGGCGGTCGCGATCATCGACACCGGCGTCGACTACCTCCATCCCACCCTCGGGGGCGGCCAGATCCCGAACGCCAAGGTGGTCTACGGTCTCGACACCGCTGACGGCGACGACGACCCGATGGACTGCCACGGGCACGGCACCGCGGTCGCCTCGGTCGCGGCCGGGGTGTCCTACCAGTGGAGCCCGGGAAGGCGGTTCGCGGGCGGGGTCGCCCCGGCTGCCAAGATCCTCGCCTACAAAGCGACACCCGACGAAGGCTGTCGGACCGCGACGACCAGCGCCGTGGTCGCCGCCATCGAGGATGCCGTGCTCCATCGCGAGGGCGACGGCTATCGCCTCGCCTCGATCAACATCTCGCTCGGCGGCGGCCGCTTCGAAGGGCCGTGCGACACCGACAACGTCGCCTACGCGGCGGCGGTCGGCCTCGCGGCCGACGCCGGGATCATGGTCGTCGCGGCGGCCGGCAACAACGGGTATCCCGACGCCCTCAACGCGCCGGCCTGTCTCAGCCGGGTGGTCTCGGTGGCCTCGGCCTGGGACGCCGATCCGGGTTGGCTGCCCTACCACTTCTGCCTCGACCCGACCTGCCAGGAGCGATGCGACGACAGCTTCAAGTGGCGGCGCGCCGTCACCTGCTACTCGAACTCCGAGCCCACCCTCGACCTCGTCGCCCCCTCCGAGTTTCTCCGCGCGGCCGCCGCCGGCAACGTCACCATCGACTTCGGCGGCACCTCGGGCGCCGCCGCCTACGTCACCGGCGCCGCCGCGTTGCTCGCCCAGGCTCTCGACCACCCCGGACAGACGGCCCTCCGGTATCTGATCGCGGCCAGCGGGGCGCCGACGATGGACGACAAGAACGGGCTGCTCCGTCCTCTCGTCGACCTGCCCGCCGCGCTCGCCGCGGCGGGCTCGGTGGTGGTCGCCGGCGACCCGGTGCTGCCGATCCTGCCCTCGCCCGAGGGGCCGACCCGGTCGACGATCATGGTCGACTCGGGCGGTGTGGTCGGCAACCTCGAGGTGCTCGTCGACATCGTCCACCCGGCGCCCGATCAGATCCGACTGACCCTGGGAGCTCCCGACGGAACGGAGGTCGTCCTGCACGACCGGGGGCCGGGTGCCGGTGGGATCGCCGGCCGGTATCCCGAAGACCTGACTCCGGTCGAGAGCCTCGGGCGGTTCGCCGGGGTCGGCGCCGATGGTCCGTGGACCCTCGCCGTCGAGGACATCGGCGAGTCGCCGCCGTCCGAGGACGGGGCGTCGCTGGTCGGCTGGGCGCTCACGATCGAGCCGCCCGAGCCGGCGCCCTACCGCGACGCGTCGCTGGTCTTCCCGGTGGTCGCCCACACCCCCGGAGCGCACGGCACCGACTGGCGCTCCGACGTCCGCCTGTTCAACCCCGACCCGACGACCGAGGCCGAGGTCAGGCTCCTCCTCCTGCCACCGGCCCCCTCCACCGGATTCGAGCCTCGCCAGACCGACCTCACCGTCCCGCACGCCTCGACCGTCGCTTTAGACGACATCGTCGAACGGCGTTTCGGCCTCACCGGCGTCCACGGCAGCCTGGTCGTCCAGGACCCGAGCGGGACGGTGGTCCACGGCTCGTCGCGGACCTTCACATCCGGGGCCGACGGCACCTATGGCCAGTTCGTCCCGCCCGCCGGGAGCGACACGGAGACGGCGGGTCGCGGAGACCCGCCACTCCTCGTGCTGCCGCTGACCGGCGCCGACCTGAGGGTCAATCTCGGGATCACCGAGGTCGCCGGCGCCGCCGCCGTGGTGGCCGTGACCCTTGTCGACAGCGAGAGCGGCGCCGCCATCGGTCAGTCGAGCTTCTTCGGGATCGGGCCTCACTCCAACCTCCAGCTCAACGAGGTGCTGCCGAGCCCGGAGTCGGGCTCCGATCCCTACATCTCGGTGACCGTCGTCCAGGGCGACGGTCGGGTCGTGGCCTACGGCTCGATCATCGACAACCTGTCGGGGGACGCGACCTTCGTCGGCGGATCGTCGCCCGAGCCGACCGCGCATCTGCTCATTCCGGTGGTCGCGCGGAACCGGGGGCATGGCGGCACGGTCTGGCGAAGCGATCTCCGGTTCCTCAACGCCGGCGCCTTCTCGGTGCACGTCGACGCGGAGCTTCGGCTGCACGGCAGCATCGGGATCCCCCCTCTCGTCGAGACCTTCCAGCTCCAGCCGGGCCAGGCGGTGGCCGTCGCCGATGTCGTCGGGAGCCTCTTCGGGCTCGACGATGCGGTCGGGTCGCTACGTCTGGTACCGCGCGAAGGACCAGCCGCGCTGGTCGCGACCTCCCGCACCGCCAACCACGGCGGGGCCGCCGGCAGCTTCGGCCAGTACGTCCCGGCGATCGCCGCCGGCGCCGGCCTGGAGGACCGTGGTGTTCTCCTCCACGTCGACCGGGGGCCGGAGAGCCGTTCAAACCTCGGCATCGTGGAGACCGCAGGTAGTGGAGTCCGGGTGCTGGTCGAGCTCCTCGACCATCGCGGACGGCCGCTCGGGGTCGCGACCCACTTCACGCTCGGCGCCTGGGAGGCGGTTCAGATCAACGACGTCTTCGGGGCCCTCGGCGCACCGGACCGCCGCAACACCCGGATCGAGATCAGCCGCGACGCCGGCAACGGCGCCTTCTCGGCCTACGCCTCGGTGATCGACTCGAGCTCGGGCGACGCGATCTTCGTCCCCCTCCGGCATGACCCCGCGCCGTCGCCGTAAGATCCTGATCCGACTCGTGATCCCGGTCACCCGTCGAAGGTGCGCCGGTCGATATCATCGAGTCGATGGAGTCGAGGTGCGTCGTCGTCCAGACCTCTGCCTGACCCTCGCCGCGGTTGCTCTCGCGGCCCTCCCGGCAGCTGCGCAGCACGTCTGCGACTCGCCGCCCGTTCTCACGGTGCTCACCGGCGAGCCGCTCTCGGTCAGCGGTCTCGGCAGCCAGGGCCACCCCTCCGAGTACTCCTGGTACATCACCCCTCCGGGGGCCGTGCCCCCGACGAGGCCGACCTCGACCAACCCGACCCACAGCTTCAGCCCGGGCACACCGGGGCTGTGGAGCATCGACCTGGTCGCCGACTATGAGCACGAGGGCCCGCTCGGCGGCCTCTGGTCGTCGGAGACCTGCCTCACCGTCGAGGCGACCAGCGTCGTCGCCTCGATCCACCTCGGCGCCACTCAGATCACCACCGCCGAGGAGCTCGAGATCGACGGCTTCGCGTCGCAGTGGGCGCCCGGGGTGACCCCGCTCGTCGAGTGGCGGGTGGACGGGCTCGCCGTGGGCGCCTGCAACGGCGGGCCGCCGCCGGTCAGCCCCTTCGACCTGACCTGTACCATCTCCGGAAGCTGGCTCGATCCCGGCTGGCACACCGCCGGGCTGCTGCTCACCGACCCGGTCTCGGGGCAGAGCAACCTCAGCACCGCCGACCTCGAGGTCATCGAGGTCGTGCCGCTGTCCGTCGACTTCGGCTGGACGCCGGCCGAGCCCGACCCCGGCCAGTGGGTGCACTTCGTCGGCGTCGTGACGCCGGCAATGCCCGAGCAGGACTTCACCGAGGTCCGCTGGGATCTCGGCGACGGCACGGTGCTGGTCTACGACAGCTGCCCGCAGTTCTGGGGCTCGTGCCTGGAGTGGGTTCACAGCTACGGCACCGACGGCTGGTACGACGTGTCGCTGACCGTCGAGACCGCCACCGAGACCGCCTCGAAGGCCTACCGGGTCAAGATCGGCGACCCGGTCGACCCGCCGAGCGCCTCGTTCACGGTGAGCCCGAGCTCGCCGACCATTCTCGAGCCAGCCACCTTCGGATTCACCGGCAGCTGCGCCGGCGCCTGCACCTGGCTCTGGGACTTCGGCGATGGCGGCCAGAGCACCGCGGCCAACCCGACCCACACCTGGGTGATCCCCGCGAGCTACCCGGTGACCCTCAGCGTGACCAACCAGAGCGGCGGCGACGACGCCTTCACGACGGTGGTGGTCGGCAGCTGCTGGCAGCCCGCCGCGCCGACCCAGGAGGGGGCCTGCTTTGGCGGCCCGGTGTGGCTCACCGCCCCGGCCGGGGTCGCCTGGAGCTGGAGCACCGGTGCCACGACCCAGACCGTCCCGGGTCCGCTCGGCGGCGCGTTCTGGGTCAACATCGACAGCGGCGGCGGCTGCTGGGGGCACGCCGCGACGACCGTCGCACTGGCCAACTGCGGCGATCCCGGCGGGGACGCCAATCTCGACGGCGCGGTCGACGCGGCCGATGTCGCCGCCCTGGTCCCCGAGCTCACCGACGGCGACGGCGACTCGGTGGCGACCGCGGGTGGCGGCGACCTCACCGCCCCCGGGGCCGACGCGACCTCCGACTTCCACATCCGGGCCGACGACCTGCTGACCGGGCTGGTCGAGATCTTCCGCTAGGCCGGCGTCCGCGATACCCTCGCCGGGTGCAACCCGACCCAATCGGACAGGAACGCGGTTACCGGATCCTCCGCCACGTCGCCGACGGCGGCATGGGCTCGGTCTTCGAGGCCGAGCTCCTCGGCGCCGAGGGCTTCCGCAAGACCGTCGCGGTCAAGACGATCCTCGCCCGGTACGCCGCCCACCCCGAGTTCGTCCGGCTGTTCATCGGCGAGGCCAAGCTGGTCGCCGACCTGGTCCACGAGAACATCGTCCAGGTCTACGACCTGGGCCGCGAGTCGGAGCGCTACTACATCGTCATGGAGTTCGTCCGGGGCCTCAACCTCGAGGTCTTCGTCCGCAGCCACCTCGACCGTGGGGACCCCCTCCCTATCGAGCTCGGGGCGTTCATCGCCAGCCGGGTCTGTCGCGGCCTCGACTACGCCCACCAGCGTCGCGACCCCGACGGCGTGCCGCTCGGGATCGTCCACCGGGACATCTCCCCGAAGAACGTGCTGCTCAACTTCGAGGGCGTCGTCAAGATCACCGACTTCGGCATCGCCAAGGCCCGCGAGGTCATGGAGCAGGACGAGGAGCTGCTGGTCGGCCGGATCGAGTACATGGCCCCCGAGCAGGCGACCCGCCGGCCGACCGACGCGCGATCCGACGTCTACGCCCTCGGCGTGCTCGCCCACGAGCTGCTCACCGGTCGGCTGCCCGATCGCGGGCGCTGGTCCCTCGAGCGCCTGCACCGGCTCGGCGCCGCCTACCCCAAGCCGATGGCCGAGACAAGACCCGACGTTCCCGACGATCTCGCGGCAATCGTCGAGCGAGCCCTCCAACCCGATCCCGGGGACCGCTTCCAGAGCGCCGCCGACATGGGGTACGCCCTCGAGTACCACCTCTACCACAAGGGCTACGGGCCGACCAACGTCACCCTGCGCGACTACCTGCGCGAGCACTTCCCGGACCCGGCGGCCCGTGTGGCCGAGCTCCAGGCCGCGCCGTCGGCCGTCGCGGACACGGTCATCGGCCACCGGGCCGACACCCTCTTCGGCCACAGCCTCGAGGACGAGGCGGCGGACTGAGCGACCGGCTAGCGGTTCGCCGCGGCGAACCTGGTCATGAAGTCGGCGAGGAACTCGACCCCCTCGAGGGGCATGGCGTTGTAGATCGAGGCCCGGCAGCCGCCCACCGAGCGATGGCCCTTGAGACCGCACATCCCGGCCGCGAGGGCCTCGGCGACGAACTTCTTCTCGAGCTCCTCGGTCGGCAGCCGCCAGACGACGTTCATGTACGACCGGCTCGCCGGCTCGACCGGGCAGCGGTAGAAGTCGGGGTGCGCGGCGATGACGTCGTACAACCGGTCGCCCTTGGCGCGGTTGCGCGCCTCCATGGCGGCGAGGCCGCCCTGCTCGACGACCCAGTCGAGGACGTTGCGGACCATGTAGATCGCGAAGGTCGGGGGTGTGTTGTACAGCGAGTCCTTGTCGGCGTGTGTCTTGTAGGCGAGCATCGTCGGCAGGCCCTGGTTGGCGCGGGCGAGCCACGACTTGCTGATGATGACGATGGTCACCCCGGACGGCCCGATGTTCTTCTGGGCGCCGGCGTAGATCAGCGAGAAGCGGTTGGCGTCGAACGGCCGCCACAGGAAGTCCGACGACATGTCGGCGACCAGCGGCGTCGACCCGACGTCGGGGAAGCTGTGGTACTGGGTGCCCCGGATGGTGTTGTTGCTCGTGATGTGGACATAGGCGGCGGCCGGGTCGAGGTCCCAGCTCGCGAACGGCGGGATCGCGGTGAAGCTGGTCGGCTCGCCGGTCGCGGCCTCGCGCCCGCTGGCGATGATCTTCGCCTCCTTGAGGGCCTTGGCCGACCAGGTGCCGGTGTTGACGTAGTCCGCCGAGCCGCCCTTGGGGATGAAGTTGAACGGGACCATCGCGAACTGGAGCGACGCCCCGCCCTGGAGGAAGAGCACCTGGTGGTCGTCGTCGAGCCCCAGGAGGTCGCCGAGGAGCTTCATCGCCCCGAAGTGGACGACGTCGTACTCCTTCGAGCGGTGGGAGGTCTCCATCACCGACATCCCGGTGCCCTCCCAGTCCGGGATCTCGGCCTTGGCGCGCTCGAGCGCGGGAAGCGGCAGCGTGGCGGGTCCGGCGTAGAAGTTCCAGCTTCGTTTCATGGTGGCCTCCGATGGTCGTCGTTCAGGCGCTCTGGTGGGCGAAGTCCTCGAGGATCCGGACCACCACGTCGCCGATCCGCAGCATGTTCTCCCTCGACGAGGCGCCGATGTGCGGGGTCATGATGACGTTCGGCGCGTCGTAGAGCGGGCTGTCCTCGGCCGGCGGGTCCGACAGGAAGACATCGGTCGCATAGGCGCGGACCTTCCCGGACTCCAGCGCCGCCTTCATGTCGGCCTCGTTGACGCAGCCGCCGCGCGAGGTGTTGACGATGACCACCCCGTCCTTCATCCGGCCGATGGTCTCGGTGTTGACCATGCCGCGGGTCTCAGCAGTCAGCGGCACGTGGAGCGAGATGTAGTCCGACTCGGCGAGCAGCGCGTCCATGGTCACCAGGTCGACCGCCTCGTGGCTCTTGAGGAACGGGTCGTAGGCGATGACCCGCATCCCGAAGGCGATGGCGCGTCTCGCCAGCTCGGTGCCGATGTTGCCGGCGCCGAACAGGCCGAGGGTCTTGCCCATCAGCTCGGTCCGTTTGAGCTGCTTCTTGAGCCACTCGCGCCGGGTCATCCCGAGGTGGCCCTCGACCAGCCGTGTCGGGACCGCGATCATCAGCGCGAAGGCGAGCTCGGCGACCGCCACCGCCGAGGCCTCGGCGGTGTTGAAGACCTGGATGCCCTTCGAGCGGGCGTACTCGACATCGATGTTGTCGAGGCCGACGCCGCCGCGGACGATCAGGCTCAGCCGGGG
This sequence comes from Thermoanaerobaculales bacterium, assembly GCA_025456145.1. Classification (GTDB taxonomy): domain Bacteria; phylum Acidobacteriota; class Thermoanaerobaculia; order Thermoanaerobaculales; family Sulfomarinibacteraceae; genus JAHECW01. Next base: position 100,726 of record JALOLD010000003.1, on the reverse strand, counting down.
TGCGCTGTCGATGTACTCCTTCGTGCACTTGGTCTTCGAGCGGACAAGCACCACGTCGACCTCGGCGAGGCGGTTCTTGTCGTCGGTGACCTCGCCGAAGGCGACGAGCTTGTCGGGAAGCGATGGGTCGAAGGCGTCGGAGATCAGGATCTTCATGGGGGCCTCCTCGTTGGCCGGCCGACCGGTACTCGCCGGCGCCGGTCAGTCCTCAAGTGGTCGTACGATCAGTCCGGAGCGCAGCTTGGGCTCGAACCAGGTCGACTTCGGGGGCATCACGGTGCCCGCGTCGGCGACCTTGAACAGCTGCTCGATGGCGGTCGGGAAGAGGGCGAAGGCGACCGTCCACTCCCCCGAATCGACCCTCCGCTCGAGGGCCTCGAGGCCGCGGATCCCGCCGACGAAGTCGATGTTCTCGTCGTTGCGCGGGTCGCCGATGCCGAGGACCGGCCCGAGCAGGTTGCTCTGGAGGATCGAGACGTCGAGGCTCGCCACCGGGTCGTCGGCCGGGAAGGTCCCGTCGATCGCGCGCAGGCGGTACCACTGGCCGGCGAGGTACATCGAAAAGGACCGTGGCTCGCTCGGCTTGACCGCCCAGGTCGGTGACAGGTCAAAGCTCGCCTTGACCCGGCCGAGAAAGGTGTCGCGGTCCATCCCGGCGATCTCCCGAACTACCCGGTTGTAGTCCATGATCAGCATCTGGTCGTGCGGGAAGATCACGCTGAGAAAGTAGTTGTACGGTTCGTCGCCAGTGTGATTGGGGTTGCGGTCGCGACGCAGGGCGCGGACCCGGGTGGCCGCCGCCGACCGGTGGTGGCCGTCCGCGACGTACAGCTCGGGCACCTTCTCGAAGGCCCCGACCAGGGCGTCGACGTCGGCCGGGTCGTCGACCACCCAGAGGACGTGCTGGATGCCGTCGGGCGCGACGAAGTCGTAGGCCGGCGTGCCCGAGGTCAGCCGGGCGACCAGGCCGTCGATCTCGGCCCGCGCCTTGTAGGTCAGGAAGACCGGACCGGTGTTGGAGTTGAGCGCCTCGACGTGGCGGGTCCGGTCGTCCTCCTTCTTCGGACGGGTGTGCTCGTGCTTCTTGATGAGATCGGCCTCGTACTCGTCGATGCTCGCGCCGGTCACCAGCCCGGTCTGGACGTGGTCGCCCATCCGCTGCCGGTAGAGGTAGAGGGCCGGTCGCTCCTCGCGGATCAGGACCCCCTCGTCCTTGAGCCGCTGGAGGTTCTCCCTGCCCTTGGCATAGACCTCGGGCGAGTAGACGTCGACCCCCGGGTCGAGATCGATCTCGGGCTTGACGACGTGGAGGAAGGAGTAGGGGTTGCCCGCGACCATCTCGCGGGCCTCCTCGCTGGACACGACGTCGTAGGGCGGGCTCGCCACGCGCTCGGCCAGATCGGCCTTCGGTCGCCACGCACGGAAGGGCTTGATTCGCGCCATGTTCGGGTCTCCGATTGCAGAGTGTCGGTGTCACCGGGGCACCGTGTGAAAAGTAGCACAGGCTCGTTGACAAGACCACATCTCCCCTCGGCGATGATCGCCGGCGGGGGAATCGGTGATCGCGTGCCCCTGTTCCAGCCTAAAGATGAGCAAGCGTGCATCAATTCTCATGGCTACCGCGATCCTTCTCGCGGCTGGGATGGCGCCCCCGCCGGACGCGGCATGTTGGCTCGCCGCAGCCGTCTCCCACGAGTGCTGCAAAGCGCCATCCGAGAGCCCTCGGCCGTCGTGCTGCCCGACCTCCCTCCCCGACCCGACCGCCGGCCCACCCGACGCCCTCGAATGCCGCTGTGGCCATCCCGGCGACGCGCTTGCCACGACAGCCTCGGATCGAGCCTCGACCCAGCCTGACCCGGATTTCCACGTGGTCACCCCGGCCGGCGAGGGCTCGTTCCCGAACCCGTCGTTTCGGAGGGCCTGCGCCGTCGAGCGCCGGGCTCGGTCCCACCCTCCCCCACCCGCCTACCTCCTTGGCTGCGCCTTCCTGACCTAGCCCCGAGCACCACGAGGACGTTCAGGCGAGGTACGACGTACCAGGCCCGCCGTCGCCCTGCTTCACACCCTCACGGCGGCCATTGCCCTCGCTCCCGCTCCTCGCGAGCGCTCCACCGTGCTCGCGGCTCCCGCCCCCGACCACGTCGATTTCCCGTGACCACGGGTCGCGATCGGTCGCGCGGAACCAGGCAGTCAAGGATAAGGACCATGGACATCTCCCCCACGATCGCGCTGCTGTGCGCCCTGACCGGCGCTCCGCTGCTGTCGTCCGGCGCCGAGCCCGGGATCGCGGGCTCTCCTCCCGCCGCTCCGGCGGACGCCATCGTCGCGCGGATTCCAGACTCCGGTCTGCGATCGCTGCTCCTCGAGGTGCTCGAGCGGAACCCGGAGATCGCGGCTCTCCAGGCGAGAGTCGCCGCCTCGGGCGAGCGCGGCGTCGCCGCACGGAGGCTCCCCGATCCGTCCGCCGAGCTGACCGCGTTCGTTCTCCCCCCCGAGACGCGGGTCGGCCCCCAGCGTCTCGCCGCCCGAGTCACCCAGCGCCTTCCCGGCGGCGGCAAGCTCAAGAAGTCCGGCCTCGTCGAGGCCGCAGAGGGTCGGGCACTGGCCGCCGAGCTGGAAGCCCTCCGCCTCGACCTGGTCGCCCGGACCCGCCGACTCGTCGTCGAGCTGAGCTACCTCGACGAGGCCCGCCGGGTCCTCACCGACGACCACGCAACGCTGAGCCACTTCGAGCTGTTGACCCGAGCGCGGTACGCCGCGGGCGCTGGGCTACAGCTCGACACCGTCAAGCTCCAGGCCGAGATGACGCGGCTCGAGGCCCGCCGAGCGGCAATCGACGAGCGGTGGGCGGGGCTCGCCTCCGACCTCAACCGGCTCCGCGACCGTCCCGGGGCTCCGGTGCCGTCGATCGCGGTCGACCCCGCTCCACCCGGCGACCTCCCCTGGGAAGCGCTCCGCGATCTCGCCCTCGCGAACCGGCCCGAGCTCGCCGCCGACGACGCGCGCATCGAGCAGGCCACGGTCCGTACCGAGCTCGCGGCCGAGCACGGGACCCCGGACTTCAGCGTCGGCCTGACCTACGCGTACGTCGAGCCCCGCACCGACGCCGACGTCCCGGACAACGGCCAGGACGTGCTCGGGCTGAGCGGGGGCATCACGATCCCGCTCTGGCGGGCGGGCATCGACGCGGAGGTCGAGGCCGCCACCCAGACCCGGATCGCTCGCCAGGCCCAACGCCGAGCGACATCGGCGTCGGTCGTCCGCGAGGTCGAGGAGGTCCTGGGTCGGCTCCCCGAGATCGTCCGTCGCCTCCACCTCCTCGCCGAGGTGCTGCCGGTCCAGGCCGAGCAGGCGCTCGCCTCGGCCGAGGCCGCCTATGCCGCCGGACGGGTCGAGGCATTGTCCCTGCTCGACACCGAGCGGGTCCTTCTCGACGTCCGGCTCTCGGCGGCTCGCGCCCGGGCCGACCTCGCCATCGCGCTCATCGACCTCGAGGACGCCATCGCGGCGCCGCTGCCCCAGGGAGAGCCCTCATGAGCATCCGACCCCGTCCCGGCCGCCTCCGCGGCTCCGCCCGTACCGCTGCCGTCCTCGGCCTCCTCGCCGGGGTCCTGGTCACGGCGCTCGTCACGCTCGACCCCTTCGAGCTCACCACTATCGACGAGCGGCTGCGCGGCCTCGACGACGACCGGCCGCGGGCCATCGCCGAGCCGATCTGGACCTGCCCGATGCACCCACAGATCATCGAGAGCGAGCCCGGGAGCTGCCCGATCTGCGGCATGGACCTCGTGCCCGTGGCGGACGACCCGGGATCCCATGAGGACCACGCCAAGGGGAATCGGGAGGAGCTGTGGACCTGCCCGATGCACCCAGCGGTGGTCGAGCCCACGCAAGGCAGCTGCCCGATCTGCGGGATGGACCTCGTCCCGATGGCCGCCGAGCCCGATGGGCCTACCGCCGCGGCGCCGCCCGGGGCCACCCAGGGCCCGGTGGTCCGGATCGACCCCGCGGTGCAGCAGAACATGAACCTCACCACCGAGACGGTCCGGCGGCGGGACATCCGGCGCACGATCCGCACGGTTGGCTACCTGAACTACGACGAGGATCGCATGGTCACCGTCACCACCAAGTACGCGGGCTATGTCGAGAAGGTGTTCGTCAACTACCTTGGCCAACCGGTTGGTCGGGGCGAGCCCCTGTTCGAGGTCTTTTCCCCCGAGCTCGTCCAGACCCAGCAGGAGCTGCTGTCCGCCGTGAGCTACGCCGAGCGCCTGTCCGGGGCGAGCCCTCAGACCCGAGAGCGCGCCGAGGCGCTGGTCGAGGCCGCGAGGCAGCGGCTCGAGTTCTGGGACGTCAGCGACGACCAGATCGAGGGGCTGATCCATCGGGGCGCGATCGTCCGGACCCTCGAGGTCGCCGCCCCGGCCTCGGGGGTGGTCATGAAACGCATGCACGGGCTCGAGGGCATGCGCATCGTCCCGGGCATGGACGTGATCCACATCGCCGGCCTCGACACCCTGTGGCTCGCGGTCGAGGTCTACACCAACCAGCTGCCGTGGATCCGCGAGGGCTCGACCGCGACCGTCACCCTCACCTACCTCCCCGGCGAGACCTTCACCGGCCGGGTGCGCTTCGTCGAGCCGGAAGTATCCGAGACGACGCGAACCGTACGGCTCACCCTCGAGGTACCGAACCCCGGGCGCCGCCTCCGGGTTGGAATGTACGCCACGGTGGTGTTCGAGCCCGTCGAGGTGCGGGACGCGGTGACCGTGCCGTCCCAGTCGGTGCTGCGGACCGGCGAGCGGAACGTCGTGGTGGTCGCCCTCGGCGACGGGAGCTTTGCCCCGCGCGAGGTGACCCTCGGCCGCGAAGGGGACGGCGTCGTCCAGGTGCTCGACGGCCTCGAGGCGGGCGACACGATCGTCACCTCGGCGCAGTTCCTCATCGACTCCGAGTCGAACCTCCGTGAGGCGATCCTGAAAATGGCCGCCGCCTCGCGCGCCGAGAGCCCGACCGGCGACCACCGGCACTGAGGCAGGAGACGAGCATGCTCGGCTGGATCATCGAGTGGTCGCTCCGCAACCGGTTCCTGATGATGGTGGCGCTGGCGAGCGCGGTGCTCGGGGGCCTCTGGGCGTCGTCGGCCATCCGGCTCGACGCCATCCCGGACCTGTCCGACGTCCAGGTGATCGTCTACACCAGGTACCCGGGCCAGGCCCCGCAGGTCGTCGAGGACCAGGTCACCTACCCGATCACCTCCAAGATGCTGGCGGTTCCCCACGCGAAGGTTGTCCGCGGTTACTCCTTCTTCGGCGTCTCCTTCGTCTACGTGATCTTCGAGGACGGGACCGACCTCTACTGGGCGCGGTCCCGCGTCCTCGAGTACCTCTCGGCCCAGCAGGCCCAGCTTCCCGATGGCGTCACGCCGCAGCTCGGGCCGGACGCCACCGGCGTCGGTTGGGCTTTCATGTACGTGCTCAACTCCGACCGGCACAGCCTCGCCGAGCTCCGCTCGTTCCAGGACTGGTACCTGCGCTACGGTCTGACCTCGGTGGAGGGCGTGTCCGAGGTGGCGAGCGTCGGCGGTTTCGTGCGCCAGATCCAGGTCGAGGTCGACCCGGTCAAGCTCCGTGCCTACGGCATCCCTCTGAGCGAGGTCAAGAACGCGATCCGGGAGTCCAACTCCGATGCCGGCGGTCGCGTGGTCGAGCTCGCGGAGTCGGAGTTCATGGTGATCGGGCGCGGCTACATCCGCGAGCTTCGCGACCTCGAGACGATCCCTCTCAGGGTGGGCGCCGGTGGGACCCCGGTCCTCCTTTCGGAGGTGGCCAACGTCACGATCGGTCCCGAGATCCGCCGCGGCATCGCCGAGTGGAACGGCGAGGGTGAGACGGTGGGAGGAATCGTCGTCGTCCGCGACGGCGCCGACACGATGGAGGTGATCCGACGGGTCAAGGAGCGTCTCGCCGAGCTCCAAAAGGGGCTCCCGGACGACGTCAGGATCGAGGTCGGGTACGACCGCACCGGGCTGATCGAGGAGTCGATCAGGACCCTGACCCGCACCCTCGTCGAGGAGTCGATCATCGTCGCCGTCGTCTGCGTGGTGTTCCTGTTCCACTTCCGGTCGGCACTCGTCGCGGTCTTCTCCATCCCGGTGTCGATCCTGCTGTCCCTGATCGTCATGAAGCTCCAGGGCCTCGGGGCGAACATCATGTCCCTCGGAGGCATCGCCATCTCGATCGGCGTGCTGGTCGACGCCGCCATCGTGATGGTCGAGAACGCGCACAAGCACTACGAGGAGTGGCGCGAGGAACGGAGCCACTTCGAGATCATCCTGCGCTCGGCGCAGGAGGTCGGACCCACCCTGTTCTTCACCCTGCTGGTGATCACGGTCTCGTTCATGCCGGTGTTCACCCTCCAGGCCCAGGAAGGCCGGCTGTTCCGACCGCTGGCCTTCACCAAGACCTACGCGATGGCGGCGTCGTCGGTGGTCGCCATCACCCTGATCCCGGTGCTCATGTACTGGTTCGTCCGCGGCAAGATCCACTCCGAGGACGTCCACCCCGTCTCGAGGGTCCTCCGCTCGCTGTACACGCCGGTGCTGCGCTCGGTGCTCCGGGCCCGGTGGATGATCGTCGTCCTGGCGGTCCTCCTGGTGTTGTCGATCGCCTATCCCCTGGCCCACATCGGCTCCGAGTTCATGCCGCCGCTGTGGGAGGGCGACCTGCTCTACATGCCGACCACCTTCCCCGGCATCTCGATCACCAAGGCTCGTGAGCTGCTCCAGCAGACCGACAAGCTGATCGCCGGGTTCCCGGAGGTGGAGTCGGTGCTGGGCAAGATCGGCCGAGCCGACACCGCCACCGACCCCGCGCCGCTGACCATGATCGAGACCACCATCCAGCTCAAGCCCCGGGACCAGTGGCGAGAGGGCATGACCAGGCAGCAGCTGATCGCCGAGCTCGACGCGGCGGTCCGATTCCCGGGTCTGACCAATGCCTGGATCCCGCCCATCAAGACCCGCATCGACATGCTTTCCACCGGCATCAAGACCCCGGTTGGGATCAAGGTCGGCGGTCCGGACCTGGTGGTTCTTGAACGGCTCGCCACCGAGATCGAGGCGGTGGTCCGGCCGCTTCCGGGTACGCTGTCGGCCTACGCCGAGCGGGTCATGGGCGGCAACTACGTCGAGCTCGAGATCGACCGGCAGGCCGCCGCCCGCTTCGGGCTGAGGGTCGCCGACATCCAGGACGTGATCATGTCCGCGATCGGCGGGATGAACGTCGGCTGGACGGTCGAGGGCCTCGAGCGCTACCCGATCAACGTCCGCTACCCGCGGGAGCTGCGCGACAGCGTCGCCGAGCTCGAGGAGATCCTGGTCGCCGCCCCGAACGGCGCCCAGGTCCCCCTCGCCCAGGTCACGACCCTGAGGATCCGCCAGGGTCCTCCGGGCATCAAGTCCGAAAACGCCCGACCCAACGCCTGGGTCTACGTCGACCTCTCGACCTCCGATGTCGGCGGCTGGGTCGAGCGCGCCCGACGCGCGGTCGAGCACGGGGTCGCGATCCCCGACGGCTACACCGTGCTCTGGTCGGGTCAGTACGAGTACATGCAGCGGGCGAGGCAGCGGCTGCTGGTCATCGTGCCCATCACCCTGGTCCTGATCATGCTGATCCTCTACCTCAACACCCGGTCCTGGACCAAGGTCGCCATCGTCCTGCTCGCCGTCCCCTTTTCGGCGGTCGGCTCGGTCTGGCTGATGTTCTTCCTCGACTACAACTGGTCGATCGCGGTCTGGGTCGGGCTGATCGCCCTCGCGGGCCTCGACGCGGAGACCGGGGTGGTGATGCTGCTCTACCTCGACCTCGCCTACGAGCGATGGACGAAGCGCGGACGCATGGCAGACTACGGCCACCTCGCGGAGGCCGTCCACCACGGCGCGGTCCAGCGCATCCGGCCCAAGATGATGACCGTCACGACGACCTTCATCGCCCTGGTGCCGATCCTGTGGGCGACCGGGGTCGGCTCCGATGTCATGCGGAGAATCGCGGCCCCCATGGTCGGGGGGATCGTCACCTCGTTTGTCGGCGAGCTCGTGGTCTACCCGTCGATCTACTTCATCTGGCGGTCGCTCAAGCTCCGCCGGACACCGCTGTTCGGCGGTGGCTCGAGCGACCACAACAACCTCGAATCGCAGGAGACCGGGCCATGACGGAGCGCAGCCGATGCGATCACACCCGCCCGATGCTCGACGCACCCGACGACCGCCCCGAGTGCGCCACAGCCGTCGAGCCGATCTCGCCGACCGGTCCGGCGACCCGCACCGAGTACACCTGTCCGATGCACCCGGAGGTGCTGAGCGACCGGCCCGGAAGCTGCCCGAAGTGCGGCATGGCGCTCGAGCCGCGCACGGTGACTGTCGGAAACGAGGAGAACGAGGAGCTGACCGAAATGCGCCGCCGGTTCCGGGTCAGCCTGGTGCTGACGATCCCGTTGTTCGCGATCGCCATGGGCGCGATGATCCCCGGCGTCGACCTCTCCTCGCTGGCGTCGCCGCGGGTCCTCCACCTCGTCGAGCTCGCGCTGGCGACGCCGGTCGTGCTCTGGGGCGGGCGGCCGTTCTTCGCACGGGGCTGGCGCTCGCTCGCGACCTGGAACCTGAACATGTTCACCCTGATCGGGCTCGGAATCGGCGTGTCATACGCCTACAGCGTGGTCGCGACCTTACTCCCGAACCTCTTCCCGGCCTCGTTCCGCGATCACCACGGCGGAGTCGCCGTTTACTTCGAGGCAGCGACGGTGATCACGACGCTGGTTCTGCTCGGTCAGGTGCTGGAGCTCAGGGCCCGTGGCCGGGCCAACGCGGCCATCCGTGCGCTGCTCGATCTCGCCCCGCCGACCGCGCGCCGGATCTTTGACGACGGCTCCGAGCACGATGTCCCGCTCGATGTCGTCCGTGTGGGTGACCGCCTGCGGGTTCGGCCCGGTGAGAAGATCCCGGTCGATGGAATCGTGATATCCGGCTCGAGCTCGGTCGACGAATCGATGGTCACCGGAGAACCGATTCCGGTCGCGAAGGCGCGGGGCGAACCGGTCATCGGCGCGACCGTGAACGGCACCGGCTCGCTGGTGATCGAGGCCGACCGGGTCGGCTCGGACACCCTGCTCGCCCGGATCGTCCGGATGGTGGCCGAGGCCCAGCGCAGCCGGGCGCCGATCCAGAGGCTGGCCGACCTGGTCGCGTCCTTTTTCGTGCCCGCGGTCGTCCTGATCGCGGTGCTGACCTTCATCGCCTGGGCGGTGTGGGGTCCCGAGCCCGCAATGGCCTTCGCGCTCATCAACGCCGTCGCGGTCCTCATTATCGCCTGCCCGTGCGCGCTCGGTCTCGCGACGCCGATCTCGATCATGGTCGCCACCGGCGCCGGCGCCGCCTCCGGGGTCCTGTTCAAGAACGCCGAGGCGATCGAGATGATGCGCGACGTCGACACCCTGATCGTCGACAAGACCGGCACCTTGACCGAGGGCCGGCCGAACCTGGTGTCCGTGACACCGCTCGGGGACCGGAGCTCCGACGAGGTCCTGCGGCTCGCAGCCTCGCTTGAACGGGGCAGCGAGCACCCCCTGGCGACCGCGTTGGTCGACGGCGCTGCGGCGGAATCCCTCGAGCTGGCGAACGTGGGCTCCTTCGAGTCGCAGACCGGGCGCGGCATTACCGGCACGGTCGACGGCATGACGGTGGCGGTCGGAAACCGGGCACTGATGGAGGACGTGACGACGGTTCCCGAGACTGTGCTCTCCCACGCGGACGAGCTCCGCAACGACGGCCGGACGGTGATGTTCGTCGCTGTCGACGGCGCCCTGGCCGGCCTGCTCGCGGTTGCAGACCCGGTCAAGAGCAGCACCCCCGAGGCAATCCGGCAGCTCCAAGACGACGGCATCCAGCTGGTGATGGTCACCGGCGACAGCCGCAGCACCGCCGAGGCGGTCGCCCGCTCACTCGGCATCGACCGCGTCGTCGCCGAGGTCCTGCCGGACGAGAAGGCCGACGCGATCGCGCGCTTTCAGGCCGAGGGGCGGATCGTCGCCATGGCCGGCGACGGCATCAACGACGCACCCGCGCTCGCCCGGGCCGAGGTCGGCATCGCGATGGGCACCGGCGCCGACGTCGCCATGGAGTCGGCCGGGGTGACCCTGGTCAAGGGCGATTTGAGGGGTATCGTCCGGGCCCGCCGGCTGAGCCACGCGGCGATGCGCAACATCAAGCAGAATCTGTTCTTCGCATTTGTCTACAACGCGCTCGGAGTGCCGATCGCGGCCGGGGTGCTGTACCCGTTCTTCGGCATCCTGCTGTCGCCGATGATCGCCGCCGCTGCCATGAGCTTCAGCTCGGTGTCGGTGATCGGAAACGCGCTCAGGTTGCGACGAATCGATCTCGACCCCCCAGGGCGGAGGCATGCATGACGCGGCCTGCGCCCAGATCGGTCGAACGCCGATATCAGGTTGGCGAACGATGTCGTCCGGGTCAGCCTGCCCACCCGACTGCCGGTCGAACTCAACTGCCGGCCAAGTCAGCCGAAATGGAGGAACCCTATGAGACCACGTGTCGTCGATTCATGCTTCATCTCGGCGATCTTCATCGCCGGCGCCGCCGGGGCTACCGCCGGCGAGAGCGGCTTCGACCTGATCATCGACCACTACGAGGCGGTGCGTGAGGCGTTGATCGGCAACACCACCGAAGGCGTCCCGGAGCACGCCGAGGCGATCGCCGTCACGGCCGAGAGGCTCGCCGGGGCCTTCGACCCGGTCGCCGCCCGGGTTGCGCCGGAGGGCGCCGCCGCGGTCGAGGCCCTGCTGCCGGAGGTCACGATCATGGCCGAGCGGCTTGCCTCGGCGCACGGCCTCACCGGGACCAGAGATGCGTTCGCCGGGCTCACTCAACCGCTGACCCGGTGGCAGACGCTCGTCGAGGGCCCGAGGCCGGTGGTGGTCTACTGCCCGATGGAGAAGAAGGCCTGGCTGCAGCCCGACGAGGCCATCGGCAACCCCTATGCGCCATCCATGCTGCGGTGCGGCGAGGTGGTCCAGCGGTGAGCATCTCCCATCCCTCCCCCTTGCTCGGGTGTCGTCGCATCGCAGGGGAGAGGGAAGGGTTCGAACCTGGAGAGACGAACCGACCCGGTCAGCGGAGCCGGAGATAGGAGATTGAGATGAAGAGAGCCCTTTTTGTGCTGTTGCTGAGCACCGGAGTCGCCGTCCCCACCGCCGCCCACGGCGGCGGGATGCCGGGCGGCGGGGGTCAGGGCGGGATGGGTGGCGCCGGCATGCTCACCGTCGCCGACGACGGGAGCCTTCTGGTGACCGAGATGTCCGTCATGGCGGGTGTTCCCGGAGGTCCAGGCGGGGGCATGAGTGGCGACCGAGCCCTCCTCAACATCACCGCCGATGGCGCCCAGCGCTGGCGCGCCGAGTTCGACGAAGGCTGGCCGATGATGCCGGTCACCGAAGGCGACCTCGTCGTGCTCGCCCTGCGCGCCGACTGGTGGAGCGGCTGGAGCGGCGGCGGCGACGGCGGCTGGACCCACGGTGGTGGCCATGGCGGCGGCGGCGGAGGCGGTGGTGGCGGCGGCCAGGGGCCGCATGCCGACACGGTGACCCTGGTCGGCCTCGACCTCGCCAACGGCGCCGAGCGATGGCGCACGGTCGTCGACGGAGACATCGCCTCGGCGCCGCGGTTCTCGCCCGACGGGTCGCGGTTTTACCTCACGGTCCGCGACCTCGTCGACGGTCCGGGAGGCGGGATCGGGAACGGGCCGCTCCACCAGGGCGATGCGCCGAGAGGCCACCAGCTGATGTCGACGACGGTCGTCGCCATCGGGCGGGACGGGACGGTTCTCTGGTCCCTCGATCTAGCCGACGGCGCCCGGTACGCCGGGGGTGGATCATGACCCGCCGGCTCGCCCCGCTCGCCGTCGCGCTGGCGCTGGTCCCCGCAGCAGCCGACGCGGCCGCTCCCGGCCACCTCGAGGGATTCCTGCCGGCCGCCGCCCGGGTCGAGGGCCGGTTCGGCTCGGTGTGGACGACCGATGTCTGGATCTACCAGCAAGGGGCGAGCGTCGTCCACCTCTGGTTCAACCCTGCCGACCGGGACAACACCGCGGTCGAGAGCGTGGTCGTCGAGCTCGACGAGCCGGTGACCATGCTCGCCGACGTGGTCGGTGGGCTGTTCGCCACCGAGGGCGTCGGCAGCATCCACTACCTCGCCGACGGGCCGCTGCTGGTCACCAGCCGGACATGGACCGCCGCGAACCCGACCGGGAGCTACGGCCAGACCATCGCCGGCGTGCCGATCGCCGACGCCGCCGTCCCCGGAGACGGTCAGGCCGGCGCGCTCCGGATGATCGTCGACCAGCTCGATGGCTTCCGGACCAACCTCGGGGTGGTCAACCTCAGCCGCGTCGCCACCACCGTTGCGGTCGAGATCTTCACCGCCGACGGCGCCCCTGCCCCCGGCGCCTCGTCGTTCACCCTCGAGCTGGCGCCCTTCGGCATGACCCAGGTCGACGGTCTGCTCGACCGCCTCGCCCCGGGCGACCGGCACGGTCTCATCTTCAGAGTCGGCGTGACCTCGGCCGAGGGGGCGATCACGGCTTACACCTCGACCGTTGACAACGCCACCAACGACGCCTCGTACCAGCAGGGCGCGCGCTTCGCCTACTGATCGCACGGCGGGCCGCCGGTTCGCCGGTGGCCCGCCCTCTCCCACCCTGACGGGCACGACCCGTCCGGAGCGGCGAGCCGTTCCGTCGCTCGGCGACGGCGACGACGGCTGACGTACAATCCGCGCCGTGCGACTGCGGTTGGACGACCTCCGGCGGGCGCTGCTCGCGACGATGTTCTTCGGCGCCGCCTCGGGCATCGTCATGGCGGCGTTCAACAACTACCTCGCCGAGGTCCACCACCTCGGCGCCGAGGGCCGCGGCTGGCTCGAGCTGCCGCGCGAGCTGCCGGGCCTGTTTCTCATGGTCATCGCCGGCGCGCTGCTGACCGTCCTTCGCGAGAGCCAGATGGCGGCGGCCGCGATGCTCCTCACCGCCGCCGGCGCCCTCGGCCTGGGCTTCCTCTCCCCGTCATTGGGTTGGCTGGTACTGTTTGTCATCGTCTGGTCGCTCGGCGACCACGTCATCTTCGCGGTCGAGGGGCCGATCGGCCTCAAGCTCTCGCAGGGCGGCCGCGAGGGCCGGCGGCTCGGCCAGTTCGGCGGCGCCCGCAACCTCGGCACGATCCTCGGGGTCGGTCTCATCTTCGTGCTGGCCCGGCTTCTCGGCGACCGGTTCGGCCTCTTCTTCGCGATCGCGGCGGGCTGCGCGCTGATCGCGGGGCTGTTCTACGCGAGCCTCCGGGTCGGCGACGGCGACCCGCCGTCGCGCCGGCTCGTCTTCAAGCGCCGCTACTCGCTGTTCTACGCGATCTCGGCGCTGTTCGGGATCCGCAAGCAGATCTTCCTCGCCTTCGGCGCCTGGGTGCTCGTCGAGATCCACGGCGTCCCGGTCTCGACCATCGCCCTGCTCACCTTCATCGCCGCGAGCCTCGGGGTGGTCTTCCGGCCGCTGCTCGGCGAGGTCATCGACTGGCTCGGCGAGCGCACCGTCCTCGCCGTCGACGAGCTGCTGCTGCTCGCCATCTGCCTCGCCTACGCCTTCGCCAGCGACCTCCTGCCGGCGCCCTTCGACCTCCACTTGCTGTACGCCGCCTATGTCTTCGACAGCGTTCTCTTCGCCCTGCGGATCGCCCGGACGACCTACCTCAAGAAGATCGCCGACGACCCCTCCGACATCACCCCGACGATCTCGACCGGGATCACCATCGACCACGCGGTCGCCACCACCCTGCCGATCCTCTCGGGCTACATCTGGGAGGCCTACGGCTTCCGCTGGGTGTTTCTCCTCGCCGGGGCGATCGCGCTCGCCGGCTTCTTCGTCTGCCTGCGGATCCGGATCCCCTACCCGGGCGATCAGCCCGAGCCGCTCGCGGCGCCTATCCGGTGACTCTCCGTCGGACGGAGGAGACACGGCGGATCGGGATCTCGGTCGGGAGCTGGATCGACAGGGTCGCCGACCGGGAGGATTGCTAGAATCACCGTTCGGAGGATCGACATGGAGACCCTGCCCGCCCGACTCGCCGCTACCCTTTGCTGCCTCGCCGTCGTGCTCGCCGGCTCGCCCGGCGAAGCCTGCACCGCGTTCCTGCTCAAGCACCCGAGCGGGCCCCTGATGGCCAAGAGCTTCGACTGGGACATCGGCGCCGGGCAGCTGGTGGTCAACCAGCGCGGGCTCGCCAAGAGCGCGCTGGTCGACGAGGGCGCCAAACCGGTGCGTTGGACCTCCCGCTATGGCAGCGTCAGCTTCAACCAGCACGGCCGCGAGCTCCCGCTCGGCGGGATGAACGAGACCGGGCTCGCGATCGAGGTGCTCTGGCTCGACGGCACGGTCTACCCCGAGCCCGGCGAGCGCCGGTCGATCGGCGCCCTGCAGTGGGTCCAGTACTGCCTCGACTCGTTCCGGACGGTCGGCGAGGTCGTGGCGAGTGCCTCCGAGGTCGCGATCTCGAGCACCGCGCCGCTCCACTTCCTGGCCTGCGACCCGACCGGGAGCTGCGCCGTCGTCGAGTTCATCGACGGCGCCGTGGTCGCGCGGTGGGACCGCACGTTGCCGCTGGCGGTGCTGACCAACGACACCTACCGCGACTCGCTCGACTTCCTCAACCGGACCCTCGGCTATGGCGGAGAGCCGGTCAAGCCCGAGGGGACCGGGTCGCTCGCCCGCTTCGCCCGCGCCGCCAACGGCGCCTACGCCGCCCGCTCGAAGGCCTCCGAACGGCCGGTCGACGACGCCTTCGCGGTGCTCGCCGACGTCGCCCAGCCCGAGCGCACGAGGTGGAGCATTGTCTACGAGCTCCAGGAGAAACGGGTCAGCTTCCGGACCGCCACCAACCCCCGCACCCGGACGCTCGCGATGGCGTCCCTCGATCTCGACTGCACCGCGGCGCCGCTCGTCCTCGACCTCGGCGGGACCGGCGAGGGCGATGCCGCGGCGAGCCTCGTCCCCTACTCGGCCGCGGCCAACCGCCGGCTCGTCGAGACCGGTCTCGCGGCGCCCAAGCTCACCCCGGTGACGCCCGAGCTCGTCGAGCGCATCGCCGCCTACCCCGAGACCCTGCTCTGCACCTTCGCGGCCCCGGGGGAGTAGGGCGGCGGGCCTCCCCGGCGCCGCGGGCCGAATCAGCCCCGTCGCCGGCCCTCGAGCCCGGCGAAGAACCGCTCGAGGGCCGCGACGTCGCCCTCGAGGTCGCCGGTGGTGTAGAACAGCTCGCCGATCCGTACCTGGCGTCGGGTCCAGTCGAAGGCGATTGGGAGGATCGGGACGTCCGCCGCACGGGCGACATGGTAAAAGCCGGTCTTCCAGCGCTCGACTCGCCGTCTCGTGCCTTCGGGGGCCAGCGCGAGGATCATCCGCTCCCGGGCGCCGAGCAGGCCGACCGTCGCCTCGACGACGCCGCTCGCCAAGCGCCGGTCGACCGGGATCCCGCCGAGCCAGCGCATGACCGCTCCGAGCGGCCAGCGGAAGAGCGTGTGCTTGCCGAGAAAGACCACCCGGAGGCCGAGGGCGAACATCGCCGCGACACCGATCAGGAAGTCCCAGTTCGAGGTGTGGGGCGCGACGATGACGACCGCCTTGGCGACATCGGGGACCGAGCCCGCGAAGCTCCAGCCCGCGAGGCGGAGCACGGCGCGGCCGAACCCCGCCGAGATGGCATTGCCGCGGCGCGGAACCGACGGACCGAGCCTCGGGACGAAGAGGCGCTGCATGGTCTCGAAGTGTACCCCGCTCCCCCGGTCCCGCGGGGAGGGCCGTTTGATACCATGACCCGATGACGAACCACGACCTCCCCGGGCGCGCGACCCCGATCCGCCGGGCTCTCGGCGCCACCGCCGTCCTGGCGATGACCGCCTTCGCCGCGGTCGCCGCCGAGCCCGACCGCGCCTCGGCCCCCCGACCGACGATCGCCGGCGCTTCACGGGTCGTCGTCGACCGCGCGACCGGTAACCCGAGCCTGGTTCGATTCGCCCCCGCGAGCCGGCCCGCGATCGCGGGCGACGCCGAGCGACGGGCCAGCATCGCCCTCCGCGGTCTCGCCCCCGGTCTCGGCCTGACCGGCGACACGGGCGAGCTCGAGCTCGTCGCGATCCGCCGCGACCCGCTCGGCGGCGAGCAGGCGCTGCTCCGCCAGCTCCACCGCGGCCTGCCCGTCTTCGGCTCCCTGATCCGCGTCCACTTCGACGCCGCGGGTGCGCTCACCACCGTCAACGGCGCGATCGTCTCGGACATCGCGGTCGACCCGCTGCCGCTGGTCGACGCCCACCGCGCCGAGGCCGAGGCGGCCCGGCTGTTCGCCAAGGGCCACCGCTCCGACGAGCCCCTCCTCGAGGTCGGCCGGGCGAGGCTCCTGGTCTACCGCTCGGGCCTCGTCCGCGGGCTTCCGGGGGCTAACCACCTGGCCTGGGAGGTCGAGGTCGCGACGCCGCCCCATCGTCGCGAGACCTTCTACCTCGACGCCCACGACGGCCGGCTGCTCGACCGCCGCTCGGAGATCCGTCACCTCGACCGGGCGGTCCACCTCGGGACCTTCCCCAACCCGATCTGGCGCGAGGGCGACGGCCTTCCCTACAGCAGCGGCAGCCCCGAGCGCGACGCCGAGGTCAACGAGCTGATCGACGCCACCGGCGACGCCCACGAGCTGTTCGCCAACCTCACCGGCGGTCAGTACCTGAGCTTCGACGGCGACGACGCGACCATGCACTCGGTCTACGACGCGAGCACCATCGACTGCCCGAACGCGGTCGAGTCGGGCGGGCTCACCGCCTTCTGCGTCGGCATGGTCAGCGACGACGTCGCCGCCCACGAGTGGACGCACGCCTACACCGAGTGGACGCACGGCCTGGTCTACCAGTGGCAGCCGGGGGCCCTCAACGAGGCCTACTCGGACATCTTCGGCGAGCTCGCCGACCTGCTCAACGGCCGCGGCACCGACACGCCGGGCGGGCCCCGGCCCCCCGGCAACTGCTCGATCGCCGGGGGCAGCCCGCAGCCCACCCTGTCCGTCGACAGCCCGCCCGAGATCGCCGGGCCCTATGCCGCCGGGGGCGCGGTCTTCAACCCGCCGCCCCCCTGGAGCGTCACCGCCGAGGTCGAGCTCGTCGACGACGGCGCCGGGACGCCGAGCGACGCCTGCGAGCCGATCGTCGGCTTCCAGCCCGGCCGGATCGCCCTCGTCGACCGGGGGATCTGCCTGTTCCGGGACAAGGTGGTCAACGCCCAGAGCGCCGGCGCGGTCGGCGTGATCATCGCCAACAACCAGGGCAACGACATCTTCGAGATGGGCGGCGACCCGGGCCGGCTCGACATCCCGGCGGTGCTCATCGGGCGCGACGACGGGCAGCGGCTCAGGGCCTCGCTCGCCCAAGGCGTGGCCGCGACCCTCGGGCTCGACGGATCCCTCGTCGACTCGGTCCGCTGGATCATCGGCGAGGACACCGCGGCCCTCGGCGCGATCCGCGACATGTGGACGCCGACCTGCTTCGGCGACCCCGACCGGGTCGGCAGCGGCAGCTATGCCTGCTCGGAGATCGACAACGGCGGCGTCCACACCAACAGCGGCGTCGCCAACCACGCCTTCGCCCTGCTCGTCGACGGCGGCTCCTTCAACGGTCGTCAGGTCCGCGCCATCGGCGCCGCCAAGGCGGCCCGCATCTACTGGCGGGCGATGGCCTTCTACCAGACCCCGGTGACCGGCTTCACCGCCCACGCCGATGCGCTGCTCGCGAGCTGCGAGGACCTCGTCGGGGCGACGATCTATGACCCCGCGACCGGGCTGCCCGCCGGGCAGACCATCGTCGCCGACGACTGCCTCGAGGTCGAGGCGGCGACCGCCGCGGTCGAGCTCCGCGATTTTCCGAGCCAGTGCGGCTTCACCACGCTGCTCGACCCGGACCCGCCCCCGGTCGCCTTCAACCTCGTGCTGCTCGACGAGAGCTTCGACGTCGATCCGGGATCGGCGTGGTCGGTCGCCAACCGCGGCGTGTTTCCCGAGTACACCCCGCGCGACTGGGTCTGGACCGACGAGCCCCCGGCGGGCGGTCAGGGTGGCGCCTTCTTCGCCGTCGACAGCGTCCTGGTCGGCGACTGTCAGCCGGGCAGCGACGACCAGAGCGGGGTGATGGAGCTGATCGGTCCGACCGTCGAGATCCCGCGCAACGCGACCCGTCCGGTGCTCAGCTTCGACCACTGGATGGCCTCCGAGCCGACCTGGGACGGCGGCAACCTCAAGCTCAGCGTCAACGGCGGGCCGTTCACCGAGATCCCGCGCTCGGCCTTTGTCTTCAACCCCTACAACGACCGCGTCACGACATCGAACGGCAACAGCAACCCCCTCGCCGGCCAGTGGGCCTTCACCGGGACCGACCAGGGCACCTTCAGCGGCAGCTGGGGGCAGAGCCAGGTCGACCTCGCCGCCCTGGTCGCCCCGGGCGACCGGATCGCCCTGCGCTTCGACCTCGGGGTCGACGGCTGCAACGGCGCGGTCGGCTGGTACATCGACAACATCCGGCTCGTCGCCACCGCGTCCGGTCCGCGTCCAGCCGGCGGCCGGGTACGACCCTGATCCTCGATCGGTCGTGCCGGAGGTCGGCCGGGCCCTGGAGCGAATGGCCACCGGCCGGGGCTTGACAAATTAACTTATTGCTTATATATTCAATTCAGGATGAGCTAAGGACCTCGGTCACGGCTCATCGGATCTGTTCAAGCGGCCCGTGTCAAAAACCTACCAACTCGACCCACCATTAACAATCCCGCCTGACAACCAACCCACCTTGCAACCCACCTTCCACGGGCTTGAACAGGCCTGCCCGCTCACCCCGCGCGACCGCCCGACGACGCCGCGGTCCACCGGGCGACCACGATGGTCACGTCGTCGACCTGGTCGGCGCTGGCCTTGAAGTCCCAGACCTCGCGGAGCACCAGATCGCGGACCTCCTTCGCCGTCGGCTCGCCCTCCAGCCCCTCGAGCAGCCGGATGAGGCGCTCCCACCCGAACTGCCGGCCCTCCGGGTCGATCGTCTCGACCACACCGTCGCTGAACAGCACGAGCAGGTCGCCGGCGGCGAGCCCGATGCGCTCCTCGGTATAGGCCGCGTCGGCGATCGCACCCAGGGGGAACGAACCGGCGCCGACCTCGAGGACCCCACCGCCGGCTCGCCGCAGCAGCGGCGGCGGGTGACCCGCGGCCGCGACGACTCCCCTCCCCCGCGCGCCGTCGAGCACCACCACCGCCAGGGTCATGTTCATCCGCGGCGCCGAGGTCCGCTTGAGCATGAGGTTGACCCGGCCGAGGACCGCCGCCGGCGCGTCGAGCTCGTCGCGGAGCAGGTTGAGGCTCGACCGGACGCCCGACAGCACGAGCCCGCTCGCCACCCCGTGACCGGTCACGTCGCCGACCACGATCGCCAACCGGTCGGGGGCGAGGAGGAAGTAGTCGTAGTAGTCGCCCCCGACCTCGGTGGCCGGCAGCGACAGCGCCGCGACGTCGAGCCAGGGCAGCCGCGGGGCATCGCGCGGCAGCATGCCGAGCTGGATCTCCCGGGCGTACTCGAGCTCGCGCTTCATCCGCAGGCGGTCCCGGTGACGGGCCGCCTCGGAGCGCCAGCGCGTCACGAAGCGGCCCTCCAGACGTCGGCTCGCGCCCCAGGACCCGGCGAAGCAGGCGATGAAGAGCAGCGCGTACAGGGCGAGGCTGAGAAAGGGCTGCGACTGGCGGGTGAGCAGGCTCTCGCCGACCAGCCGCACCGCGATCACGGCGTAGAGCGAGGCGAAGAGCGCCGCGGTCTCCCCCGAGGCGAGACGGAACCGCGTGGCGATCAGGGGCAGCAGCGCGAACCACCCGCCGATCCCTCCCGCCGCGGCGCCGTGGAAGAGCTGGAGCGCGACGAGGTGGCCGATCAGCACCGCCGCCGAGACCTGCCGGATGTTGCGCGAGACCGCCGGGCGGTGGCGATGGCGCAGCAGGAGCAGGTCGACGACCAGGGCGAGCCCGGCCACCGCGCCCCGCACCGGGCTGCCGTCGACGAAGCCGACCAGGGCGTAGATCCCGAGGGTGCAGACGAAGAACCACAAAGTCTGGGTGAGCCGACGGGCGTTGGCGAGATCGAAGAAGGCGTTGAGGGACGTGCTTTCGCCGGCGAGCAGCTCGTCGTCACTGAACGACCCCTCCTCGAGCGAGGCGACGGCCTCGGGGGCCAGGCGATCCGCGATTCCGGACATCGTCGGCCATTCTACGCGAGCCTGTCATCCGACGATCCCGCGCCGGGGTATCATTCGCCATGCCCGATCTCCGACTCCGTCGGGGGTGGCCGGCCGTGGGCTGGGCCGCCCTGCTCCTCCTCGCCGCCCCCCTGCCGGTCCGCGGCGCCGAGGTCGACGGACTGACCTGGGCCCACGACGCCGCCGGGCACACGCTGGTGGTGGTCAACCTCACGGCGCCCGCCGGGGCGGCGGGGGTCAGGCTCTACCCCCTCGACGACCCGCCCCGCACCGTCGCCGTCCTCCCGGGGTTCGTCTCCGCCCTTCGCGACTCGGGCCTCACGGTCGGCGACCGCTATGTCGCGGGGGTCCGGCTCGTTCCCAGCGGGTCGGCGGCCGCCCCCGAGCTGCTAGTCGTGGTCGATCTCGCCGACCCCGAGGCGCGGGTCGTCGGTGTACGACCCGAGGGCCTTCGGCTCACCCTCGTCATCGGCGGTGCGCCGGAGGGAGCTGCGGCAGCGCCAGCGTCAGGGACAGGGACAGCGGCAGCGTCAGGGACAGCGGCAGAGACAGGGACCGCGACAGCGACACCGACCGGGCCGGCCATGCCGATCGCGACGGCGACGCCGGCCGCCACGGCGACCGCGACCCCGACCCCCACCCCGACCCAAACACCCACGGAGACGCCGACACCGACGGTTACCGCCACGCCGACGCCGACGGCGACCCCGACCGCGACACCCGTGGCGACGCCAATGCCGACGAGACCGGCCGCCGACCCGGCGCCGGACGCTGAGGCACGAGAGGTCGGCGGTCCCGTCGCGACGCCGGCCTCCGACGACCGACCGGCGACCGCCATCGTCGAGCTCGCCACCTCGCCGCGCGGCGACGGTGGGACCGTCCTCCTGCTCACCGCCGACGGGCGCCTCCCCCAGGGCTGCGCCCGGACCCTCGAGATGGCCGGCGAGCCCCCCCGGATCGTCGTCTCGATCCGCGGCCTGAGCGCTCCCGACCTGCCGAGGACGATCGAGATCGAAGACCCGGTCGTGGCGAGGGTCCGGGTCGTCCACGACGGGGAGGCCGAGGCGGGCGAGCTCCACCTGGTCGTCCAGCTCGCGCGCCCCGACGCCGCGGTCGTGGCGCTCAACCAGGTCGGTCGCCGCCTCGCGATCCTGCTCTCACCCCCGGCGACCGACGACGGGCCGTGAGCCGGCGGGCGGGGCCACCCGACCTCGAGGCGGCGGACTGGCTGCTCGCCGGCGCGATGTCCGACCGGACCGAGCGCCGGCGGCTAGTCGAGCTCATGAGGGTGCTCACGACACGGCCCGAGCCGCCTCCCGACGCGGAGAGCCTCTTTCCACGCTGGACCGAACTGTCGGCGGGCGTCGCCGAGGCCTGCCGCGGCGACGATCCCGAGGCCCTCGAGGAGGCGTTCCTCGAGCTCTACGCCCACCTCCACATGCACGAGGCGCCCTACACCGCCGACGAGCGGCGCCGGGTCGACGCGAGCGGCGGCTACTGGGCCCATGCCGGGGGCCTCAGCCCGATCCTCCGGTCCGGGCGGTTCCTCCATCCGGCGAGCCGGAGCGTCGACCTGGGGGCCGGCAACGGCCTCCAGGGCCTGCTGCTCCAGCGCCTGTCGCCGCACGCGCGGTGCTGCCAGATCGAGATCTCGAGCCGGATGGTCGAGATCGGGAGGGCCCTCCAGCGCTGGCTCGCCATCCCCGACGACCGGGTCGAGTGGCGCACCGAGGACGTCCTGACGACCGCCCTCGGCGGCTGGGACTTCGTCTACCTCTACCGCCCGGTCCGTCCCGAGGGGATCGGTCGGAGGTTTTACGAACGGCTCTCCGAGGCCCTCGCCGCCGAGCCCGGAGCGGTCGTCGTCTTCTCGATCGCCGACTGCCTCGAGGAGTTCCTGCCGCCGGTCTTCGAGCGCTTGTCCAGCGACGGTCATCTGACCTGCTACCGGAAGGCCCCTCGCCCAGGCTAGAAGCCTGCAACTACAAGGAGAGGTGCGCAGACCTGTTGGAGCGGCCGGCATCCTTGCCCGCCGTCCCGAC
This sequence comes from Thermoanaerobaculales bacterium, assembly GCA_025456145.1. Taxonomy (GTDB): domain Bacteria; phylum Acidobacteriota; class Thermoanaerobaculia; order Thermoanaerobaculales; family Sulfomarinibacteraceae; genus JAHECW01. Next base: position 78,312 of record JALOLD010000003.1, on the reverse strand, counting down.
GAGGTTTCGGTGCGACGATGGGGTCCGCCTGCTCGGGTTATTGGGCCGCGTCGATGATCGCGGCGAGATCGTCGGCGGTGACGCCGTTTCCCACCCTGCAGTCCGGGTTGCCCGGCGCCACGGCGCCGAAGATGTGGCCCGCGGCGGGCGCCAGATCGCCACCGTCGATCGAGAAGCTCCCGTCGGCGTCGCACGGCTCGGCCGCGACGACACGGACGAGGCCAGTCGCCTGGTTGTCGGCGGGCTCGGTGTCGCACTCCCACGAGCCGACGCTACCGTCGGCCGCGAGATCTCCGACGACCACCGGCTCGAGCCCGATCGCGAGCTCGACGGCGCCGCCCGGGACGACCCCCGCGATCGTGCAGTCGACGGTGGCGCCGGTCAGGACGCAGCCCGGCGAGGACAGGTCCGGTCGGAAGACGAGCTCGGAGGGAAGCACCGCGCTGACCACCACGCCGGTCGCCGGCACCGCTGACCCGTTGTCGACCCGCGCCCGGAGCACGACCTCGTGCCCGACCGACACCGGATCGCGGTCCGGAGTGAGCGCGAGACCGAGCTCGGTGCCCTGGCAGACGACGTCGAGGGCGAGCTCGGTGGCGCCGACGTCGACCGCCCAGCCGAGCAGGTTGCCGAGGGGCGGCAGCGACAGGTCGTCGAACCACCCGCTGAGCCCGCCGAAGGTCAGCACCTGGTAGCGCTCGCCCCCGGCCGGCTGATACAGACCCGCGAGGCTCACGTCGAGGGTGCCGCCGGCCCCGAAGACGCCGGTCACGTCGAGCCGGTCGAGGTCGACCCCCGGCTGCTCGCCGCCGACCTCGATCGCCACCCGCGAGCCCGGGCCGACCGCGATCTCCCCGGCCACGGTGAGCACGCCCGGCGAGTGGCCGGGGCTCAAGGTGCCGTCGAAGGTCGCCCCCGCGGCGAGGGTCAGGTCGAGGGTTCCGTCGCCGAGGACCCGGCCGGAGACCGGGTTGTCGAGGATCGCGTTCACCAGCTCGAAGGCGCCGCCCCCGGCGATGTCGATGTCGCCGGCGTTGAGGAAGGTCATCGGTGTCGAGTCGGTGGCGCCGGCCGAGCCGATGACCCGGATGGTGCCGCCGTTCGCCACCGTCGTCGTCCCGTAGTTGGTGAAGTTCGACGGCACGTCGGTGGCGCCGGCCGAGCCGATCACCCGGATCGTCCCGCCGCCGGCGGCCGTCGTCGTCCCGTAGTTGGTGAAGTTCGACGGCACGTCGAGGACCCCGCCGAGGTCGAGCTCGAGCTCGGCGTCCGCGACCTCGATGGTCCCCTTCTCGCCGTTGAGGTGGCTGACGCCGTCGGCCTGGAGGCGGAGGTCGAGCCCGGCGACCGCGACCAGACCGTTGTTGTCGATGGCCCCCCGGAGCTCGGGCGCCGGAACCGCCAGCCCCGACACCACCGAGGTCGAGATCGTCGCGCCGGCCGCGTTGACCAGCCCGCCGCCGGTCACGGTGAGCGACTGGGTGACGATGTCGTTGAGGACGATCGCGCCGTGGTTGGTGAAGCCCTGGGCCACCGAGAGGTGGGCCTCCATCATCGGTTCCTCGACCTCGATGACGCTGCCCGGATGGGTGGTGAGCGCACCGGTCAGCGAGCTCGGTCCCCACCAGTTGAGGTGGCCCCAGAGGTCGACGTCGACGGCCACCGTCCCGCCCTCGATGACCAGCTTGGAGTGGACCTCGAGGGCGCCGCCGCCGCTCGTCCCGAGCACCGCGCCGTCGTTGACCTTGAGCTTGGTGTCGCCGGCCAGGTAGCCGGGTCCGTTGAGGGTGAAGTCGGTCGCGATGATCTTGAGCTTCGGGTTGGCCATGCCGATGACGTCGAAGCGCAGACCGGCGATGGTCACCGGCTGGGTCACTTGGACCTCGTAGATTCCGGCCTCGTAGAGACAGGCGACGTCCGTGGGATCGGGAACCCCGACCGGGCTCCAGTTCGCGGGGTCGTGCCAGCTTGGTTGGCTGACGATGAGGGGCGGCTGGAAGAACTTGGTACAGTCGTCGTCGGCGCTCGCGATGCCGGAGACGAGGAGCAGGCAGGCCCCGGCCGCCAACGGCGCCCTCCGCCGACCAGTCTGCAGCCAACTCCGCACTGTGGTGCTCCCTCAGGAGAGGCCGGTCACCGATCCCGGCAGAGATCCATAATACCACACCGACACGGTGGGGGTCTCAGAGCTCCCGGGCCCGCACCTCGGCCTTGTCCGCCACCAGCATCCAGCCCCGGGCGACCGCCTCGCGGCGGATCTCGTCGAGCCGCCGGCGGGCCTCCTCCGGGCGGCCCGAGCCGGCCAGCACCTCGGCCATCGCCAGCTTCGCCTCGAGCTCGACGCCCAGGCTCGCCTCCACGCGGGCGTCGTCGACGACCCGGTCCAGGGCCCGCTCCGCGGTCTCGACCTGCCCGCGCGCCGCGGCGACCCGGGCGCCGCTGATCCGGCTGACCATCCGGGTCACCGAATTCGCCGCTGGGTCGAGAGCCTCGAGCCGGCCGAGGGCGGCCTCGGCCCGCTCGACCTCGCCCGCACCGAGCAGGGCCTCCACCAGGTAGTTAAGCGCGTCGGCCTCGAGGGCCGGCCGGTTCGCCTGGGCGAAGGCGGCGACCGAGCGGTCGAGGGCCGCGACGGCGTCGGCATACCGCGCCCGGCCGAGGCTCGCCTCGGCGAGGGTCAGGCCGGCGAGGGCGAACTCGCTCTCGACCGCGCTGTCGAGGCCGCGCTCGCGGCGCAGCCGCAACGCCTCCTCGTGGCGGGTCCGCGCCCCCTGGAGATCGCCGCGGGTGAGCAGCACCTCGGCCAGCCCGAACAGCGCCTCGGCGAGGGCCACCGGCTCCGACTGGGCGCGGTAGAGACCCGCAGCCTCCTCGAACCGGCTTCGCGCACCGTCGAGATCGCCCCGGGCGCCGTCGATCCGCGCCAGGTTCATCAGCACCGCCGCCTCGCTGGCCGGCTTGCCGAGCTCGCGGAAGAGGGCGAGCGCCTCGCCGAAGTGGTCGACCGAGCCCGAGAAGTCACCGGCCCACATCTGGACCAGCGCGAGGTTGTTGAGGGCGTCGGCGACCCCGCTCGCGTTCCTGATCGCGCGCTGCAGCGCGAGCGCCTCCTCGAGCGCCGCCACCGCCCCCGGAAAGTCGCCCTGGTGGACCCGTATGCTCCCGATCAGGTTGAGCGCGTCGCCTTCGGTCGGTCTCGCCTCGACCGGCCGCGCCAGGGCCAGCGCGGCCTCGGCCTCGCGCATCCCGGCCTCGACGTCGCCCATGGCGAGTAGGGTCCGGGCGAGCGAGTAGGCGGCCCGCGCCTCGCCGGCCGGGTTGCCGGCCTCGACCTCGATCGAGCGCGCGGCCTGCAGCTCGGCGAGCGACCGGTCGAGCTCGCCGAGCTCGCGAAGCGCGCTGCCCAGGGCGAGCCGCGCCTCGGCCTCGAGCTGACCCGAGCCGAGCCGCCGGCTGCTCTCGACGACCCGCCCGGCGACCTCGGCCTGGCGCTGCGGGTCGCCGATCGCACCGGCGGCATAGGCCTCCGCGAGATCGATCCGGGGGTCGTCGCTGATCGGCGCTGGCAGCGCCCGGAGCTCGCCGATCGTGGCCAGGGCGTCATCCGCCATCCCGGCGATCGCCTGGGTCTCGGCGAGCCTCAGGCCGTACTCCAGGCTGTCCGGGTAGACCAGCCAGAGCGACCGGTAGGTGTCGATCGCCTCGTCGTAGCTCCCGGCGAGGCTCTGGTACTGACCCTCGATGCGCAGCCGCAGCTCGCGATCGAGATCGCCGCTGAGCTCGCGCGCCCGCTTGGCCGCCGCGATCGCCTCGATCCCGCGTCCGGTGCGGGCGAGGGCGTCGGCGAGCTCGTGCCAGACCAGGGCCGAGCCCGGCGCCGCCGCGGCCGCCCGCTCGAGCTTGAGCCGTGCCTCCTGGGGATCGTAGGAGCGCAGCGCGGCCACGCCCTCGGCGTAGAGCCGCGCCGCCTCGGGGTCGGTCGGCAGCACGCCGCTCGCCTGCGCCTCGCCGGCCACGTCGATGCCGAAGCGGCGGCGGATCTCGGTGGCGGCGCCGAGCGCGATCTCACCGAGCTCGTCGGGCCGTCCGCTGACCGGCGGCAGGATGGTGATCTCACCGGCCACGCTTTCCTGAACCCGGGTGTCGAGGCGGACGCGGGCGTCGGGGCCGGCGCCGAGCACGGCGTAGGAACCGAGCACCACGAGGTCGACCGCGAGGAGCTCACGCAGCCGGCCCAGGGTCTCCGGACCGAGGGTCGCGACCTGGTCGATCCCGAGCTCGGCGCGGGCCTGGGCGACGCTCTCGCTGGGCACCGCGCGGACCGCCCCGCCGAGCCCCAGCTCGGTGGTCAGGAAGTCGCCGAGGGCGACCGACAGCCACGCGGTCTCGGGGTCACCGGTGATGTTCTCGAAGCCGAGCACGGCGACCGAACGCCGCAGCTCGACCGCGTCGCCGCGCCCCGCCCCGGGGCCGCGATCCCACCACCTCAGGCCGATGGCGAGACCGACCAGGGCGACCACCACCGCCGCGCCCAGCGCGATCCGCCGCCGGCTCGAGCGCCGGCTCGGCCCGCGTAGCCGGCGCTCCCCCGACAGCACCTCGGAGATCTCGTCGACTTTCGCGAAGCGGTCGGCGGGGTCCTTCTCGAGGCAGCGCAGGATGATCCGGTCCCACAGCGCCGGCAGCCCGCGGACCCGGGTGCTCGGGCTGGTCGGCTCGTCGCGCAGCTTGTTGAGGGCGATCTGGAAGGCGCTGTCGCCCTCGAAGGGCTGGGCGCCGGTGAGCATCTCGTACATCACCAGACCGAAGGCGTAGATGTCCGAGGCGGTGGTCGCCGGCTTGCCCTCGAGCTGCTCGGGCGCCATGTAGGCCGGGGTGCCGAGGATCTCGCCGGTCCCGGTGACGGTGAGCTGACCGTCCTCCTTGAGCTGGGTCCGGGCGAGACCGAAGTCGGCGATGACCACCCGGGTCCCCTCGCCCTCGGGTACCAGGAAGACGTTCGACGGCTTGAGGTCGCGGTGGACGATTCCGCTGCGGTGGGCGGCGCCGAGCCCCGCCGCGAGCTGGGTGACGACGTCGACCGCCTCGGCGGGCGTCAGCACGGACTCGCGCAGCCGCGCCCGCAACGACACGCCGGCGAGCAGCTCCATGGTCAGGAACACGACCTCTCCGCCGTCGTCGGCGACGTGGCGGCCGAGGTCGAAGATCCGGCAGACGTTGCGGTGGCTGACCTTGCGGGCGATCTGGATCTCGCGCCGGAAACGGTCGAGGGACACCGGGTCGCCCGCCGACCTCGGGAGAATCGTCTTGAGGGCGACGCTCTCGCCGAGCTCGCGGTCGTGCACCCGGTAGACCTCACCCATCCCGCCGCGGGCCAGGAAGTGCTCGACCTCGTAGCGACCGGCGACCAGCTGGCCGGGAGCGAAGGTGGCCTTGACCGCGCTCGAGGCGCCCGGGCCTCCCGGGCTCACCGGACCGGCATTGGTCAGCGTCCGATCGCCGCCGGATCCGCTCCCCTCCCGCTGGCCGGTCTCAGCCACCCATCCTCCGCAGCAGCGCCCGCCCGAGCATCCGCAGCCGCTCGCGCCACGGGAAGCGCCAGAAGTTGGTCGCCACCACGCCGCGGCTGAAGAAGGTCCGGTTCGAGTAGTCGATCGCGACCTCGACGATCGCCGGGGTCCTCGCGCGAACCAGCTCGAGAGCGGCCGGGATGACCGCCTCGAGCTCCGAGTCGCGGAGGATCCGGAAGTAGCGGCAGCCGACCGCCTCGGCGACGGCCTGCACGCTGTAGTCGGGGAGGACGCTGCAGGTCTGGCGGTTGAGCGGGACCTTCTGGAACTCGGCGATCAGCCCGTGCTTGCCGTCGCGCAGCACGCAGATCAGCGGCGCCGCCCCATAGGTCGCGGCGGTCAGCGCTTCGAGCCCGGTCATCAAAAAGGCGCCGTCGCCGGCCAGGGTGACGACGTCGCGGTGCGGGTTGGCGAAGGCGGCGCCGATCGACGCCGGCACCGAGTAGCCCATGCACGAGAAGTCGACCGGTCCGATGAAGCAGCGCGGGTGGTCGAGCCGGAGGTGCTCGGCGGCGAGGAAGGTTCCGTTGCCGCTGTCGGTGGCGTACACCGTGTCGTCGCCGCAGTGGCGCTGGAGCACGGCGAAGAAGCGTTCCGGCGTCACCCGGCTCGGCGACGAGGCGCCGCGCCAGCTTCGGCGGACCCGCTCGTGCCCGTCGGCGATCTCGCGGACCAGCTCGTCGGCCGGGCGCCGGCCCTCGATGAGCGCTCCCAGGGCGCCGAGGAAGGTCGCCGCATCCGCGGTCACCGCGAGCTCGGTGGGGAAGTTCCGGCCGGGAACCTCGGGGTCGATGTCGACGTGGATCAGCCGGCGCGGCGGGGCCAGGCCATAGGAACCGGTCGCGACCTCGCCGAATCGGCAGCCGACCGCGAGCAGGCAGTCGCAGCGGTCGACGACGGCGCGGACGAAAGGCGGCGCCGACCGGCCGATGCCGGTCCACAGCCACAGCGGGTGCGACTCGGGGAACACCCCCTTGCCCTGGAAGGTCGTCATGACCGGCGCGCCGAGCTGCTCGGCGAGCTGGATGAGCTGGTGCCGGCCGGCGACCGCCCCCACGCCCGCGTAGATCGCCGGATGGTGGGCCTCCCCGAGCATCCGGGCCGCCCGCTCGACGAGCTCGCGGTCGAGCAGCCGCTCGGGCGGAGGGGACGCCGCCCAGCGCGGCTCGTCGACCTCCTGGGTCAGCATCATGAGGTTGGCCGGGATCTCGACCGCGACCGGGCCGGCCGGCGGGGTCCGGGCGATCTCGAAGGCGCGCCGGATCGTCGGGTAGATCTCCGCCGCTTCCGCGATGGCGAACGCGGCCTTGGTCACCGGTCGCAGCACCGCGAGCTGATCGATGTCGTGGAGCTGGAAGGCCGTCCCGGTGTCGCGCCGGATGCCGCAGGCGAGGACCACCAGCGGCACCTGGTCCATGAAGGCCTCGGCGATCCCCGACAGGCTGTGGGTCACCCCGGCGCCGGGCACCACGTTGAGCACCCCGATCTGATCCGAGGTCCGCGACACGCCGTCGCCCATGAAGGCCCCGGCCACCTCCGAGGTGACGAGCACCGCCTCGATCCCGGGCGCCTCCTCGAGGGCGTCATAGAGCTCGATGTTGTGGGTGCCCGGGATGCCGAAGGTGAAGCGCACCCCTTCGTCGACCAGGGCGCGGACGACCAGCCGGGAGCCGCGGAGCTTCATGACGCCAGCAGCTCCCCGGCGTTGGTCCGAATGTGCTCGGCGGCCCGGTCGGCAAGCGCCATCACCGTCACGTAGGGGTTGATCTCCGAGGCCCGGGGGAAGAGCGCCGAGTCGGCGACGTAGAGGCCCCGTGCGCCGTGGACCCGCCCCCAGCCGTCGGTCACCGAGTCGGCGGCGCTCCGTCCCATCCGGCACCCCCCCATGAGGTGCGCGCTCGCCACCGAGATCTTCCCGGGGACGACGCGCGAGCGCGGGATTAGCTCCTCGACCCGATCGGCGTCGCGACGGTCGATGAAGAAGGTCGCGCCGGCCGGAGCGTGGACCCGCGCCGCCCCGGCGGCGAAGAAGATCCGGGCGCTCGCGACCATGCTCCGGTGGAGCGAGTCGAGGACCTCGGGGCCCATCGTGTAGTCGACCACCGGCTCGCCGTCGCGGTCGAGCACGACCCGGTTGGCGGGCAGCGCCGGGTCGATCGCCAGCACCAGGATCATCTGCAGCCTGGGGAAGGCCCGCATCAGCTCCGAGTGCTCGGCGCCGAAGCCGATGAGGTTCTTCGAGGTGGTGAAGGGGAAGTACATGCAGGTCTCGAGGAGGAACCGTTCGGACTCCCAGAAGTGGTCGCAGTAGAAGCTCTTGGGGTGGCCGTGGAAGTTCGAGATCGGATGCGGGTGCTCGCCGACCAGGATCAGCGCCGGGTGGAGGGTCAGATAGCGCCCGAGGTTCGGCAGCGCCGAGCCGAAGCCCGAGCGCAGCAGCAGCGCCGACGAGTTGACCGCGCCGCCGCAGACGACCACGACCTTGGCGCGGACCCGGTGCTCGCCGGCCTCCCAGGTCGTCGGCAGACCGAAGCCGGGGTCGGCGACCACCGCCTCGCAGCTTCCCTCCCCCACCCGGGTCACCCGGCAGTTGGTGATCACCTCGACCCCGGCCGCCTCGGCCGCCGGGAGCTGGACCCGGTGGGTTCCCTGCTTGGCGCTGTTCGGGCAGCCGAGGTTGCACAGGCTCGACGAGCGGCAGCCTTTGACGTTGATCGGGAACTGCTGCACCCGGTAGCCGAGCGCCGCGCAGCCGTCGCGGAACAGCCGGTTGTTGTCGTTGAGCTCCTCCTCGTCGAGCAGGTGGACGTTGTTCTCGGCGAGGTACTTCGCCGACCGGCGAGCGAGGTCCTCGGCCTCGATCCCGGGCACGTCCCAGCGCCGGACGACCTCCTCGGGGATGGTCAGCGAGGTGCCGGTGTAGACCACGGTCGAGCCCCCGTAGGCGCGGCCGTAGGCCATGGTCAGCGTCCGGTCCTTGGTCAGCACGCCGCCGGAGTCGAAGTAGAGCTGGCGCGCCATCTCGACCTCGCGGCCGGTGTAGGCGTCGTCGGCGAGCTTGGCGCCCCACTCCAGGACGGCGATCCGCCGGCCCGCGGCGGCGAGAGGCGCGAGCTCCTTGGCGACCGCGCCGCCGCCCGCCCCCGAGCCGATGATCACGATGTCGTACGAGTGCTCATGCACGTCGCACCCCCGGCCGACCGTCGAAGTCGGGCGCATAGCCGATCTCGGCCCAGTGCTCGGGCTGGCCGTAGTAGCCCATGAAGACCAGCGCCTTCAAACCCCAGAAGCCCTTCCGCAGGAGCGCCACCGGACAGCTCTCGAACCAGCGCAGGACGGCGGTCCTCCGGGCCCCGTCGAGCCGGTCGAAGGACCTCCCGTAGCGGACCAGGGGGGCGAGCCGGATCACCGACAGGAAGGTCCCGAGCTGCCTCCTCACCGACGGCTGCCGGTCGAGCAGCGCGTCGTCGACGATGGCGAGCAGCCGGGCTCGCCGGGCGGCGTCGAGCGAGGCCACCTCCGGCGTCACGGTTTCGGCGACTGTTTCGAAGAACCGCGCCTGTGTGTCTGTGAGGGATCTCATGACCAACATTGTACCGGTCCCCGCACCGCGGCCGGTGACCGGAGCCACGCGATCGGCGACCCGCTCACGTCCCGCCCGCGCCGCGATCGCGGCAGTCGACCAGGAACCGGCGCAGCGCGTCGTCGACGACCGGCCCGCCGACCGCGCGGGTCTCGTTGTGCCCGGCCCCCTCGACCGCGACGAAAAGGGCGCCCGGGCCCGCTGCCTCGTGCAGCCGCCGCCCGTGCTCGAAGGGCACGACCTCGTCGTCCGACGAGTGGATGATCAGGATCGGGCAGCGAACCCGGCCGATCTTGGCGAGCGAGTCCATCCTCGTCCTGACCAGCCAGCTCGGGATGAACGGGTAGTGGTGGGCGGCCATGTCGGGCACCGAGGTGAACGCCGACTGGAGGACCAGCCCGGCCGGCTCGACCTCGGTCGCCAGATCGACCGCCACCGCGCCGCCCAGGCTGACGCCGAGCAGGACGATACGGCCCGGGTCGACGCCTGCGTCCTCGGTGAGATGGCGCCAGGCCGCCCGGCCGTCGAGATAGAGCCCCTCCTCGCTCGGCCGGCCGGCGCTGCGCCCGTAGCCCCGGTAGTCGACGATCAGGACCTGGGCGGGCAGCCGGGCCAGGGCGATCATCCCGTCGGCCCGCTGGGCGAGGTTGCCGGCGTTGCCGTGGAACCACAGCACGACCATGTCGGAGGTCGGACCCGCGGCCATCTCCGGCCGGCACCACCAGGCGTGGAGGGTGACCCCGTCGGAGGCCGCGAAGGTCCGGTCCTCGATCGTCACCCCGGCGCCGCGCGCGACCGCTCCGGCATCCCAGCTCCCGATCGGGTAGCGGTCCGGGAAGAAGATCAGCGACCGCTCGAAGAGCACCATCGTGACGAGGATCGTACCCCAGAGCACGACGGCGGTGACGAGCGCGCGACGCCACCACGACCGCTGCGGCCGCTCGAGCCGGAAGCTCATACGCCGAGTGAACACCGACCCCAGAGATCGTGCAACCCTCCGCGCGGCAGGTTCTCCCGTCGGGTCGAGCGCGCGGGCGATCGCGAATCGAGTAGAGTTGAGCCGATGACGAACCCCGAGAGCGGCGCCGCCGACCCCTTCGACGACCTCCTCGAGGTCGCCTCGACGGATGCCGTCCGGGAGGTCGAGGGCCTGCTCGCCGTCCCCGACGGCCCCGACACGGCCGCCGCCGACGCCCGGGCGATTCAGCTCCTCGAGAACCGGAGCGCCGGCGAGCAGGTCGTCGACCGTCTCGATCTCGACGCCCTGCTCGCCCTCGGCGAGCGCCTCGTCGCCCGCCAGCGTCCCGGCCCGCCGGCCCCCGACGACGAGCTCCGGTGGGCGGCCTGGTCCTACCTCGACGTCGTCCGTCGGCCGGCGTTGCTCGGCCGAATCGCCGGCGCCGAGGCGGTGCCGCGGTGGGCCGACCTGATCCGCCGGCTGGTCGACGCCTCGAACCTCACCTTCGGCCCGCTCTTCGAGCAGCGGGTCGCCGGCTATGGCTCGCGCCCGCTGTTCGGCCTGCCCAGAGGCGGCGGCACCGTGAGCTGGATCCAGGCTGCCGGACGGGTCGGGCTGATCGCCCGGAGCCTGCTCGCGCTCGACGGCGGCGGCGCCGACCGGCGGGTCGCGATCCTCTCGGACAACCGTCTCGAGATGGCCCTGACCGATCTCGCCTGTCTGACCTCGGGCATCGTCGACGTGATGATCCCGGCGACCGCGACCGAGGCCGAGGTCGGCTACATCCTCGAGCACTGCGGCGCCACCTTCGTGGTCGCGTCGGACGAGGTGCAGCTCAGGAAGATCGTCGCCAACCGTGAGCGCCTCGCCCGGCTCGAGCACGTCGTCGTGCTCGACCCGGCGGCCGCCTCCCGCGACGTCCTCGCCTTCGACCAGCTGCTCGAAAGGGCCGCCGAGGTCTCGTCCGAAACGGTCGGCGAGCGCCGCAGCTCGGTCGCCGTCGACGACCTCGCGACGATCATGTACACCTCGGGCACCACCGGCCGACCGAAGGGCATCCGCTTCTCGCAGCGCAACATCGTCTTCAAGCGCTTCGCCCGCGCCCTCGCGCTGCCCGCGATCGGCGACGGCGACCGTTTCCTGGCCTATCTGCCGCTCTACCACACCTTCGGCCGCTTCCTCGAGATGTGCGGCTGCGTCTTCTGGGGCGCCACCTACCACTTCGCCGAGAGCCCGTCGATCGACTCGCTGGTCCGCGAGATGGGTGAGGTCAGGCCGACCGTGTTCATCAGCATCCCGATGAAGTGGATGCAGCTCGCCGAGCGGATCGGTCAGGAGGTCGACGTCGAGGCCGCCTCCGACCCGGAGATCACGGCGACGGTCGAGCTCCTCACCGGCGGCGAGCTGCGCTGGGGCCTGTCGGCCGCCGGCTACCTCGCCCCCGAACTCTTCCGCTTCTTCCAGCGCCACGGCGTCGAGCTGATGAGCGGCTTCGGGATGACCGAGGCGACCGGCGGGATCACCATGACCGTCCCCGGCGCCTATGTCGACGACTCCCTCGGCCGGCCGCTCCCCGGGATCGAGGCCGAGCTCGCGGCCGACGGCGAGCTGGTGATCCGCGGCCCCTACGTGATGATGGGCTATCTCGACGACCCCGACGGCGCTCCGTCTTTCGACCCGCAGGGATGGTTCCACACCGGCGACCTCATGGAACGCGACCGTTTCGGCGAGCTCCACATGGTCGACCGCAAGAAGGAGATCTACAAGAACATCCAGGGCCAGACCATCGCGCCGCAGAAGGTCGAGAATCTGTTCCGCGACTTCGAGTCGGTCGGGCGGATCTTCCTGGTCGGCGACCACCGGCCCTACAACACCGCGCTCATCTACCCCAACTTCGCCTTCCGCGAGGTCGATCTCGGCGCCCTCGACGCCGCCGAACGCAAGGCCCATTTCCGCTCGCTGGTGGTCAGCGCCAACGCCTTCCTCGCCCCCTTCGAGCGGATCGTCGACTTCGCGGTGATCGACCGGGACTTCTCCGCCGACCGCGGCGAGCTGACGCCCAAGGGTACCTACCGCCGCAAGGCGATCGAGCGGAGCTTCTCCGAGACGATCGCCCTGCTCTATCGCCGGACCACCCTGAGCGTCGGCGGCACCAAGATCCTCATCCCGAACTGGCTCTTCCAGGCCCTCGGCATCACCACCCAGGAGATCGCGGTCGAGGGCGACCGGCTGAGCCTGGGGAGCGTCGGCAGACCGCTGACCATCCGTCGCGGAGAGGACGACGAGGTCCGGATCGGGGGGGCGGTCTACACCCTCGCGACCTCCGCCGCGGTCGACCTCGGCCAGCTCCTCTCGACCCCCTTGCTCTGGCTCGGTAATGCCGAGCTCGTCGAGTTCGCGCCGCTCTCGGCGGAGCACCGCAACCGCCGCCGCCGGCGGGACGCGGATCTCGAGCGCCTCGGCTCGGCGACCGTGGTCGAGGCCGGCGAGGACCAACGCCGCGCCGCGGCCGAGGCCGCGACCCGGGTCGAGCCGGGCCTCGACGACCTCCACCTCGCCGCCCACCTGCTCAACGCGGCCGACGACGAGACCGGCGAGCTCGCCGTCGAGATTCTCGACAACGCCATCGAGTGTGGCGGCGGCGAGCTCACCGACACCGCCCTGAGCCTGCTCCGCCGCTCGGCCACCGACTCGCGGCCGGCGGTTGCCCGTCGCGCCTTCCGCGTCCTCGCCATCGCCGAGCGACCGACCACCTTCCGCCGCACCCTCGCCGCCTTTCTCGACGCCGTGCCCGATCTCCTCGACCGGCCCACCGCCGCGGCGCTCAACGAGCACGAGCTGTCGCCCGACACGGTCCGCGCGCTGGTCGACGAGACCGGGCGGCGGTTCCGGACCGGCGAGGGCGATCCCGCGGCCGGCGTGGCGCGGGCCCTTCTCGACTTTCTCGCCGACTACGGCGCCGCCCACCCGACCCGCTTCCGTCAGCTGCGCGGCTTCCTCACCCGCCACGCGGTGACCGCCTCCTCGGCCGACGCCGGCGCGGCGGCTCGCGCGGCCGCGGCGCGGCTCGAGGAGGGCTTCCGGAGCTGGCTCGGCCGCCCGGCCCGGATCGCCGTCGACCCCGAGACCGGGCTCGAGTACCGCTGGGACGACGTCGTCGAGTTCGCCGAGGACGTCGACGAGGAGGCGCGCCACCGGTTGCTCGCCGCGATCAAGAGCACGACCATGGTCCAGGAGGGCATCTTCCTGTTCTCGCGCGGCGCCACGGTCCGCCTCGACGACATCCTGCCCGACGGGGTGTGGGTCCGCCACCTCGGCACCGACCACGGCAAGTCGGTCTACCGGATGGCGGTCAAGACCCGCGCCCAGGGCCAGTTCGACCTGGCGGTCAACCTCAACCGCGAGCTCGACGACCATCAGGTTCGCGAGGAGATCGACTGGCTCGTCGTCTGCGCCGAGGAGCGCGACCGCGGCCCGCTGGTCGAGGACTTCGGCGGCAGCTGGCCCGAGCACGGACTGTGGACCGAGGAGTTCATCCCGGGCGAGACCCTCGACCGCGCGATCGCCCGGCTGTCGCGCCGCGAGCTCGACCGGGAGCGTCTCGAGGCGCTCTGGCCGTTCGCCGCGTGGAGCGCGATGTCGGCGTATGTCGACTTCTGGGACCGGACCGGGCGACGGCTGGTGGTCGAGCGGCCGACGCCGGGCAACGTCATCGTCCCGACCCACGACTACCACACCGGCGCCCGCCTCGTCTCGATCGCCGCCCGCAAGCCCTTCACCTCGTTGCTCGACCTGGTGGAGAGCTTCGAGACCGACCTCCTGGCGCCGGTCGCCCAGCTCAACCCGCGCCTCGAGGGCGTGGTCGGGCGCGAGGTGATCTTCTCCTCGGTGCTCGAGATCGTCGGCGAGGCCGACGGCGTCGCGCTGCTCGGCGGGCTGCTCGCCGAGGCCCGCGCCGCGGGGCGCGGCTGGACCGGCGAGCTCGAGCGCTACCTCGAGGTCGTCGAGCGCCGCGGCTTTCTCCCCCGCCGGCTCTACTTCGCCGCCAAACGCTTCCGGAAGTGGGACCGGCTCGCGCCCGAGGCCACCCACACCGTCCGCGCCAGGACCTTGCTCGAGCTCTACGAGACCTACCGCCTCGACGAGCTCAGGGAGGTCTATCCCGAGAGCCGTGCGCGCTTCTTCCGCGAGACCGTCCTGCGCCAGGCGCCGGAGGCGCTCGCCGAGGGCCTCGAGCGGATCATCGCCGGTCTCCGGTCGGGCGCAATCGACCCCGACGACCTGAGCGCCGCGGTCGCCGACCTGCGGGCGCGCCTCGACCTCGAGCCCGAGCTCGACTTCTTCCTCGCCCGGCTCTCCTACCCCCACCTCCGCCCCGAGGACGACGCGGAGTACGTCGCCTCGCTGGCCAGCGGGGTCCGCCAGAGCGAAATGGTCGTCACCTGCCTCGACTCCGAGGGACGCCCCTACCGGATCCGCCACGCCCTCAGCCCGAAGGAGATCGCCCGCCTCCACCGGCTCTTCCTCGCCGCCAAGCTCCCGGTCCAGTTCCGGCCCGAGCACCGGTTCTTGGTCGCGGTGTCGGACCGCGGACACCTGCTCGGCGGACTTTTCTACGAGGTCGACGAGGCCTCCGCCACCGCCCACATGGACAAGATCGTGGTCAGCGAGGGCGCCCGCGGGCTCGGTGTCGCCGGCAGCCTGCTCGACGAGCTCGCCAACCGGCTGCGCGCCGAGAGCTTCCGCTGGCTCACCACCGGCTTCTTCCGACCGCAGTTCTTCTACCGCCACGGCTTCTCGGTCGAGCGGCGGTACGCCGGTCTGGTGCGGCCGCTCCAGACCGCGGCGGAGGAGTGACGTGGGCCGATCGATCCTCGCCCATTCATCGCAGCTCTTCGACCGCGTCGAGTCGAGATGGGAGACCCTCGCCACCCAGCGACGGATCGCGACCTTCCTGACCCTCGTCTTCCTGATCGGGATCCTCGTCATCGAGCTCAACCGGCGCGGCTGGCTCCCCCCGGCCTTTGCCCCTCATTTTCCGGTCAAGCACTTCGACGCCATCATCTGGGCGTTTACGCTGTTGCTCGTCGCCGAAGTGGTGTCGCTCGTCCTCGCCCTCGCCCAGTCGGTGTCGACCGCGGTCGGCAAGCAGCTCGAGATCATGTCGCTGATCCTCATCCGCCAGTCCTTCAAGGAGCTCTCGAGCTTTCCCGAGCCCATCGAGTGGTCGCACGGGGTGCGCGACCAGATGCTCTACATCCTCTCCGACGCCTTCGGAGCGCTCGCGATCTTCGCGCTGCTGCTGGTCTTCGTCAGGCAGCAGCGGCATCTCCCGATCGGCCGAAACGACGGAGAGCGCTCGAGCTTCATCGCCGCCAAGAAGCTCATCGCGCTGGTCCTCCTGGCCTCGCTCGCGATCACCGGAGCGGTCGTCGTCTGGAGCTGGACCGCAGCGGCGGCGGGCGCCGGGACCCGGCCGCCGGCCCACGACTTCTTCGAGATCCTCTACACGCTGCTGATCTTCGCCGATGTCCTCATCGTGCTCATCTCGCTGCGCACCACCGTCGCCTACCCGGTCGTCTTCAGGTACTTCGGCTTCGCGGTGGCGACGGTGCTCATCCGCCTCGCCCTGACCGCCCCGCGGTTCATCGACGCCGGTCTCGGCGTCACCGCCGCGGTCTTCGCGGTCGCCCTGACCTGGGTCTACAACCGAGCGGTGACCCCGATCGGGTGAGCGGAACGACGAGCGCCCGCGACGGGGCGCTCGTCGAACCGGTGTTCGCGTACCCTACCGGTAGCCGAAGACCATCGTGTAGACGATCAGGAAGATCAACGTCAGGCCGATCGCCAGGGCGGTGAAGCCGACGATCCGCGCCGCCTTCTCGATGCGCCGCTTGGCCGGACCCTTGACCCGTTGGGCCAGGACGGCCTCGTCGGCGCCCTCGACGAACTCCTCGTACTCGCCCGGCTTGTCGTGCCGGAGCTCGTCGAGGGGCACCCGGCCGGTGAAGATCACCGGGTCCATCGGGAACTTGTCGGGCCGGAAGTGGGTGTTGAAGAAGTGGATGGTGAAGATGAAGCCGACGGCGAGCAACGCCTCGTCCGAGTGGATGATGGTCGCCACGTTGACCGACCAGCCGGGCAGGAGACGGGTGAAGAGCTCGGGGAACCACAGCACCAGCCCGGTCGAGCCGATCACGAACACGCCCCAGAAGACCGCGAAGTAGTCGAACTTCTCCCAGTAGGTGAAGCGGCCGTAGTGGGGCCGCGGGCCGCGGCCGAGGAACCACTTGGTGCTCTGCCAGAACTGGGTCAGGTCGGTGAGGTTGAACATCAGCGAGTTGGGGCCGAAGATGTAGGCGAACCAGCCCTTGCCGGACGCGGCCTTGGCCCTGAACACGTCGCGCAGGTGGTAGACGAAGAGCCCGATCAGCACTACCGCCGCCCAGCGGTGGAGCGTGCCCATGCTCTCGTAGCCGCCGAGGATCCGGGACACGGCGTGGGCCCAGCCCATGAACGAGAACTTCAGCGCCATCCCCGACAGCGCGAGGGCGAAGAAGCAGAGCAGCATGACGAAGTGCATGATCCGCTGCTTCGAGGTGAAGCGGATGTAGTAGCGCCGCTCGACCTCGCCGTTCTCCTTGAGCGGTCGCCAGACGTCCCGGGTCCGCCACAGCCGGAACAGCCACAGCAGGGTGTGGACGAGGAAGAAGGTCAAGGTCCCGACGAGCAGGATGGTCATGAACCAGTAGGAGTAGAACAGGAAGGGGTACTTGTCCTTGTCGTGGTGGGTCGCGTGGCTGAGGTAGCCCGCGAACTCGAGGTGGGCCCGCGGATGACACTGACCGCAGGTCTCGACCACGTGCCTCCGGCTGAGCCTCGAGTCGGGGTTGTCCGACGGCAGGATGTTGTGGGTGCCGTGGCAGTCGTAGCACTTGGCGGCGCCCTCCGAGCCGAGCTGGGTCACCTTGCCGTGGTAGGTGTCGAAGAAGGTCTCGGCGAAGCCCTCGTGGCAGCGCCCGCACTGGTTCATCATCATCATCCGGAAGCCCTGGGCGTCGATCCGGGTGATCTCGTGCGAGGTGTGGCAGCTCTCGCAGGTCGGCAGCTCCTGGTTGGTCACCACGTTGGCCGGGAAGTGGACGCTTCGTTTGAACTCCTCCTCGATGCCCTTGTGGCAGGCGCCGCAGGTGTCGAGGATCCGGCCGCGGCTGACGGTCGAGCGGGGGTCGTCCTGGGGCAGCGCCGAGTGCGCGGTGTGGCAGTCGATACAGCTCGCCGACACCACCAGGCCGCTGCCCATCAGCCCCCTTCCGTGGGCGCTCTCGAGATAGCTGCCGACGATGTCCCGGTCGTCGGCGAGGCGGAGGGCCGCGGCTCCCCCGGCAGCGTGGCACTCGCCGCAGAGATTGGGGACGTTGCGCGAGTAGGTCGGCGCCATCGGCAGCCGGTGGTCGAGGACGGTGTGCGGGTGGTCGTGGCAGGTGACGCAGGTCGGCGCATCGGGGTCGCCCTCGGCCGCGAGCGCGCCGTGGCGGCTCAGGTCGTGCTCCTCGACCCGGGCGGCGTGACAGATGCCGCAGTCGACCGGCGAGGCGATCGTGGCGCAGGGCCGCTCCTTGTGCCCCGGGGTGACATCGGTGTGACACTGGGCACAGGCGGTCTGGGCGTGCGAGCCCAGGGCGAAGCGATCGGGGTCGACGAACAGCGAGACCTTCTCGCCGTCGCGCTCGACGCTCAACGTCGGGTCGCCATGGCAGGCCAGACAGCTCTGGCTCGACGCCTCCTGAGCGGTCACCGCGCGTCGCCGGATCTTGTGGGGTTGGTGGCACTCGACGCATGACGGGATCTTGTGGGGCTCCTCCTCCCAGAGCCGGCCCTCGACGACCTTGACGTGGACCTCCTCGATCCTGCCGTGGCACTTCATGCAGGTCCTGGCCACGTTGCCTCGGCTGATGCTCGAGGCCGGGTTGTTGTGGTCGAGGATGTTGTGGGCGGTGTGGCACGAGGTGCACACCGCGGTCACCGTGAGGCCCTTGTGGAAGAGCGCGTCGCCGTGCACCGACATCGAGAAGTTCTCGAGGATCCGGTCCTGCGGGATGTCGTGCTGGAGCGAGACCTCGGTCCCCTCGCGGTGACAGCGGCCGCACAGCAGCGGGATGTTCTGGATCGCGGTCGGCGCCGCCGGGTCGCTGCTCGGGCGGATCGCGTGGTGATCGTGGCAGATGATGCAGTTCGGCGCCGCCGGGTCGCCCTTGACCGCCGCCCGACCGTGCAGCGAGCCGCGATTCTCCGCGGCCTGCTCGACGTGGCAGGTTCCGCAGGCGTCGAGCTGGAGGAGCGGCTCGGTCGGGGCGATCACCGCGTGCCCGAGGTGGCAGTCGGCGCAGGTCGCGGCCGGGCGGTCGCCGACCATCCGTCCGTGGGGGCTTGCCGACACCGCCTTGAGCACAACGCCGTGGCAGCGGGCGCAGAGGTCATCGACCCGCGCCGGGCCGGTCGGGGCGCCCGGCGTCTTGCTCGACAGCACGTCGTGGGCTCCGTGACACCCGACGCAGGCTGCCGATGGCGAGGTCGGGTCTCCCGCCCACTTCCCGTGCGGCCCGGCCGCCAGATCGGCGGCCATGTCGTCGTGACAGGTCCCGCAGTCGACCGGCTCGAGCTCCTCGTCGTGCGGAAGCTCGGCGCCGTCGAGGTCGGCGTGGCAGTCCACGCAGCCGAACTCGCCGTGCACCGACGATCGGAAGCCGGCGGGGTCGACGTGCATCGACACCTCGACGCCGCCGATCTCGCCGACCAGCTCCGGGTCCTCGTGGCAGGTCAGGCAGTCCTCGATGGTCTGCCCGAGGCCGAGCCCGGGGATGATGATGGCGAGCGCCAGCGCGGTCGTAAGGGCCCACTGCCGCTCGTGCGGGATGAAACGAAAACGGCGAGGTCTCACCGGCTCTCTCCCTCTCACGACATAACTCTATCGGCAAATAGCCGACTTCTCAAGCTCAGCCCCGGACGATGAATTGAGACAAAGGCTCGATTTTTCAAAACCTCGCCACCCGTCGCCCAATCCTCGGTCGACCCGTCGCCTCCGGCAACTCGCCCCGATGCCGCTGGCCCCTGCTACAGTATCCCTCGACGCTGACAGCGACCGCAGGACAACACCCGGACGAGCCCGACCAGGAGGATGCGATGGCGCGTAACCAAAGCGGCACCACCGCCCGGATGTTCAATCTGGCCAACAACCCGATCACCCTTGCCGGGGTCGCTCTGACCACCCTCTCCGGCATCGGCATCGTGACCTTCGTGATCGTCCACCTCTTCGGCGGTCTCGAGGCGAGCCCCTACATCGGGATGTTCGCCTATGTCATCCTCCCGGCGTTCTTCGTCGTCGGTCTGGCGCTGATCCCCCTAGGGATGCTCCTGCGCCGGCGCCGCCTGGCCCGCGCCGGGGCGACCGCCGCCGAGCTCCGGGCCTACCCGACCCTCGATTTCAATGAACCGAAGCTGCGTCGCGCCGCCACCATCTTCCTCCTTCTCACCGCCGCCAACGCGGTCATCCTCGGCAGCGTGTCGTTTCTCGCCGTCGAGCACTCCGAGACCGTCGCCTTCTGCGGCGAGACCTGCCACACCGTGATGCAGCCCGAGTACACCGCCTACGCCAACTCGCCGCACTCCCGGGTCGCCTGTGTCGAGTGCCACATCGGTCCGGGCGCCTCGTGGTTCGTCCGGTCCAAGCTCGACGGGCTCCGTCAGGTGTGGCACACGGTCCGCGACACCTACCACCGGCCGATCGCCACCCCGCTCGAGACCCTCCGCCCGGCCCGCGAGACCTGCGAGCAGTGCCACTGGCCGGGCAAGCACCACGGCGACAAGCTGCGGGTCTTCGCGCGGTTCGCCTCCGACGAGGCCAACACCCCGGCCTACACCGCGATGCTGCTCAAGACCGGTGGCGGCAGCCTCGACCTGGGAACCCACGGCGGCATCCACTGGTGGCACATCTACTCGGACAACCGGATCCGCTATGCGGCCGCCGACGACCGCCGCGAGGAGATCGTCTGGGTCGAGCTGACCACTCCCGCCGGCGAGGTCCGGGTCTACACCCGCGAGGGGGACGAGCCGCTCCCCCCCGAGGTCGTCGACGCCGAGGCACGGATCATGGACTGCATCGACTGCCACAACCGGCCGACCCACCTCTTCCAGCAGCCCTCGTGGGCCCTCGACGCGATTCTCGACCACCAGCCCGAGCTGCGTGCCCTGCCCTTCTTCAAGCGCGAGGCGGTGCGCGCGATCTCCGGCGACTACCCGTCCCACGCCGAGGGGGTCGAGGCGGTCCGCCAGGCGATCCTCGAGTTCTACCGCGGCACCTACCCCGACCTGTGGTCGACCGGGCAACCGCTGGTCGAGGCGGGTGCGACGGCCGCCGCTCAAACCTACGGCCGGACGGTGTTCCCGGCGATGGACACCAACTGGGAGACCCACCCCAACCACATCGGCCACGAGCAGTCCCCCGGCTGCTGGCGCTGCCATGACGACGAGATGGCGACCGCCGACGGCGAGCACGTCATCCCGATGGACTGCGAGAACTGCCACGTCTTCCTGGTCGAGGACGCCCCCGAGCCGCCCGATCTCGCCGCGCTGGTCGCCGGCTCGTGATCGAGGGCCGGGCTCAAGCGCCGAAGCGGGCCCGGTGCTCGACCTTGATGCAGCGATCCGACACGACCTCGAGACCGGCCTCGCGAGCCCGCCGCTCGGACTCCGGCTCGGCGCAACCGAGCTGGAGCCACAGCGCGCCCGCGCCCCGCGCGAGCACCTCGTCGACGACCGCCGGCACGTGCTCGGGCCGCCGGAAGACGTCGACGATGTCGATCTCGACATCCTCGGGGATCGACACGACGTCCGGGTAGGCGGTCTCGCCGAGAATCTCCGAGACCCCCGGGTTGACCGGGATCACCCGGTAACCGGCGCGCTGGAGATAGGCTGCGACCTTGTGGGAGTCGCGGTCGGGCTTGGGCGAGCACCCGACCACGGCGATCGTGCGTGACCGTTCGAGGATGCGGGTGATGCCGGCGTCGTCGCTCATCGGGGTCTCCCCACCGCCGCGAGCCCACACGGCGGATTGAACTCACCTGTCTCTTTCCCTGACACCCGCGCGATGCTACAGTACTCGGCCACGGGAAGGAAAGCATGGACTGGATAGACCAGAACCTCGACGCCTACAGAGTCATTGCCGAGATCCTCACCGACCTCCGTCCCCTGGTCCGCGACCGTCTCGAGACGAGGCACGGCAAGGAGTGGTTTCGTGACGGGATTCCCGAGCACGTCTTCGACCGCCTGATCCAGAACAAGGAGCAGGAGGCTTCGATCGACTGGTACGAGAACCGCTACCAGGAGGTCATCGGGTACGCGGTCTTCCCGGATCTCTTCGAGATCATCATCGCCAACCCGGGTCTCTTCGACCCCATCCTCAAGCTCGCACCGGGCCAGTCACTGCTCAACACCCGTTTCCTCGAGCTCGAGGTCATGCGGGCCAAGATCGGCCGCGCCCGCGAGATCAGCGAAGCCGAGATCAACTTCCTGACCTCGTTCCACCTCCGGTTCCGGCGGGCCGTCCAGGAGCTCGCCGGAAGCGAGGCGACCGCACCCCCCGAGGGCAGCCGGCCGGCGCGCCCGGCCGCCGCCGTACCGCCCCGCGCCCCCGCGACGGGCGCCACAGACGCGGCGCGTCCGGACAGCGGTGACACCCCTCCCCCCGAAGCGCCCCGCCGCGAGGCCCCCGGACGGCCGCCGATGCGTCGCGCTTCAGCAGCTGCGGCAAAGACGAACGGCCCTGCCCCGGTTGCCAGCGTCACCACCGACACTCCTCCGGATGCCGTCGAGACGCTCGCCCCCGAGGCTGAGCCGGACTCTCCGGAGGAGTCGCCCCGCGAGGCGGTCTCGGCGATCGTCAAGCGGGCGATGGAGAGCGGCGACCACCAGGCGGTGCTCCGGGAGATCTACCGCGAGGTGACCGGGATCGCCGAGGTGATCTGGAGCACCAACGAGATCCCGACCACCTCCGTCTGGGACCGGGTCTCGACCAACCGCTGGTACGAGTCGAACTTCTCCAAGCTCGAGCTGCGACCGCTGTCCGATTTCTACGAGCTGGTCTCCCAGGTCCGGCAGAAGCGCAAGGACGGGGCCTCGAAGTCGGAGATCCAGAGCTTTCTGAACAGCTCGAAGTTCGCCACGATCCTGCTCGCGCTGCGCGACCTCTTCCAGCGGAACAACATCTAGCCCGGGCTGGCCGGGCGTCGGTCAGGCCGGGGGAAACTGCTCGGCGTAGGCGGCGTACCGGCGGAGGATGCGCCGGGTGTAGGCCGCCCCGCGGCGACACTGGCAGGCCCCCGCCGGGAAGTCGCGGGCCACCTCGGGATCGTCGAGGAGGTACATCGCGGTCTCGACGTTGCCGGCCCAGCGGTCCGGATCGAGCCCCATCCGCACGGCGAGCCGGCGGGCATCGGCGACGTGTCGCGGCCCGACGTTGTACGAGGCGATCGCCATCGCCACCTGATCGGCCAGGTCGAGACCCGGGAACTGGTCGATGAGCCATCGCAGGTATCTCGCGCCGGCCTCGATCGCTTCGCCGGGATGGTGCGGGTCCTCGACCCCGAGCTCGAGCCAGGTCGAGGGCATGAGCTGGAACAGACCGGCCGACCCACCCGGGCCGACCGCATCGGGGTCGAAGCGCGACTCCTCGTACATCAGCGAGGCCAGCAGCCTCCAGTCGATGCCGTTGCGCCGGGCCGCCCAGGTCAGGTACTCGTCGTAGGGTGTGAGGTCGCCATCCGGCACGACCGGCCGGCGCGGCGACACCTCGGGCAGCCAGCGCCCCAGGTTCTTGGCGGCCAGCTGTGCGATGAGCCCGGAGGAGCTCGCCCGATCGAGGAAGCCGTCGACCGCGGCGGCCAGCTCGGACGACGAGGCGTTGACCAGCCACACCAGACCGGCACCCGGTACCACGACCGGGCCGATCTGCAGACCGCCGTCGCCCTCGACGCCGAGCCGCGCGGCGTCGCTGTCGACCACCGCGACCGCGGCGGCGCCGCGGGCCACCAGCTGCAGCGCGCCGAAGGCCTCGAGGTCGCCCTCCGCAGGGACACGTCCGATCTGGGGTTCGAGCGGGATCAGCCCGACCATCTCGGCGACGCCCGGCGACGCCGCGACCGCGGTCCCCGCGAGGTCGTCCACCGAGAACGCGGCGTTCGCCCGACCCGCGACGACGCTCACCAGGTCGACCTCGCGATAGGGTCGGCTGACCAGGAAGCGCCGCTCGACCGACGGCGGCGCGGGCTCGTGGAGCACCGCCAGATCGCCGAAGCCCTGCTCCAACCACTCCACCGGGTCGACCCCGGGGGGCGGGATCGCCAGCTCGAGGCGCAGGCGGAGCTCGCGCGCGAAGGCCACGGCGAGCTCGTACTCGAAGCCCTCGAGACCGCCCCTCGATACGAAGCAGGTGGTCGGCGAGTTGCGGGTCACCACCCGGAGCACCCGAGCCCGCCGGATCCCCCCGAGATCGAGACAGGCCGCGATCGGTGTGCTTCGTGCCAGCACCTCCTCGGCGAACAGGAAGTCGTCGACGGCGCGTCGAAGCTGACCGTTGGCTCCCCGCACCGACCAGACGACGGGCCTCCTGAGCAGGGGCGGCCCGACGGTCTGGACCGCGTCGACCTCGGTCGACGCCTCGAGCACCCCGCTGTCGACCACCGCCGCCGGAACCCGACCCGCCGCCACCTCGGCGACCAGGACCTCGAGCGGCATCTCCTCGGGGGCCGCGACGATCGACAGGCCGCGCTCGGCCAGCCCCGCCTCGAGCGCCGGGGTGAGCGCCGAGAGCGGCAGGTGGACCGCGCCCCCGCGGAGATCGGCGAGGTCGAGGTCGGGCATCGAGCCGCTGACGATCACCACCTCGTCGACCCACTCGACCGGCGTCGACGCCACCGCGGAGGTTCCGATCAGCGAGACGGGAGAGTGGCGCGACACCACCAGGTCGGCCCGGCCCTTCTCGAGCCACTCGACGAGCTGGTCGTGGCCGGCCGGCTCGACCCACCGGACTCCGACGCCGAGGCGGGCCGCGAGCTGCTCGACCAGGACCTCCCGGCCGGCGGGCGCCGAGCGGAAGCCGGGACGGACCGCCACCCGGAGCTCGCCGCGCTCGCGAATCGCCGGAAGGTCGCCGACGTCTCGCTCGGCACAACCCACGGCGAGGACGAGGACCAGGGCGGCCGTCGCGAGGAGCGCGACCCGGCCGGTCCGCCGCGGCTGCGCGACCGACGCGGAGGCATCGTCGGCCGTAGCGGACAGCTCGTGAAAAACCTGGGCTAGGGTCGCCATCGCAGCCGTTCCGCCGCCGATTGTACCGCCTCGGCGCGGCCACGCCCCGCCGGACCGTCCGATGGTAGGATGATCGCGCCGGGGGCCCTGGGAGCCATGAACGACCGAGAAACGACGAACGGCGCCGCCACCGACCGCGATCTGCGGCCGGTGATCGTCCGCCTCACCGACATCCAGAGAAAGTGTCGGTCGGCCGGCGCCCGCAACCGGGAGGCGGACGACGTCGACCGCCGGCTGACCGCGATCCTCGACCGTCTCGGGGATGCCGACGAGCCCGACGCCGAGCCGCCGCCGTTCGCCGCTCTCGCCCGCGAGCTCTTCGCGGTCGAGCGGTTCTTCGAGAGCAACGGCTTTCTCTCGGTCGCCAAGGAGGTGGCGCACGTCGAGCGCCTGCTCGAGAAGCTCGCGGCGCCGGGCGAGACGGCGGCACCGTGGGTCCCGCGCCCCGAGGCGCAGGCCGCCGTCGAGCGCGACCGGGACCGCACCGCCGGCCGGGACGAAGACGATCGCCGGGAGGACGAGGCCGGGCCGGAGGAGCCCTCGCGCTGGGCGATCCCGAGACCGCTGGCCGGGGTGATCGTCGTCTTCGTCGCCGCCCTGGCGGTGTGCGTGGCGATCATCGCCCGTCACGAGCTCGGCGGACGGCCCCGGGTCCTGGCGGCGCCCGCGATCCCGAGCCCGACTCCCCCACTCGTGCAACCTTCCACTCCGACCCCCGCCCCTCGAGACGCCGAGCGGACGCCCGCGCCCGGCGCGGTGCTCGCCACCGAGGTCGGGCGGGCCCGGCTCGCCCTGGTCGAGGGCGACGTCGACGCGGTCGTCGACCATCTCTCGCGGGCCGCCCTCGTCGACCCCGACCACCAGACCGTGCTCGGCACCGCCCAACAGCTCGTCGACCTCCTCGTCGCGAGGGCCGACAGCGCCGCCGAGAGCGGCCTCTGGGAGGTCGCCGATCTCACCCTCGGCCGCGCCGAGGGGCTGGCGATCCGCTTCGGGCTCGAGACCCTGAATATCGAGGAGACGAGGGCCCGTCACGCACGGTTGGACCGGTTCCGCTTCATCCGACCGTCGGAGACCGCCGCCATCCGGGCGGCTGCCGGCGCCCGGGTCACGGTCATCTTCAAGGACGGGTCGACTCGGGCCTCGATCATCAAGGATGTCGACGGTCTCGAGCTCCTGCTCGACGAGGACACGACGGTGCGCGGCGGCGCGTTGTACTACGTCGACCGCGTACCGCTCTCCGAGATCGAGGTCCTCAAGGTCTGGGAGTGACGCGGCGGGTCGACAGTCGACCGTTCACAGTCGACAGTTCATCGCCGCCCTTCCGCGAGGTCTTCGCGTTTCATTGCCGTGCTCGTGATTTCTGTGTTTCAGCTGCGGACGCGAGAATACGCCGCGCGACACCGGAGGCTCGATGCGCGGCAGTGGAGAGATCCTGCGACGAAGCTGTCAGCTGTCGACGGTCGACTGTCGAACGGGCGGCGTCACGTAGTCCGCGCCGTCGGTGTGCTCCTTGATGAGGTAGAGCGGCCGTCGCACGGACTCCTCGAAGATCCGTGCGATGTACTCGCCGAGGGCGCCGATGGCGATCAGCTGGACGCCACCCAGGAAGAACATCGCGGCCAACAGACCGGCCGAGCCGAAGCTCAGCGACCCGGCGACCGCCAGGCCGGCTCGCAGAACGAGGTAGAGGACGGCGAAGCCGACCGCCGTGAACCCGAGCCAGCTCGCCGTACGCAGCGGAACGAAGGTGAAGGACGTGAAACCGCTCATCGCGAGCTTGACCATCTTCGACAGCGGGTACTTGGTCTCGCCGCGCACCCTCGGCTGGCGCCGGAAACGGACCGGCGCCTGGGGGAAGCCGATCCAGCTCACCAGGCCGCGGACGAAGCGGTTGTGCTCGGGGAGGGCCCGGTAGGCGGCGAGGGCCCTCGGTCCCATGAGGCGGAAGTCCCCGGTGTCGAGCGGGATCTCGATGTGGGCGAAGCGGCGGAGCACGCGGTAGAAGGCCGTCGCGGAGAGCCTCTTGAACCAGGTCTCGCCCTCGCGGGCGACGCGCTGGCCGTACACCACCTCGAAGCCCTCGCGCCATCTGGCGATCATCTCCGGGATGACCTCGGGAGGGTCCTGGAGATCGGCGTCGATGATGACCACCGCCCGGCCCCGCGCCGCGTCGACCCCCGCCGTGACCGCCGCCTGGTGGCCGAAGTTCCGCGAGAAGCTCAGGCCGCGGACGCGCGGGTCCTCGGCCGCGAGCCGGCCGATCTCGGCCCAGGTCCGGTCGCTCGAGCCGTCGTCGACCCAGACGATCTCGAGCCCGTCGACCACCGGCCCGACGGCGGCGACGAGCCGCTCGTACATCTCGCGGACGTTGTCCTGCTCGTTCATGGCAGGGATCACGACGCTGAGCTCGGGCGCCTCGGGCATCCATCCTCCCCGGGTTGTGAACCACGACCGGCGCTCAATCTACAGCGGCCGTCGCCCCCGTCGCAAGCGCCCGGCGGCTCAGCCGCCGTCGAACAGCACGACCTCGCCGTCGTCGGCGAGGACGACCGTCCGGCCGGCGCGGCGGACCGCCTCGAGGTGAGCGGCCTCGAAGTCGCGCCGCTCGAGCGCCCCGATCACCACGACCTCGACGCCGGCCTCGCGGACCGCCGCTGCGACCATCTCCGGATCGCCGCTGCGGTAGATCCGGTCGACCAGGGCGCGCCGGCGCTCGGTCTCCCGAGTCACCCCGGGGCCCCGCCAGACGAGCTCGTGGTTGGACCAGCCGAGCAGCGCCGGGACGCCGCTCGCCGACGAGATCCTCGCGTACTCGGTGTAGGCACCACCCACCGCCTCGACCAGGTGGGTCCCCGGCGGCAGCGTCCGCAGGTGACGGACGATCGCACGGTCGCCGTCGGCGAGCCATGCCAGACCGTCGATCCCGAGCCGCTCCGCGATGAACGGCTGCACGGCGAGCCCGACCGGGTGGGGCAGCGCGAGCAGCCCGAGCAGCGCGCCGACCGCGATGCGAGCCGGCCGTCGGGTCAGACCTGTCGCGAGCAGCGCCGGAAAGGCGATCGCGAGGAGGAGCCACGCCTGGATGTAGCACTTGAAGACGGTGTTCATCCGGTGGAGCTGGTCGCCATAGCTGTCGACGACGTGGAGAACCTCGGGGACCGCGAGCAGGAAGACGCCGAGGGCGGCGAGGGCGATCGCCGGCCGTTCGCGTCCCGCCGGCCCGGTTACCGCGGCGAGGACGAGCACGGCGAGCAGCGCCGCGAGGAGGACCAGTGCCGGCCGTCCGACCAGCGAAGCGACCACCAGGGCGACCGCCGCTGCCGACGCCGCGATCGCCCGTCCGCGGCCGTCGACGCCGACCATCCGGCCGAGCAGCGCCCAGCTCGCGGCGAACGCCGGCAGGAGGAGGAGGCCGCCCCACAGCGCGAGCTCGATCGGCGATGTCCACGCCCTGACCGCCGCCACCCCCTGGAAGGGCGGGTGGAAGCTCAGGTGGAAGGGTGCGACGGCGAGCCACGAGCCGACCGCGATCACGATCACCGCCGCCCAGCGCGGCCAGCCCTCGCGCCCCGGCCAGTGCCAGATCCCGTCGCCGCACAGCACCATCAGCGCCGCGCCGACCAGGGTCGGCGGCATCGCCCACGGGTTGGCCGCCCAGGTCACCCCGACGAGCACGGCGACCGCGGCGACGGTGGCCGCGCGAGGACCCTCGCGCCCGGCCTGCCAGGCGAGCAGCACGGCCGCGAGGGCCAGCGGCATCGACAGCAGGTGCGGGTGGAGATCGCCGAGCCACAGGGTGAAGAGCGGCCACTCGGTGATCGTATCGGCCACCTGGCGCGACGAGTGCCAGAGGTCGAGGCCGGCCAGGGCCCGGCCGGCGACGAGCTGGCGAAGCCCGTCGGCGGTGCCGGCGAACAGCCCGACGCCGGCCGCCAGCCAGCCCGCCCAGCGTCCCTCGGCCGCCCGCCCGCCGAGCGCGAAGAGGAGACAGCCGGCGAGCCCTCCGACCGCCGCGACGACCAGGTTGTAGGCGAGGTCGAGGGGGACCCGGGCGAGGGTCAGAGGTATGGTCCAGATCATCGCTCCCCAGTAGTAGTAGGGCAGGGTCTCGCCGGCGAGCCACATGTCGGGCGGCGGGAAGGCCTCGGCGCGGAGCAGCGTGGCGAAGATCCCGAGATCCATGAGCTTTTCCTGGCCGACGATGTCCGGTCGCGCGAGCCGGAGCCAGATCACCGCCACCGCGCAGACGACGAAGACCGCCTCGGCCCGGGCCACGGCCCGCCACTCCGGGCGCCGGCGGCGCCAGTCGACCAGGCCCCAGACCGTGCACGCCGCCCAGAGCGCGACGCCGAGCCAGCGCCACCCCGCGAGCCCGAGGGCGCCGGCCCACCATGCCGGGAGGGCGGTCACGACCAGGCCGAGGGTCCGCCCGAGCGCCCACCCCTCGGCGTCGTCGAAGCCGAGCGCCCGCACGGCGATGGCCCGGCCGCCGAAGGCCGGAAGGGTGATCAGGATGTAGAGCAGCAGCAGGCTCATGCCTGCGGTCATTCTACCCCGGGAGGCTCGGCGAGCGGACCGCAGAGCCGATCGGCGACCGCCGCGGCGAGCTCGTCGCCGAGCCTCAGGTAGATCGCGATGCCCTCGCGGTCGAGCCCGTCCTCGTGGACCCCGGCGGTGACCACGACCACGCCGTGGTGCCGCCGGCAGGCCTCGACCGCCACCGCCCGGGCGATCGGCTCCTCCTTGTGCGGCGGGATCGTCAGGACCGAGACCGAGGGCGAGCTATCGGGGCCCTTCGGGCTCGGCGTCGCGAGTACGACACAGCCGACGTGGGGCCGGTCGCCGCCGGACACGGCAATCACCACGTCACCGCCCGCCCGACACACCCATGCCGAGAGCTCGTGACCGCTCGCGGCGTCGCGTACGCGGACCACGGCGGCGTCGGCGTCGTTCATCCCGCGGTCTCCCGGTCCGTCGTCACACGGTATCCGGCCCGGCCAGAGCGTCGATCCGCCAGCCGCCGCGGCAGCGCGAGAGCACCACGACCCCGGCCTCGTCGAAGCGGAGATCGAGCCGGTCCGGGTCGCCGACCAGCATCGTGCTCGCCAGCCGGGCGAGCAGCGGCAGGTGGCCGACCAGAGCGAGCGAGCGGTCGTCGGCCTCGAGCTCGACGACCAGCGGGGCCGGATCGGCGTCGGGCGTCAGCCCGGGCCTTTCGCGAACCCGGGAGGGCGGGAGCCCGAGCCGGCGGCCGAGGATCTTCGCGGTCTGCCGCGCCCTCGCCTTGCTCGAGTGGCCGATCTCGTCGACCGGGAAGCCGCGAGCGGCGAGCCAGCCGGCGATCCGTTCCGCCTGCTGCCGCCCGACGATGGTCAGCGGCCGCTCGGGGTTGTCGATGGTGCTCGCCGCCTCGCCGTGACGGGCGAGGATGACCGTGGTGGCAGTGGTCATGCCCTGATCCCCTCCCCGCTGCCGAGGATAGCAGCGATGCGACCGGGAATCACGACCAGACGACCCGGAGCTCGGCGATCTCGACATCGCGCTGGACCGGCCTGACGGCGACGGTCTCGAGCCGCGCCGCTATCCGCTCCGACTCGTCGGCGATCCGGTCGACCTCGGCCTGGAGCTCGGCGGCGAGCTCCTCGAGCTCCGCCTCGAGCCGCTCGATCTCGTTGACCGACTCGGTGACGGCGCCCTCGGCGCTCTGCCGCATCCGCCGCTTGCTGGCCGCCGTCCGGGCGGTGCCGGCCGCCCGCCTCGACGCCGTCCTCAGGCTCCCCGACCCGACCAGGACCGAGAACAGGCCCTCGACCAGGCCGAGCTTCTCCTCGGCCCGACGGGCCTCGAGCGAGCGCTGATCCCGCCCGAGCTCGTCGCGCTCGCGCGCGAGCCGGGTCTCGAGGGCGTTGGCGCGCTTCTCGAAGCGGGCCCTTGCCCGGGCCTGGTCGGCATCGTCGGCCCGATCGGCGGCGATCCGGCAGCGTTCGATGAAGGCCTCACGGCTCTCGCCGGCCTCGGCGACGAGGTCGAGCGCCGGGTTGGCGAGCGCCTCGAACGGACGCCGCGACCGCCAGCCGGCGAAGTCCCGTCCGATCCGTTCGAGCGCGGCGCCGAGCCGCGGCGGGGCCGACCTCGGGAAGAGCATGCCCGGTGGTGGGGTCTCGGCGAGCTCGGGGACATCGGCGAGGAGCTCGCACCCCTCCCAGACGAGCTCGCCGCCCTCGCCGACCGGGATCCGCCAGATCTCCTCGAGCTCGCGGTGAAGCCCGAGGCCGGCGCGGCTGACCAGGGTTCGCGAGCGGACGAGCAGCCACGGCCGGGCCGGTCCCCTCGCCCTCGGGTCGAACCGGCTCACCACCGCGTGCTCGAGCAGCGGCGGCGACGCGGCGCCGTTCTCGGCTGCCGGTCGGGCCGGTGGCTCGACGGCGGCCCTTCCGGTCTCGCCACCCCCGCTCCATGGCGCGACGAGCGGCCTCATCTCGGAGAGGGTCACCGGCCCGCGCAGATAGCTCATCGCCCACCGCGAGGCGAAACGGACGACCCGCGGCGCCCGACGGACGTCGTCGAGCAGAAACTCCCGCTTGCCGAGGCGAGCGACGAGTGCGGCCGGGTCCTCACCCCCGGAGACGCCGCCCATCCCGAGCCCCTCGAGGGCGCGGTCGCGATCGCGGTCGGTGACCAGCCGGCCGATCAGCTTGACCCCGGCGTTGCCGAGGGCCTTGTAGTCGAGGTCGACCGGGTTCTGGGTCGCGAGCCAGGCGCCGACCCCGAACGCCCGGCCCTGCTTGAGCAGGGTCAACAGCGGGCCCTTGGTCGGCGGGCTCGCCGGGTGGGGCGGCAGGATGCCGTGCACCTCGTCCATGTAGAGCAGGGCGCGCAGACCGGACGAGGCCGGCTGACCCCGCATCCACGCGACGAGCTCGGAGACCAGCAGACCGATGACGAAGAGCCGCTGCGCCTCGTCGAGGTGGGCGACGGTGACGATCGTCGCACGCGGCCGTCCCGGCAGACCGAGCAGCTCCTCCATCGTCAGGGGCGTCCCGGTCGTCCAGGCGGCAAAGGCCGGGCTGGCGAGCAGGGTGTTGAGGGCCATCACCAGCCGCAGCCGCTCGTCGCGCGGGTAGAACACGTCGAGCGGGAGCGCGCCGAGGGCCTCGAACGGCGGGTCGGCGAGGCTGGTCAGGAGCCGGACGAGGTCGAGGGCCTCGCCGCGCCGCCAGTGCTCCAGGATGACCGACGCGGTGAGCACCTGATCGCGGTCGGCGAGCGGGTCGCCGCCCCGTCCGACCAGCGACAGGATCGCCCCGGCGACCCCGTTGACCCGGTCGGTGGCGGCATCCGGATCGGCATCGGGATCCCACCCGGCGGGCGCGCCGAGAGCCGGGACGATGTCGAGGGGCGCGAGGGTCGCCGCCCCGGGGGTCAGCAGCCGCCACTCGACGCCGTGTCGCACCGACGCGAGGTCGCCCGGTCCGAGGCCGTGCCCGGCAAGACCCAGGCGCCAGCGCTCGGCGACCTCGGTCGCCACCTCGAGGCGGTCGCGGTCGCCGACCTCGTCGGCGGGCACCCACGGCGCGAACGACGCCGCATCGAGCTCCGGGAAGTTGAGCAGCAGATCGACCATGTCGCCCTTGAGGTCGACGACGAGCAAGGGCACGCCGCGCCGCGCCAGCTCCTCGAGGGCGACGATCCCGAGCCCGGTCTTGCCCGAGCCGGTCATCCCGAGGCACACGGCGTGGGTCGTCAGATGGTCGGCGTCGAGCCCGACGACCGGGCCGCCGCCGGGCTCCGAGCCGAGATGGAGCGTACGATCGTCCATGGTCCTCGTCCCCTCCTCCGGGCCCGGGGCCCGGGCTCGATCCGCCGCCGAGCCCCCCGGCGTGGTGCGGGCGATCCCTGCTATAGTCTGTCACGAGACATCCACAGCTCGCCACGAGGCAACAAGGAGCACGATCATGGGCCTGTTCGGAAAGTCATTCAACGAGAAGGTGACCGAGGCCGTCGCCGAGATCAAGAAGATGAACCTCGGAGTCCGCAACCTCAGCGCCGATGTCGCGGGCGAGGTGGTGACGCTGCGCGGCGAGGCGGCGAGCCGCCAGATCGCCACCCGCGTCATGGAGGAGATGGACCAGCGGGTCAAGCCGGACAACATCGTCAACGCGATCAAGATCGACAAACCGGCCCCGGCGCCCGCCCCCGCCGCGGCGCCGGTCGTGACCGAGGCCGACGAGGAGTCGCCGACCGAGCGCTACCACATGGTCGTCAAGGGCGAGACCCTGAGCCACATCTCCGCCAAGTACTACGGCAAGGCCAACCAGTACATGAAGATCTTCGAGGCCAACCGCGACATCCTCGACAACCCGGATCTCATCAAGCCCGGCCAGAAGCTCCGGATTCCCTGACCGGGTCAGCCTCCGACGTCCGGCAGCCCTCGAGCTCGGCGCCGACCGAGAGCACGCTCGCGCCCTGGGCGACGGCGGCGAGCGCGTCGGCGATCGCCTCGCGGCCGCCGGCGGGATGCCAGATCAGCAGGCTGCCGCCGCCCCCCGCCCCGCACGCCTTGACCGCGCTCGCGCCGTGGGCGCCGGCGACCGCGACGAGCCCTTCGATCTCCGGCGGGCTGACCTCGGGAGCGAGCCGACGCCGGGCCCGCCAGTCGCCGGCGATCGCCGCGGCGACCGCCGCCTCGTCCCTCGCCAGCAGCCCGTCTCGACAGGCCCGCGCCGCCGCGGCGATCTCGCCGAAGGCCTCGCGGGTCGCCCGGTCGCCGTCGAGCCGCCGCCGCACGACCCGCCAGTTGACCATGCCCGAGCGGTGGCGAATCCCGGTGAAGACGACGGTCGCCCGGTCGCGCAGCCAGTCGGGATCGACCGTGAGCGTCTCGACCCGGTTGCCCCCGGGCTCGAGGTGGACGGCGAGGACGCCACCCCGCACCGCGGCCCAGTGGTCCTGCTCGCCGGTCGGTACCCCGAGCAGCCGTGCCTCGAGGTCGCGCACCAGCGCGACGAGGCGCTCGTCGGAGACGGCGCCGCCTCGGAGGCGGTCGATCCCCCGAGCCAGGGCAACCCCGTAGGCCGACGATCCCCCGAGGCCCGAGCGCAGCGGCGCCTGGGCGAGGACCCGGACCCGGATCCCGCCGCTCGCAGCCAAGGCAAACACGATCGCCGCGGTGAGATCGGCGTCCGCATCGGCCGGACCGAGGCGGCGAACCACTCCGTCGGGGGTCGTGTGCTCGACCACGGGCAGCGCGGCGCCGTCGTCGATCTCGAGCCGGACGAGGACCGGGATCGCCATGTTGACGGTGAGGGCGCCGGGGTGGAGCTGGCCGAGCGGCCAGATGTCGAGGGTCCCGCCGGCGAGGTCGGCACGGCACGGCGCCGTCACCCGGACCGTCCTGGTCAGTTCGCTCAACAGCGCGCCCCGACCGGCGGCTCACCGCCGTCGAGCAGGTCGGTCACCGCCAGCGCATGGCCGAGGAAGCGCTCGAGCCGGTCCGCCTCGAGGGGCTCGACCGGCGGCGACGAGATGGCCAGCGGGTTGATCCAGCTGCCGTTGTGGCGCACCCGGTAGTCGAGGTGGGGACCGGTCGACAGCCCGGTCGAGCCGACATAGCCGATGACCTGCCCCTGGCTGACCCTGACCCCCGAGCGGATCCCCGGCCCGTACCGGCTGAGGTGGAGGTAGTTGGTCTCGTACCCGTTGGCGTGGCGGACCCGGACGGTGTTGCCGCCGCCGCCGTTGCGTCCGGCGAGGGTGACCACGCCGTCCGCCGTGACCTGGACCGGAGTGCCGACCGGCGCCCCGTAGTCGACGCCATAGTGCGGCATCCGACGACCCAGCACCGGGTGCATCCGGCTCATGCTGAAGCGCGAGGTGACCCGGCTGAAGGCGAGCGGCGACCGGAGGAACATCTTGCGCAGCGGCGTGCCCTCGAGGTCGTAGTAGCCGAGCCGCCCCTTGGCGTCGGGGTAGATCACCGCGTTGAACGCCCTGCCCCGGTTGACGAAGCGGGCGGCGAAGACCGTGCCGTAGCGGAAGAACTCGCCGTCGACCCGCTGCTCGTCGACGATCACGACGAAGTGGTCGCCCTTCCGGAGGTCGCGCAGGAAGTCGACGTCCCAGCGGAAGATCTCGGCGAGCGCGACGGCCAGGGCCGGTCGGCCGCCGGCCTCGGCCACGGCGCCGAACAGCGAGGAGGTGACGACTCCCTCGAGCCTGAGAACCTCGCTCGTGATCTCGCGCTCGATCCGGCGGCTGACGATTCCGTCGGGGCCGGTCTCGAGCTCGAGCTCGGTCCTCCGGTCGAGGTCGATCCGCAGCCGCTCGAGCCGGCCTCCGGGACCTCGAACGCCGTCGAAGACCGTCCCCGGGAGCAGCGTGCGGGGGTCCATCTCGTCCGCCAGGGCATCCCGCCAGACCACCCAGTCGCCCCCCGCGAGACGCCGGCTGAGCGTCTCGATGGTGTCGCCCGGGCCGACGATGTCGCGCACCGGCGGGTGATACGCGGCGACCGGCGCGACCTCGACCGGGACGGTCGCGCCCTCGCTCTCGCCGGCGCCGCCCCCGCATCCGATCGCCGCCGCCCCGGCCGCGGTCAGCGCGACCAGGGCCAGAACGGCCCGGCCGGACGGCCGCATCCGGGCGGTCCCCCTCACTCGCCCTTCCAGGCCCGGAGAGCCTGAGGGTCGGGCTCGAGCCGGCCGATCAGCCGGCCGTCCCGGCCGATGACGAGGAGCGCCGGGATCCGCACCACCCGGTAGTGCTTGAGCAGCTCGCCGTGCCGGTCGTGGAGCCATGGAACCTCGGTCGCGCCGATCGCCCGACCGGCCGCCTCGAGATCGTCCTGCACCGTCACCAAGACCAGCTCGAGCCCTTTGGCCCTGGCGGCCGCGGCCATGGCCGGAACCACCTCGAGCTGCGCCCCGGCGTCGGGTATCCAGGACGCCCAGAGCAGCGCCGCCACCGGTCCCCGATCGCCGACCCAGCCCGTCCAGCCGACCGCCTCGCCCGAAGGGGTCGTCACGGTGACCTCGTCGGCCGCAGCCGCGGGCGCGGCACCGCCGGCCACCGCGATCGCCAGCGTCCCGAGCACCCGGAGCAGGGTCCCTCGCCTCATGGGTGGAGTATAGCCCGACCCCGACCGGAGGCCCCCCGCAACGCCCCCGGATCGTCGCCGTTTGCCGAACTGCGGCAAGCGGAGGTACACTCCCCCGCGAGGTGGCCATGGTGCAGAGCATGCCCGATCATCCCTACGACTTCGACACAGATGTCGCGATCGTCGGCTCGGGCTTCGGCGGCTCGGTTGCCGCGTTGCGGCTCTCCGAAAAGGGCCACCGGGTCACCGTGCTCGAGCAGGGCAAGCGCTGGCGGCCCGAGGACTTCCCGACCACCAACTGGAACATCCCCAAGGCCTTCTGGCTCCCGAGGGTCGGGTGCCACGGGATCTGGGGCCTCCACCTGCTGCGCGAGGCGCTGATCCTGCACGGCGTCGGGGTCGGCGGCGGCAGCCTGCTCTTTGCCAACACCCTGTTCGAGCCGCCGGCGACCGTCTGGGACGACCCCCAATGGAAGGGCCTCGAGGACTGGCGGGCGGTCATGCCGGGGCACTATGCCACCGCCCGGCGGATGCTCGGCGCGGCGACCAACCCGAAAATCGGCGAGCCCGATCACGCGCTCCGGCGGGCCGCCGAGCGGCGGGGTCTCGGCCACACCTTCCAGCCGACCGAGCTCAGCATCTACTTCGGCGATCCCGACGTCACCGTCCCCGACCCCTACTTCGGCGGTGACGGGCCGGATCGCACCGGCTGCACGTTCTGCGGCGGCTGCATGGTCGGCTGCCGTCCCGGGGCGAAGAACACCCTCGACAAGAACTACCTGTTCCTCGCCGAGAGGGCCGGCGCCCGGGTCGTCCCCGAGACCCGGGTCGACCTGGTCGAGGAGCTCCCCGGCGGCGGCTACCGGCTGAGGTGGCGACGCTCGACCGCGACCCTGCACGGCGAGCGCGGGGCGATGACCGCGCGGCGGGTCGTCGTCTCGGCGGGCGTGCTCGGTACGGTCAGGCTGCTCATGGAGTGTCGGGAAAGGGGCGGGCTGGCCCGGGTGTCCGACCAGATCGGTAATGTTGTCCGGACCAACTCCGAGGCGCTGCTCGGCGTGACCTCGCGGAGCCGCCGGGACCTCTGGGAGGGCGTCGCGATCGCGGCCAAGGTCGAGGTCGATGACCAGACCCACATGGAAGCGGTCCGCTTCCCCAAGGGCTCGGACGTCATGCTGCTGCTCGGCACCATGCTCGCCGACGGCGGCGACGGCGTCCCGCGTCCTCTGCGCTGGCTCGGCAACGTCCTGCGCCACCCGGTCGACTTCTGGCGGGTCACCAGGCCCTGGGGCAAGGCCGAGCACTCGGTCGTGCTGATGGCGATGCAGACCGCCGACAACCACACCCGGCTGGTCCGCCAGCGGCAGTGGCTGTGGCCGTTCACCCGGGCCCTGACCTCGCAGCCCGACCCGAGCCAGCCCGGCATCCCCTCCTACGTCCCGATCGCCAACCAGATCGCGCGCGAGGTCGCCGCGGAGCTCGACGCGGTGCCCCAGAACAGCCTCAACGAGGTCTTCCTCAACACCGGCTCGACCGCCCACATCCTCGGCGGCTGCGCGATCGCGTCGGGTCCCGAGAGCGGGGTCATCGACCGTAACGGCGAGGTCTTCGGCCACCCCGGGCTCTATGTCATGGACGGCTCGGTGATCGGCGCCAACCTCGGTGTCAACCCGTCGCTGACCATCACCGCCCTCGCCGAGCACATCTGCTCGCGCTTCCCGCGCGCCGGCTGAGTCCCGGTCGACCGGCCCGCCGGTCCGACCGGTCGGCTATGATCGCCCGGTGACCGCCAGCCAGATCGAGGCGACCGTCAGCCGGATCCTCTACGCCGACGACCAAAGCGGCTGGTGCGCCGTCCGGATGACCAACGACGAGCGCCGCGAGTTCGCCGCCACCGGGATCCTGCTCGGCATTCGCGAGGGCGACGTGCTGCGGCTCAGCGGCCGCTGGGTCGACCACCCGCGGTTCGGCGAGCAGCTCGAGGTCGCGTCGTGGGTCGAGGTCGCGCCCTCGACCCTCGACGGCATCCGCCGCTTCCTCGGCGGCGGCCGGATCAAGGGCATCGGTCCGGCGATCGCGGCGAGGATCGTCGAGGCCTTCGGTCTCGACACCCTCGATGTCCTCGACCACGCCCCCGAGCGGCTGCTCGAGATCCGGGGCATCGGCCCGGCGACGCTGGCCAAGGTGCGCTCGTCCTGGGGGCGCCACCGCGGCATCCAGCAGGTGATGGTCTTCCTCACCGGCCACGGCATCGCTCCCGGGGTCGCGGTCAAGGCCTTCGCGAAGTACGGCGCGGCGGCGGTCGACGTGATCCGCGGCAACCCCTACCGGCTCGCCGACGAGGTCTTCGGCGTCGGCTTCCGGACCGCCGACCGGATCGCCTCGCGGATCGGCATCCCCGCCGACTCGCCGCAGCGGCTCCAGGCGGGTCTCGTCTTCGTCCTCGCCGAGGCGACCGGGCAGGGGCACGTCTTCCTCCCCGCGTCTCGCCTGCTCGACGACGCCGCCGCGCTGCTCGAGGTCGATCGCGAGGCCCTCGGGCCGGCCCTCGGCGCGGTCGAGCAACGTGGCCTGGTCGTCTCCGTCCCCCGCCCGGCCGACGAGCCCGCGGTCTTCGAGAAACGGCTCGAGATGGCCGAGGCGACGGTCGCCGCCGCCGTCCGTGAGCGGGTCCGCGCCCCCTCCGAGCCTGCCGTCGATATCGGCCGGGCCCTCGAGTGGTACCGCGTCGACGCCGGGATCGAGCTCGGCCGTCGCCAGCGCGAGGCCCTCGCGGCGGCCCTCGCCGAGCACCTCGTCGTGGTGACCGGGGGCCCGGGCACCGGCAAGACGACCCTGGTGCGGGGCCTCACCCGGATCCTCGGCGAGCGCGGGACCGAGGTCGCCCTTGCCGCTCCCACCGGGAGGGCCGCCAAGCGGCTCGAGCAGGCGACCGGCTCGCCCGCCCGGACGATCCACCGCCTGCTCGAGTTCAACCCCCGCGAAGGCGTCTTTGCCCGCACCCGCGAGCGGCCGGTCGAGGCCGACATGGTGGTCGTCGACGAGGCGTCGATGCTCGACATCGCCCTGGCGGCCCATCTCTTCGAGGCGGTGCCGCCGCACTGCCGGCTCGTCCTGGTCGGCGATGCCGACCAGCTGCCGTCGGTCGGCCCGGGCAACGTGCTCGGCGATCTCATCGCGTCGGGCTCGGTCCCGGTGGTCCGCCTCGACCAGATCTTCCGGCAGGCCGAGGCGAGCCGGATCGTCGTCAACGCCCATCGGGTCAACGCCGGCCTGATGCCGATCAGCGACGGCGGCGATCCGGAGGCGGACTTCTTCTTCGTCGCCCGCGACGACCCCGCCGAGGCCGCCGACCTCGCCGTCGACCTGGCCTGCCGGCGGATCCCCGGCCGCTACCGTCTCGACCCGGTGACCGAGATCCAGGTGCTGTCGCCGATGCACCGCGGCGAGCTCGGCGTGCGCCGGCTCAACCAGCGGCTCCAGGCCGAGCTGACGCCGCCCGGGCCCGAGCTGGCCCACGGCCACGCCCGTTTCCGGGTCGGCGACAAGGTGATGCAGGTCCGCAACAACTACGACCTCGAGATCTTCAACGGCGACATCGGACGGGTCGAGGGGATCGACCACGACGAGGAGGAGCTGGTGGTCCTCTTCGACGACCGGCCGGTCCGGGTGCCCCACGGCGATCTCGACGACCTCGTCCCGGCCTACGCGTGCACGATCCACAAGTCGCAGGGCAGCGAGTACCGGGCGGTGGTCATCGTCCTCCACCACCAGCACCACCTCATGCTCGAGCGCAACCTGCTCTACACCGCCGTGACCCGGGGCCGCGAGCTGGTCGTCGTGGTCGGCAGCCGGCGGGCCCTTTACCGGGCGGTGTCGAACGCCAGCCAGCGGCGCCGCTTCACCCTGCTCGCCGACCGCGTCGCCGGCCGCCTGGAGCCGCCCGTCGCAATCGGACGGGGCGGCCCGTGATGCTCGCCTTCGACAACATCCCCTTCCCCCGGATCCGCCGCCCGCGGCAGCGCGGCGCTCCATTCACCTCTCATCATTCATCATTCTTCATTGATCGTTCCCACGCCCTCACTCGATCTCGACCGGCCGGCCCATCGCCTTCCAGCTCAGCAGCCCGCCCTTGAGGTTGGCGACCTCCGAGAAGCCGAGACCGATCAGCCAGTGCATCGCCCGGGTCGAGCGCCGGCCGGAGCGGCAGACGAGCAGGATCGGCCGGTCCCGGGGCAGCCGCTCGGCGTCCTCGATGACGTGGCGCAACGGCATCAGCTCGGCCCCCGGGATGTGCCCGGTCAGGTACTCCCTCTCCTCCCGGACGTCGACGACGAGCCCATCGCGGCGACGGTTGAGCTTGAGCGCATCCTCGAACTCGGGCACGGAGAGCTGTCGCTCGGGGTAGCGGAAGCGGGCCGGGAAGGCCGGCAGCCGGATGTCGTAGGGGTGCTTCTCGAGGGGCTGGCACTCGGCGAAGACCCGGTGCTCGCACTCGTAGACGCACACCGCCGGGTCGATTCGGTGCTCGAACAGCCACTCGATGGCGTCCTCCTGGAGCAGGAAGTTCGCGTCGCCGAGCAGGTCCTCGAAGCCCGAGGCGCGCATCACCCACCGGACCTCGGGGCGGACCTGGACGAGGAACACGTCGCCGCCCCCGTCGCGGTACAGCTTGACCAGGCCCTCGAGGACGTCGATCCCCGACAGGTCGCACTGGTGGACCCCGTGCATCCGCAGGAGCAGGTGCCCCTGACCCGGGTTGGCCTCGTAGTTGGCGAGCAGCTCGTCCTCGACGTGGCTGGCCGCCCCGAAGAAGAGGGCGCCCCGGATGTTGATGACCCCGAGCTGGGGGCAGCACGGGGCGTCGTCGCGCTCGACGAAGTGCCGGAAGGTCGGGTCCGGGACGACGGTGTGGACGGTCGGCAGGCTCGACTTGTAGATGTAGATGCCGAGCGACAGGATGACGCCGGCGAGGACCGCGAACTCGAGGGGGAAGACGAGGGTCGCGCCGAAGGTCGCGACCATGATCCCGGTCTCGCTGCGCGATGTCGCGACGACCCGCCGGACGCCGTGCCAGTCGACCATCCGATAGGCGATCACCATGATCATCCCGGCCAGCGCGGCCCTCGGCAGGAAGGCGGCGGCGGGCCCGAAGGCGAGCACGCCGATGATCACGAAGACGCCGCAGAAGACGCCGGAGATCTGGCTCCGAGCGCCCGACTGGAAGTTGATCGCCGAACGGGTGAACGAGCCCGAGCAGGCATAGCCCGAGAACAGACCGGCGGCGATGTTGGCCATTCCCTGCCCGACCAGCTCCTGGTTGACGTCGAGCCGCTCGCCGCTCTGCCGGGAGATCTCGCGGGCGATCGACACCGCCTCCACCAGACCCATCGCCGCCACCGCCAGCGACCCGGTGACCAGGGCGCCGATCAGGTCGTTCTCCCACATCCAGCCGAGCGAGAACGAGCTGAGCTGGGGCAGCTCGCGGGGGATCTCGCCGACCACGGCGACGCCGAGCCGGCCGACGCCGACCGCCGCCACGAGCAGCCCAGCGCCGGATAGCGCGATCAGCGCCGCCGGTAGCCGCGGCCGCCAGCGGCCGATGGCGACCATCGCCGTCATCGTGCCGAGACCGAGCAGCAGGCTCGGCGGGTGGCTCTCCCCGATCCGGCCGACGACCTCGCTCAGCGTGTGCCAGAGGTGCGGGCTCGGAGGGATCTCGAGGCGCAGCAGGTTCTTGAGCTGACCGCCGGCGATGAGCACCCCGGCGCCGGCGGTGAAGCCGAGCAGCACCGCCCGCGAGGCGAAGTTGATCAGCACGCCGAGGCCCCCGAAGCCGAAGACCACGCAGAACACGCCGACCATCACCGCCATCAGCGAGGCCGCCATGAGGTACTCGGCCGAGCCGATCGTCGCGAGCGGGGCGAGGATCGACAGCGCGAGGATCGAGATCGCGTTGGTCGGTCCGGTGCTCAGATAGCGCGACGAGCCCCACAGCGAGCCGACGATCACCGCCACCGCGGCCGCGTACAGGCCGTACGAAGGCGGCAGCCCGGCGATCGAGGCGTAGGCGATCGACTGCGGGATCGCGACCACCGCCACGGTGAGCCCGGCCACCGCGTCGGGCCGCAGCCGCACCGCCCGGTATCCCCTGAGGATCTCGATCGGGCGCGCCAGGGCTTCGGCAACCCAACGGTCCACAAGCGTATTGGCCCGCATCCTCTTTCTAGGATAACGGAGAACCGGCCCCTTCTAGGGACGGCAGCGATGGCTTGCGCCGACGGGCGTCCGTACCGTCGGGTCGCCGGAATCCCCTCCCCTACCGCGGCCCGCCGGGCGGCTGCCTTGACAGACCAACGTCCGACGACGATAGTGGTCGCAGCTCTTTCACAGCTTCTGTCAATCCATGGGGGTGCCCGTCCGGGCTGAGATCACACCCCTTGAACCTGATCCGGGTCATGCCGGCGGAGGGAACTGGAGTCGATGTCCGTGGCGTCGTTCCTCCGACCGTGTCCGCCCGGTCGGAAGGGAGAGGCGTCATGAAGCCAGCTTCGATGACCATTGCATCCATCGCCGCCGTCGCCGTGCTCGTCGGCGCGGCAAGCGCTTCCGGCGCCGAGCTGAGGGGACGGCTGAGCGACCGGCGCACCGGCGACGCGATCGCCGGCGCCTCGGTCGAGGTCACCCTGGGGGAAAGCTCGATCACCGCAACGACCGGCGCCGACGGCGGCTTCACCATCCCGCTCCCCGACCCGCCTCCACCCTCCGCCCGCCTGGTCGTGACGGCCACCGGGTACGAGGTCCTCAATCTCGTCGTCACCGACCTCCCCCACACACCCCCGTTGAACCTCGAGGCCGTCCCGGTCGTGTTCCGTGGCGAGGTCTCGGTCACCGGCCTGGGCGCCACCATCGGCGAGACGCCGGTCACCGTGACCGAGGTCGGCCGGCCCGAGATCGAGCGGGGCTACTGGGCCCAGGACATCCCGATCTTCCTCGAGCAGACCCCGGGCTTCCTGGCCACCAACGACAGCGGCAACGGCATCGGCTACTCGTACTTCTACCTACGCGGCTTCGACATGCGACGCACCGCGGTGAGCCTCAACGGCGTGCCGCTCAACGACGCCCACTCGCACAGCGTGTTCTTCATCGACCACGCCGACCTGCTCTCGACGACCGGGACGATCCAGGTCCAACGCGGGGTCGGAACCAGTCTCTACGGCGGCAGCGCGATCGGCGGCTCGGTCAACATCGAGAGCCGCCGACCCCTGGCCGAGCCGCGGCTCCGTCTCGCCGCCCTCGGCGGGTCGTTCGGCACCGGCCGACTCACCCTCGAGTACGACAGCGGGCTGTTCGACGACCGCTGGGCGGCGACGGCGCGGTACTCGCGGGTCTCGTCGGACGGCTACCGCGACCAGAGCTGGGCCGAGATGTGGAGCTACTCGCTCTCGGTGGTCCGCTACGGAGAGCGCACCACCCTCCAGGTCAACCTGTTCGGCGGGCCGGAGGAGACCCACCTCGCCTATGTCGGAGTGCCCAGGGCCAACCTCGAGGGGGAGATCACGGGCGACCGGCGGGTCGACCGGCGAGCCAACCCCCTGAGCTACCCCGGCGAGATCGACAGCTTCTTCCAACCCCACTACCAGCTCGTCCACGACTGGCAGGTCGGTGCCGATCTCGCGCTTCGCAACACGCTGTTCCTCTTCGAGGGCGACGGCTACTTCCAGCAGCTCGCCGAGGACGCCTGGATGCCCGAGTACGGTCTCAACCCGGTCGAGCTGCCCGACGGCACGGTCGTCGACACGACCGACCTGGTGACCCGGCGCGAGGTCGAGGAGTGGGACGCCGGCTGGATCCCCAACCTCGAGTGGCGGCACGCCGACGGCCGCGGCGCCCTCCAGGCGGGGCTCGCGCTCCGACTCCACAGCGGCCGTCACTGGGGCGAGGTCCAGTGGGCCCGGCTGTACCCGCCCGACCTGCCTCCCGACCACCGCTACTACGACTACCGTCTCGACAAGCAGACCGTCCAGCCCTTTCTCCAGGAGAGCTGGTCGGTGGCAGACCGCTGGCACATCATGGCCGGCCTGACCTGGACCCACCACCGCTACGAGATGCACGACGACCGGGTCGCCGGAGTCGAGGTCGAGGAGAGCTTCTCGTACCTCCTGCCCCGCCTCGGCGTCACCTATCGCCCGACCGAGCGGCTCAGCCTGTTCGCCAATGTCTCGCGCGGCGGCCGCGAGCCCGCCTTCCGCGACATCTATGATCCCCAGAGCATCTGGTCGCCGCCGCCCCTAGACCTCGAGCCCGAGGAGCTCAC
Source organism: Thermoanaerobaculales bacterium (assembly GCA_025456145.1). Lineage (GTDB taxonomy): Bacteria > Acidobacteriota > Thermoanaerobaculia > Thermoanaerobaculales > Sulfomarinibacteraceae > JAHECW01. The sequence goes on along the minus strand of JALOLD010000003.1, from coordinate 34,422 downwards.
CGACTACGAGCTCGGCCTCAGCTACGGCTGGTCGACCGGCCGAGTCGCCGCAAACCTCTACTACCTCGACTTCGACAACGCCATCGTCTGGGCGGGCGGGCTCGACAACAACGGCGACCCGGTGACCGCCAACGGAGCGGTCACCGAGCACCGGGGCGCCGAGCTCGAGGTCGAGTGGAACCCGACGCCCCGCTTCGGCGGCCGCCTCGACCTCGCCTGGGCGCGCAGCCGCTTCGTCGAGTTCGTCGAGCACGACTTCGATGGCAACGCCGTCGACCAGTCGGGAAACTCGCTGCCGGTGAGCCCGGAGTGGCTGGTCTCCGTCGAGGCCCATGGCTCCGTCGGCCCGGTCCTGGGATCCCTCACCCTGCGCCACGTCGACGACTTCTACCTCGACAACACCGAGGACATGCGCGACTTCCCCGAGGTCCGCGACGACCCGTCTTACATCCACCGGGTCAACGACGCCTTCACGGCGGTCGACCTCGCGGTCGAGGTCGATCTCGGGCGGTCGACGGCCGAGGTCGTCAGGGCGAGGAGCCTGCGCATCCAGCTCAGGGTCAACAACCTCACCGACGAGCTGTTCACGACCTTCGGCTACTTCGACGGCTCGCAGCCGGTGTGGATTCCGGCCGCGACCAGGAGCGCCTACGCCGGGCTGGTCGTCGACTGGTGAGGGCGAACGCCCCCCGTTCGACCGGCCCCCGATGCCGCACTGCGACGTGCCGGGGGCGCCGGGATCGGCTAGGGTTGCCGGCAACGCCCGCGGCCGCGCGGTCGCCGGCGATGAGCCATGCGATCGATCCTCGTCTTCCTGCTGCTGCTGAGCGTGAGGGCCGCGACCCGGCTCTTCTTCAGGCTCCACGAGGACTGGATACCGACCAAGCCGGCCGAGATGGCCGACCGTACCCGGGTGGTGGCGATCCTCAACCACACCAGCCTGTATGAGCCGTTGATCGCGGGCTATGCCTCGACCGCGCTGCTCTGGCGCTTCGCCCGGCACGGGGTGCTGCCGGTGGCGGAGAAGACGATGCGGCGGCCGATCGGGATGTTCTTCAGGTTCCTAGTCCGCCACGCGGTCACCGTCACCCGGCACCGCGATGCGACCTGGGAGAAGGTGCTCACCAGCATCGACGACCGTGCGCTCGTCGTGATCCTCCCCGAGGGTCGGATGAAGCGTCGCACCGGGCTCGACTCCTCGGGTCGTCCGATGACCGTCCGGACGGGTATCGCCGACATCTTGGAGGCGTTGCCCGACGGCAGGATGCTCACCGTGTACTCGGGTGGGTTGCACCACATCCAGTCCCCGGGAGAGCTCATGCCGCGCCTCTTCCAGCCGATCCTCTGCCGCTTCGAGATGATCGACATCGCCCGGTACAAGCGCGAGGTCGTGGAGGCACGGCCAGAGCTCGGCTTCTCGGCGGCGGTGGTCGCCGACCTCACCGAGCGGCGCGACCGCCTCTGCCCGACCGACCTCCAGCCGCCACCCGTGCCCGAAGAGGATTGACGTCGGACCGGCGACTTGCCGAGAACGGCCCAATGGTGCAATCATGGTGCATCCGCTACGGCTGTCGGGCTTTCCCGGCCCCGTACCCCGCCCGGCGACGATCGCGGGCGAGGTTGGTTCGGTGCTGACTGGGAGGCGCGTTGGGTATCGAGGTCGACGATCAACTGATCGGCGAGGCGCAGAACGAGCTCGCGAGGTATTTGTCGGACGAGATCGCCCCGATGATCTTCGCAGGCTCGGCCGAGGTCCTCCTCAACTCGCCTCCCGAAATCATGGCCCGGTCGATTCACGGTTGGGTCGGGATCCAGCTCCAGGGCGCCGCGCCCTCGACCATCGCCGACTATCTCCTCCACGCGGCGCGTAAGGTGCACCACCTCGGCGAGCTCGAGCTCATCCCGCGCGAGGATCTCAAGGTCTTCCTCGACCGGCTCCGTCCGATGCTGCTGAGCATCTGCCCCGAGGGCGACCGGTCCAACCTCGCGGTCAGCCTCGCCCATCTCGACGTCGTCCTCTCCGACAACCCGGCGGTGGCGGCCCGGATCTCGGTCGACCGGGTTCCGGCGATGCGCGGCGGTGATCCGGGCGGAGCGACGGGAGGTGGCGACCACGCGGCGAGCGGCGCCTACCCACCGGCCGCCGGGGGTGGCGGCAGCGGCAGATCCGCGACCGCGCCCCCGGCCCCGGCCCAACGGCTCGAACGACCCCCCGATGCCCCGGAGCGGTCCACCCCACCTCCCACCCAGGCAGCCGGCCAGAGCGCCGCGATGGCCGAGCAGGAGCAGACCGCCGCCCACCTCAACCGCCTCAACATGCTGCTCGACCGCTGGGAGCGGGTGGCGGCCGCCCCGCCCGTCGCCCAGTCGACCCCGTCGCAGCTCAACGCCACCCTCGCGGCGGCCCAGGGGGCGCTCCTGTCGCGGATCATCGACGAGGTCGCGACCTCGGCGCGCTCGACCGCCGACCTCGACAACCAGCTGCGCTACCTCAACCAGTACGGCGTCGGCTCGACCGGGAGCGGGGTCTTCCGGGTGCTGAGCAACGCCCTGCCCGACTGGGCGCCGGCGCAGGCGCCGGCCCCGGGGGACACGGGCGGGGCGGGTCTCAGCGGCGCCGCCCAGACCATGCGCAAGGTGGTCGAGCTCGCCAAGGGCCCGGCCGAGCTCAACGACCGGTTCAAGGAGCTCATCTCGACCGCGATCGACGAGTTCAACGGCGGCTCGCTCGGCCGGGCGGTGACGGTCATCGACCTCGCCCAGAGGATGGTCGCTCAAAAGGAGGTCGACCCCTCCTTCGCCCGCACCTTCATCGAGCAGGCGGGCGGCCGGATCGACGAGGCCCAGCTCCGCGGCTTCGCCGAAAACGACGACAAGCGGCTGCTGCTTCGCCGTGTGCTCGACTTCTTTCCCCGGCTCCAGATCGACAACCTGATCCAGGACCTCTTCGAGGAGAAGCGGCGTGATCGCCGCCGACTGATCCTCAGGCTGCTCATGATCCACGGCGAGGCGGCGCGCGGCCGGGCGATCAAGATCCTCGACGACTCGCTGTCCGGCAACGTCGCCCACCCCTGGTACGCCCAGCGCAACCTGATCTACCTCATGCGGTCGATCGATCCCAGCGACGAGCTCGACATCGAGAAGGAGATCGACCTCCTGATCCGGGCCTCGGTGCCCGGAGGCGAGCTCCCGCTGATCCGCGAGGCCCTCACCGGGCTCGGCCAGATCGACCACCCGAGGGCGTCCAAGACCCTGGTGGCCAGAGTGAGCGACCTCGAGGACGTGCTTCTCCAGAAGGGGAACGCGGCCCACAAACCCGAAGAGATCCAGTCCCTCCTCGACACCGCGCTCAAGGCGATGATGAGGTTCGACTCGAAGGAAACCCGGCAGTGCATCGTCAACCACGGCCTCAGCCGCCGTTCGGAGTTCGGCCCCACCCTGGCCAGGTTGGCGATGCTCGGCGCGTCGGATCTGAGCGACGACCCGGTCACGGTCAACCGGATCATCGACGCGATCAAGGCCGAGCTCCCAGTCAAGGTCTTCGGCGTCTCGGTCAAGTCGGCGAGGAAGGCCCAGAACCTGCAACACCTCTTCGAGAGCCTCTCGGGAACCGACACCCCGAAGGTCCGCAAGGTCTATGACAGCATCGTCCGCAACTTCCCCGGCGAACGCTTCGCCAACGCCGCGGCGAAATGTCTCAGCCAGCTCGGCGCCCGGCCCGCAACCGACCGTTCCGCCGACGACGAGCAGACCCTCACCTCGCTGTCCGGCGATCTCGCCCTGTTCGGTCTGCCCAACCTCATGCAGAACCTCGCCGACTCGAGGCTCGAGGGCGTGCTCACCGTGCTCGACGACACCGGCAGCGCGGTCGCCAACATCGCGTTGCGCGACGGTCTGATGGTTGACGCGTCCTATGGCGATCTCGCGGGCGAAACCGCGGTCTACCAGCTCCTCGAGCGGCCGGTGATCGGCCGGTTCATCTTCGTCACCAGGCAGCTCGACCGGCGGCCGGACGGCTCTCCCGCCGGCGGCAACTCGGTGATGTCCCTGCTCATGGAAGGCATGCGAAGGTACGACGAGTTCAACCGCGCCGCGGCGGTGGTTGCGGACGATGCCCGTTTCGGCGCCACCGGCAGTCAGCCGACCAGTCTGCCCGACGAGGGCGATGCGGCCTTCGTCAACGGGATCTGGGTCCAGGCGACCCGCGGGACCTCGCCGCTCGAGATCGAGAGGACCGCCAAGGTCGACGGCTACCGCGTCTTCCGGCTGTTCGAGCACTGGCTCGGAGAAGGGGCCCTCGAGCCGAGAAGCTGAAGGCGGCCTCGCCCCTGGACGACCGGCCGTTGCGATCGAGGCGCATCCAGCTCCGCGCGGCGACGGCTCGCCGGCTCACGAGAGTTCGTCGCCCGAGGCGAGCCTGATGAACTCTTGCTGCGAGGCCCTGGCGGGCTCGCCGTCGGCCGGGCGCCGCCGTCGGTGGCTGCCATCGCTCCGCAGATCCCACGCGGTCACGTTGTCGCGCTCGAAGACCTCGAGGATCCCGTCGATCTCGGCGCGCAATGCCGGGTCCGAGATCGGCGCGATCGACTCGACCCGACGGTCGAGGTTGCGCTTCATCCAGTCCGCCGAGCCGATGTAGATCTCGGTGTCGCCGCCGTTGGTGAAACGGTAGATCCTGCCGTGCTCGAGAAAGCGGCCGAGGACCGAGTACACCCGGATCGTCTCCGACAACCCCGGCACGCCGGGCTGAAGGATGCACAGACCACGGATGTTGAGGGTGATCGGCACTCCGGCCCGGCTCGCGGCGTAGAGCTCCCGGACCAGGTCCGGGTCCTGGAGCTGGTTCATCTTGGCGACGATACCGCACGGTCGTCCAGCCTCGGCGTGCGCGACCTCGCGCCGGATGAGCTCGCGGAACCGCTCGCGCATGAAACGCGGCGCCACCATGAGCTTGCGGTATCCGTCATACGGCGTGGCTCCGGTGAGCTCGTTGAAGACCGCGGCGACGTCGTCGCTGAGCTCGGGGTCGCAGCTCAGCAGACCGAGATCCTCGTAGATTCTCGCGGTGCCCGAGTGGTAGTTGCCGGTGCCGACGTGGACGTAGCGGCGGATGCCGTCGGCCTCCTCGCGGACCACCATGGCCAGCTTGACGTGGGTCTTGAGCTTCTCGACGCCGTACGAGACGTGCACCCCCTCCTCCTCGAGGAGCGTCCCCCAGGCGATGTTGGGCGCCTCGTCGAAGCGGGCGGTGATCTCGACGAGCACCGCCACCTGCTTGCCGCGCCGCGCCGCCTCGAGCAGGGCGCCGATGATCGGCGACTCGCTCGAGGTGCGGTAGATCGTCAGCTTGATGGCGAGCACCCGGTCGTCCATGGCGGCCGACTCGAGGAAGCGGAGCACCGAGTCGTCGAAGCTCTGGTAGGGGTGGTGGAGGAGGATGTCGCCGCGGCAGATCTCGCAGAAGATCGCCCCCGGGTCCTCCGGGTCGAGACCGCGGAGCCGCGGGTGGGTCACCGGGTGGTGCGGCGGGTAGCGCAGCTCGGGCCGCCCGGGGACCTTGAGCTGGAGCAGGTCGGCGATGCCGAGCAGGTTGTCGGTCTCGTAGACCTCGTCCTCGCGGCAGCCGAGCTGGCCGCGCAGCCAGTCGCGCGTGCTTTTCGGCATGTCCGACGACACCTGCAGCCGGACCTCGCCGGCGAAGCGCCGCGCCTTGAGCTCGGAGGCGACCTGCTGGACGATGTTCCCGGGTACGGTCAGGGCCCCCGGGTCGTCGACGTCGCGCTGGCGGTCCTCGTCGGCCTCGGCGCCGCGGGTCAGCCGGAAGAGGTGGACCGGGCCGATCTTGGCCTTCGGGAAGAGCGCGTCGAGGTTGGCCGCGATGACCTGCTCGAGCGGCACGCAGCCGCCGTCCTCGCCGACCGGAACCCAGCGCTGGCGGTTCGCCGGGACCTTGAGACGGATGAAGCGCTCCCGCTTGCCCTCCTTGATGACCACCGCGAGGTTGAGGCCGAGGTTCGAGATGAAGGGAAAGGGGTGCTCGGCGTCGACCGCGAGTGGGGTCAGGATCGGCAGAACGGCGCGCCGATAGTAGGCCTCGAGGTCGCGCCGCTGGCTCTTGGAGAGGCAATCGTGGTCGAGGATCGGGTAGCCGGCCTCGGCGAGCGCCGGACGCAGCTGGTCACGCATCAGCGCCGCGAGATCGGCGACCTGGGCGATGATCTCGGTGCGGCACGCGGCGAGCTCCTGCTCGGGCGTCCGGCCGTCGATCGAGATCTTCTTGACGCCCTTCTCGATCTGCCGCTTGAGCCCGGACATCCGCTTCATGAAGAACTCGTCGTGGAGCATGCCGAGGATGCCGGCGTAGCGGACCTTCTCGAGAAGCGGCACTCCCGGGTCGCTGGCGAGCTCGAGCACCCGGCGGGCGAACTGGAGCCAGCTCAGCTCGCGGTTGATGAAGGTCTCGCCCTCGATCGTGGTGCTCGCCGCAGACTTCGCCGCCATGCCACATCCCCCAAACGCACCCTGACCCTCTATTGTATCCGGCAGATGTGAGGGCGGTGTGAAGCTCGGCCGTCGCCGCTCAGGGCGCCGGGTCGCGGACGGCTTCCGAGTCGAACAGCGGGACGCCGGAGTTCGTCGACGCCGGCCCGAGGTCGACCCCGGGCGGCGGCGCGACGATCGTCGTCGAGACCGGGACGAAGGTCGGCCAGCCCCAGCCCCACCCGTAGCCCGGGGAGATCCACCCATAGGAGATGCTCTGCTGGACGACGGTCGGCCGGCTCGCCTCGAGGCGCTCGCGGTTCCGGTCCCGGGCCTCTCGCTCCTCGCGGTAGAAGTCGCTCATCACCTGCTCGATCGATCTCTCCTCGGGCGCCGGCCGGTGCTCCGGGGGCTCACGATGGACCAGGATGTGGACGGTGCTGGTCGCCGGCGGACCATCCGGATAGGTCACGGTCAGGCGGACGACGAGGACCTCGAGCTCGTCCTCGATCACCGGGGTCTGGAGCATCGCATTCTCACGGTCGGCGTCGTACAGCCGGCCGCCATCGCCCTCGACGATCTCCCACCGATAGCTGTCGGGCCTCGGGCCGTCGGGGGGCGGCGTTCCGTCGAGGGCGACCACGGTGCCCTGGAGGACGTCGAGCTGACCGGGGGACGGCGCCGCCTCGATCGCCGTCGACATCGCGGGCAGGGCGAGCAGAGCGAGCGCCGTGGCGACGATCACCGGCGCCGCGGGCAGCTTCTCGTGATTCGATCCCATCGCGGACCTCCCTGGCGACCTCACGCGGCCCTGACGCGGCGCCATGATAGACGAGCGCCGCGACCTCGCCACCGGCGACCCTCGACCGGGGCGGGGTTGACCGTCCGCCGGACCGGGGGCGAGAATGGTCCGCACGCCGGAGTGGCGGAATGGCAGACGCAGCGGACTCAAAATCCGCCTGGGGCAACCCAGTGAGGGTTCGAATCCCTCCTCCGGCACCAGCCTCGCACCTCACCTCCGACCCGACAGGCCAGCGAGTGAGGGTTGACCGCGGCCGGTGGCCGCGGCCCCGTGCGCGGATCGGCGGATCGCCGTAAGCCGGCAGCCCTTCCCCCCGCAGCGCTCAACCGACCCGCCGTCGGCCGGCAACGGCGATTTACCGCCGCTCCCGCGCACGGCCGAACCCTCCTCCGGCACCAGCCTCGCACCTCACCTCCGACCCGACAGGCCAGCGAGTGAGGGTGGTCAGATCCCGAGCTTCCTAGCGGTCTCGTCGAGCCTGGCCTTGGCCGCCTGATCGACCGGCGGGAAGGGAAATTCGTGCAGGCTGTTGGTCGGCATGAGGTGGATGTGGACGTGCTGCACCTCGTAGCCGAGGACGACGACGACGACCCTCGCGCAGCCCGTGCGCCGCTGGAGGTGGTGGGCCACCGACCTCGCGGTCGCCCACAGCGCCTCGTACTCGTCGGCCGGCATCGCAAAGACCTCGCTCCACGGCTTCTTCGGGATGACCAGGGTGTGACCCTCGACGCGCGGGTTGATGTCGAGGAAGGCCAGGTGGTGATCGTCCTCGTACACCTTGTGGCAGGGAATCTCGCCGCTGACGATGCTGTCGAAGATGGTGCCCATGTCGCCTCCAACAATGGTCGTGAGGTGCAGCGTAGCACCTTGCGACCTCCCGACATGCGAGCCCTCGCGGTCCGCCGGGAGAAGCTGCGACCGGATTGACCGGAGCGGAGGCCACGAGTATATTCCTAAAAGGTGATGACGAAGACGCTCCGGAGGGAGGCGCCCGTGATCGCATCTGACGAGCTCCTGGGTCGGATCGCCGAGGTCCTCAAGGCCATGGCCGACCCGACCCGGTTGAAGATCCTGCACAGCCTCCACCACGGCGAGCGCTGCGTCTCGGACATCCTGAGCAGCGTCGGGGGCAGCCAGGCCAACGTCTCCAAGCATCTCTCGGTCCTCAAGCGGGCCGGGCTCGTCGACTGCCGGCGCGAGGGCCTCAACGTCTACTACCGGATCATCGACGAGGGCGTCTTCACAATCTGCCGAAACGTCTGCGACTCGCTCGAGCTGCGCGTCGACCGCGAGCACGAGGCGATCGTCAAGGGTCGGATGGAGATCGAGAGCGCCCCGTCGAGGACGCGGCGCTGAGCTTCGCGGGAGCGGGAACGATGCCGATCTACGAGTACCGGTGCTCACGCTGCGGCGCGGTCTTCGCCCGCCTCCAGTCGCTCTCCTCCGAGGTCCGTCCGATGCCCTGCCCGTCGTGTCACGGAGAGGAGACCGAGCGGCTGCTCTCGACCTTTGCCGCCGGCGCCTCCTCCCCACGCTCCGGGTCCTGCGGCAGCGGCGCGAGCGGCCCGCCGGCCTGCGGCGGCGGCGGCGGTTGACGGATCTGATCCCCGGCGACCGGTCCGGTCGCGCCCCCCGATGTGCCGAGATGTGAAAAGAACCTGGTAAATACGCAGGTTTGACCCCCGGTGTTTCGAAAAATCCGCCGTCGGTGCTAGAATCTCCCGGTGTTCAACCACGGGAGTACCGCGCGGCGGGGGCGACAGCCTCACAGCGGGGTGATCTGGCAACGAATTCCTTGGGAGGGGAAAGAATGATGAGACGCAGCTTTCTTTGGACCGCAGTCGTGCTCGGCATCTGCCTGGCGATCGCGCCCGGGCTCCAAGCGGCGGAGTCGGACCTGTCCGTGAGCTCCACCGTTCCGGATCCGGTCACGCTCGGAGGGCCGGTCACGGTCACCGTCAACTACGCCAACGGCGGACCGGACACCGCCGTCAGCGCCTACGTCAACGCCGACTTCATCGCACCGATGGGTCTCGACGTCTTCATTGACAACTACTTCAACGGCGACGGCTCGATCTACACGGCGATCCAAGACTCGGCGACCGGGACCGACACCCTCGGCAACGTGCCGCTGCTCTTCTGGGACGACTTCTACTGTGAGAACGCGTTCTTCCAGCTCCAGGGCGACGACACCCCCGACGCCACGCCGATCCAGCCCCTCGCCTCGGGCGCCAGCGGCAGCTTCACCTATGAGCTCGCGCTCCCGATGGACGCCTTGAGCACCGGCACCGTCGAGGTCACCGAGCCCGCCGGCCTCGCCGAGGCCTGGACGCTCACCGATCCCTCGAACCTCTGGGTCGAGCTCGGGCTGGCGACGCCCTACAAGAAGTACGCCAGCTCGACCTGCTCGAAGCTCGTCGGCACCGAGGAAGAGGACATCTGCCAGTACATCTCCGACAACTGCTGGGGCGCCCGGATCTCGCAGCTCGACGCCCCGGTCGAGGCGCAGTTCGAGCTCGTCGACGACGGCTCGGCCGACCCGACCCTCGGCTGCGGCGCCCTGGTCGGCTTCACCCCGGGCAACATCGCCCTGATGCGGCGCGGCGTCTGCGAGTTCGGCGCCAAGGGCTTCAACGCCGAGCAGGCGGGCGCGGTCGCGGTCTTCATGGTCAACGACATGCGCTGCTCCGACTTCCCGAACAGCGACCAGTGCGTGCTCAACATGGGTCCGGGCGACCTCGGCGGCCTGGTCACCATCCCGATGGTCCTGGTCTCCAACGCGGACGGCGATCCGATCATCTCCGCCGTCCAGGGCGGCCAGACCGTGATGGGCGCCTTCGGCACCTCCACCACCTGGACCGCCCACGCCACGGCGTTCCTCGCGGAGGCCACCGATACCGATCCCGACGACACCAACTCGACCGACTCGGTCACCGTCGGCGTCAACGCGGTCCCGCCGGCGCCGGTTGCGGCCTTCACCTACTCGCCCGCCGCCCCGATCACCGGCTCGCCGGTCCAGTTCACCGATGCTTCGACCGGTGGCGCGCCCGACACCTGGGCCTGGAGCTTCGGCGACGGCGGCACGAGCACCGCGCAGAACCCGACCCACACCTACGGTAGCGCCGGGACCTTCACGGTCACCCTGACCGCCTCCAACGCCGGCGGCAGCTCGCAGGCGTCGATGGACGTCACCGTCACCCTCGGCGCCGATCTGACCGAGGCCTACTTCATCGCGGCAGCGGCCCTCGCCGCCGGTCTCGAGGGCGCCTTCTTCCAGACCGACGTCGACCTCAACAACGCCGGCGCCACCGACGCGAGCTATGCCTTCCTGTGGCTGCCGCGCGGCCAGGACAACTCGACCCCGACCCAGTCGGCGACCTTCACCCTCGCCGCGGGCGCATCCGTCCGCTACGAGAACGTCCTCGCCGAGGTGTTCAGCGCCGAGCCCGACGTCGCCGGCGCCCTCGCCGTGCTCTCGAACTCGGGCGAGCTCAAGATCATGAGCCGGACCTACAACGTGTCCACCGCCAAGGTGGCGGGGACCTTCGGCCAGTCGATCCCGGGCATCCCGGCCGACGACCTGATCATGCAGAACGAGGTCAAGCGGATCATCTTCATGAGCGAGAATGACGACCTGCGCGCCAACCTCGGCTGCGTCAACGGCGTCAACGACAGCGTCCGGATCAAGATCGACCTCTACGGCGACGACGGCACCATGCTCGAGTCGCGCAACATGGACCTCGGCCCCTGGTCGAACAACCAGTTCAACCAGATCTTCGCCGACTACGACCCGACCAACGGCTACGTCGACGTCTCCGCCGCCAAGGCCGGCGCGGCCTACTACTGCTACGGTTCGGTGCTCGACAACGGCAGCAACGACCCGACGTCGATCCTGCCGACCGAGTACGGCACCGCGACCACCTACTTCATCCCGGCCGCGGCCCTCGCCGCCGGTCAGGAGGGCTCGTTCTTCCAGACCGACGTCGACGTCAACAACGCCGGCAGCGCCATGGCGACCTACCAGTTCCTGTGGCTGCCCCGCGGCGTCGACAACTCGTCGCCGACCACCTCGGAGAGCTTCACCCTCGCGGCGGGCGCCTCCGTCCGCTACGAGAACGTCCTCGAGGAGGTCTTCGACGCCGCTCCGGACGTCGCCGGCGCGCTGGCGATCACCTCCGACAGCGCGAGCCTCGGGATCATGAGCCGGACCTACAACCTGCCCACCGCCAAGGTGGCCGGCACTTTCGGTCAGGACATCCCGGGCATTCCGGCCGACCAGCTCATCCAGCAGGGTGAGACCGGTCGGATCATCTTCATGAGCGAGAACGACGACTTCCGCGCCAACTTCGGTTGCGTCAACGGGGTCAACGACAGCGTCCGCGTCAACATCTCGATGTACGACGACACCGGGGCCCTGCTCGGGACCCGTAACATGGACCTGCCGGCCTGGTCGAACAACCAGTTCAACCAGATCCTCAACGAGTACTCGCCGACCGACGGCTACATCGACTTCGTCGCCAACAAGGCCGGCGCGGCGATCTACTGCTACGGCTCCGTGCTCGACAACGGCAGCAGCGATCCGACGACGATCCTGCCGCAGTAAGCACCAACCATCGCATCCACGGGCGGGGCTTCGGCCCCGCCCGTTTTTTGTGTCTGGACACCAGCGGCAGTTCCCGCGTCCGAGTCCGCGTCCGCGTCCGATGCAGCGGCAGCGGCAGCAATTCGTCGAACGAATTGCGGCGGCGCGTCGGACGCGCCGACCTCCCCGGAGCGCCACCCGCACGCCTCCCTGAGCACCGCTGCTCACCCGGCGTTCCAGGCTCGACATTGTGCTCAGCAACGCGCTCACGTCCGCGACGCCTCACGCACAATGTCCAGCCTGGCTCCCCCGGGAGGCGCGCCCCTGAGCAGGTGCCGAAGCACCGATGCAGGCCGCCGCTCGCGCCGCTGGCGCGGTTGCAGTCCCTCCGGTTCGCCACGAGCGACCGCGCCGGCGACGCGACGCCGGGCCATGCGGCCGTCCAGGCCGGACGGCCCGGAAGGCCGGGGCTCCGGACGCGGACGCGGACTCGGACGCGGGAATCGGCAAGGGGAGGCAGAGGGTTCGGACGCCGACGGGGTCCGCGCTCCCGCCTATCCCCCCATCGACCGTCGGACCCGGTCCGCCAGGTCCGACCGGCCCATCGTCGCGAGCACCCTGAACAGGTTGTCCGGCAGATCGGCGACCGAGGGGTCGCGGGAGATCGCGCGGGCATAGGTCGCGGCCGCCCGCTCGACCTGCCCGTCGAGGGCGAGGGCGAGGGCCAGACGGTTCATCAGCGCGGCGTCGTCCGGCCGCGCCGTCAGGGCCCGCTCGAAGGAGGACGCCGCGTCGCCGGAGGCGCCCGAAGCGAGCTGGGCGATGCCGAGCCGGCCGAGGATCTCGGGATCGGTCGGAGCGAGCTCGGCGGCCTCGGTAAGGCTCGAGAGCGCCGCCGATCGTCGCCCCTGGGTGTAGTCGCGATAGCCGGCGAGCGTGAGAGCCCGAGCCAGGTTGGTCCGGTTGCGGTTCGCGGTCTCCGGGGTCCGGGCAAAGCGGATGGCACGCCGGTAGAGGTCGATGGCCTCGTCGAGCTGACCGGCCTCCTCGACGAGCACGCCGAGGTTGCCGAGGGGCTCGTCGGCGTCGGGCTGGAGCTCGATCGATCGCCGGTAGTGGGCGACCGCCAGGTCCTTCTGCCCGACCAGGTGGGCGGTGAGCCCCGCGTTGTACTGGATCATCGAGTCCTCGGGGAAGAGCTCGACCGCCTGGCGGGCGAGCCGGTACGACTCGTCCAGCTTGCCGGCCCAGCCCAGCACCTTCGACAGGTTCATCAGGGCATTGGCGTGGGTGTGCGGGTCGAGCCCCGCCTCGACCCGGGCGCCGACCTGGGCAACCGCCGCCTCGCTCCACCCCGGGTCGAGCTCGATCACACCCGCCGTGGCGAGCGCCTCGACGATCCCGGCGGCGAGCCGCCGGTGGGTCTCGATGGTCGGGTGGACATGGTCGAGGAAGAGATCCGCCCCGGGCACCCCGTGCTCGGCCCAGCCGTCGGCGAGCCTCTCGAAGTCGACCACCGGGACGCCGCGCTCGGCCGCCACCTCGCGCACGATCCCGGCGGTCGGCCCGAGGGCGCGCAGCGGGCAGATATCCTCGTCGCGGGCACGCTCGAAGGCCGCCCGCGCCTCTGGCCACCGCTCGGCCTCCCACAGGAGGCGTCCCTCGAGGTAGGCGAGCTGGGCGTGCCGGGGGTCGATCTCGGCGGCGTCTTCGATCGACCTGAGGCTGTCCTCGAGCCGCCCCTCGTCGCGCAGCCGCCGCCCTTCGTCGACCAGGCTGTTGAACCGGGCGAGCTCGCCCTCGGTCAGCCCGTCCCGGTGCTCGGACTTGAAGGGCCGGCTGTCGCGGAGGTTCGACGCCGGGGTGACGAGCACCGTCGCGGCTCCGACCGACGAGGCGATCTCGACCATCCGCGCGAGGTTGAAGCGGAGGTGCTGGAGCGCCTTCCTTGCGAGCTCGTCGTCGCGGGTGTAGGCGCGCGGGCCGACCGCGTCGTCGAGCAGGGTCCTGACCTCGGCGTCGAGCAGGTTGGGGTTGCTCACCGGCGCCGCCGGACCGCCCTGGACCGCGTGGACGGCGGCCGAGACGACGCTCCACACCCGGGTCCGCGCGGCGACCGCTCCGATGCCACGAACCGCGCGGGGCGTGGCGATGATCTGCGGGTAGCTGCGCCGCTCGAGGAACTCGTTGTGGCCGGTGTAGACGACGAAGAGATCGGGCTCGTAGTCGATCAGCTCCTCCATGAGCAGCGCCACCCGGTACGACGCGTAGCTCACCCCGCCGGCGTTGACGACCTCCCATCGCCGGCTCGGGTCGGCGACCGGCAGCAGCGAGCGCAACCAGCCGCAGAACGATGTCGTGTCGTCGTATGGCCGACCATAGGTCGTCGAGCCTCCGACGCAGAAGATCCTGAAGGCATCGCCCTTGTCCGCGGGGAAGCGCTGATGGTTGAACAACGTGAGCTTCCCGTCGGCGGTCGCGAAGACCTTCGACCCGTCGGCCTCGGTGGTCGGGACGTACAGCCGCGAGGTCGAGGCGAAGCCGACATAGGGATCGGCGGAGAAGGTCTGTTTCGCGATGCCGAGCAGCCTCAGCGCTCCTTCGAGCATCACGAAGAAACCGACCGTCACCGCGGTCGAGAGCAGGATCTTGCGTCCGATCGTCATCTCGGCTGCCGACCTTCCCCGGGGCCCGGTCCTACCGCCGCGCCACGCCACCCAACGGTAGCACCGACCGTCCGTCCTGCCGCCTCGCCGGCGCCGCACGCGGCGATCGCCAGGCACCCCCCGAGGATCCCCGGATCGGCGCGCCGACGGTGGTGAGCTGGCACACCGGGGCTACCCAGGAAATCTGCTACTCTTCGCCGGCGGAGGATCCCATGCCCCGTTGCCACACCTGCCCGGTTCGCGTCCCCGTCGTCGCCTCGATCATGCTCCTCGCGACCGCCGGCACGGCCGGCGCCCCCGACGCCCTCCTCCGGATCGAGCGCCCGCCCGGCGCCGACCGGAACCCGATCATCGCCGCGGGAGTCGAGCTCGTCCTCGAGACCGAGGACGCCTGGATCGCGGTCGGCGACCCGGCGGTGATCGCCGCGACCGCGGCCGGCTTTTCGCTCGCCACGACCACCGTCGCCGACCCCGTGCCGGCCGGCCCCCTCGCCCTCGTCGGACTGCGTCCGGGCTGGGATGCCGGCGATCTCGGGGTGTGCGGCCGGGTTGTGACCGCCGGCGAGGGCTGGCATCTGATCGAGGGCGACGCCGAGCTCGGCGCCGGCTGCCTGGAGGCTGAGGGCTGGTTCATCCGGCGGCTCGACCTCGAGCCCCTTTCGCCGCACCGACCGGCGCCGGCCCTCTGGCGCGGGCTGGCCGAAGGAACCTCGAGCATCGTCCCCGACCCGCTGGTCCAGGAGATCGTCGATCTCGTCGACTCGCCCCTCGCGATGGCCCACTGGGCCGCGATCAGCCAGTCGCCGACCTGGACGACGCGGCACTCCTCATCGCAAGGCTGTGCGACGGCGGCGGCCTGGGTGCACGGCCTGTTCACCGACCTCGGCCTCGACGCCGAGTACCAGCACCACACCTCCGGCTATGCCGACAACGTGATCGGGACCCTGGCCGGCGTCCTCGATCCCGACCAGGTCCACATCGCGATCGGTCACCTCGACGATCTCCCCTCGTCGGGGCCCGCCCCGGGCGCCGACGACAACGCCAGCGGGACGGCGATGGTCACCGCCGCGGCCGAGGTGATGTCCGGCTACTGCTTCGCCAGGACCGTGAAGTTCCTCGCCGTGACCGGTGAGGAGCAGGGTCTGTACGGCAGCGACCACTATGCCGACGACGCCGCCGCCCGCGGAGAGGACATCCAGGCGGTGCTCAACGCCGACATGATCGGCTGGCAGGGCGACGGCCAGCCGGCGACCGAGGATCTCGACGTCAACTACAACACCGGCTCGGCCTGGCTCGCCCAGGCGATGGTCGACGCCGCCGCCGCCTATGCGACCGGCCTGCCGGTCAACGCCTTCCTCTGCTCGTCGATGACCTACTCCGACCACGCGCCCTTCTGGTCGAACGGCTTCTCCGCGATCTGCGGGATCACCGACAACGAGGGGTTCTGCGGCGAGGGCGGGAACTACCCCTACTATCACCAGTCCTCCGACACCATCGCCAACTGCGGACCGGCGGCGCCCGCCTTCGAGACCGCCGCGATCCGGACCTATGTCGCGACCCTCGCCCACCTCGCCGGTCCGCTGGCCCGGATCCCCGGCCAGCCGACCTCGGTCGCCGCGGCGCCCGACGGCCCCAACCGGATCGCCGTGAGCTGGGCGCCGCCCCTGCCGGGAGTGGTCCACCGGGTGATGCGGGCGACCGGCGGCTGCGCGTCGCCGGGACCGTGGCGGGAGATCGGCGAGAGCGCGACCTCGAGCTTCGTCGACACCACCGCCTCGGGCGGAGTGCCCTACGCCTACAGCGTCACCGCAGTCGCCGCCGGCGTCTGCAGCTCGGCGGTCTCGGCCTGCGTCGAGGCGAGCACGACCGGCGTCTGTACCGAGCCGCCGACCTTCACCGGCGCCGACCGGGTGGTCAACGCCGCGCTCTCGAGCTGTCGGCTCGACATCGAGTGGCTGCCGCCCGACCACGTCTGGTGCGGCGGGCCGGTCAGCTACAACGTCTACCGCTCGACCAGCCCCGGATTCGAGCCGTCCCCGGCCACCCTGATCACGGGAGGGCTGGCGACCCCCGGTTTCACCGACCTCGACGTGGTCTACGACGAGGTCTACCGCTATGTCGTCAGGGCGGTCGACCAGGCGAACGGCGCCGAGGACTCCAACACCCGCGAGGTCGCCGGCTCGCCGACCGGTCCGGCGGTCATCGGCACCTGGACCGACGACGCCGGCGACAGCTCGCCGGCGCGGCTCGTCGGTGAGCCGCCCTGGGCTCTCGCCGCCGGCGCCGGCGTCACCGGCGCCGCCTATGCGACCGGCCCCTACGACCCGAGCACCTGTGCCGCGCTGACCACCCCCGAGCTGATCCTCGACGGGACCCCGCAGCTCGTCTTCTGGTCGAAGTACGACCTCGAGACCGGCTGGGACAAGGGCGAGCTCCAGGTCTCGACGGATGGCGGCGGATCGTGGAGCAGGGTCGCGATGTCCTACCCCGGGAGCTCGTCGAACAACAACGATGCCTGCGGCCTCGGAACCGGCGCCTTTTTCACCGGCAGCCGCGCGACCTACGCACCCTTCACCGCCGATCTGTCGGCCCTGTCGGGTCAGACGATCCGGCTCCGCTGGCTGATGTCGAGCGACGGCTACATCGAGGGGGACGGCTGGTGGGTCGACGACCTCAGCCTGAGCGACGTCGCCATCCCGGGAACCTGCGTCGGCGCCGAACTGATCTTCGCCGACGGCTTCGAGTCGGGGAGCACCGCTGCCTGGTCGCCGTAACCGCCGGTCCGGCCCGAAAGAGCGTACCGGGACCGGGTAAGGTGGTCCCATGACCGAGCTCGACACCCTCTCGGCGTCCTTCGCCTGGCGCGCCCGCGATCTCGAGTGGCCGGTGACCACCGAGGTCGGCCGCGGTCTGAGCGGGGTCGTCGCCGCCACGACCCGGGTCATGTGGCTCGACCCGGCGAGCGGCACGCTCTCCTACCGGGGGGTTCCGGTCGAGAGCGTGGCCGGCCGGTGGTCCTTCGAGCAGGTCGCCTTCCTGCTCATCTCCGGCCGGAGCCCGGGCGACGACGGCGCCGGGTTCGAGGCCTTTCGCGAGAGGCTGCGGTCGAGCCGCCGGCTGCCGCCCGAGGTGACCGCGCTGGTCCGCGACCTCGACCCCGCCACCCACCCGACCCGGCTGCTGCGCGCCGGCGTCTCGGCCCTCGGCTGCTGGGAGCTGGGCGCCGACGACGAGCTGAGCGGCGACCGCCACTGGCGCGAGCTGCGCATCGTCGGTCAGGTCGCGGGCCTCGTCGCCGAGGTCGCGGCGCACCGCGCCGGCCGTGCCAGGCCGACGGTGGACGACCGGGAGACGCTCGCCGACGGGATCCTCGGCGCCGTCACCGGCGTCGCACCGGACCGGGCCGACGGCGATCTCCTCGACCTGCTCTGGGTGCTCTACGCCGCACATGGGCTCGACGCCCCGACCTTCACCTCGATGATCGTCGCCTCGTGCCTCGCCGACCCGTACTTCAACGTCGTCGCCGGGCTGTCGGCCCTCTGCGGGCCGCGTCAGGGCGGGGCGAGCGAGGCGGTCCTCGACCAGCTGGCGGCCCAGCCCGGCCCCGAGCACGCCGTCGAGTGGGTCCGCGGGGTGCTCTCGCGCGGCGGCAGGATCGCCGGCTTCGGTCACCGCGTCTACCGCATGCCCGACCCGCGGGTGGTGATTCTCCGACGCGAGCTGGCTCGGCTCGCCCGGCGCCGCGGCCGGCCCGAGGTGTTCGAGGCGGCGCTCGCCCTCGAGCACGCCGCGACCGCCGAGCTCGCGCCCCGCGGCGTCCACGTCAACATCAACTTCTACGCCGCACCGATCTTCGCCCTGCTCGGCGCGCACCCCGCCCTGGTCCCGTGCCTCTTCGCCGTCGGCCGGATGGCCGGTCTGGTCGCCCTGGTTCGCGAGGCGATCGACGACGTCCGGCTGATCCGGCCGCTGAGCCGATACACCGGCCCGCCGGAGCGCCGAGTCGGATCGGCGTCCTCGCGATGATCGGCATCGCCGCACCCGCCTCGCCGCAGCGATACGGCCGCGGCCTCGACGGGCTGGTCGCCGGCGACACCCGAATCGCCGAGCTCGACGGGGTCGCGGGACGGCTGCTCTACCGCGGCTACCCGATCGGTGACCTCGTCGCGCACTGCTCGTTCGAGGAGGTGTCCTACCTGGTCCTCAACGGCGAGCTTCCCAGTCCCGACCGGCTCGAGGCTTGGAGAAGCGAGCTCGTCCGGTGGCGACGACCGCCCGACCGGGCGATCGAGGCGCTGGCCCGCCTGCCCCGCCGCGCCCACCCCCTCGCCCAGTACCGGACCATGCTCACGGTCGCCGCCTGCCACATTCCCGAGGCCGAGGACTCGAGCCTCGACGCCCAGTGGCGGCGACCGGCACGGATCCTCAGCTGGACCTCGGCCCTCGCCGCGGCGGCGATCCGCCACCTCGAGGGCGCGCCGCCGGTCGGCCCGTCCGACGAGCTCGGCTTTGCCGCCAACTTCCTCCTCCAGTCCCTCGGCCGGACACCGACCGCCGCCGAGGTGCGGGCTTTCGACGCGAGCCTCATCGTCCAGGCCGAGCACGGGCTGCACGCCGCCGCCTTCGCCGCGCTGGTCGTCATCTCGACCGGCGCCGACCTCGGATCGGCGGTGCTCGCCGGGATCGGCGCCCTCTCCGGCGCCCGTCACGGCGGCGCCAACCAGCTCGCCTTCGAGATGATGGCGGGCCTCGCCGACCCCGACCAGGCGCGCCTCTGGGCGAGAGCGGCCCTCGCGCGTGGCCAGCGCTTTCCGGGCTTCGGCCACCGCGTCTACCGCTGCCCGGACCCTCGCGTCCGCGCCCTCGAGCCGATCGCCGAGGAGCTGCTCTCGCGCCGCGGTCTGAGCGAGCGCTGGCAGGTCTATCTGGCGCTCCGCGACGAGGTCGAGCGGGCCCTCGGTCCGCGGGGGATCTTCGCCAACGTCGACTCGATCACCGGGCTGATCTACCACCCGATCGGCCTGCCGGCGACCGCCTTCCCGATCCCCTTCTGCCTGGCGATCCAGACCGGCTGGATGGCCCACTGCCTCGAGTACCTTCCGGACGGCGCGATGATCGAGCCGGGTGCGGTGTACCTCGACCGGTGAGCCCTCGCGTCGGCCGGGCGCTCAGGCCCTGGCCCGGCTCTTGAGGAACATCTCGCGCATCTCGAGCAGCATTTTCGAGAAGCTCGCCTCGGCGAGCATCGCCTTGAGATCGCTCGACTTGGCTCCCGTCGAGTAGGCCTCGAGGAAGTCGTCGGCGAGCCGGTAGAACGCCTCGAGGGGGCCGAGCTCGAACTCGTCCCGGTGGCTCGCGAACCAGCCCCGCCGATGGACCCCCTCCCAGACGGGATGGCCCTGCTTGGGCTCGCGCCGCAGCATCCCGTCGGCGATCTCCGTGACCTCGACGTGAAGAGCCTTCAGGATCACCGCGTCGTCATCGCTTCGCAGCGCGAGCTCGAGCCCCTCGGCCTCCTCGACCGGCCCCTGCGGCCGCCGGTCGACCGGTCCCGGCCGGGTCGACACCTCGGTGACCGGGGTCTCGAGCCCGACGGTGCTCGCCACGGTCAGCGGAGGCTCCTGGGGAGGCGGGGAGGGTTTGGCAGGCCTGCTCTGGCTCTTTTTCGCGCTGCGCTTGCCGTCCGCCGAGATCTTGACGACGAGCCGTCCGGGCCGGCTCTTGGCCGGCGGCGGCGCCTCCTCGTCGAAGATCGAGTCGAGGGTCTCCTCCGCGCGACTCCCGCCCGGCGCGGTCGTTGCCGCCGGTCGTGCCCGCCGGGCCGCCTCGTCGCCGGGTTGCTTGGCTCGCTTGATGGCCGAGCGAAACTCCTCGAAGTACCGCTCGAGCCTCGCCACCTCGTCGGCGCTTGCCCGCTTGTTGGTCGAGATCGACTTTCGGATCGCCTCGAGCTCGTTCAGCCGGTCGAGAAGGCTGCCGCCGTCCCTGGGCTCGAGGATGGTCAGCCGCTGCCTGAGCGCCTCATTGCCGACCACGATGTCCGCGAGGTCGCGGAAGTTCGCGTAGGTCATGAGCTCTTCGTAATCGCCGCTGAACCGGTCGAGCGGGGTCTCGTTCTCCTTGCGGACCACGAGCCGCCGGAACACGTCGCTGGGAAGGCCCTCGCGATACCAGAGGTCGCCCGAGTAGTTCACCAATCCTCGGTGGACGATGCGTCTGAAGTTCACCAGGAGGTCGGTCAGGATTCGGTTGGCGTCGATAGTCCAGCCCCTGTTCGCTCCGCGGTCGGGTTCGCCGCGTCCATGCTCGATCCCAGGATTGTACTGCGAACCCCGAACCTTGTCTCCGGTTGCCCCGGGACCCGGGCTAGGAGCCGATGATCAGCGGGCAGCCGATCCTCAAAGCGACCTGGACGGTGACGGCCCAGTGGTCGCGGTCGGACCTGGCGACGCCGAACTCGAAGCCGAGCCCGTAGGCCCCGACCGCGTGCTCGGTCCCCACCGACAGCCCCTCGTGGACGCCATGGTGGTCGTCCTCGATTCGACGGTAGCGGAGGAACTTGCCGTAGAAGCCGCGCTGCGGCCGGGCCGCCGGCAACCGCCTCACCCCGCCCCAGCCCAGGGTCGCCAGGTACGACTCCGACTCCGGGGCCCGCTCGTAACCGAAGCCCGCGAACAGGCTGAAGCTGCGCCCGTCAGACAGCGAGACGAAGGCCTGGCCCTGCACCGCCACCCAGCCCGGGGGCCCGACCGCGAGACCCGCCGCCGGATAGAGCCCGAGGCTCCAGCCGCGGTCCGCCGGCTCGGTGATCGGACCGCCCGCCGCCGCCGAAAACGCCTCGTGCCACGCGTCGACGTCGCGCGGCGGCTGGGGCTCCTCGGCGACGGCGGCCGTCGCGGCCGCCCCCAGGGCGAGAACCACCGCTGCGATGCGGCGCACCGCCCGGGCCCTCACCACAGCACGTTCAACCCGTCGAGCCGGTGCTGGCGGTCCCCGAGGTCGCGACGCATCGCATCGGCGTCGTCCTGACCGAGCCTCCTGACCAGGGAGTCGACCACCAGCCGCCGGCTTGGGTTGCGGCAGCTCAGATCGAAGTTCGAGAGGGTCACCAGGCCGTCGAGCAGCTCCTTCACCCGGGTGTTGAAGGCGCGGTCGAGCACCGCGACTCCGGCCTCGGTGTTGTAGTAGGTCGAGCGGATGTTGAAGTTCGACGAGTGGACGATGGTCAGCTCGTCGTCGACCCGCACGACCTTGCCGTGCAGCGCGACCGGCGGCATGATCTGGGGCTCGCAGCCCGAGTCGGCGGCCTCGGCGAGCAGCTCGGCGTTGGCCCGCCAGGCCCAGACCTCGATCCCCGGCACGCCGATGAGGCGGATCAGCGTCGGGTAGGACGACAGCAGGATCATACCGCCTCGCAACGCGGTGGAGCCGTCGTTCACGATCAGCCGGACCTTCACCCCCCGCGCGGCCGCCCGCTCGAGAGCGTCGGCGAGCTCGACCTCGAAGTTGGGGAAGGGCGTCATGACGTCGAGCTCGGCGACCGCCCGGTTGGCCAGCTCGACCAGCACCTCGGCGGTCGGGGCGCGGTCCCAGACGATGCTGTTGTCGTAGAGAACCGCCACCCGGGTGTCGCCGGGAATCCCGTCGAGCGCGGGGAAGAACCTCTCGTTGAGATAGGGATCGAGCGGGCTCCGGCCCCCCGGGAACCGCCCGGTCGCCCACAGCGACCGGATCCGCCGCTCGATCGACTCGGTGGTCCAGGCGAAGTGATGGGCGCGAGCCAGATCGCTCGAGACCTCCCATGCCTTGAGAAAGAGGATCTGGAGGTCCCAGACCGCCGGGCCTTCGACCAGCACGTCGAGGTCGAGCCACCAGTGGTGGGGATCGTAGTAGATGTCGGAGTAGTTGCGTCCGCCGACGATCGCCCGTCGGCCATCGGCGATGACGATCTTGTCGTGCATCCGGCCGTCGAAGATCGGCGCCATGCCCCAGGTCGAGCGGTGGTAGGAGCGGACGTCGGCGCCGGCCTCCCGAAGTTCGTCGAAGCTCCGGTTGAAGAAGCCGACCGCGGCCGCGTCCGCCAGACAGTAGGCCCTGAAGTCCCCACCCTGCTCGGTCCGGCGCCGCACGACGTCGGCGAGGGCCCGCCGGTATCGACGACCCCAGTCGTCCTCATGCCAGCTGAAGGTGGAGATGAAGACGTGGCTTTCGGCCGACTCGAGCAGGTCGAGACGGGCCTCCCAGGCACGTCTGGGGTCGGCGAGGAGCTCGACGCTGTTGTGGCTGGTCCAGCGGGTCCGGCCGAGCCTGACGACGACCTCGGCGAGGTCCTCCGGCTCACCGGCGCCCGCCGGTCGGGCGTCCCCGGGAACCGCGAGGTGGGCGACGACGGCGAGTGCGATGACGGCTCTTCGCATGGCGACGGAACTCTAGCAGAATCGGGCTGTGCCCCGGGGCGGGAACCAAACGCGGTCCCCGTGCGTACAGTCGACCGACGCCTGCGGACAACGTCGTCGGTTTGAGGCACAATAGCGGTGCCCGACATGACGCCCGACACCAAAGGAGCCGGAGATGGACCAGCACGAGGATCGTCCGAGCTACGAGCCGGAAACCCCGCTCACCGACCCGACGACGACGACCGCACGCTTGGGCTCTTTCGAGCGTCTGGTCAAGGTGTTCTACGCCCCGGGCGAGGTCTTCGAGGACATCAGGCGCCGCCCGAGCTGGGCGATCGCCCTTCTCGCCTACGTCGTCCTGGTCACCGCGACCTCGCTCGTCGTGTGGCGGAACATCGACTTCGAGGCGAGCACGAGGGAGGCCGTCGAGAGCATCGGCTTCGAGGTCCCCGAGGAGGCGCTCGAGCGGCAGATCGAGACCTCCGAACGCCGCTGGTACCTCAAGCCGATCCTCACTGGCGCCGTCTTCACCCCGCTGCTGCTGGTCGTCGCCGCCGCGTTGTTCTACCTGATGATGAAGCTCGCCGGCTCGAGCATCGACTTCGTCGCCACCTACTCGACCATGCTCCACGCCTACTGGCCGGGCAAGACCCTCTACTCGGTGCTCCTCGCCGTCCTCGCCCAGACCCAGGGACCGGTTACCGAGATGGGTCTCATCACCCTGCTGAGGTCGAGCGTCGCGGGGTTCCTGCCCCATGGGTCGTCGCTCGCGCTCGTCACCCTGACCTCGTTCTTCGACGCCTTCCGGATCTGGGGAGTCATCCTCCTCGTCATCGGGCTGGCGATCGTCGGCCGGGTCAGCCGCGGTCGGGCGGCGTTCGCCGCCCTCGTCCCGTGGATCCTGGCGATTCTCGTCGCCACGGGTCTCGCGGCGCTTCCGAGCCTCTTCCTCAAGTAGGTCCGACCCGACATGAAGAAGCCGCTCATCGCCGTTGCCGTCGTCGCGCTGCTCGCCCTCATCGTCTGGCTCTCGGTCAGGGACCGGAGGCCCCGCGGCACGGTCGTCGAGATCGAGGCCGTGACCCGCCGATCGGTGTCGTCCCGGGTCAAGGCGACCGGCGAGATCACCCCTGAGAAGAAGGTCGAAATCTCGGCCAAGGTGGTCGGGGAGATCATCAACCTGCCGGTCGTCGAGGGCCAGGAGGTCGCCGCCGGCGATCTGCTGGTCGAGATCGAGCGCGACCTCTACGAGAGCGCCCGCGAGCAGGCGCAGGCCGCCCTCCGCCAGGCCGAGGTCGCCAGCCGCCGGGTCGAGGTCCAGCTCGCCGACGCCGAGCGCAACCTGCGCCGGGTCGAGCAGCTCCACCGAGACCGGCTGGTCAGCGAGGAGGCCCTCGACCAGGCGCAGCTCGCCGTCGACACCGCCCGGGTCGAGCTCGAGGCCCAGGTCCACGCCATCGAGCAGTACCGATCGGCGCTCAAGCGGGCCGCCGACGACCTCGCCCGGACCACCATCCGCTCGCCCATGGACGGGGTGCTCATCCAGCTCGACGCGGAGCAGGGCGAGACCGTGGTCCCGGGCTCGACCAACCTCCCCGGCTCGGTGATCATGACCGTCGCCGATATGTCGCGGCTGCTCGCCGAGGTCGAGGTCAGCGAGGTCGACGTGGTGTCGGTGGAGCTCGGTCAGACCGCCGAGGTCACGGTCGACGCGCTCGGCGCCGACGCCCCGATGGTCGGACACGTCGTCGAGATCGCGACCTCGGGGAGGCGCGACGCCGCCCAGGGAACGATCCGCTTTCGGGTCAAGATCGCCCTCGACGACCCCGATCCAGATCTCAGACCGGCGATGACCGCCAAGGTCGACATCCTCACGGCGACCAGCGACGACGCCCTGGCCGTCCCCGTCCAGGCGGTGGTCAAGCGGACCCTCGACGAGGCCGGGGCCGAGATCCGCGGCAGCGCCGCGAAGGGCCTCGACGAGAGCGACGTGGTCTATGTGGTGGTTGACGGCAGGACCGATGTCCGGCGGGTCGCCACCGGCGTCGCCGATGTGCTGTACGTCGCGATCACCGACGGCCTGACCGAGGGCGAGGAGATCGTCGTCGGTCCCTACAGGACCCTCAAGAACCTCGAGCACGACGAGGCGGTCCGCGTCGAGGCCAAGCCCGAGGACGAGGACGACGACGACTCGGGCGGCGTCGAGGTCCGGGTCGACTGATGCTGATCTCGATCACCGACCTGCGCAAGACCTACCGCATGGGCTCGGTCGAGGTCCGCGCCCTCGACGGCGTCGACCTCGAGGTCGAGGCCGGCGACTACCTCGCGGTCATGGGTCCGTCGGGCTCGGGCAAGTCGACCCTGATGAACCTGATCGGCTGCCTCGACACGCCGACCAGCGGCGAGTACGTGCTCAACGGCCAGGCGGTGTCGGGTCTCGATGACGGCGAGCTCGCCCACATCCGCAACCGCGAGATCGGGTTCGTCTTCCAGACCTTCAACCTGCTCAGCCGGGCGACCGCGCTGGCCAATGTCGAGCTGCCGCTGATCTATGCCCGGCTGCCGGCCTCGAAGAGGCGCCGCCTCGCCCTCGATGCCCTCGAGCGGGTCGGGCTCGGCGACCGGGTCCACCACCAGCCCAACGAGCTCTCCGGGGGGCAAAGGCAACGGGTCGCGGTCGCCAGGGCACTCGTCAACCGGCCGTCGATCCTGCTCGCCGACGAGCCGACCGGCAACCTCGACTCGCGCACCTCCGAGGAGATCATGGCGCTCTTCGACGACCTCAACGCCTCCGGCAACACCATCGTTCTCGTCACCCACGAGGAGGACATCGCGGCCCACGCCGACCGGACCGTCCGGCTGCTCGACGGGCGCGTCGTGAGCGATCAGCGGGGCGGCGCCCGCCGGGGGCGGTCGTGATCTGGGACAACTTCCGCATCGCGCTGCAGGCGATCCGGGCGAACAAGCTGCGCTCGTTGCTGACCATGCTCGGCATCATCATCGGCGTCGCCGCGGTGATCGCCGTGGTGTCGATCGTGCAGGGGCTCGATCACGTCATCGCCACCCAGTTCGAGGGCGTCGGCGTCACCTACATCATGGTCCTCCCCCGGCAGGATCTGCAGGACCCCGATCTCGCCGGTCGCGAGGTGACCCTGACCTATGACGACGGGCTCGCGATCATGGAGCAGGCCGCCGGTCTCGAGCTCTTCAACCCGGTCTTCTACCGCGGCGAGCAGACCCGCTCCGGCGATCGCCGCCACCCGACCATGCTGCTCGGCATCGGGCCGTCCCATCAGGAGGTTTCCAACCACTGGGTCGACCGGGGACGCTTCTTCTCCGACCTCGAGCTGCACCGGGCGGCCAGGGTCGCGCTGGTCGGCAGGAAGGTCGTCGAGGAGCTCGAGCTCGACGAGCCGGTGCTCGGCACCGACCTCATCGTCGGCGCGTCGTCCTTCACGATCATCGGGATCATGGAGTACAAGGGCGAGATGTTCGGTCAGAACCAGGACGACTTCGTCCTGATCCCGATCACCACGGCCCGTGACATCTACGGCGTCGACGCGGTCAAGCAGCTCCGGCTCGACTTCAAGGCTAGCTCGGCCGAGTCGGTCGACCTCGCCAAGGACCAGATCAAGGAGGTCCTCCGGCGACGCCACCGGATCGCCGAAGGCACCAAGGACGACTTCCAGGTGCTGCTCCAGGAGGAGCTGCTCGAGCGGATCGGCGCGATCCTCGGCACCGTCACCTCGGTGGTCGGCGGCGTGGTCAGCATCGCGCTCCTGGTCGGCGGGATCGGGATCATGAACATCATGCTGGTCAGCGTGACCGAGCGGACCCGCGAGATCGGCGTCCGCAAGGCGGTCGGCGCGCGCAAGGGCGACATCCTGGTCCAGTTCCTCACCGAGGCGGTGACGATCTCGCTGGTCGGTGGCCTGATCGGCATCGTCGGCGGTTGGGGCCTCGGGATTCTCGGCGCCAAGGCCATCCCGGGCTTTCCGCCGGCCCACGTCCCGTTGTGGGCGATCGGTCTCGCCTTCGGCTTCGCGGCGATGGTCGGCGTCTTCTTCGGAACCTACCCCGCCGCCAAGGCCGCGGGCCTCGACCCCATCGAGGCGCTGCGCTACGAGTAGGGATAGTCAACAGTCGACAGTCGACAGTCGACAGTCGACCTCCTTCTAGTACTTGAACCGTCCGACCACCCGTTGCAGGTCGGCCGACATCCTCGCGAGATCGTCGGCGCTCTCGCGCGAGGACAGCGACGCGGCTGCGGTCTCCTGGACCGCCGCGGCGATCCCGGCGATGCGCTCGGCGATCTCGCGCGAGCCGGAGGCCGCCTCGGCGATCGCGTTGGCGATCTCGGCGGTCGTGGCGGTCTGCTCCTCGACCCCGCTCGCGATGATCGTCTGGATGTCGTGGATGTTCTCGATGATCCCCGCGATCTCCCTGATCGCCTCGCCCGCCACCCCGGTCTGCCGGCTGATCATCTGCGCGGTGGCGCTGATCTCCTCGGTCGCCCGGGCGGTCTCCCCGGCGAGCTTCTTGACCTCGTCGGCGACCACCGCGAAGCCGCGCCCGGCCTCGCCGGCGCGCGCCGCCTCGATGGTCGCGTTCAACGCCAGCAGGTTGGTCTGCTCGGCGATGGCGTAGATCACCTTGACCACGTTGCCGATCGTCGTGCCGCTGTGCGCCAGGTCGTCGAAGGTGCTCCGGGTGCTCGCGGCGATCTCGACGGCGCTCGTCGCCACCCGGGCCGCCTCCGCGGCGTTCGCCGCGATCTCCCGGGTGTTCGCGTTGAGCTCCTCGGTCGCGGTCGCGACCGAGTCGACGTTGGCGCTGACCTGCTCGGCGGCGACCGAGACGAGGCTCGCCTGTTCCGAGCTCTCGTCGTTGGCGGCGGCGATCTGCTGGGCCAGGCTGTGCATCG
Organism: Thermoanaerobaculales bacterium; assembly: GCA_025456145.1. Lineage (GTDB taxonomy): Bacteria > Acidobacteriota > Thermoanaerobaculia > Thermoanaerobaculales > Sulfomarinibacteraceae > JAHECW01. Next base: position 6,572 of record JALOLD010000003.1, on the reverse strand, counting down.
TCGACGCGGCGCCGGCCAGCGACTCGGCGCCCCGGCCGACGACGGCCAGGTCGCGCTGGATGTTCTCGACGAAGGTGTTGAACGAGCCGCCCAGCTCGCCGAGCTCGTCGCCGGTCGCGATCGTCACCCGCCGGGTGAGGTCGGCCTCGCCCTCGGCGACATCTCGTACCCGGTCGAGCAGCTCCCGGAGCGGCCGGGTGACCACCCACCGGCTGATCAGCAAGGTGACGCCCCCGACCGCGATGATCGTCAGGAGGGCCGCCAGGGCGGTCGAGGCGACGCTCGCTCGGATCGGCCCCGAGATCAGCTTCTCGGGCACGACCAGTCCGAGGGTCCACTGGAAGTGCGGCGCGGTCGAGGCGATGGGCACCGAGAGCACCAGTCGCTCCTCCCCGCCGATCACCACCCGGGCGGGCTCGTAGTCGCCGGCCATCAGCCTGCGGGCGAGCTCGGCGAAGCCGCGGCTCGAAGGGAGCTCCTGGTCGAGATCCGCGAGGTTGACCGAGAGCTCCGTCGGGTCGATCTCGGCGCCGGACTGCCGCATCGCGGCGACCCTCGACTCCAGGTCGACGGCCTCGCCGCTGAAGTAGATCACCTCGCCGGCACGGTCGACGACGAACGCGTCGCCGACGCCGTCGATGGAGGTGCCCCTGACCAGGTCGCCGACGTCGTCGAGCAGCACGTCGATTCCCGCCACCCCGAGCAGCGAGCCGTCCTCGAGGCGGACGGTCGTCTGGACCACCACCGCCACCTCGCCGGTCACCAGGTCGACGGTCGGCGAGGCGAGGTACAGCCGATCCTCGGCTACCGCCTCCTTCCACCACGGCCGGTTTCGCACCAGGTACCCTTCCTCCTCGACCCGACCGGCGGGGATGTCCGGGTTGCGCGTCGAGAAGTACTCCGACGAGTCCTCGTCGGCGAAGAACACCGCTCTGACGGTCTCGTCGGCGGCGGCGAGGGCGTCGAAGTAGTCGATCACGTCGAGGTACTCGGGGTCGTCGAGCACCGGCGCCCGGAAGGTGTCGTACCCGGTGAAGAACCTCCTCAGCCGCGGCTCGACGACGAGGCTCTGGACGACGCGGGCCCGCTCGCCGAAGAACCGCTCGATCTCGCTCGCCTTCGACCTCAGGACGTCCTCGACCTCGGAGTGGACCCGTTGGTTGGTCGATCGCGAGGTGTAGACCACGGCCAGGGCACCCAGCGCCGCCAGCGCGAGGGCGATCGATCCGCCGACGAAGACCGTCAGCTTGCGGTTGATGCTGTACCGACCACCTCTGATTGACGCCATGATTCTCCCCGAATGCTCGCTGCCCGTGCCACGCCCCGGCCATCGGCACCTCACGCCAGTGTAACAAGTTGCGGCCGAGAGAGGACCAACCTCCGGTGACTCTGCGGTATGCTTGGCCGGGCTGTGCCGGTCTGAGACGCTTCGGACCGACGCCGGATCCGGACCGCGGCCCGGCGTTGGCACGGAGGTTGCTGACCGGACGACGACAGGGGGCGTTGGGTCCCGGTGTGCCAGCAGGTCTGGCGCGACCCGTCCGCCGACGATCGCAGCGGGCCGCGTACGACGAAGGGAGATCCAGGATGGGGGGTATGTCCGCCATCATCGCCGAGTTCCTGGCGGAAAGCGTCGAGAACCTCGACAGCATGGATCAGGACCTCGTCACCCTCGAGAAGGACCCCGGCAACACCGAGGTCATCGAACGGATCTTCAGGACCATCCACACGATCAAGGGAACCTGCGGCTTCCTCGCCTTCGGCAAGCTCGAAGGGGTCACCCACGCCGCGGAAACCGTCCTCGCCCACCTCCGGGACGGTAACCTCGAGCTCACGGTCGAGATCACGACCACCCTGCTCAAGGCGGTCGACAGCGTCCGCGAGATTCTCGCCCATATCGAAAAGGACGAGACCGAGGGCGACGGCGACTACACGGCGATCTCCGAGGAGCTCGAAGCGATCGACCGTGCGGCGGGCGCCGGAAAAAAAAAGCCCCCTAGCAAGAAAACGAAGAAGACCGCCGGCGCCGGCTCGCTGAAACCGGCCCAGGAGGCGCCCCCCGCCCCGGCTCGGGAACGGTCGATCACGGCCGAGACCGCGCGGAAGGACCTCGAGGGCGCGGGAAACGGCGCCGCCGAGGACCCGATCGGCCCCACGGTCGGGGAGAGCAGCCTGCGGGTCGACGTGACGGTCCTCGACCTGCTGATGAACCTGGTCGGCGAGCTCGTGCTGGCGCGCAACCAGCTCTCCCAGAACCTCCCGGGCGACAGCGGTGCCGCACTCACCGGCGCGGCCCAGCGGCTCGACTCGATCACCGGCGAGCTCCAAGAGGCCGTGATGCGGGCCAGGATGCAGCCGATCAGCTCGATCCTCACCAAGATCCCGCGCTTCGTCCGCGACCTCGCGGTCAGCGCCGGCAAGGAGGTCGAGATCGAGCTGCACGGCCAGGACACCGATCTCGACAAGTCGGTCCTCGAGGCGATCAAGACCTCGCTGCTCCATCTCATGAGGAACGCCGTCGACCACGGCATCGAGCTCCCCGACGAACGAGTCGCCCGCGGCAAGCCGCGGGCCGGTCGGGTGGTCCTGCGCGCGGCCCACGAGAGCGGCGCGGTCGCGATCGAGGTCAAGGACGACGGCCGGGGCCTCGACTCCGAGCGGATTTTGGAGCGCGCCCTCGAGGTCGGGATCGTCCGCCCCGAGGAGGCCCCCGAGCTCAGCCGTTCGCAGATCGAGCAGATCGTGTTCAGGCCCGGCTTCTCGACGGCGCGCGAGGTCACCAACGTCTCGGGAAGGGGGGTCGGCCTCGACGTGGTCCGGGCCAACGTCGAGAGCATCGGCGGCTCGGTCGAGATGCAGTCCGAGGCCGGTCGGTCGACAACCTTCAGGATCAAGATCCCGCTGACGCTGGCCATCGTCTCGGTGATTCTGGCCCGGGTTCGCGGGCACCGGTTCGCCGTTCCCCAGGCCTCGGTGGTCGAGCTGGTCCGGCTCGGGCGGGCCGACGGCAGCCTCGGAATCGAGCGGCTGCACGGCGTGCCGGTGTACCGCCTCAGGGGCCGACTGCTGCCGCTCGTCCGGCTCGCCGACGAGCTCGGTCTGCCCGATCAGGGCGGCCCCCCCGAGGAGAGCATCATCGTGCTCCAGGGGGACGATCGGCAGTTCGGCCTGCTCGTCGACTCGATCGACGACTCCCAGGAGATCGTGGTCAAGCCCCTCGGACACCGCCTCGCGGGGGTCCCGTTCGCCGGCGCGACGATCCTCGGCGACGGATCGATCACCCTCATTCTCGACGTCTTCCGGGTCGGGCTCGCGGCGGGCGTGGTGTCGGACACCCGGATGCACGCCCTCACCGCCGAAACTCCGGTGATGACGGCGCCTGCGCCGGGTCGCAGCCGGATGCTGCTGATCCAGGGCTCCGACGACGAGCGCCTGGCCCTCGACCTCGGGAGGGTGTCGCGCCTGGAGACCCTCGACCGGGGCCGGATCGAGAGCGTCGGTGATCGCCTCGTGGTCCAGTACCGCGGGGAGATCCTCCGGCTCATCGATCTCGAGACCGCCTTGCCCGAACGGCGGGCGAGCCGGAGAACCGCGCCTCCCGACCCGAGGAGCGAGGCGGTCGTGGTGATCTGCAACATCGACGGTCGCTCGTGCGGGCTCCTGGTCCACCGGATCCTCGACATCGTCGACGCCGATCTGACGGAAGCGACATCGGCGAGCCGTCGCGGCGTCGAGGCGTGCGCGGTGATCAGCGGCCGGGTCAACGAGGTCATCGACCTGCCGAAGGTGATCGAGAGCTCGGACCCGGGCTTCTTCGAGCGTCCGATCCGCCACGGGAAGGGCTCATGAACCAACGCCGCCAGTACTGCTCGCTCAGGGTCGGCGACCTCCTGCTCGGCATCGACGTCTCGAGGATCCAGGAGGTGCTTCGCGACACCTCGATCACCCCGGTGCCCCTCGCCCACCCGGCCATCCGCGGCCTCATCAATCTGCGCGGCCAGATCGTGACCGCGATCGATCTCCGCCGTCGTCTCGGTCTCGCCCCGTCGGCCGCCGGCTCCCGGTTTTCGACGATGGTCCTCGGCGAGACCGGCGAGGCCCTCGCCCTGGTCGTCGACTCGGTCGGCGACGTGGTGCACGTCGACTCCGCCAGCTTCGAGTCGCCGCCCGACACCCTCAAGGGCGAGGCCCGGCGGATGATCGACGGGGCCCACAAGCTCGAGCGCGAGCTCCTGCTCATCCTCAACCTCGACGTCGTCACCGACCTCGGACGGGGGTCCGAATGACGACGAGCCCGGCCATCGAAAGCTCCGAGATCGCCCGCACCGCCGCGGGCGTCGAGGGGGCGGCACGGGCGGCCTTCGCCGGTGCGGCGACGGCCCTGGACGCGGCGACCCGCCTCGGCCGAACTGCGACCGGCCTGGAATACACACTCCGCCACGTGCGCTTCAACCCCGCCGAGGAGGCACGATGCCGATGCGAGCTCTGGTGATCGACGACTCACGGGCCATGCGGTCCATCCTGTGCGGCATTCTGGACGGGCTCGGTTTCGAGACCGTCGAGGCGGCCGACGGTCGACGCGCCGTGGAGATCCTCGCCCGGGACGCGGCCTTCGATCTCGCCCTCGTCGACTGGAATCTCCCGGAGATGAACGGGCTCGAGATCGTCACCCGGATCCGGGGCGACGCCCGACTGACCGCCTTGAAGCTCCTCATGGTGACCACCGAGACGGAGTTCGAGCGGGTCGCCCAGGCCCTAGAAGCCGGCGCCAACGAGTACATCATGAAGCCCTTCGACCGCGACATGCTGCTCGACAAGCTGGTCATGCTCGGCATCTCGGTCGACGCGGCGAAGACCTGAGCCGGCCGTGTCGCGCCCCATCCGCATCCTGGTCGTCGACGACGCCGTTGTGGCCCGCAGGGTCATCTCGGAGATCCTCGCCGAGGTCGAGGGCCTCGAGGTCGTCGGTACGGCGCCGAATGGCCGGATCGCCCTCGCCAAGATCGAGCGGCTGCGACCCGACCTGGTCACCCTCGACATCGACATGCCCGAGCTCGACGGCATGCAGACCCTGAGCCGGATCCGCACCCATCATCCCGGCGTCGAGGTCATCATGGTCAGCAACCTGACCCAACGCGGTGCGCGGGTCACCGTCGACGCGCTCTTCCTCGGCGCCGCCGACTACGTGACCAAGGCGACCCGCACCGCGTCGCCGGATGCGGCGCGGCAGCACCTCAAGGACCAGCTCCTGCCCAAGATCCGTGCCCTGTACCTCGGTCGTGGAGTCCGCGCCGAGGAGCGCAGGGCCCCACCGGTCGGCGTCGCCCCCCCGCCGCCGCGCTCGGCGCCGGTCGGCATCGTCGCGATCGGCGCCTCGACCGGCGGACCGAACGCCCTCGCCGAGGTCCTCCAGGGCATTCCAGCGGGCTTCCGGGCGCCGATCGTGATCGTCCAGCACATGCCGAAGAGCTTCACCGCCTACCTCGCCCAGCGGCTCGACGCGCGCAGCGCGCTGACCGTCCGCGAGGCCGACGACGGCTCGGTCCTCAGCCCGGGGACCGCCTGGATCGCGCCCGGCGATCGCCACATCGAGGTCAGGTCGAGCGGGGGCAAGGTACAGATCACGACCAACGACGGTCCGCTCGTCAACTCCTGCCGCCCATCGGTCGACGTCCTGTTCTCGTCGGTCTCGCGCGCCTTCAGCTCCGCCGCGCTCGCGGTCGTGCTCACCGGCATGGGTCAGGACGGTCTCGACGGAAGCCGCGACATCGTCGGCGCCGGCGGCCGGGTCATCGCGCAGGATCAGGCGTCGAGCGTGGTCTGGGGCATGCCGGGGCATATCGCGGGCGCCGGGCTCGCGGACGCCATCCTGCCGTGCTCCGACATCGGGCCCGAGATCGTGCGTCGCGTCGGCTTCTCTCCATGAGCCCTTTCGAGCCCAAGATCCAGGTTCCCGAGGCGATCGAGGGTCAGGACTTCGACTACATCCGGACGCTGGTCAGGGACCACACCGCGATCACCCTCGACCGGTCGAAGGTCTACCTCGTCAACGCGCGGCTGCTGCCGATCGCCCGCGAGGTCGGCCTCGACTCGGTGGTGCCGTTGCTGCGGCGCCTTCGCTCGAGCCCCTTCGGCGATCTCCACACCCGCGCCGTCGAGGCCATCGTCACCACCGAGACCTCGTTCTACCGGGACTTCTTCCCCTTCGAGGCGTTGCGGGGGGAGATCATCCCCGAGCTCATCGCGCGCCGCCGGGCCCGGGATCGATGCCTGGCGATCTGGTCGGCCGGATGCTCGAGCGGACAGGAGCCGTACTCCTTCGCGATGATGATCCGCGACGCCTTTCCCGAGCTCGCCGGCTGGAACGTCCGGATCTACGCGAGCGACGTCTCGAACGCCATGCTCGAGCGATCGAGGGCCGGCATCTACAGCCAGAACGAGGTCAACCGCGGCCTGCCGGCGGCGGCCCTGGTCCGCCACTTCCGCCAGCTCGGCGCCAGCTGGCAGCTCAAGGACGACATCCGCGGGATGGTGACCTTCTTCCGGCACAACCTCGCCCGCGACACGCCGGC
>JALOLD010000087.1 GCA_025456145.1 Thermoanaerobaculales bacterium | reverse complement strand
CCCGAGCTGATCTTGGACAGGTCGAGGAGGTCTTCGACGAGGGCGCGCAGACGCCGCGCCTCTTCGTCGGCGGTCGACAGGAGCACCTTTTCCTCGTCGTCGGCCTTGAGCGCGAGGCGCTCCCCGAGGAGCTTGAGGCTCATCACCATCCCGGTGAGCGGTGTGCGCAGCTCGTGGGAGGCGGCCATGATGAACTCGTTCTTGAGCCGATCCGCCTCGAGCAGCCTCGTCAGGTCCTGCAGGACGAGGACCACCCCGAGCGTGGCGCCGTCCTCGGTCACGACCGGGGTGGAGGCGCAGCGGAAGTGGCGTACGTGCCCAGCCTGGTCCTCTCGGGTGAGCCTGATTTCACCCCGCTCGAGCGAACCCCGTCCGGTGGATGCCGTGCCCTGGATCGCCTCGTAGAGGTTGTCGTCCTTGAGCAGGTCGACCACCGGTCTGCCCTTCATCTCGTCCGGCCAGACGCCGAAGATCGCGGTCGCCGCCGGGTTCAAGAGGACGACCCGGAGCCGGTCATCCATCACTACCACGCCGTCGGCGATGCTGCGCAGCACCGCCTCGAGCCGCTTCCGCTCCTCCATGAGCCGGCCGACGTTGAGGTCGCGGAAGCCCTTGAGCTTGGCGCTCATGGTCTTGATCCGCCGGGCCAGCTCGCCGAGCTCGTCCTTGGTGTCGGACCGGATCGAGACGTCATACCGGCCGACCGCGATCATCGAGGTGGCGAGCATCATCTCCTGCAGGGGGTGGGTGAGTAGGTCTGCCAGGAACAGGCTCAAGAGCGCGCCCACCCCGATGGTGATGCCGGCGAGCCAGGCGATCCTCGTCAGCGACGCCTTCGACATCAGCTTGGTCTTGACCGACTCGGAGACCATCGTCTCGTGGTTCATCGTGCGCAGCGTGGTGCAGGCATCCCGCACCCGCTCGAAACGGGGCAGAAGCTCCTCGCGGTACAGCTCCTGGGAGCCGACCTCATCCGGGTGCGCACCCGTGACCGCGGCGTAGGCCGAGAGGTAATCCGAGTACGCCGCGTCAATCTCCTCGACGACCGCCTCCTCACCGGGGATCGTGATGTTGTCCTCGGCACGGGCCAGCCAGCGCAGGAACTCCGATTGGTTGTGCTGGAACTGCAGCTGGGCCGCCTCGCGTCCCTCGACGAGGAGGAGGAGCGTCGCGCTGTCCTGTCGTTCGAGGTTCTTGATCATCGCGTCGGCCGCCACGATGCTGCGGTAGTTCTCGCGCAGGATCTCCTCGGTCGCCTCGCCGAGAAGCCTGAAGTCGGTGACCGCCCAGGCCACCATCACCGCCTGGATGACTACGATCGCGAGATATCCGCCGAGGATCTTCTTACGCAACGTCATGAGATTCCTCCTCTCTCGGCAGGCTCGGGACGCCCGACGACGACGCGGTGACGCAGCGGCGCCCGACGGGCGCTCGCTCCTGGTCAGCCATGGTCCGTCCTCCCAGAGCGGTTCCTGGTTCCCCGCCTCGCGCCGACGAGCCACCGCAGAGCACCACCGCCGTCGCTGGCGAGCTTGACCACGCTTGCCACAACCACCACGAGCTCGAGACGCCCGAGGAACATCCCGAGAGTCTCGGCCAGCATTGCGGGTCGGGGCATCCCGACCGATGTCACACCGACCGACAGGCCCACCGTGCCCAGCGCCGAGGCGAACTCGAACAGCGAGTCACCGAGGTTGAACCCGCTGGCGCACAGTGTCAACGTGCCCAGGGCATAGGTCCCGAGGTACAGCGATATGAACACCGCGAGGCGGACGACCGCAGCATCGCTGAGGTCGGCTCGCCGGTCTCCCTCCCACACCGGGCGCACACAGACAACCGAGCTCGGCGCCAGGGAGCGTTTGATTTCCCATCCGACCAGCCTTCCCAGCATGTAGACACGGTACTGCTTGATGCCGCCGGCCGTGGAGCACGTGCCTCCGCCGACCAGCATCAGGATGACGAGCACCCACATCCCGAACGCGTTCCACGGTCCGTAGCCGACGGTTGAGAAGCCGGTGGTCGTGAGGGCAGAGACCGACTCGAAGACCGCCACCCGAGCTGCCTTCCCGAGACCCGGGTAGAGCTCCCGGCAGGTGACGAGTAGAAGCGATGCCGCGGAGATGGAGAGCAGGATTGCCGTCAGGCGTATCTCGCCGCTCCGGAGCCCGGTCCTGACCCGGAACCGGAGCAGCAGCCACGCGGTGACGAAGCTCAGGTTTCCGAGCACCATCAAGGGGAGAGTGACAGCCTCGATCGCCACTGAGTCCCAGTGGCCGATGCTCGCGGAGTGGGTCGAGAAGCCCCCGGTGGAGACGGCGGCAAAGGAGTGGTTCACCGCGTCGAACGGGGTCATCCCTGCCGCGACATAGGCTGCGAAGCCGAGGCCGGCATAGCAGAGGTAGATCTTCAGCACCAGGCGCGAGGACTGCCGTACCTGTGGCACCAGCTGGTCGTTGCGCCCTTCAGCCGACGGGATGCCAACGCCGGTGGGTCCGACGATTGCGGACATCATGATGATCGCGAGCCCGGCCCCCCCGGCGAGCTGGAGCACGCTCCGGTAGAGAAGCAGCATCCGGGAGGCTTGACCCACGTCGACTACGGACAACCCGGTCGTCGTCCAGCCGCTCACCGACTCGAAGAGGGCTGCCGAGTAGGGTAGGCCCGCGAGCGAGCAGAACGGCCACGCCGAGAAGAGCATCGCGACAACCCAGCTGACGACCACGACCACGCCGCCCTCTTGGACCGAGATCGACGTTGCCGCAGCCTCCCGAAAGCCGAGCCACAGCAAGACGCCGAGCAGGCCGAGACAAGCGGCGGGCGCGACGAACGCCATGGCATCTGCGCTCTCGGCCGGGTACCACAGAAGGGCCACGAGCGGCGAGAGCATGATGCCGCCTGCCAACACCAGAATTCGTCCCACGGCCGCGGTGACGGCTGCGTATCGGTGCTTGAGGTACGTCCCTTCGCGCAAGGCCGCGCCCCCTCACCCTCTCTCGCCGGTGAGCGTCCGCAGGGCGTCGCCGTGGTGCTCCGGGAGCGTGACCAAGACCACCCGGTCGCCGTCCTCGAGGATGCTCCCTCCCTTGGGCACGATCGCCTCGCTCCCGCGGATCACCACCGCCACCAAGGCGTCCACAGGCAGCGTCGCGTCAGCGAGCCGCCGACCTACCACAGGCGAGGAGCTGTCCAACACCAGCTCGGTGACCAGGACCCGGCCCTCTCCCACCGGCAGGAGGTTCGTGATCTGCTCGAGCGCTGCCCGCTGCTGGATCATGTTGCCGACGACCTGGGTCGTCGAAAAGCTCGTCACACCGAGCCGCTGAAAGACCTCGGCGTTGTCCGGGTCGTTGGCGAGCGCGACGGTCCTGGGAACGTCGTAGAGCAGCGACGCGAGCTGGCAGATGACGAGGTTGTCCTGGTCGTTGGGGGTGATGGCGAGGACCACGTCGGCAGACCTCGCCCCCGCGTCGGCCAGGACCGAGGCGTCGCTGCCGTCACCGCACACGACGGTTGCCCTGAGCTCACGCGCGAGCTGCCCGCACTCTCCGCGGTCACGGTTGACGACGACCACCTCGTACCCCTTGGCGGCGAAGCTCCGGCACAGAAAGTACAGAGTCTTGCCACCGCCCGCGATGAGGACCTTCATGACCGGCCCTCCTTCCGGCTCCCGAACGGACCCTCGATCGCGCGGAGGAATGCCTCCGAGGCCAGCGTCGTGGGGCAGATCGTCTCGATGCCCAGCCTCTCGTATGCGGCCTCGCGCTTGGGGTCGAAGAGCCGCGCGAGAACCCGCTGCACGCCGAAGATCTCGCGCGCGACCTGCGCCACCATCAGGTTGACGTTGTCCTCCCGCGTTGTGGCGACGAGGATGTCGGCCTTGTCAAGCCGTGCCTCTCTCAGGACCGCCATCAGGGTCGCGTCTCCCTGGAGCCGGAACCCGCTGAAGTCGGGGGACAGCTTGTCGAAGGCCGACTCGCCGGTGTCGATCGCCACCACCGAGTCGCCGTCGCGGCTCAGGTGGTTGGCTAGCCGGGCGCCGAGCCGGCCGCAGCCGACGACGACGGCGTACCTCTGGCTTCTCATTCTAGTCTTCGCTCCGACCCGGATCGCCCGCCTGGCGCTTCTCTTCGGCGTCCGGCCCGAGGTTGATCTTGCCTCGCTTGTCCCACGAGGTGGTGCGCTCGAGATTCGCCCTCGCCGGCTTGAAGGTCGGGTCGATGTCGAGCGCGGCGCGGTAGTACTTCTGCGCCTCGAGCCAGTCACCCCTGATCTCGAGCAGGGCGCCAAGGAGGTTGTACGCTTCGGGCTGGCCTGGGTCGACGGCCACGGCCCGCTGCACGCAGGCGCGCGCTTCGTCGAAGGAGCGGTCCGTGACGTGCCGCTTGGCCAGCTCGATCAGGGCCGGGTAGTGAAGGGCGGCCTGCTCGTCGAGCTCTTCCCGCTCGAGAACGGCTGTCGCGTGCTCGCGGACGTCGACCGGGCTGAAGGGCTTCTCGAGGAAGTCGACCGCCCCGAGCTTCATCACCTCCACCGCGCTGCCGATCGTCCCGTGGGCGGAGATGACGATCACGCGCGTGGCGGGCCACGCCTCCTTGATCCGGCGCAGGACCTCGATGCCGTCGATCCCGTTCATCTTGAGGTCGAGGAAGACCAGCGCGAACTCCCCCTCGCTGAGCTTCTCGAGGGCATCCTCGCCGTTCACGGCCGTGTGGACCGGCAGGCCAAGAGGCTCGAGCGCCCGAGTCATGGTCATGCGGATGTTCTTCTCGTCGTCGACGATCAGAATCTGTCGGTCGGTCATGCTCTCCTCCGCGGTGTCAGGTGCAGGGGGCACGGTGTGTCGTCTTCGGCCCGGGGAACGCAAGGGGCGTGCCAGTGGACCCGAGCGCGCGAATGCAGGGTTATTGGCGAGCACGGAGTGGGCGCGAAACGGCGATCGTCCTTGCATTGTGCACGACGTCGTGCATTCTGCAGACCGACCCGTGCGGCCTCGGGCCCTCAGGCGCCGACGGGAGGGGTCGTGCGGTCACGGCCGCTCGCGTCGCTGGCTCGGATCGCCGATCGACGCGGGTCGTCAGCAACGGGCCGCGGGTCGCCGCAAGAAGACCCGATCGCCCCCGATTGCAGATGTCGCCGTGGTCAGAGCCCGTAGCGCTTACGCTTCCGCCACAGGGTCGAGGGGTCGATGCCGAGGAGCTCCGCAGTCCTCTCGAGGGGCAGGCCGCGGGCCAGTGCACGCCGCAGGTGACGCTCCTCGACAGCGGACAGTGGCTCGAGCCCGTTGGACGCGGTGTCTTCGGGAGGCACCCCAGTGAGCCGGTCGGGAAGGTCCGACTCGGTGATCCTCGGGCCTGCCGACACCAGAACGGCGCGCTCGATGACGTGTGCCAGCTCGCGGACGTTGCCCGGCCACGGGTAACGGACAAGCAGGCGGTCGACCCCGTCGGTCCAGCCGTCGAGGTCCCGTCCGTGGGCCTTCCGTAGACCGTCGAAGACCTTCCTCGCCAGCGGCAGGACGTCTTCGGGCCGGCTGCGCAGGGGAGGAAGCGCGATCTCGACGACACTCAACCGGTAGAAAAGGTCGGAGCGGAAGTCCCCGGTCCTGACCATTTCGTCGAGATCCCGGTTGGTCGCGGCGATGATCCGCACGTCGGCGCTCCGCTCCCGAGCCTCGCCGACCCGCTCGTAGGTGCGGGACTCGACCAGCCGCAGGAGCCTGCTCTGGAGGTGGACGGGAAGCTCGCCCACTTCGTCGAGAAACAAGGTGCCGCCCTCGGCGGTTGCCACCTTACCGGCGACGTCTCGCGCCGCACCGGTGAACGCGCCCTCGCGGACCCCGAACAGCTCGGACTCGAGCAGCGTCTCGTGGATTGAGCCGAAGTCGACCGTGACGAACGGGCCGTCCCTCCTGGCGCTCGCGCCGTGAACGAGCCTGGCCAGCAGTGACTTGCCGGTGCCGCTCTCGCCGGTCAGGAGAAGCGTGGCGTCGCTCCCGGCGACCCGCTCTGCGGTCTCGAGGGCTCCATGGACCTCCGGGCTGAGGCTCAGGAACTCGTCGCCGAAGGGCAGCTCGCCGAGACGCCGCCTCATGCTGCTGACCTCGAGCGAAAGGGACTCAAGCTTCTCGATGTTCCGGATGCGGACCCGAACCTCGTTCGGGGTGAACGGCTTGGTGAGGTAGTCGTTGGCCCCTGCCTTGATCGCCTGCACCGCCGAGTCGATGGAGCCATGAGCCGTGAGGATCACGACATGGCTGTCCGGGTGGCGGATTCGGATCTGCTCGAGGGTCTTCTCTCCGGTCATCCCCGGCAGGCGGAGGTCGAGCAGCACGACCGTGGCCGGCTGGTCGCCCAGCAGCTCGAGAGCAGCTTCGCCCGATGCTGCGGTTCGGACCGAGTGGCCGTCACCGCGAAGCTGGATCTCCAACGCCCGCCGGATGGCTGCGTCGTCGTCGACGACCAGGATCTCGCTCATGGCAACCCCCGCCATTCTACGTGGTTCGGGGCTCACCCGCTCCAGCCTCGCGATCAGACGAGACAGCGTACGCGATCGCCGGCATCGACGCCCCTGCCCGACAACCGGAGCGGGGCCCGCCTGAGCCGACGCCGGAATCAGACCCTGGCGACGGCGGCTGCGTCGTCGCCGGTCGAAACCGGCTGCTACCTGGCCTCCGACGGCTCGTGCGTCATCGATGTCGACCCGTTCACGGCGCGGGTCGCCGCCGGTGAGCGCCTGATGAGGTTCCAGCTGCGAGCCACCGGCCAGGTCATCAACGATTCCACGACCGACGCCTCGAACCCACCGGTCGGCGACTACCGCCCCGGTCTCGACCGGCTGAGGTTCGCCGCGGTGTGCGAGGTCAGCTCCTCGGTCTCGGCGCTCACCAAGGACACCGGCGACCCCGGCCTGTTAGTGGCCGGCGCCTCCGCGCCCTTCACCTGTCCGGCGCCGACACCGGACCCTGTCGAGCTGATGCGGCTGACGGCCGAGCAGGCGACCATCGGCGCCCGGTTCGAGGGTCTGAAGGACCGGACTCCACGCCATTCGGGACCGTCTGGTTTCAATGTCCACCGGGTGGCTTGCCAGGTACCCTTTCGGACTGACCGACACCGACCCTCTCGGTGCGATAATCCGAAGGGTGGCCCACCTCGAAGGTCCGAGCCGGATCTCGGCTGACGACTTCATCGCCGGTTGTCATCGGGCGATCGTGGCCCTGGCGACCGCGGTCGACGACCTCCAGGCCCGGGCGCCCGACCGGCAGGCGCTGAGAGACGCCGAGGAACGGGGGATGTTCTCCGTCGATGGGGAGGCGGAGCTCCTGTCGTGGTTCGCCCACCTGCTCACCGTCCGTTCCGATTTGTGGGAGGTGGTGGGAGATGCCTCGGGCGCCGTCGGCGATGACGTCCGGCGGGTCGTCGGCACCCAGGAGTGGCGGTGCTTCCTGATCGGCTACACCGCAGCCTGTCTGATCGTCCGGATCGACCGCCTCCTGCTCGAGGAGGTCGCCTGCGGATCGCTGACCCAGCGCAAGCTCAACGAGGGCTCGGTGCTCCATCGGATCCCGCGCAAGCAATACACCGAGATCTTCGAGTCGTTCACCGACCCCGCGAAGGCGCGCATGATGGAGCAGGCCATGCGGTTCGCCGGCCGGCACCGGGGTCTCCTGGACGGCATGCGCGACGATCCCCTCGTCGGCGATCTGGCGATCCGGCTCCCGGCGCGCGAGCAGGTCCTCGACCCCAGTCGCCGCCGCTACCTCGGGCTGTTGGCCGACTTCGTGGTTCACGCCTTCCGGCGCCGAGGCGCGTCGGCTCGCCAGCAGACGGTCTTCGCCGCCCTCGAGGCCGGGGGTCGCTTCGCCTCCGAGCTCCGCGACCACTGGACGCCGCCCCGGATCACCGACCAGCTGCGCGCCCGCATCGACGACCTGCTCGAGCCGGGGGACGTGCTCATCACCCGTCACGATCGCGCCTTCACCAACCTCTTCCTTCCCGGCTACTGGCCGCACGCCGCGCTCTACGTCGGCTCGGAGACTGATCGCAAGGCCATGGGAGTCCATCTCGACCCCGAGCGCGCCGCCCGATGGAGCGGCGACCGGCGGGTGCTCGAAGCGCTCAAGGACGGCGTGCTCTACCGCCCCCTCGAGACCACCCTGGCGGTGGACGCGGTGGCGGTGATCCGGCCGCGGCTCGACCCGGCCGACATCGCACGCGCCCTGGAACGGGTCTCGCAGCACGAGGGCAAGCTCTACAACTTCGACTTCGACTTCTTCAGATCGGACCGCCTGGTGTGCACCGAGGTCGTCTATCGCGCCTACGACGGGATCGGCGCCGTCGAGATCCCGGTGCGCGAGCGGTCGGGCCGACCCACCATCTCGGCCGAGGACCTCCTCGATCTCGCCGTCGCGAGCCGGGGGTTCGAGCCGGTGGCCGTGTGCGGCGGGCCGACCTGCCCCGACCGGCTCGTCGACGGCGAGCAGGCCCGAGAGGCGATCCTCCGGGAGAATCGTTGCGAGCGATGTCCTCGATCACCGTGACACGCTCGCCCCTCGGGGGGTGGGGCCGTCCGAAGGGGAGTCCGGAGCGCTGTGTCGCCCGGTGGACGGTCGCCTACTCGGGGCTGTCGAGCTGCTCGAGCCGGCGCCGGGCCTCGCGCTTGCCGATGCCGCGCACCGCCGCCCAGGCGGCGAGCTTCTCCGCCCGCGGCCGAGACGCGCCGGTCTCCCAGCTGTAGATCGTCTGGCCCGTGACGCCGACCAGACGCCCGTAGTCCTCCGCCGAGAGGCCGAGACGCTTGCGGTCGGCCGCGACCCAGCCCGGAGAGTAGCGCTGGGGCGTCGTCTGGGCCGGCGCCGCGCCCGCATCGCGACCGCTCGCCGCCTGCTTCTCGAGGCGCTTGACCGTCCGCGCGAGCTCGGCGACCTCGCTCTGGAGTGCGGCGAGCCGCTTCCGCAGCTCGGTCTGGGCGTTCCTCAGGGGCGCGATCTGGGTCCGGTCCTCCTTGCGCGCGAGACGTGTGATCTCCTGACGCAAGACCGCAGCGACATCAGGCATGCTTTCCTCCCGTTTCCCGGCGACGGCACGGCTGTTCAATCAATCGGCGCGGCCCGGACATTCCAGGCGTGGCGGTCATGTACCAGACCCACAGCCTGTTGGTCGCGACATCGTGCCCTTTTCCTGCACACAGACATTCTAACCGGACCGGCCCATCGCGGTCCGCAAACAGCTGCGGATGGGGTTGGCGTTGCGGTTGACAGGTCCCCACCAGGGCGGACAGAATCGGACGCCGAGGCGCCGCCCGAGGGGCGCCTCGCGTGGAGGATCGAGTCATGGACCGTTGGGACAACGCCAAACGCCCGATTTGAGCGTGCGGCACGGGGCCCGGGAGGCCCCGCCGAGCAACCGGACATCGACCGCCTCCGCCGGTCTGAGCCCGCCCGTTCCCCCGGGCGGTCGGCGGCGGCAGCCGGCCGATCGCCACCAAGGGGGAGAACATGAGTGAGACAACCGACTACCGGCCGATGTGGACCGATCTGGGCCTCGACCTCGAGAAGCACGACGCGCTGCTCGGCGTCCTCGGTCAGGTCTACACCGACATCTACCTGGCGCAGAAGAACCGCCCGGAAGGCATGGGCTACTTCGACTTCGTGATGAGCGAGGTCCACGGGCTGCGCATCCGTGAGCTGGTGGACGCCAAGGCCGCGGGCAGGATCGTGGTGGGCTCGTTCTGCGTCTTCGTGCCCGAGGAGCTGGTGCTCGCGGTCGGAGGGGTCAACGTCGGGCTGTGCGCCGGCGCCGACTTCGGTACCGAGCACGCCGAGCGCTACCTGCCGCGGAACACCTGCGCACTCATCAAGTCGTTCTTCGGCTTCAGCCTCGAGAAGGTGTGCCCGTACCTCGAGAGCTGCGACCTGGTCGTCGGAGAGAGCACCTGCGACGGCAAGAAGAAGGCGTACGAGATCTTCAAGGACATGGTCAAGGGCGAGCTCGTCGTCCTCGACGTGCCGAACACCAAGAGCGGCGAGGGGCGAGCGGTCCTCAAGCGGGCTTACCTGGATCTCATCGCCACGCTGGAGCGGGTCTCCGGACGGACCGTCACCGTCGACTCGCTCAAGGCGGGTATCGAGACGGTCAACCGGAAGCGGTCGGCGATGCACCGTCTGGCGAAGCTGCGGCGGGCGAGCCCGGCGCCGATCAGCGGTCTCGACGCGCTGCTCGCCAACCAGGTGTTCTTCTACGACGACCCGGAGCGCTTCACGGGCAGCGTCAACGCGCTCTGCGACGAGCTCGAGCAGCGCATCGAGAAGGGGA
>JALOLD010000042.1 GCA_025456145.1 Thermoanaerobaculales bacterium | reverse complement strand
AGCTCGACCCCGGCATGTACATGAACGACCCGTCCGGGCACAGGTCGTACGTCACCGGGTCCGACTCACACTCCAGCGCCCCCTCCAACGGCGGGTCGACGAGCGTCACCGTCGCACCGGACACCGGCGACCCACCGTACGTGTCGTTCGACATCACTCCAGGCTGCTCGACCACCAGCGCGTCCGCAAACGGCACGCCGTAGCTGTCGTCGACACCGGTGAGGACCTGGGCAGCCGCGGACGACGCGAGGAGGGCGAGCAGGACGGGCAGCGCGATCGGTCTCACCGACCGCCGGATCCTGGCCCCTCCCCGTCGCTGTGGACGGCTGTCCAATCGAAACTCCCCGCGGATCGGCCCTGAACCGTCGACGATCTGCCTTCGTCGACCTCGGCCGGGACGACCGGGGTCCGTCGGTGCGGTCGCGGACAACCCGGTCAGGGCACCACTCCCGACCAGGCGGTCGTGTTTCCGGCTTCGAATCCGTCATAGAAGATCAGGCTCGGGTCATCGTGAATCGTTACGGTGACCGACGTCGTGATCAGGACCGCATTCGTCGGATTGGACAGCTCGAGCGTGAAGACCTCATCGGGCTCCGTCACGGCATCGATCACGATCGGCACCGCCACCGTGGTCGAATTCGCACCGGCGGCGATAAAGGCCGACCCGGCGACGGCGGTGTAATCCGCCGGCGCGGTCGCCGTTCCGTCGAGGGTGGCGTAGTCAACGGTGACGTCATAGCCGCTCGCCGCCGACAGGCTGATGACCACCAGCGCATCACCGACCCACTCCCCAACCACCAGATCGGTGCCGGCAAGGTCCGGCATGGGGTCGTCGTCGAATATCGTCACCGTCGCTGTCGACGGCGTCCCGAGCACGGCGCCGACCGGGTTGGACAGAGTCACATCAAAGGTCTCGTCGGGCTCGTCCGACAGGTCGCCATGGACCTCGACCGACGCTGTGGCGATCGTCGCACCCGCCAGGAAGTCCGCGGTATCGGCGGCGACCGTGTAGTCCAGTCCCGCGGTCGCAGACCCGCCGCCAGTCGCCCAATCCACGCTCACCGCACTCGCGCTCGCCGGGGTCAGGGTGATGGTGACGGCTACCATGGCAGTGCCAGCGTCGCCCTCTATGATCGACGCATCCTCGATGGTCAGCACCGGCAGCACGACCTCGGTGACCATGATCGACACGGTCGCCGGGCCGCTATACAGCTCGCCGTCGAACACCGTGAAGGTGAAGCTGTCGGGACCGACGTAGCCGGGGGCCGGGGTGTAGGTGACGTCTGGCGGCGTGCCCGATGCCAGGCCGTGGGACGGTCCCGTGCCGATGGCGAAGGTCAACGGATCGTTCTCCACATCCGATCCGGTGAGGGTGATGGCGACGGGCGTGTTCTGCGGCGTCGACACCGCCTGCGGGTCGGCCGTCGGAGGATCATTCACCGGCAGCACGTCGATGCTCACCGTCGCCGGGGCGCTGTATGCCGTTCCGTCGAACACCCGGAAGGTGAAGCTGTCCGGGCCGTTGTAGTTCGGCACCGGGGTGTAGGTCACGTTCGGCGGCGTGCCGCTCAGCCCGCCATGCGCCGGTCCGGTCATGATCGAGAACGTCAGCGGATCCATGTTCGGGTCGCTGCCCGTCAACGTGATCGCCTTCGCCGTGTCCTCCGGCGTCGTCACCGACTGCGGGTTCGCCGTCGGCGGGTCGTTCGGTGGGATGTACACCGTGAAGTTGCGCACGAAGTCGTCGCCCCCGACACCGTTGCCGTCACCGTCGAGAGTGTTCCCCGCCCAGTCGTGGATCGACGTCGTGCCGCACACCAACAAGCGATAGCTCGCCACCGGCAGCTCGACGCCGCCGTTGACATCGAGCGTCGCCGTCAGCACCGGCGAGCCCTCCCACGTCACCCAGTCCACCGAAACCGCCACGTCGTTCCCCGCGACTCCCCCCGCACAGCTCGCGGTCTCGAAACCGTTCCCACCGTCGTTCACCAGCAGGTAGTTCGTCGGGTTCGTCACATCGTGCGGATCGCTGCTTCCGATCGGGTCCCGTACCGGCTCGTCGAAGCTGATCAAGAGCTGGAAGATCGCCGTGTCCGTGACCTCGCCCTCACTCAGCTCTCCGTCCCCAGTGTCGTACCAGCTGTTGACCAGCGTCACCTGCGGCGGCGTCGTGTCTGATGTCGCCGTCGCGAGAATGAAGTCGTCGCCGAACACGTACCGCTCCTGACCCACCTTGCCGTCGCTCTCCTCGATCCGAAACGAGCTGAATCCACCGGTGTCGATCACCCCAAAGAACTGGTGCCCGCCCACCGTCAGCCGACCGAGCCCGATCCGCGGTCCACCATCCAGGTACATCGACAGGTTCGGCTGCGCCGACCCCTTGAGGTAGCCCCCAGCGCCGACCAGCAGCCCCCCGCCGGCCTCTCGCGTGCCCGTAAACCCGTCCTTGAAAAGACAATGCTCCGGCGGGTTGGTGATGTCGCATTCGGCCGGCGTACCGGTGGCGTAGCCATGCTCGGGGTCGTACAACCCCCACAGCCCGGTCCGCGCCGGTCCCCCGCCCGTCGTCAGCTCGTTCGACGCCGGCGGATCCGGGTGGTTGCTCTCCCAGCGAATCCCCTGGCTCACCACCAACGGCTCGGTCATCGGGCTCCGCGTGACGCCCCACACCGCGTCGTCCTCGAATCCCTCCTGGATCAGCCCGGCGCCGCCGAGCGCACCAAGCTGCGCCAGGTATGCGCTCTCGGACCAACACAAGCTCGACCCCGGCATGTACATGAACGACCCGTCCGGGCACAGGTCGTACGTCACCGGGTCCGACTCACACTCCAGCGCCCCCTCCAACGGCGGGTCGATCAGCGTCACCGTCGCACCGGACACCGGTGACCCACCGTACGTGTCGTTCGACATCACACCCGGCTGCTCGACCACCAGCGCGTCCGCAAACGGCACACCGTAGCTGTCGTCCACCGCCACCAACGTCTGCGCGCCCGACGGCACTGTAGTCAGGAACACCATCCCGAGCCACACCGCGACCGTCCCCGGTCGGCCGATCACGACACCACCAAGTCGTCGCCTTTCTGCATCCATCGAGCTCACCACCCGGCGCGGTCGCGATCGCCGACGCCCCTTTCACTCCATCACACAGGCCCTGACCAGCCGGCTGTCGTTGGACCCGGCGACGATGTTGCCGTTGACCTCGGACACCATCGCGTCGACGCCGCCCGTCTCCCCCGGACCCGGCTCGCTGAGCACATTCACCCGCAGGCTTGCACCGAGGACGGATCCAACGCCGGCATCCTCGACAAACCGATTGTGCTGCAGGTACTCGCCGGGCAGCAGCGAGTACGTTCGCTCGTGAAGCACCGTCCCAGCGGCCTCGAGCAGCTCGACCCGGACCTCGCTCGCGAGGCGCGTGCCGTCGGCCGCAACGCGGGTGTTCTGGAGGATCAGATTGGCCCTCGTCGAGGCGTCGGTACTGAAGCCTGAAACCGTCCCAGCGGAGCCTGCGGCGATCGTCGCGACCGTTGCGCGAGGAAGAACCGCCTGCCCGTAGGTGACCAGGTCGCCGCCTACAGTCGGCTCCTCGGTATAGGTCCGCATCCAGAGCAACGGCGGCGACTGCGCCGAGCTCACCGCGAGGCTCCCCACTGCCGGCGGCGAGTAGCCGAACAGCTCGGCCAGGATGTTGCCCACGAACAGGCTCTCCCCGACGTCGAGCTGCACGTTCCAGCTGACCGGGCGCCCGCTGTTGTCCTGGCCGGCCGGGTAGTAGGCGACGTCCGCAGAGCCCGTAATCCCGGAGGTGCTGATCGCGACTACGTCGGAGCGCCAGTTGCTCGCGTTGGCGCCCTCGACGACAGCCGCGCCGGGTAGCCACTGGACGCCGTCGGCGAGTGGAACCTGACCCACCATGTAGCTGCCGTCACTGGTGGCGTTGTCGATGATGCTCGTGTAGGCAGCAACCCGGCCGTCGACGCCAACGACCTCGAAGCGGTGCAGGCTCTCGGCCTCGGATACCGCGTCAGGGTCGTCGATCAGGTCCGGGAAGACCCTCCGGAACAGCGAGTTGAGCTGGAGCCAAGACCAGGGTTGGACGTTGTAGGCCTGTTGCCCGACGAGGCTGCTTGACCGGTCGTATGCGCGGACGACTACCACCGAGCAGTCACCGTCCGTGGCGAATCCGAGGTTGGTGCGGTAGCGACCGGCGATGGCCGGGGTCAGCACCAGGGTGCCGGCTGGCGCGGCGTCGGTCCACCGCATTCCGGCAATCTGCTGGCCATATCGTTTGACGGCGTTGACCCGGTTGAAGGTGTTGGCGCTGGCGACGAGCCCCGCTGGATCCCCGTCGACCACCCGCCAGAAGATCGCACCGCTCCCCTGCACGCCGAACACGGTCGCAACGACGTCCGCCAGGGTCAGCGTCTGGGCGGGCGCGATTTCGGCAACGAGCCCGAGATCGCCCGCGGTCTCGCCCTCGGCGCTGAAGTACAGCTCGGCGGAGATCGGCGACGTCGACGAGTTGTGCAAGAACAGGTCGGTATGCCAGTCGCTGCCCAGTGCGCCCGGCAGGTTCGCGACGCCGGCCACCACACCGTCCATGACCGGGGCCCCACCCCCGGTCGACAGAGCAACCGTGACGTCATCGAGAAAAATGTACCTCTGGTCCTCGAAGGTGCCCTCGATCTCGCGGAACTCGAAGGTCGAAAAGGCGCCATCGGTCACCACGCCGTAGAACTGGTGGGCCGCGACCACCGGCCCGAGGCCGATCGGGTTGGCCTCGTCACCGTCGAGGATGGCGACGACATCGCCTCCGAAGGTGCCGCGGACCCACGCCCCCACCGCGACCAGCGGTTGACCCGACGACCCGATCACCCCGTCCTCGATGAAGTCCGTCGGGCTCGGGACGCCCTGGTTGCCGTGCGGGTTCGAGTACAACCCCCAGCTTCCGGTGCGCGCCGCACCGCCGCTCGTGCTGAGCTCGTTCCCCGGGAGGTTCGAGCTCCAGTCGATGCCCTGGGACGCCACGACCGCCAGCGAGTCCGGGCTGCGCGTACCGCCCCAGACAAGGTCGTCCTCGAATCCTTCCGCCACGACCGTCTGGCCGGCGATGGCGGCGAGGAACGTTCCCTCGTCGGTGTAGACCGTCGATGCGCCGACTCCGCCGGTCCTTAGGTCGCCGAGAATCTGCTCGGCAAGGACGAGGTCAATCCGCCCGCTTCCATAGGTCGAGTCCGCACCGACGGCGCCCAGGTCGACGGCACTCGCCTGGAGCGCCCGCTCGAGCATCTCGACTGTGGCCTCCGGGTGGGCGCTCCGCAGCAGAGCCATCGCACCCGACACGTGCGGCGCAGCGATCGAGGCGCCGCTGACCCAGGCCCAGTAGGCGCCGAGGTCGGCGGTGCGCACGTTGACGCCAGGCGCCACTACCTTCGGGTACAGGCCGCCGCCGCAGGCCGACGGGCCCCGGCCGCTCGAGATGTGGACCTTGTCGCGATCGTCAACGAAACCGACACCGAAGCCTGACGGGTTGTTGGCGGGGGACACGCTCGTGCCTGCGCTCGCGCCGTAGTTGCCACCCGAGAACACGACCGCGACGCCGGCGGCGCGCAGGATCTCCAGATCCTGCTCGAACTCCAGGTCGCAGTCGCCGATGTTCTGCAGGCTCCAGGAGTTGTTGACGACGCTTGCGCCGTCGTCGGTGTCGGGGTCATCGTCGGGATCGAGCATCCACTGGAAGCCCTCGTGGATGGCGCTCAGGCTCGCCTGGCCCGCGTCGTTGAAGATCTTGGCCGCGATCCACTGCGCGCCCGGCGCTACACCGATGGCCGACCCGCCGGCGGAGCCTCCGACCATGACGCCCATCGTCTGGGTACCGTGGCCGCTGCGGTCGTGCGGATCGGGGTGCTCGCCGTAGGGGTCGAGCCAGCTGTTGCCCCCGCCCCGGTAGGCTGGCGCGAGATCGGGGTGAGTCTCGTCCACCCCGGTGTCCATGCTGCCGATGACGACCCCGACGCCGGTGTGGCCGGCCGCCCAAAGCTCGGGCGCACGAATCGAATCCAGATTCCACTCGGCAGCGGCGGTCTGGCCCTTGACCGGTACCGGCGCGTCGATCACGCGGTCGAGCGTGATGCTCGCCACCTCCGGGCTCTCGGCGAGCTCACGGATCACCCCGGCGTCTGCACTCAGGGCGATGCCGTTGATCGTCCACAGCTCGGTCAGCCTCGCGACCGAGGGGTCTTCGAGAATCGGCGCCACCGCCGCCCGCCGGCGCTCGAGACGCGCTCTGAGATCGCGTTCGACGGCTGCCCGGCGCTCGGCGCGGGTCGCCCCGGCGAGCCGCTTGGGTTGCGCGCGCCCGGCGAAGCGGACGATCACGGAGGCCCGGTCCCCGGGGCCGAGGCGCTCGAGCACCGCCCGGAGATCCGGATCGACGGTGCCGTCGGCCCGCGCCGGGAGGGTGACAAGCAGTGCGGCGCCGACGGCGGCGCCGAACAGGATCGATCTTAGGGTTGTGTTGTGTGTCATCCGGTCACTCCACCACCCGGTCGTGCTACTCCACCACGAGATTCTCGGCGGTGAAGTCGCCGATTTTCACGGTGACCTGGTCACCGGTGTGAACCAGGTTGCCGGCGTTGCCGAAGAACATCCAGTAGATCTTGCCCTCCTGGGGCTGGTTCGAGTTGCGCAGAGGGCCGACCTTGGCGGTCTCGGGCACGGCCAGCACCCGGCCGGTCTCCTGGTGGATCAGGGCCGGTTTGGTCTGACGGACGAAGAGGTCGCTCGCCTTTGCCGAGTCGAGCACCCGGTAACGGAAGTCGATCATGTGGTCGTTGGCGGTCAGCCGGATGCTGGTCACCTCGATGCCCCAGGTCTCGGCCATCCAGGCGCTGTCCTCCTGACTGAGGCCGGTGTCAATGGCCTCATCCGTTTGTGCAACGGTTTGCGCACCATCGACGCGGGCCCGGGTGACATCGGCCAGGGTCGCCAGATCATCGGCGGCCACCGCGCCGGCGGTCAGCAGAACTACGACAGCGGCGGCAACGCCGACCGCGATCCGGCCCGGGGTGGATTGTGAGGCGTAATGTTTCTTTGCGTTCACGGTGTCGTCCTTGTGAGGTCGGTCGTTGGAGAAGGAAGGCGGCCGGGCGCCCACGAAGGAGCGCCCGGCCATTTTGCTGAGTCGTTACTTGGTGACGTTGATGTGGACGGTCGCGACGTTGGAGGTGGCGCCGACGTTGTCGTCGACGGTGTACTGGAAGGTGTCGGTTCCGGTGAAGCCCGGGTTCGGCGGATCGTAGGTGATGGTTCCGTCACCGTTGTTGACGACGGTGCCGCCGCGCTGAGTCGTGGCGCCGGTGGTGATCACGACGGACGTCGGGTCGATGGTTCCGTCCAAGTCCTCGTCGTTGGCGACGATGTCGTAGTTGGCGAGCGTCTCCCCCCTGGGGGAGGTCGTGAAGTCGTCGACGGCGGTCGGTGCGACGTTCGGCGCCGGTTCGTCCTCGAGGATGGTCGCGATCGCGCTCGCTGGGACGCCGATAGAGGCGCCGGTTGCGTTGCTGAGGCTGACGAAGAAGTCCTCATCGCCCTCGTAAGTGAGGTCGTCGAGGATCGTGATGGCGACGTTCTGCGAGGTTGCGTCGCCGGCGACCCAGCTCAGCGTACCGGCGGAGCCCGTGTAGTCGGGCCCATCGGTCGCCGTGCCGTCGGTGGTCGCGTAGTCGACCGTCGCCGCGCCGGCGCTTCCGCCGACCCGATCGACGGTGAACGTCAGCGTGCCGCCGTTCTCGACCGCGCTGTAGGTCGCGGCGCTGAGCTGCAGCATGCCGGGGCCCGGATCGTCCTCGAGGATGGTGACCACGGTGCTGGTCGGCGAGCCGATCACGGCGCCGCCGGTCGCGTTGCTGAGGTCGATGCTGAAGTTCTCGTCACCCTCCCAGGTGGCGTCGTCGAGGATCGGTACATCGAAGGACGCCGAGATCACCCCGTCGGCGAAGTTCAGCGTTCCTGCGGATCCCGTGTAGTCGAGCCCGTCGGTCGCCGAGCCGTCGACGGTGGCGTAGTCCACCGAGACCGCTCCGGCGCCGCCGCCGATCCGATCGACGGTGAACGTCGCGATGCCTCCGACTACGTTCTCGGCCACGCTGTACGTCGCACTGTTGAACTGGAGCAGCCCGGCGCCGGCGGCCGCGTCGAGGTTGACGAGCATCCCACCGCCGGAGGCCGCCCCGTTGGTGGTGTGGTCCGACCGGTCGTAGATCGCGTAGCGGCCGGCGGCCGTCACCTGGATCATCGCGTCGATGGTCTTGCCGGCCTGCAGATCGAGCCCGTACTGGTGGATCGAGTGGGGGTAGCGGTTGCCGTCCTCGGCCTTGAGGTTCATGTAGAGCCCGCCGCCGAGGGTCGGCATCACCGAGTCGAGACCGGCGTTGACGAACCGGAGCAGAACATTGTCGCCGACGGTGATCGGCAGCGACGTGGTGTTCGGGTACGCCTGACCGTTGATCAGGAAGTACTGCGGCAGCCAGTTGATCACCTTGGCGCCGTCCATGCCGGTCGGGTCGGCATTGAGCGCTGGGTCGATCTCGCTGTAGACCAGCACCTGGTCGCTGTCGTAGGCGACGTCGGCATACGCCTGGCCCGCCGCCGCGTCGACCACCAGGGCACCGTACATGCCCATGGGTACCTGGGTGCGGATCCTGTTGGTGGCGCTGTGGTAGAGGAAGGTCCCCGAACGGCCGGTGAGGTTGAATGTGTAGCTAGCGGTGCCGCCCGAGGCGCCCGCCTCGCCGGTGAACCGGCCGGCGATCCCGGTGGCCGACGAGGCCACCATCCCCGGGACGAAGAACGAAACCGACTCGGACAGGTTGTTGGTCAGGTTGATGGTCAGGGTCGCGGCTCCCGGGGTCGGCCGGATCACCGGACCAGGGATGGTTGCGTCACCCGGCGCGCAGGTCGATCCGAGGACATAGCCCCAGATGTCGACGCTCGCTCCGCCGGGCATCACCACTGTCCCCGTCGTGGCGCACAGATCGAATGTGGTCTGCGCGGAGGAGGGCGTGGCCGCGAGGGCGAGCGCGGCCAGCCCGAGGGCCAGTCGCTTCGCGTGTTTGCTTACAGTCGTGCGGTTCATTGTGATCGCCTCCTTCGCCTAGTTGATCGGGGTCCCGGGCGGCTCGACCACCATCATCGAGAGCATGCCGCCGGGGAAGATGTCGAAGTTCGTGAGCTCTTTCTCGGTGTGGGAGTGCCACATGAAGAAGTAGCCGTTGTACGGGTTGAGGCCGCCCTCTCCAGGAGGCAGGGGCTCGCCGATCCCCATCAGCGGGCCACCCGACCACCAGCCGCCGAAGGCGAGGTTCTGGTTCTCGGGCAGGGTCACGGGGAACCGCTTGTTGTGGTCGGCGCAAAACTCGTGCTCGTAGGTCGAGCCCGCGGAGACGTCGCCGAAGCCGTCTCCATTGCCGTCGACGCAAGCGTGAGCCGGAATCCCATCGAGGGTCGAGCCGTAGATGTCCCAACCCAGGTTTTCGCCGGTCCACTCGAAGATCGCGTCGACGGTCTGGCCCGGCACCGACAGGGTCGTGAACTTACCCCGCGAGGCGAGGGTCATTCCGTCGTCCATCAGCAGGAGCCGGCCGTAGCGGGCGATCTCGTAGTAGTGGTTGCCGTGCAGGTGGAGCGGGTGCTGGTCGAAGTCCCCGCCGAGGATCCGCACCAGGAGCTTCTGACCGGGGGACATTCGAGGGGTGCAGTTGTAGGGCTGGTGCGGCAGCCACCCGACGAACGCGTCGGCCAGATCGTCCGGCGCCGCGCGGCCGTTGATGAACCAGTAGACCGGCAGGCGCCGCGTCGTATCGATCTCGGTGAAGCGGTGCTGCTCGGCGAGCTGGTGAATGGTCGGGTCCATCGAGGTGAGCAGGAACATCACCTCGTGGTCGAAGGAGCTGCTGTCGTGGTTGTAGGCGTAGCTGAACCCGTCGTAGCCGTGCCCAGAGGGGCGGACGATGATCGCGCCGAGCAGACCCATTTCGATCTGGAGCTCGGGCTCGGTGCCGGAGTAGTACATGTAGGTGCCCGGCTCCGAGGCGGTAAAGGTGTAGGTGACGAGGTCGTCGACGACGTCAGGGCCGCACGACTCCAGGGTCTGCAGGCCTGCGTGAGCGTTCACGCCACCTGACACCGAGACCTCGTGCCCCGGGAAGATCATCGACGTGCAGCCGGCGTGCAGCGAGCTCGTCAGGTTGATGGTGACGGTCTGGTCCTGGTTGACGATGATCGTCGGCCCCGGGTACTGGGGCACGCCGACGCCCTCGACGTTGTCGAGGTCCTGATAGCCCCAGAACTCGTACGATCCGCCGTCTGGCAGGCTGACCTGGCCCTCGCCGGCACGGAAGCTGAACGTGGTTTGACCGACGATACCGTCGATCCTGGCCTGGGCCCCGGCGCTGCCGGCTGCGGCCAGCACCAGCACGAGGGCGCCGGCCGAGAGGGCCCAGGAGGTCGAGCGTCGTTTCGTGAGTGTCTTCATGATGTTCCTCCTCGCCCTACTGGATGTGGATCTCGGTCATCATGCCGCCGAGATCAGCCAACTGGTCGTTGTTTGCCAGGTACTGCAGGTTCGAGGCGTACACGTAGTACGTCCCGGCAGGAACCCCTGTGGTGTCCAGGATGACGTCGGCCGACATGCCGCCGCCCATGGTCACCGAGTTGGTCGTGTAGTGGAGCTTGGCGCCGTTCTCGGCCACCAGCTCCTTGGCGTCGATGCCCACCACCTTCATCGGAATGCTCGGGCTCATGAGGGTGTGGGTTGAGGTGATGTTGAGGTTGGACAGCCGCAGCAGAACCTTGTCGCCAGCAGTGGCCTCGATCCGCGAGTCCACAATCTGCGAGTTGTGGGGACCGTTCAGGTCCTCGAGAGTGTCCGGGTCGAGGGGCTGCGCGGTGAAGGCGTTGTTGGCGGTGTCCGGGTAGCCGCGGCCGTTGATCATCGGGTAGCGGTCCCACATCAGCGCAAAGGGCAGTGGCTGGACGGTCCAGCTCGCGTCGTGGAAGTCGGGATCGAACGATCCAAGCTGGAGCGCAAACTCGACGTCGTAGCCGGTCGAGCCGTCCCCGTCGTTGTAGGCGAACCCGGCGCACGGCGACGTCCCGTTGTTGCAGGTTCCCCAGTTACCGTCGGTCTGAGCCGCCCGCACGTACAGGTTGCCGAGCATCCCCATCTGCATGTGCTCGGTGGCCTCGACGTGGCAGTGGTACATGAAGGTCCCGGGCTCGACCAGGTTGTAGTAGTAGGTCAGGGTCGAGCCCTGGTTGATCGAGATCCCCGACTCGGGGAGCCCGTCGAACACCGTCGACGACTGCGGGAAGCCGTGGAAGTGGACGGTGTGGGGATCGAACAGATCGGGCCGGATCACCATGCCGACGTTCGACAGGCTGAGGTAGAGCTGCTTGCCCTCGTCGACCGCGATGGTCGGCGCCGGCCACTGGGCGCCCAGCATCATCTCGTCCATCACGTCCGCCTCGGGTGTACCGGTCGCCCATCCGAAGCTGAACATGTACATCGGTCTCCCGTCGGCCATCACGGAGAAGCCGTCGCTCCCGGTCAGGTGGATGCACTCGACCCCGAGCGACTCGGCGAGTGCGGGCTCGTCGTACCGTCCGGGCGGCGGTCCGGAGTTGTTTACGTCCAGGCAATCACCGTCCTGGTTCCTGTCACAGGGGCACTGGATGTGAACCTGGGCCGAGGCCGGGACGCTGCCCAGCAGGACCGCGG
Source organism: Thermoanaerobaculales bacterium (assembly GCA_025456145.1). Lineage (GTDB taxonomy): Bacteria > Acidobacteriota > Thermoanaerobaculia > Thermoanaerobaculales > Sulfomarinibacteraceae > JAHECW01. Next base: position 21,937 of record JALOLD010000042.1, on the reverse strand, counting down.
CGAGCAGCAGCACCAGGTTTCGGGTCAGCCTCTTGCTAGTCATATCTCACTCCTTCGAGGGTCGGTCGGCACCCCCGCCGGGTCGCCCCGGCGGGGAGCCGCCGCTGGTTGCTGTTACTCGACTGGCGACGCCGCGAACGTGGATTCTGGTTGCGGGCCCGCGACGGGTGTCCGCAGATTGCCACCGGCCTCGTCGGCGCCGATGTCGTAGGTCAGTCCGATCGGGCGGCCGTCCCCGTCGTAATCGGGAGACACCCCGGCGATGACGCCGTCCACATCGGCCGCTGGTGATCCGATGTCGAGGTGGTAGTCGCCGATGAGCACACCGGGGTCCCCGTCGTTCGGGGCGCCGTCCAGGTAGAGCGACAGCGGTCCGAAGCCGGGCCGGATGAAGTTGCCGCCCTCGTCGAAGGCCGCCGGCGTCTGGATCCCGGTCGTGACCTCGGGCTGCAGGATGGCCGACCGCGCACCGTTGACGTAGCCGGACACGAACATGGGATCGATGGCGAGGTTGGTCAACCCCCCGTTGTAGCTGCAGACCGGCATGTCCTCATCCAGATCGGTGAGAACGCTGTAGGACGGGTCGAGGCAGCCCGCGGCGCCGATCACCCCGAGGTCGTCGTACACCACGGCATTGCCGCCCGGACAGGCGAGGCCGCCGCCGAGGTCAGGGCACAAGCCGAAGGTCGAGGTGCAGCCCGGGTCGCCCGGGGTGCAGCCCGACGTCGTGTCGACCCAGAAGAAGAACTGCCGGTTCTGCCAGATGATGTTGTTGTCGAACGAGCTCGGGCTCGAGGAGGTGCCCACGTTGCCCGATGCGGCGAGCAGCGCCGCCGAGTGACCACGGGACACGATGCCCGCGCCGGGCTGCGGCGTCGACTGGTTGGGGCTTCCGGGGGCGAAGGCCTCGCCCGCGGTCGCCAGGCTGTCGTTGTTGGCGATGGTGTTGCTGCGGAGCCTGACCGAGACCGCATCCTGCAGCGACGCACCGCCGCCGGCCAGACCCGCCACGTTGTCGACGATCATGTTGTTGAAGACCTCCACCGCGTACCACGGCAGGGGGTCGTTCTGTCCCTGGTTGCCGTTGCGGCGCGGCTGGTTGGTCGGGTTGGCCGCCACGTCATCGCCGTTGACCATGGCGAGACGGATGCCACCGCCGTCGCCGGCCCCGGCCGAGTTGCCCTGGATCAGGTTCCGCAGCACCTTGACGTTTCCGGCGCCTGGGCTCAGCCCGCCCACCGTGAGGGGCGGCGCGCCGCCGATGTAGATGCCGCCGCCCGAGACCGTCTGTCCCTGGAGGAAGCTCTCGTTGAAGATCACCACGTTGTCGGCGATGAGAGGTGCGTTCTCGAGAATCCACGGGCGGTTGTTGCCGCTGCCGGGACCGAGCACCCACTGGCCGTCGCTGTAACCGATGTGGCCGATGCCGCCGCCGTTGGCGGCCGAGAAGTTGCCGCACACCCAGTTCTGGGTGACCGCGTAAGAGTCCGAGCCCGTGCACATCGAGATGCCGCCGCCGGCGCCGCCGAGGCCGCCGTTGAACACCACCTGGTTGTGGTGGATCGACACGAAGTCGTTGTCGGCGTCGATGTACGCGAGGTTGTCAAAGTCGGTCAGGATCGGGTGACCGACCCGGATACCGCCGCCGTAGAAGCCGCTGTTGTTCGAGATCCGGTTGTTCGAGATCTGCAGGTAGTCGGTGTAGCCGTTGGCGATGATCCCGCCTCCGGTGTCGGCGCTCTTGATGGTGAAGCCGTCGATGCGGGCGCCGCGATTACTGGCGACGTTGAAGTCCCCCTGGGCCGCGAGCACCAGCACGCCGGCGCCCTCCTCGGTCCACAGGGTGGTGGGCTCGGGGTTGCCGGGTCCCACCTCCTGACCGGGCAGGAGATCGATCTCGCCTGCCGCAATCAGACCTGCGACCAGGCCGCGCCAGGTGTCGAGCTTGTCAGCCGGCGCCTTGACGGCGTTGATGGTCGTCGAGCCCTCGCCCCAGCCCTGGAGCTGGACCGGCTTCCACATGACGACCATCTCGTTGTACTGACCCGGCTGGACCAGGATCAGGTCGTTCGTACCAGCCGAATCGATGGCAGCTTGGATCGACCCGGTCGCCAGGACCGGGATCACATTGGCGCCGTTGCGCAGGCCCACTTGAACCGTGACGCCGGCGACCGTCGAGCGGAAGTTGTCGCCGCGGCTCACCGTGAGCTGGCGGCCACCCATCGAGCCGACCGGACCGACGCGGGTCCCGTCGAGGATCGTGCAGCTGATCGGATCGCCCCAGGTGCACGTGAGAGCGCCGAGATCACCCAGGGTCACCGTCCCGGCAGTGGCGCCGAATCCGAAGTCGCGGGTGATGAACTTGTTGACGGTGTCGGCGCCGGCGGCGCAGGCGCCGGCGGCAGGGTTGCAGTAGTCGGGGTTCTGGACCGCGCTGGCGCCCATCGAGCTGATCTCGATGGTGTGGGTGCCGTCGACGAAGGTGCCGCGACCCGCCTGTGGGCCGCTTGTCACCTGGTAGGTCGGGATGTAGGGTCCGCCGCCGGCGCCGTTGCTCAGGACCGATGCCTGGTCGATCCTCGGCGTCCCATCGGCGTACTCGCAGTCGAGCGGGAACTGGTCCGGACCGGTGAACGACGCCACCGGAACAATCGGGGTGTCAAGATAGGTCGTGGTACCCGGCATGTACTGTAGCGTGTAGCAGAACGTGCTGTACTGCTGGTTCCAGTTGGGATCCGGGTTGAGCGGGTCGTCACCCGGGTCGTTCATACAGGCCGTCAGCATGTTCGGCGACATGCCGCTCGGCTGCGGCAGGTTGGCCGTGATGGTCGACGGCGCGAGGAAGTTGTAGAGCCCGTACTGGTCGGACAGGGTCTTGTGGATGATCCGGCCGGTGAAGTCTCGGACCGTCACCGGGACGAACGGCGGCGCGTACTTCTCGCCGAAGTTGGGGGAGTTCGGGTCGAACTCGTTCTGGGTGTCGTCGAGGATGAAACCGAGACCGTGCGCGGCTACCGGGACCTCGGTGAAGACCCAGAAGTCGGCGGCCGCGTTGCCGCCGGTGGACACGGTGACGAGCTTGCTGTCGCAGAGCGGCACGTCTTCGCCGGCAAAGGGCGCCGGGATCCCGTCGTCCGGGAACAGGGTCAGGAACTCCGGCACGGTGTGCAGCGGGCCCACGCAGGGCGGGGGCAGCAGCTCGGGCGCCGGGACGTACTCGTCGCCGAAGTCGACGTTTTTGTCCTCGGGCTTGATGATCTCGTAGCCCGCGGGCGGCACGATCTCGACGATGTACTCGCCGGCCTTCATGGTGCCGACGTTGGGATCTGCATCGCTCTGGTTGACCCACCACGGGCAGACGCCGCCGGGGCAGTCGATATCGGGACCGAAGGCATAGCCGCCGTCGAAGACCGCCGGTCGCGCCTGGTTGAACATCCGCAGACCGTCCCAGCAGTCCTGCTCGTAGAAGGTGGTCCCGTCGGGCGAGAACATGAACGGGACGCCATCGTCACCGTACTTGCAGCCGGTCGGGAGCGCGGCGTCCCAGCTGTCGGTCTCGGTCGATGCGAGCAGGGCGCCCTTGGTGGCGACGCCGGTGATCTCATCGACGCCAAGTGACTCGTAGAGGTTGACCGTGACGCCGGGAACGCCCGGCTCCCACGGCTCGCCCGCGGCGAGCTCGGGGTCGTTCTCGGCGCGGGTCACCGCGTACATCACCATGCCGGAGATTCCGCCGTTGCCGGCGATGCCGGGGGCGATGTCGGGGTAGTGGCGCTTGCCCCAGAGGAAGGCGTTGGTCTGACCGATGAAGCCCTGGAAGCCCTCGAGCAGCACCGGGCCGGTCTCGACGCGGTAGATGTTGTTCTCCGTGCCGGGTCCCGTGGCGGGGGTCAACTGATTCTGCGGCGCGATCGCCCCGCCAAAGGTCGCGTCGTCATCATCCAACGGCGCCGGCACGTAGGCGGGGAGGATCGGCCCGCCGTTGTCGACCACCACCGTCACCCCAGTGGCCTGATTGCGGACGAAGTCGACCTCGGCGACCAGCCAGCTGAAGAACGGGAAGACCTGGTCGAAGGTGAACGCGCCGACTCCGTCGGAGACGTTGCCCTGGTAGATGGCGCCGTCACGCCAGCGGATGTTGAAGCCGGTCTCGATGGCGCTCGGGCCCTCGTCGGCGTCCCACATGCCGTTGGCGTTGTCGTCGTCGAAGACCCGGTGCTCGGAGCGGTGGAACCACTGGAAGACCGGCACCTCGCCGAGGTTGCACGAGCCGCTCGGGGTCGAGATGCACTGGCCGCCCTGAATCGTCACGCCGAACATGGCGAAGATCAGGTCGAGGTTCGAGTCCCAGACCACGAGCTGGTAGTTACCGTCCGGGACGTCGGGGATCGAAAAGCCGCAGTTCTCGTCGGTCGGCGCCGCGTAGACACCGTTGCCGATACCGACCGCGAGGTCGTTGAGCCCGACCCACGGGGTGGTGTGGCCGAAGCAGGCGCCGTTGTAGAAGGCGTAGTTCGGCGGCCGGGACATGTGGTTGTTGACGACGGTCCCCTCGAGGGTGGCGGTGCCACCGCCCGGGATCGCGTCGAACTCCTTGACGAAGCCGATGAAGACGTGGAAGCCCGGGGGGCCGAACTCGGCGAAGAACGGCGGCTCGCCGGACTTGACCCAGGCGTCGATGACCTTGGTGCCCTCGATGGTGGCGGTCTGCTGCCAGCCCTGGCCGGCCGGCGGGATCGCCGAGATGCCGTACTTGCCGGGCGCCAGGTTCTTGATCGTCAACCGGCCGTCCGGACCGGTGATGAGGGGCTGGTAGCCGGTCACGTTGCCCATCGCGTCGTAGGTCGTGCCGAGCGGGTTGCCGAAGGCGTCCTGCGACTGCACGCCGGCCGAAGCGCCATAGCGACCGCCCGCGTCCTCGACGATGATCGAGAACCCGTCCATGGGTGTGCCACCTGGCTGGTTGGGATCCTCGGTGGGGAGATCGGGGGCGTTGTTGATCGGTGCGTTGTCGTGGAAGATCAGGATCGTGATCTGGGCCGTCTCGAGCGGGTGCTCGTTGACATAGACCGTGGTCGCCGGGATATTTCCCGACCCGTCGGTCTTGAAGCCCGCGCCGCCGATCGAGTAGCCCGATCGTGGCACCACCGAAACGAAGTAGTGGGTGTTCGCGGCCAGGGTCGGGATCGCGACCTCGTTGCATGCCGCGGCCGCCTGCCACGCTCCGTCGGTTCCACCGCAGCCCTTGGCCACCACCGGCATGTAGCTCTGGTGGAAGCCGACCGACAAGGTCTCGCCACCTGGCTGACCATCGTTGAGCTGATCCCAGTTGGGGTCGAAGGTGGTCGGGTTGGCCGCGCCGTTGGGCAGGGTCTGGACGTGGTATGTCTTGTCCTGCTCGATCAGCCAGCGGTAATCGGTACCGGTCAAATCGCTTTCGGCGCCGTCCGGCGCGACGCCGACAATCGTGATGGCCGGCGGAAGGTCGACCGCTTGCACCGTCACCGGCGCCAATGCGATGGCCAGCAGCAAGGCACCGGCCGCCGCGGCCGCCAGGCCGGGTCCGCGGGTGCGTCGAACGTCAAGGACCTGGGTGCTCATGGAGACTCCTCCCTCGTCGTCACGTCATGGATTCGATAGGTTTCGGCCGTCGGACGCATCGAACACCTCCTGTCGGTTGTCGTCTGGGCTGTTGGCTGGCGTGATGGTTCCGGGACTGGTAAACGAGACCCGTTCTCGAAATCATCTCGCTCGGAGAATCCAAACATCCTCGTCTCTCCTCCTCTGAACTCGGTTCGGAGTCGAAATCTGCTGGCGTCTGAAGCACGATGCGTGCCAACTCCACCAGCACGCCGACGACCGATGATTAACTCACTTAAATCTAGAGGGTTAGTCGGTCAAACCCGGTGGCGACCAACACATCGACCGCCGTCTCGTCGATCAGAGATCCGAGAGCCTGTGGCGGGACTCCACCGTTGTCCCGGCGCTCCGTCATGGCGCGTTGCGACGATTAAGTTGTCTTCGTTGCGGCTACTTATCACCGAGGCGACGATCGGCGACCCGGTGTCTCACCGGTGTTTCTTCACGCCGATGAGACAGTGAGACACATCACATGCCAGCCTCGGTTTCGCCGACTGTGACTCCTGAAGCCCGGATCCTCGCTGTTCCCAGCATGGACAGTCGGTGCCTGGGGAATCTCCAAGCGTCTCCGAGTCGGCCACCGCCGTGACCAGCCCCGGCAGCGGGACCAGGGTCAGTGGATGACCCAGTCGCTCCGCTTGACCAGTGCCGGCGGGTCGCCGTCGCCGAGCTGGACGACGTAGCAGCCCTTCGAGGCGTAACGCTGCCCCGGCCCGAAGCTCAACCTGGGGTAGACCGCGCCGATCGAGTAGTACTCGTCGCGCATCATGTCCATCACGTCGAGGAAGTAGTCGCGGTAAAAGTCGTCCCGCATCCGCTTGACCGAGGCGGCCAGCATCCAGCCCAGGAAGTAGGTCTTGGTCTGGATTCGGAAGTTGGTGACCGGGAGTCCCTTGGCGCGCAACCAGCTCTCGACCGCCAGCCGCGAGCGGCCGACATCCTCCGGGAGCGAGTACGGATAGGTGAGGTAGGCGAACGGGCGCACCTGGGCCGGCAGGACGTCCCCCTGGTCCTCGAGCAGGCTGAGAGACAGCACCACGGCTGGCGGACGAGGCTCGACAGCGGCGAGGGTCGCGAGATCGCCCACGTCCGCCGGCTCCAGCCAGAGCGCCAGCACGGCGCCCGGGTGGCTGGCGACGAGCCGTTCCCAGAACTCCTTGTCGATTGGACGGTCGGGCTCGACCACGAGCTCGGTCGGCGCCTTCAGCCCCCTCGACGATCTCGCTGCGTTGAAACCGGCGGCGGCATCGCGACCGGCGCGACGGTCTCGCCGGACTTGGACGACCGGAGCGTCTTTCACCACGGCCTCGAACCGTTCGAGGAACCGCGCGGCGGTCTCCCCCTCCTGGAAGTAGCTCTTTGAAAAATAGACCGTGTACCAGTCGGTGTCCGACAGCTTCGGGAAGTCGGTGATCGGGAGCAGTGCGGGAATCTGCCGCCGCTCGCAGAAGTCGTGGATCGGCGCCCACTCTCCGGAGGTGATCCCGCCCAGCAACGCAAACACCGGCGCCTCGTTGTAGTGGTCCTCGAGCTGCGCGTCCCAGGTGGACGGGTCCCCCTGGAGCTCCCAGACCGCCAGGGAGTAGCGGCGGTACGGGTTGTAGAGCTCCTCCATGTTGAACGGCCCGTGCTGTGCGCGACGCTCCTCGTGGCGGGTCTGGCTGTTGCGGTCGCGGACGATCGCCTGCAGGGTCAGGACCATGGCATCGCGGTCCGTGCGGTTGACCTCGCCGGCGACCACGGTGGCGAAACGGAGGGTCGTATCGTCGACCCCGGGCGAGAACTCGGCCGACAGGTGCTTCAGGTAATAGACCAGGATCTCCATGTCGCGGGTCGACAGCTTGTAGCGGGGCATGACCCAGCTCAGCTCGCGGTCGTTGGGGTCCTTGCCGACCCAGATCGCGCGGCCCACAAGGCGGTCGGTGTAGGCCTCTCGGAAGGGCGGCGGGTTGAGGCGGTCCGGCAGCCTGGCCTCGGACTCCGGCCTCATCTCTCTGCCGACGAGTGGTTTGTACAGCCACGAAGCACAGGTGGGAAGCGTGATCACCGTGCTCTCGAGCGACCCTCGCCCGCTGCGGAGGTGGCAGCTCTGGCAGCTGAACATCGAGCCGTCGACCTCGATGTCCTCCGACACCATCGCCCTCATCGGCTCGCCCGACGGGAGGAGCCCCTCCCGGTACATTCGCGTGCCGAGGCGCAGGGCCTCCTCGGCGGAATATCCCGCGACCGTCTCTGCCTCCTCAGGGACCGCTCGACCCGCGGCGACACACAGCAGGACGAGGGCGATTCCAGCCGCGCACGATCGTGGCGTTGTCATTCCCCCACCCCCTCCCCCGCACCGGCGCCGCCCCCCCGGGTCCTCTCGAGCTCGGCGAGGAGGTCCTTCGTGGAGACGAGCCCGTCGATCTTGAGCCACCGGTCGGTATCCCCGATCCGGATAAAGGTGACCGGCTGATGCGACATCTTGTCCGGAACATAGGCGTCGAAGGCTCGCATGATCGCGTTGATGTCGTTGCGCTCGCCGGTTACGAACGACCACCCCGGCTGTGAACGGTAGCGCTTCAGGTAGGCCGACATCACCTCGGGGGTGTCGTGCTCGGGATCGATCGACACCGAGATCAACACCGGCCCGCCAGGGCCCGAGCCCATCCGCCGCTGCAGGCTGGAGAACCCAGCCGAGAGGATCGGGCAGATGGTGGTGCAGGTGCCGAAAATGAAATCGAGCATCACCACCTCACCGCTGTCCACGAGCTCTCGCAGCCGCACGATGTTGGCGTCCTGGTCGACTAACTCGATATCGGGGATCTCGATCGTGATCTCCGCAGTCTCGTACCCCGGTCCGGCCGGCGCCTCGCCCCCGAGGAGGACCGCGAATACCAGTACGATCGCCGCCCAGCACCGGCACCGCGGCTGGGCCCGATCACCTCGGCTCCCTCTTGCGCAGCTGTTGACGACAGTCACATTGACTCCCATGCTAGGTTCCCGAACACCAACGGCCAGATGGCGACGACCAAGAAGATCGTGAACGCCGCCGCCGCGCCCGTCAACCACCGGCGTTCCGAACCTGCCGCGACGTCGCGAAGAGCGGGGTGTTGCGTCACCATGAGGAGTGCTCCCGGCATGGCCGCGAGCACCACCGCCGCCACGAGGCTGAACATCAGAGGGTACCCGACGAAGGCGCTTCCAGACTGGAAGAGATCGAAGGGGCAGTGGTGGGTCGGCAGCTCGTAGTAGGCCACCGAGACGAACGAGATCACCGCGACGACGCCGACGGCCAGCGTGACCGGCGAGAGCACCGCAGCGATGATCCTCGAGATTGGCCTCGGCGAAACCCGCGCCCACCCGACAGCGGCGAGAAAGAGCAGCGACACTGCAAGAAAGACCGGAAACGCCAGGACGGCCGGGATCGCGGCCAGATCCCCGGTGACGGTGTCGCTCGACTCCGAGAACAATGCACCGCAGCACGACGTGATGATGTCCGGCTGGAGCCCGCCAAAGTACGCGATCTGGAGCGAAAGATCGGCAACGGCGAGCGGCGTGAGCACCAGCAACAGGCCATACTTGAGGCGCACCAGCGGAAAGCTCCCCGATCGTTGGTCGAGCCCGTTGACCGCCAACCAGATCGGGAAGAGCAGGACGATGGCGCCTTTGGCCGCCAGCACCCACCAGCCGACCGGGTTGGCGTTGAGCGTCCCGGTGGCGCACATCGCGCCGACGAAGAGCTCGTGGAGGTCGTCCACGGTGTGGATGAAGAGCAGCGCCGAGCCGATTTCGATCCACAGCGCGACCGCGACGAGAACCGAGACGAGATAGGTCTGACGTTCCAGGATCAGCTGCTCCTCCGAGGTCGACATCGGGTTCCAGGTCCGGAGAATGCGGACGCCCACCAGGCTCCCGAATAGCATCAGGGCGACGATCACCGTACCTCCGACGAGCAGACCGAGAACCCCAGCGTGGAGGATCATCCCGCCCCACCTTCGACGATGCGACCGTCTTGCATCACCACCCTTCGGTGGACCGCCGGGTGGGCGGTCACCCGCGGGTCGTGCGTGGCCATGACGACAGTCGTGCCTTCATCGTTGAGCTGGCCGAGGATGGCGAGAAGCTCGGCTGAAAGCTCGCCGTCGAGATGGGCGGTCGGCTCGTCCGCGATGATGATCGTCGGCGCGTTGACCAGGGCGCGGGCGACGGCGGTGCGTTGCTGCTCGCCGCCCGAGATTCGACCGACCGCGGCGGTCCGCCGGTGCTCGATCCGCATCGCACGCAAGGCTTCGTCGACCCGCTTCTTCATCTCGGCCGCGCCCATCCCGGTGGGGACGAGGGGCAGCATGACGTTGTCCTCGACCGACAGGTCGAGAATCAGGTGGAGCTTTTGGAAGATGAAGCCGAAGGTCGAGCGCCGAATACCGGTGAGAGCGGACTCGGTGAGGCGGGACACCCTGCGATCTCCGATCGTCACCTGTCCGGAGGTCGGTCGACTCATGCACCCGATCACGGTCAGCAGCGAGGTTTTCCCCGACCCGCTCGGTCCCTCGATCACGAGGACCTCCCCTGCCGACACGGTCACCGACACCCCACGCAATGCCCGGACCTCGTCCGGCCGACCGCGATGGTAGGTCTTGGTCACGTCGTCGACGACAACCAGCGGCTCGGTTCCCGGTCTCATCCGCGAACCACCTCGTCGGGATCGGTGATTGCCGCCTTCCACGACGGCGCAACGGTGGCTGCGACATACGGCACCACGGTCAGGAAGGCGATGGCGAAGAGCATGTAAGGATCGACGAATGGGGCCGGGCGGAGCTCCGGGAAGAGCACCGACCAGCCTCGAAGCACCGGCACCAGGAGGGGCGCTCCGAGCACGAACACGTGAACCATCGCGGCGATGAGCCCCAGCATCAGCGAGGTCAGCGAGATCGTCAGGCCTTCCCAGACCTTGAGCTCGAGGACGTCGGCGGTATCCCATCCGATGGCCTTGAGGATGCCGATCTCCCGTCGCTCCTCGGCGCTCAGCCCGGTCGCCTTGTCCCAGGCCAGAATCGCGAAGGCGACGAGTGCACCCGAGAAGACCGCCAACATCATCCCGCTGCGCCAGTGGAACACCGCGTCGTATGTCCGCAGCACCTCCGATCTCGTGATCGGCCGGCTGTCGGGATGAGCGCGCTTGATCTTGGCCGCGACGGTGTCCACCTCGTTGGGGTTGGCGATGCGCACGGCGAGATCGGTGGCGGTCCCGTCGGGCAGACCGAGAAAGACGGCTGCCTCGACAGAGGTCATCGTCACCAGGTCGTTGGTCAACATCTCCGATGGGGCGCGGAACACTCCGACGACCTCGTACGGCACACCCGTGGACTCCGCATCGACGAGGATGACCTCTCCCCCGGTCCCGGCCCCCCACATCTCGGCGACGCCCGCGCCGACAGCGCACTCGGTGGCCGTGGTGGGCAGCCTTCCCTCGATCATCTCGAGACCCTGCAACCCCTCCGACGCGCCCATGACCGTGATGGTCGAATCGGTGACGGCATCGTAGGTGTAACCCCAGAACCGGGCCTCCACTCCCATGACCCCGGGAAGCCCGCGAATCGCGTCGCCGTAGCTCAGCGGGATCGGTTCGTGTCTGCCGCCGACCACCCGCTGCACCGTGAGCTCGGGCGCGGCGACGAGGATCTGGGCCGCCTCCTCGCGGATAGCCCTCGTCAGCAAGAGCACCGACGCCACCACCGCGACGGTGAACGCATACACGACGACGAGCCCCCAGCTCTTCAGCGGCCGCCGTCGCAATGAGGCGAGCGCGAAGTCGAGGAGCTTGAGGTGGCGTCTCACGGCGGCGGCTCCGAGATTCCGAGCTGCGTGGGTCCGTTCGACAGCGTCGCAGGCGGCGGGACTATCGAACCGGCGGGAAAGTGCTCCGGCGAGCCGGGAACGTCCTGGAATGCGGCAAACAGATCGGCTTGCGACGGGTGCCTCGCATATCTCGCCTCGGTCCACATCGCGAGATCGCTCAGCCCCAGGCGTCCGACCAGGCAGCGCAGCCCGGGAAGGTCCTCGGTCCGCCACCGAACGACCTCGATCTCCGCCCATGCGAGCAGCGATCCCAGCACCATGACTGCGGCGGCGACGCCTCCGAGAAAAAGACGCGCTCTCGTCAACGCGCCGCCTCGGTACGGAGTCGTCGGGATCCGGTCATCTACTCGAGCGCCTCCAGCACTCCTGAATCGACATCGTCATAGGCCAGCGCCCGCTCGCCGCCGTGGTCCGCACGAAAGGTCGCCGCGAGCTCGAGCGACGCCACCGGCACCAGCTCCGCCCCCATCGGGCCGAGAACGTCGGAACCGGTGACGTAGAAGGCCTCACGGGCCCTCATCGGATGGGTGGTGTAGTAATCGGTAACCCAGAGCGCGGCGCCGTTGGCCGTCGCCTCGGGATGTCGCAAGGCGTAGCGGAAGAGGTCCTTCGGTCCGTCGAAGTAGCGCACCGTCCCGTCAGCCTCGACCAGCGCCGCTAACCAGGCCGGGTACGGTGCGACGAACATGCCGCAGAGCGCGCAGCGGTCCTTCGGACCCGGTGGAGGCGGCTCTTCGCCGGCCGAGGCGACTCCGGCGAACAGGCTGCAGACCAGGGCGACGGCGCGGAGGCGCCGATGTCCGGAGATCATACAGGGATCATGGTCGAGATGAGATCACGTGTCAAGGGACGCCACAAAACCGGCGAAAAACGGTGCCGCGCGGACGGTCATGACACCGTCACCGACCGGGTGACCCTGGTCACTCGACAGATGTTCATCTGTTTATATCTTCAAGTATGCAGGGAGGGCCGCCGAAAGGAGGTCGGATCGCGGATGCGACCCTCTCGGCGCGACCGCAACACCGGCGATTCTCGTCCGCGGTCGGTGCGATTATCGGAGGGCAATCATGAACGCATCACGGCTACAGCTCGCCTTTTGGTCTGCGACGGCCATCCTCATCGCCGCCGCTGCAACGAGCATCGCGCAGAGTGCACCGACGAAGCGGCTGAGCATCGACCTCGAGGTCTCGACCGACGCTCCACTCTACTCGCCGGGGGACCTGGTCTCGATCGAGGTGGTTGCCAGCTACAGCAACGGCATGCCGGTCACCGCGGCGGGAAAGAGCCTGGTGACCATCACCGACCCGAACGGGAAACGTCGACATCGAGGCAGCCTCGACAACGCGGGAGGCGGTCTCTTCACGGCCATCTATCGACTGGATGATCAGGCGGCCCCCGGCGTCTGGCAGGTGCGGGTGACGATCGAGGCCGAGCGCGGAGTCCGGGGCTCGGGCGGCACGACGTTCGAGGTCGACGACGACCCCGCCGGATGTCCCGACGCCGACCTCGACGGACACCAGGCCTCGGCGTGCGGCGGTGACGACTGCGACGACAACGATCCCAGCGTCCACCCCGGCGCCACCGAGGTCTGCGGCGACGGCGTCGACCAGGATTGCGACGGCGCCGACCTGTCGTGCGATCAAGGTCACGACGGGCTCGCATGGACCGGCCCGGGCATGTGCGTCCAATGCCATGCCACCGAGGCCCGCGACGTTCACGCGTCGGTGATGTACCAGTGGGAGGGCGAGACCCCGGAGATGGCTTCGGGTCCGGCGCGACAGGGCAAGATCTCCGGCGCGGTCAACTCCTACTGCATCAACATCGAGGGTAACTGGAACGCCTGCGGCAACTGCCACGTCGGTCTCGGCGCCCGCCCCTCGGCGGACGCGACTCCCGAGCAGCTCGCGAACATCGACTGCATGATGTGCCATCAAGAAGCATACCGACGCAAGAAGGTCGGCGGCGTCTTCGTTCCCGATCAGGACGCGATGACCGTCAGCATGGACGAGGCGGTGCGGACCGTCCACCTGCCCAACCGCTACAACTGCCTCCAGTGCCACGCCAAGGCCGGCGGTGGAGACGCGGTCAAGCGAGGGGATCTGACGATGGCGCAGATCGCGACCGGAGACCGGAGCTTCGACGTCCACCTGGCGACCACCGGCGGTAATATGCGCTGCCAGGACTGCCACACCTTCACCGACCACCGGGTCGCCGGCCGGGGGTCCGACCTGCGGCCTTCGGACACGACCGATTTCCCGGAGTGCGCGGACTGCCACGCCGCGATGACGACCCCGGATGGCCACGAGGGTGAGTATGTCGGGCGTCACATCGCCCGGGTCGCCTGCCAGACCTGCCACATCCCGGTCTATGCCAAGGATGCCGCCGACAGCGCGGCCTCCGAAGCCACCGAAACACACCGCACCTGGCTCGACACCCACAGCACGGCCCCACCCTTCCACCCGGCGTCGCTCAAGGCGAACGACCTGACCCCCGAGTACAAGTTCTGGAACCGAACGAGCCTGAACTATCTGCTGCACGACGTCGCGTCGATCGATCCGGCGACCGGACGCTACCCGACATCGCGACCTCTCGGCGACATCGACGACCCCTCATCCAGGCTCTACCCCTTCAAGTACAAGACCGCGGAGCAGCCGTTCGCCCACGACCTTGGCCAGCTCATCGCCCTCGACACCGCTGTGTTCTTCGCCACCGGCGATCCCATCGCCGCCACCGAGGCGGGTCTCCTCAACATGGGGCTGAGCTCGAGCGAACCGTACTCATGGGTCGAGACCGACACCTACCAGATGCTCAACCACCAGGTGGGCGACTCCGATTCGGCCCTCGAGTGCGGTGACTGTCACGGCTCGACAGCCCGGATGGACCTCCAGGGCGAGCTCGGCTACGCCCTCAAAGGCCCCCCGTCCGTGGTCTGTTTCCAGTGCCACGGATCGAAGGAACCCAAACCGTTCACGACGATCCACAACAAGCACGTCAAGGACAAGCGCTACGACTGCTCGTGGTGCCACGACTTCAGCCGACCGGAGCGCAATCTCAACCTGCCCTAGCGTCGAGACTCAATCCGCGATACCGGGCCGACCCTCGGGGCCGGCCCGGTGTCTTTGATGCGTCCGACGAGGATCGCCATCGCGGTTTCCCTCCTCCCCGTGGCATCGGCCAGTGAGGCGCTGGTCCCGGTTCATCCTCGTGCTGATACCGAACCGGCCCGAATCCGCTACAATCCGATCAGGCAAACCGACTCCCGGCCCGATCCCGCGCTCGTTGGCCGCGGATTGTCGGGGATCGTCGAATTGGCGGATCTCATGACCACGAGGAAAGCGTCACCACCAATCGAGGACCGTGACCCCCCAACCGTTAGTCACACGGCGGCCGGCGACCTCAGCCCGATCCAGCTCACCGCTCTCACCGCGTTCGCCATTTTCGTCGGCGAAGCACTGATCATGATCGTCCTGCCGGTCTTCGGCGAGCTGCCGATGGCCGTCGAGGCCATCCTCGACGCCGTGCTGATCACCATCATCACGGCGCCCGTCCTTTCGTTCCTCCTGTTCCGGCCCATGGTGGAGCACATTGCCGAACGCAAGACCGCCGAGCGGTCGCTCCGCGAGCTCAACGAGGACCTCGAGCGGCGGGTTGACGAGCGGACCAACGAGCTGGTGCGCGCGAACAGGGCACTGCAAAAGGAGATTCAGGACCACGAAGCGACCGAGGACCGACTAAGAAGAACCAACGACTTCGTCAAACGCCTGGTCGAGTCTGCGCCGTGCATCATGGCGACCATCGACGTCAACACACTGCGGTCGAACTATGTCAACAGCCGGCTCGAGGACTTCCTCGATCGATCTCCAGAAGCCATCGCCGCCGCGAGCGGGAAGCTCTTGGAGTCCATCATGGACGCACCGTCGCTCCGGCGATGCCGCGACATGATCGACTCGTTGATCGCCGCGCCCGAGGGCGGGATCGTCGGTGGGCAACTTCCGCTAAACGGAGCCGACGGGACGCCCTCCCTCTTCCGGGTCGGTGTCACCGTGTCCTCGCGTAGCCCCATCGGCGACGTCACAGAGGTGCTCTTCGTGGCGACGCTCGTGGATGGTTGCGACTGACAGCTGCCGTCGCTCGAGTCGGCGTCTCGACGACGATCCTCACGGGCTGCCCCTCCTCGATCTGATGACCGAAGACTCATGTGCATCGCTGCTCAAACCTCGAGAGATGCTAGGATGGCTCAACCGATCGGTCCGCATCGAGCGTGGCCTCGGAAGGAGTTGAAAATGAAGACGTTGTTTCCGGCGGCGATGATCGTGGCGATGGCGCTTGGATGCGGCGGCGGGGCCACCGAGCCCCCGGCCCCGGCGGCCGAGCAAGTGGTCGAGCCGGCCCCAGCGGCCGGGGAGGTGGTCGTGGCCCGCCACGACTTGATCTACAGCTGCAACTGCGGCCCGGACTGCAGCTGCGGCGCGGTCTCGACCAAGCCCGGCAAGTGCGGTTGCGGCACCGACCTCGTCGAAGGTCGGATGCTGATGATCGATGGCAGCGTCGCGTCGTTGTGCACCTGCGGACCCGACTGCAAGTGCGAGATTGGCGACGATCCGTCGACCTGCGGTTGCGGCAAGGAGATGAAAAAGGTCGACCTGGCCGGAACCGGGATCTACTACTGCAACTGCGGCGGATCCTGTAAGTGCAACTATGTCTCCGATCAGGCGGGCCGCTGCGCGTGCGGCATGGAGCTCAAGACCAGCTGACCGGCTTCGCTGCTGACGGGTGACGCCGATGCGCCGGAGGTGCCGCGGCGTCTTCCTCCCCTCTCGACCGGCAAGCGCGACCGGGATTTCGGGCGTCCCACGAGCCGCAACGCTGGAAACCGAACCACGTTGACATCGAAGTAACGTCCCCTCTCACGGCGCCACGATCTGCTCAGGTTGGATTGACCGAGCGAAGAGGGGGGCGGCCGGCGTGTGGGGGTATCCGGCCGCCCCCCGGGGGTGGGGGACGTCAGTGGACGGGATCGGCCACGGTGCGGAGGTAATGGAGGTGCTCGGTATAGCCTTTCGGGAACATCGAGCGCGCATCTTTCTCCGAGGTCTCGGGTGAGATGATCACATCATCACCCGGAGCCCAGTTGGCGGGGGTGGCGACGCCGTACTCTTTGGTGAGCCTGAGCGAGTCGATGGCCCGCAGGATCTCGTTGAAGTTGCGGCCCGTGCTCTCCGGGTAGACGACGATCAGCCGAACCTCCTTGTCCGGGTCGATCACGAGCGCCATGCGACCGGTTGACATGATGTTGCCGTTGCCCTGGATCATGCCGTAGCGCTCGGCGATCGCGCGGTCGGGGTCGGCGATCACCGGGAAGTTGAGCGCGACCCCTTGGGTCGACTCGATGTCCTTGAGCCACCTCCTGTGGTCCTCCAGGCTGTCGATACTGAGCCCGAGCACCCTCACGTTTCGTTTGTCGAACTCCTTCTTCATCTTCGCCACCTGGCCGAGCTCGGTGGTGCACACCGGCGTGAAGTCGGCCGGGTGCGAAAACAGGAAGACCCAGTTGTCCCCCATGTAGTCGTACAGGCTGAGCTGTCCGTCGGTCGTCTTCGCGACGAAGTTGGGCGCCTTGTCGCCAACTCGAATCGTCATGTCGTTCCTCCCTTCGACGTTCGACGCTGTTACGAGAATCGGTCTCATTCTTAACCTAGGGTCCAAAGGCCGAGATCGCAATGGCCCCTTTGGGAAACCGCGGCGGAAATGTGATCCCGGACAATGGTCCCAACCTCGATCCCCAGCCCTCGTCAACGTCCCGCCGGGTCGGCCGTCGAGCCCACGCGTGACCCCAGTCACGCCTCTCGTGTCCGGCCCCTGGCACTCGAGACTGTGTCGCATTAAGTTGTGCTTCACGGTTCCCGAACACCGACCGGCTCGATGCCGCGATCTGGTCGGCGCCTCCGGGTCGGGGCCGAGGGAGGGTGTCATGAAAAAATCCGGAAACATATGGTCGATCGTCCTCGCGGGGGGAGAGGGCACCCGCCTTAGCCATCTCACCGCCGGCCACAGCGGCCGTCCGGTGCCGAAGCAGTACTGCAGCATAGGAGGCGGCGCCTCGCTGGTCCGCCGTGCGCTGCGTCGCGCGCGGCAGGTCGCCGGGGCCGACCGGACGATCGTGGTCGTGGCCGAGCACCACCAACCGTGGTGGGCAGCCGAGCTTGCCGACCTCCCGGCGGTCAACGTGGTTGTCCAGCCGTGCAACCGAGGCACGGCGTGCGGCGTCCTCCTGCCGCTCATGCAGGTTCGGGCAATCGACCCCGATTCAACGGTCGTGGTGTTGCCGTCGGACCACATGGTTCGCGACGAGACGGTGCTGCGCGACGCCATCATGGCGGCGATTCACCATGTCGAGATCGAACCCGACCGGCTCGTTCTGCTCGGCCTCGCGCCGGACCGGCCGGACACCGGGCTCGGCTGGATCTCGCCCTCGTCGATCGACCTGCATGGCGCCCTCGGGATATCCGGGTTTATCGAGAAGCCCAGCCGCGACCGCGCGGAGGAGCTGATCCGCCAGGGAGCGTTGTGGAACAGCTTCATCTTCTCGATGCGTGCGAAGGCACTGCTCGCGCTCTTCGAGCGGTCACTGCCGTGGCTGACTCGGATGTTCAGCTACGCCATCGTCGGTTCAGACGACGACCGGCAGGGCACCGACAGCCTCGCCCGGCTCTATCGCCGACTTCCCAGCGTCGACTTCTCCCGAGCGGTGCTCCAGGAGGTCGGATCTGAGATGCGGGTGGTAGTGGTCCCGCCGTGCGGCTGGAACGACATCGGCACACCGGACGCCCTGGCCCGTTGCGCGGCCTGGCGAACCCGCGCCGACCCCGACCCGGACCCTCAGGGGTTCCGGCCACCGCTCGACCTGGCAAACGTATTAGACGGGTATCACGACCGTTACGGTCCGGGCCTCACCGACTAGGTAGACAATCTCGATGAACCGGGGCGTGGTGCTCCATCTGTCGTGGGGGTCCGTCTGCGAAACCGGCACGGAGTACCCGAGCACTCCGATTGACTGCACTGGCGCCCCAGCGTTGCCGCGTCTGCATGAGACCCTGGGCGGGCTACCGCAGACGACGAGCCCGCTCAGCGTCGTAGTCCTCGCGGTCGCGCTCTGCCCGTCCCCCGTACTCGCCCAGAGCGTCACTGAGGGTTTCGACGGAATCACCAACCTGCCGGCTCCGGCGGACTCGGCGGTAATGGTGTTTCGGCGATGCCGCTGGACGATCATGGCCACCCAGCCCACACATCATCGTCGGCTACGACGGGACCAGCTCTCCGCGGACGCAGCCGTGGTCGGCATCGGTCGACCCGTTGCCGCGACCGGGAGGGTGGCGCCCCGGGCTGGCGCGTGGTGGTCAGGGAGGTAGCCCGCGCACCAGCTCGGCGAGGATCGCCTCCCGGTCGGCGGGCCCGAGCCCGCCGTGGATACCGGCGAGATGCCGGCCGCTGCGGACCACCGTCCCCTCGCCGAGGGTCGGCTCGGCGTAGCGGATGCCGCCATCGCCGATCGACAGCGTGCCGTCCTCGACGATGCCCCGCCTCGCCAGGTGAGCCACCAGCGCCTCGAAGGCACGCGTCGCGGCCTCCTCGTCGCCGATGTCGCTGAAGAACAGCTCGGACCGGCGACCATCGAGCTCGTAGACCGCCACCACCCCACCAGGGAGGAAGGCGTGGCCGAGAAGGTCTGAGGGGACCACCCTCTCGCTCCGCGCGACCAGACCGCGACTCGGGAGAGCCTTCAGCACCGACGGGGGCGACGCCTCGCCCTCGATCCCCGAGCACGCCCCGGCGACCAGCCCTTCGAGCATCTCGATCAGCTCCGGCCGCTCGTCGTCGGCCTCGCCGTGGATGTAGATGGGGCCCTTCCAGGCCGCGGCGATCGACCCGGTGCGGTAGCCCTCGTCCCCCCACGGACGTGGCTCGACCGCCGGGGTCCGGGCGGCGCTGTAGATCCCGAAGGCACCGAGCGGGCCTCCCATGTCGTAGAGGTCGAGGGTTACGCAGGCCGCCGGGTCGTCGCCCAGCCGGTAGCGTACGTGGACCAGCCGCTTGAACCCGTGCGCGAGGTACCGGTCGGCGCCGCCGTCGAGGTACTCGTAGAGCGTGTCGGGGACATACCGATCGGGTCCCTCGTCGACCGTCCACCCGGCGAACTCGGCCGCCGGCGGCAGCAGGGCGGCGAGGTCGGGGGTCGGCCCTGGGGGCGCGTCCGGTCCGGCGCAGGCCGCAAGGACGACCAGCGCCAGCGCCGCGGCGCGGCCCCGGAAGGCCTCCATCACGCCTCGCGCCAGCTCAGCCGGTCGTGGGCGTCGACGAGGCCCGCGCGGACCCGGCGACCGAAGGGGCAGGCCGTGTCGCAGGGCCCGGAGCAGTCGGCGCACGCAGCCGCGGTCTCGTCGTCCCCGAGCCGCCGGTAGAGGCGCATCGCCTCCTTCTCGCGACCGTAGTAGGTGAAGTACATGGCGTACCGCATGACCTCGGCGACCGCGACGCGGTGCGGACAGACCGCCTCGCAGCCCCCGCAGAAGCGGCAGTACTGGTCCCACATCGCCTCGGCGTAGCGATCGAGCATGGCGAGCTCGGCGGAGGTGATCGGAGAGCCGACAGCCGCCACCGCCTCGTCGATCCGGTCGAAGCTCGTCATGGTCACCGCGACGCTCGCGACATCCGGGTTCGACAACGCCCAGCGGATCGTCGCCTGCTTGAAGGAAAGCCCGCCCGCCTCGAGGTCCTTGATCTCGCGCTGCCGGCTTCCCGCGTCGGTCTTGAAGACCATCGTGCCGATGCCGCGCCCGGCGGCCCGGTGCAAGATCTCGTCCTGGTCGGGGTAGGACACGAAGTCGTACTTGGTGAAGAACATCTGGTAGCGCTCGCTGGCGAGCGCCGCCTCGAGGCAGCCCTGGAGCCCGCCGTGGTGGCCGGACACCCCGAGGAAGCGCACCTTACCGGCCTCGCGGGCCCGGTCGAAGGCCTCGAACAGCACCTCGCGACGAACGTCCTCGGGGCGTTGGACCATGGCGTTGTAGAAGACGTCCAGGTAATCGGTGCGCAGCCGCGACAGGCTGGCGTCGAGGGCGGCGAGCCACGAGCCCACCGTCTCGTCCGGCCGGAGGTCGGACCCGGTGAGGATCACGATCGCGTCTCGGCGAACGCCGATCCTCGCCATCGCCTCGCCAAGCGCGGTCTCCTCGCCGCCGTCGAGGTAGCCGCCCGAGGTGCAGAAGGTCGTGACCCCGGCCTCGAGCGCCGCCGCCATGAGCGACGCGTTGTCGACCCCGTGGGCGCCGAAGGCGACCTCCGACACCGTGAGGCCGGTCGAGCCGAGGGTGCGGTAGCGCATCTCCCTCGGCGCCGCGTCGCCCGGCCGCTCGACCTCGCTCCGTCCGCAGCCGAGGGCCGCGCCGGCGGTGGCCGCGCCGAGGGTGAGAAAGCGTCGTCGGTCGATGGTGGTGGCCACGGTCGACCTCCTGTCGGCGGGTGTCGCGCCCCGATTGTCCCACATCAGCCGCCGGCCATCGTGCCGGCAATCACCAGCTGCGGTCCGCCCGGACAGGCGAGGTCGGCCAGCGTCACGATCACGTCGCTGCCCGAGAACTCGAAGGTAACCCGTAGGTAGGCGTAGAGGGCGAACTGGTCGAGCACCACCACGAAACGGGCGCCTCCGTCCCACCATCCCTCGGCGGCGGCCGGGAGCCCGCTCTCGCCGGTCGACATTCGCCGGACGCCGTCGAGCCCGACCAGGAAGGTGATCTCCTCCTCGCCGACGATGTTGAGAGTCGCCTCGTCGGGCGCTCCGAAGGTGAGGGTGAACGACTCGATACCGAGCAGGTTGGGATCGAGGACGAAGCGGCGTCCCGAGATCGCCGCCGCGGTCGCCGGCGGCGGCGGGACCGGCGAAGCGGCGTCCCGAGATCGCCGCCGCGGTCGCCGGCGGCGGCGGGACCGGCTGCGGCGGTCCCTCGTACGACACGCCCGCCGCCGCGATCTCTCCGGCGAGTCGGGCGACCCCCGAGGGGTTGGCCGGCAACGCGGAGGAGGAGCGGACCGCCGGTAGGATGTACTGCGAGGCGAGGGGCGCCGCCAGCGCGACCGGGTTCGAGCACCCCGCGTAGGGCAGGCCGCCCCCGGCGACGACGACGATCATCAGGTCCTCGTCGGGGTAGAGCATGACGACCTGGCCCGCCGAGCCGCCGGCCTCGCGGTAGTCGTCGGCGAGCACCCAGTGGAAGCCGACCGAGGACTCGGGCGGCCACCCCGCCGGCGGCGGCCCGGGCGAGGGGCTCGTCGAGCGGGCGATCCACTCCTGCGACAGGAGCTGGCGGCCGCCGCACGCCCCGCCGTTGAGGTAGAGCCGGGCGATCTTCGCCAGGTCGAGGGGTCGCAGCTGCATCGCGCCATAGCCGAGGTTGACGCC
>JALOLD010000130.1 GCA_025456145.1 Thermoanaerobaculales bacterium | reverse complement strand
CCGGATCAGGGTCGCGCCGGGGCGGCGGGCGAGCTGCTCGGAGGTCATGCGAACCGTCGGCACGGCGGTGCCGGCGCCGACCTCGACGATGGCGAGCCGGGCGTCGCCGAGCCCGTCGAGCCACGAGGCGAAGCGGTCCTCCTGGGCGGCGGTGCGGTCGGACCGCCAGCCCCAGTCGCCGAACATCAGCACGTTGGGCCGCGCCAGGGCGCCGCAGCTCGGGCAGCTCGGCAGGGGAGGCTCGGCGCGGAAGGTCTCGGGGTCGACCGTCACCTCGAGGTCGTCGGCGCTGGTGATCGCCTCGCACCGGCCGGTGCACTGGAGATGGTGGATCGAGCCGTGGCACTCGAGGATCCGGTCACCGTCGAAGCCGGCCTTCTGGAACTGGCCGTCGACGTTCGAGGTGAAGACGAAGGCGCCGTGGGTCGTCCCCTCGCCCCACTCGCGGAGGATCCCGAAGCCCCGGTGGGGCTCGGTCGCCCGGTAGAGGGCGAGGCGGTGGCCGTAGAACCCCCAGGCGAGCTCGGGGTCGCGCCGGAACCACATCGGGTTGGCCATCTCGACAAAGCTGATCCCGAGCCGGCCGAGGGGCGGGTAGGCGCGCCAGAAGCCCTCGTCGCCGCGGAAGTCGGGCAGCCCCGAGTCGACCCCGATCCCGGCGCCGGCGGTGACCAGCAGCGCCTCGGCCCCGGCGATCGCCGCCGCCGCCCTCGCGATCGCCTCCTCGATGGCCTCTTCCATCCCCGGATCATACCCCGCACCGCCGACCGTCCGCGTCCGCGTCCGCGTCCGCGTCCGAGTCCGCGTCCGCGTCCGAGTCCGAGTCCGCGTCCGCGTCCGAGTCCGAGTCCGCGTCCGCGTCCGCGTCCGAGTCCGCGTCCGCGTCCGATTGCAGCGGCGGCGTCAGCTGCCGCTGCAAGCCCTCAAGCCCTCAAGCCCTCAAGCCCTCAAGCCCTCAAGCCCTCAAGCCCTCAAGCCCTCAAGCCCTCAAGCCCCGCCCACTCTCACTGCAGCCGGAACATCACGGTGACCACGTAGCGGACCGTCACCGGCTTGCCGTCCATCGTCGCGGGCGCGAACCGCCACTGCTCGATGGCGTCGATGGCGGCGGCCGACAGCTCGTCGGAGGGGCTCTTCTGGATGACCACGTCGCGGACGGTACCGACCTCGTCGATGACCAGATCGGCCACGACCGCCCCCGACACGCCGGCCTCGCGGGCCGCCGCCGGGTAGACCGGCGCCGTCTTCTCGACGACCACCGGCTCGGAGATGCGGGCGTCGGGGACGTAGCGGTAGACGGTCTCACCGTCGAGCCTGCCGGCGAGGCGGGTCGTCGGCTCGCCGGTCGCGGGCTGGAGGCTAGCCGGCCCATTGCCCTCGACCCGGCGGACGATGATCTGGGCGCCGGTCCGCTCCCAGACTAGTCCCTGGCTCTGGAGGATCTTGGCCAGCGCCTCGTCCCACGGCACGCCGTCGAAGCTCGTCGAGACCGTCCCGGAGATCCCCGGCTCGACCAGGATCTCGGCCCCCGAGATTTCGGAGAAGGTCGCGAGCACGTCGAGCAGATCGGCGTTCTCGAGCGAGAGCGAGATCGGACGGCCCATCTCCGACGACCCCTCCGGGGTTGCGGTGAGCATCGGGGTGAAGGCGAGGGCGGCGATCAGGATCGCGGCGGCGGTGAGGCGAACCGGGAGCGAGAGACGACGGTCGGGGTGGTCGTTCATGATCATCTGGATCCTGCCTTTCAGCTGGGTGAGGTCGGCCATCGCCCGCGCCGGCGATCCGAGCGGGAGGCGTCGACCCGAGAGGAATCGGGCGGTCTCGACGAGGCAGTCGGCATAGGCGCGGCGGTGACCCGGGAGGAGCTCCGCCACCCGTTGATCGCAGCACAGCTCCTGGGCCCGGCGGACCCGGGCGGTCGCCCACCAGGCGATCGGGTTCCACCAGAAGAGGGCGAGCGCCGCCAGCTCGAGGTGGCGGACCCAGTGGTCCCGCCGGCTGAGGTGGGCGAGCTCGTGGGCGAGGAGGGCGTCGGTCGCCCGGCCGTCGAGCCGGGCCATCAGCTCGGCGGGAAGGATCAGCCTCACCGAGCCGAAGACCGCCCACAGCATCGGCGGGACGAGGTCCTCGACGACGACCGCCGGCGGCGCCTGGCGGAGCCCGAGGCGGTCGGCGAGACCGCGGACCCGGCTGGCGATCGGATCGCTCGCCGGCGTCCCCGCGGCGAGGATCTGACGCAGCTGGACCGACTGGGCGAGCGCGAACCCGAGGACGACCAGCGCGCCGCCCGCCCAGAGCAGCGCGACGACGGTGCGAGGCTCGACGGATCGGAGGGAGCCCACCAGCGCGACCGCGCCGCCCTCGACCGTGACCGCCGCGACCGTCCGGTCGGCGACCGGACGAGCGAGCGAGGGGAGGGGCAGGGCGATGGCGAGGACCGGTGGAGCGAGCAGCCGCAGCAGGACGGCGAGCCAGAGGACGTACCACACCGCGGGCCGGCGGGTGAAGCGGGCGATCAGCGCCGCTGCGACGGCGAGCAGCGCGGCGACGGCGGCGTTGGTCAGCCCGAGGCCGAGCAGCGTCTCCATCTCACGGCTCCTCGCTCGGGGCGCCGGCCCGCTCGGCGTCGAGCCGCTCGATGAGCTCGCGGAGCGCGCCGAGGTCCTCGGGCTCGAGATCACCCTGGTTGACCAGATGGGTGAGCAGCGGCGCCATGGCGCCGTCGAACAGGGCGTCGGCGGTGGCGCGGAGCCGGCGTCCGGCGAGCTCGGCCCGGCTCACCGTCGCGCGGTAGACGTTGCGCCGGTCGCGCTTGCGGCGGTCCACGAAGCCCTTGAGGTGGAGCCGGTCGAGCAGGCTCTGCACGGTCGCGTAGTGCGAGTGCCCGCCCTCCGGGTAGAGGGCGTCGGTGAGCTCGCGGATGGTCGCCTCGTCGCGCCGCCAGAGCTGGCGCATCAGGTCGAGCTCGGTGTCGGTGATCTCGGGGCCGATCCGGGTCATGGCGACTCCTCAGGCGTGTTGCCTGAGAAGAATCTAAGGCGAGTTGCCTGAGTTGTCAAGGGGGGGGCGGGCGGCTTCTCAGGAGCACCGGCCTTCCGGGCCGCGCGGCCTGTACGGCCGCACGGCCCGGCGTCGCGCCGCCGGCGCGGTCGCTCGTCGCGAACCGGGAGGGCTGCGACCGCGCCGGCGACGCGAGCGGCGGCCTGCAACGTTGCTTCGGCACCTGCGCAGGGGCGCGCCTCCCGGGGGTGCCCGGCTGGACATTGTGCGTGGGGCGTAGCGGACGTGAGCGCGTTGCTGAGCACAATGTCGAGCCCGGAACGCCCGGTGAGCGGCGGTGCTCAGGGGGGCGTGCGGGGGGAGCTCCCGGGTCGATCGGCGCGTCCGACGCGCCGGCGCAATTCGTCCGACGAATTGCCACCGCTTCCGCTGCCGCTGACATCGGACGCGGACTAGGACGCGGACTC
>JALOLD010000041.1 GCA_025456145.1 Thermoanaerobaculales bacterium | reverse complement strand
CGCCGATGACGAGGTGCCCCTCGACCGGGCCGAGCTCGAGGCCCTCCTCGACCCCGCCCGCTTCGTCGGCCGCGCCCCCGAGCAGGTCGCCGAGTACCTGCGCGACGTCGTCCGCCCCCTCCTCGCCACCGCCGGCGAGCTGCCCGCGGCGAGCGACCTCGAGGTGTAGAGGCTTGGGACGTCTGGTAGGCGCCGCACTACTGACCCTCGCCGTCGTCCTCGCCTCGGGCTGCGCCCACCAGGGGCCGCAGGTGACGACATCGCCGGCGGCGCCGACCACCCCGGCGCCCGAGCCGACCCCGGCAGCGGGGCCCGGGGAGAAGCCTGAGGAGGAGCCTGGCAAGGGCCGTACCGAGAAGGGCCTCGCCTCGTGGTACGGCGAGCCCTACCATGGCCGGCGGACCGCCTCGGGCGAGGTCTACGACATGCACGATCTGACCGGCGCGACACCGGCGCCGAGGTCCGGGTCCGGGTCAACGACCGCGGGCCCTTCGTCAGGGGCCGGATCATCGACCTCAGCTTCGCCGCCGCGAAGCGGATCGGCCTCGACCGTGACGGCGTCGCGCCGGTCAAGGTCCGGGTCGTCGGCTTCGACGAGACGCCGGGCCGACGCCGGGACGAGCCCTCCGAACGGGACGCCGGGCAGGAGGCGGGGGCGGTCTGCCTGTGGATCCAGGTCGGGGCCTTCGGCGATCTTGGGAACGCCCGGCGCGCCGAGCGCCGGCTCGAGGAGGCCGGCGAGCCCGCGGTGATCGTCGAGGGGCCGGGCGGGCTGCACCGCGTCCGGGTCGGCCCCTTCGACGCGGAGAAGGCGGCGGCCAGGGCCCTCGAGCGGGTCCGCCCCGACTGGCCCGAGGCCAAGGCGGTTCCCTGCGGATAGGGGTCTGACCGGAGCTTCGAGAGGCGCGATGGGAGGGGTGCGCAGGCACGCGACATTGTTCGCGGCGAACAATGTCGGATGCCAGGCACCCATCCCGAGCTCTGTCGTCAGCCATCGACGCTGATATCTCGAGCTTCCGAGAATACGCGGGACCTTGCCTGGCTCACATTTTCGAATCTCCGAATCGACCGAACGATGGAGGACGAAGGGTCTCGGCTCAGACAGAGGGAGGTCAAACCCGTAACGCCAGCCTTCTCCTGCGACGCTTTGCGATGGCCTTGGCGATCGTGGCGTCCTTGGCGTTTCAGACCCGACCTCTCGGCGAGACGAGCTCGACAGGCACCGAGGAATCCAGCGGCACGGGTGGGTGCGCGATACGGCTCTGGGTTAAGATCCCGACATGCGACGCAACGGATCGACGCGCCCGACGCTGGTCCTTGTCTCCGGTCTGCTGTGTCTGGCGGCGGGATGCCAGAGCGGCGGGGTGAGCGAGGGGGAGCGCGCCGAGCGGGTGATCATGGTCTCCTACGACGGCCTGGGGGCCGACCTCGCCTGGCGGCTCGTCGTCGACGGCGTCGCCGCCGAGCCGGGCGGGCTCGCCGACCTGGCCCGCGAGGGCTTCTCGGTGCGCCGGCTGCGGATGGCCGACCCGACCCTGACCTCGGTCAACCACGCGGTGCTCGCGACCGGCCGGACGCCGGCCGAGACCGGGGTGATCGGCAACGCCTTCCGGCCGGCCGGGGGGGCGCTCGGGAGCCGGGTCAACGGCTTCGACCTGGTCCCCGCGACGCCGACGCTGTGGAGCGCCGCGCGGCGGCAGGGCCTCCGGGTCGGGGCGCTGGTCTGGCCGGCGGCCGGCCTCGGCGGCCGCGCCGACACCGCCGACTTCGGGATCGCCTGGCCGGTCCGTTCGGCGGCGCCCGCCGAGGTCCTCGAGCTCGGTCCGGAGACCGCCGGCACGACCGGCGAGCTGCCCTCGGCGGACGGGGTGCCGGCGCTCGCCTGGCCGCTCGTCTTCGACCTCGGCGAGGGCGCCGAGCCGGCCACCGCCGAGGCCCTGATCGCCCTGGTCGACGGCAACCCCGACGGCACGCCGCGCTGGGACACGGTGGGGGTCCGCGCGCCGGGCGGAGCCGACTGGACGCTGCACGGCGAGCGCGAGTGGTTTCCGGTCGAGGTCGAGCTGCGGTTGCCCGACGTCCTGGGCAGGAACCGCTGGGCCTCGTGGTCGAAGATCGTCCACCTCGACCGGCGGCGCGGCGCCCTCCGGCTCTACCGGGGCGCGCTGTGGCGCACCGTCGCCTGGCCCGAGGACTTCGAGGAACGGCTGACCGGGGCGATCGGGCCGTGGCCCGGCGAGCCCGACGGGCGGCGGCTCGAGGAGTGGTGGCTCGACGCCGCGACCGGGGTCGACCTCGACGTCTACCTCGAGCAGATCGAGCGCCTCGACCGCTGGCTCGACGACGCCGCCCGGTGGGTCGCCGAGAACGAGGACTTCGACCTGCTGCTCGCCTACCACCCGGGACCCGACGAGTTCCAGCACACGAGCCTCATCGTCGACCCCGACCAGTGGGCCTGGAGCCCGGGCCGCGAGCTCGCGGCGGCCGAGGGGCTCAAGCGGGTCGGCCGCTCGGTCGACGTCTCGATCGCCGCGCTCTGGTCGCTCCTCGACCCCGAGCGCGACGCGCTGGTCGTGGTGTCGGACCACGGCCAACTGCCGGTCACCGACGAGGTCGCCCTCAACCTGGTCCTCGCCGAGGCCGGGCTGGTCACCGTTGAGGAGGGCGGGGACCATCCCGGGGTGGCGCCGTCGTCGCCGATGGTCGCGGTGGCGGAGGGCGGCTTCGCCCACCTCTACCTCAACCTGGCGGGGCGCGACGAGGGCGGCGTGGTGCCGCGGGCCTCGGCCGGCGAGCTGCTCGCCCGGGCGGCCCGGGCCCTCGCC
This sequence comes from Thermoanaerobaculales bacterium, assembly GCA_025456145.1. Lineage (GTDB taxonomy): Bacteria > Acidobacteriota > Thermoanaerobaculia > Thermoanaerobaculales > Sulfomarinibacteraceae > JAHECW01. The sequence goes on along the minus strand of JALOLD010000041.1, from coordinate 28,768 downwards.
GATCTCGAGGTCGACGACCGGCCGGTGGTCGAGACGGTGGCCCGCCGCGACGAGCTCGCCGGGCTCGGGCTCGACCACCCGGCGAGCGGCGATCTGGTGGTCTTCCTCGCCCCCGGCCTCGCGGCCTCGAACCGGCTGACCGGCGCCCCGATCGCCCCGAGCCGGGTCTACGGGCAGCACGGCTTCGCGACCCGCCACGACGGGATGTGCGGCATGCTCTTCGTGCGCGGCGCCGGGATCCGGAAGGGCCGCGCCGACGAGCTCCCCGCCGCCGCGGTCGCCCCCCTGGTCGCCCGGCTCCTCGGCGTCAGCCTCGAGGAGTGACGAGCCGCCGATCCGGAGGGGTCCCGTGCGCAGGCTGGAAGCCTGCGGCTACAAGGCAAAAGGACGCCGACACCCGCGGCATCGTGTTGTAGCGGCAGGCATCCTGCCTGCCGTCGGCTTCGTGCGACGAGGGTCAGAGGTCGCTCCCGTCGCGCCCGGGCGCGCTTCACGGCATCTTTACCTGGCCCTCGACCGTCCTTCACCCGGCTGAGCTGAGATGCGGCCGGGACGGGGAGTCGGGCACCCCGTGATCGACCCACACGAAGGACGGACGGAGGACATTCAACCATGACATCGAAGACCTCGGGTCGCATGGCCCTGATCTGCGCGAGCCTTGTCGTGCTGGCGGCGAACGCCTTTGCCGACGGCACCATCTCGGGCGTCGTCATCGACGGCTACACCGGCCAGCCGGTGCGCGGCGCGACCCTCACGGTCGACGGCACCGACATCAGCTTCGCCACCGGCGTCGGCGGCGACTTCCGCGAGACCGTACCCGCCGGCACCTACTCGGTGACGGTGACGCGCGCCGGCTTCGACGCCCAGCGGGTGACCGAGGTCGTGGTCACCGACAACGGCGTCGCCGACTTCGCGGTCGTCCTGCTGCCCTCGGAGGGCGGCGAGACCGTCCCGACCGATCTGCCGGAGGAGCCCTCGTCGGTCGATCCGGGAGCGGCCCCGACCGCCACCGGCGACCCCCTCGTCGCCGAGGGGTCGACGGGCGAGCCCGTCGGCGCCGTCACCGAGGTCCCGAGCACCGCGGCGGCCGACGCCGGGGTGTTCATCGGCGAGATCACCGTCGAGGCGGTGGCCGAGGCCTCGACGGCGGCGGCGCTGCTCGCCGAGCGCCGCAACGCGGCCCAGATCTCGGACGCGATCGGCGCCGACGAGATGTCCAAGAACACCGGCTCGGACGCCGCCGAGGTGGTCAAGCGGGTGGTCGGCATCTCGCTGCAGAACGACAAGTTCGTCTTTGTCCGGGGGCTCGGCGACCGCTACTCGAACACCTCGCTCAACGGCTCGAAGATCCCCTCGACCGAGTTCGACAAGAAGGTGGTGCCGCTCGACCTCTACCCGGCCGGGCTGCTCGACAAGGTCAAGGTCTCCAAGTCCTACACCGTCGACAAGCCGGGCGACTTCGCCGCCGGGCTGGTCGAGATGGAGACCCTCGACTTCCCGCTCCAGCAGACCGCCTCGGTCGGCTTCTCGGCGGCGAGCCACAGCATCACCACCGGCGAGAGCTTCGGTCAGTACGCCGGCGGGCTGAGCTTCGGCGGGGGCGGCGGCCAGCCGCTGCCCGGGAACCTGCCCCAGGAGTCGCTGACCCGTCAGAACCCGCTCACCGGGGAGGGCTTCACCCCGGCGGAGCTCCAGGAGATCGGCCTCCAGGTCCTCGCCGCCGGCCCGGTCTGGACCGCCAACGGCGGCGCGGCGCGCTTCCCCTTCGCCGGGTCGGCCGACAGCGCCCCCTTCGACACCGGCTTCAACGCGAGCTATGGCAACACCTTCGGCCGCCTCGGCCTGGTCCTGTCGGGGACCTATGACCACGAGTCGCGGACCACCGAGGAGCAGCAGAACTTCTACCGCTACTCGACCTCGTCGCCGAACAACCAGTACCTCGCCGACTACTACGACTTCGACCGCGACGTCGAGAAGGTGACGACCGGGATGGTCGGCAACCTCGCCTACCGGATCACCGACAACCACAACCTGAGCTTCCGCTCGATCCTCTCGACGATCTCGGCGGCCCAGACCCGCCTCCAGGAGGGGACCTCGAGCGACTTCGGCGCCGAGATCCGCGACTACAACGTCGAGTACCGCGACCAGCAGACCCAGACCTTCCAGCTCGCGGGCGAGCACTACCTGGGCGTCGGCGAGCTCGGCAGCCTCCTCGAGTGGCGTGGCGCCTCCTCCAAGGCGACGACCGACTCCGACGTCCGCTACTCGCTCTACCTCGACCGGACCGCGAACGGGGTCTTCCAGCTCACCGACAACGCCCAGTCGCTGTTCATCTACACCAACGACCTCGAGGACGCGGTCGACGACGGCGCGGTCGACTGGACGACCTTCCTGTCGGGCGACAGCTGGTACGGCTCGGTCAAGGCCGGGCTCGCCTACACCGACAACACCCGCGACTTCGCCGGCCGGCGGCTGCGCTTCCGGCCGCGCTCGACCTCCGGGGTCGACCTGACCCAGGCGCCCGAGCAGATCCTGGTCCCCGAGAACATCCGGCCCAACGGCTGGGAGATCGAGGAGATCACCCGGCCGACCGACTTCTACACCGGCGACCAGGCGATCGCCGCCGCCTACGGCCAGTTCGACTGGGCGCTCGACCGCTGGCGGGTCATCGCCGGCGTGCGCTACGAGGCCTCCGACATCGAGGTCGTCACGCTGGACCGCCAGAACCCCGACGAGCCGCCGATCGTCTCGCTCATCGAGGACCGCGACTGGCTGCCCTCGCTGTCCCTCGTCTACCGCGTCGGCACGACCCAGAACCTCCGCTTCTCGGCGAGCCAGACGGTCAACCGGCCCGAGTTCCGCGAGCTCGCGCCCTTCCGCTTCAAGCCGATCGCCGGCGGGCTCGAGCAGACCGGCAACCCGGACCTGGTCAGCGCGACGATCTCGAGCTACGACGCGCGCTGGGAGTGGTTCCCGTCGGCCGCCGACGTCATCGCGGTGAGCCTCTTCTACAAGGACTTCACCAACCCGATCGAGGCCGTCCAGGTCTCGGGCGCGGCGCTCACCGAGACCTTCCAGAACGCCGACAGCGCGCGCAACCAGGGCCTCGAGCTCGAGCTGCGGCGCAACATGGGCGCATGGCTCGGCGCGCTCGACGACTTCACCCTGATCCTCAACTACTCCTTCATCGACTCGCAGATCACCCTCGACCCCAACACCATCCAGACCAACCTCGACCGGCCGCTCGTCGGCCAGCCCGACCACGTCGGCAACATGGTGCTCGAGTGGGCCAAGCCCGAGTGGGGCTCGCTGGTGCGGCTGCTCTACAACTACACCGGGACCAAGATCGCCTACGCCGGCACCAACGGCCTCGACGACATCAACGAGGAGCCGCGCGGCACCATCGACCTGGTCTACCGTCAGGGCTTCCGCCTGTTCGGCGTCGACTGGACGGCCAAGCTCTCGGGCGAGAACCTCACCGAGGAGGAGCGCGAGTGGACCCAGGGCGGCGAGCTGTGGCGGGGCTGGAACCCGGGCCGCAAGATCGGTCTTTCATTCGGGCTTAACTTCTCTTAATACGACCTTGATCCGAGGCAGGCAGGATGCCGCCCGTGATCTCGACCCCGCGTCGAACCACGGCGTCCTGCCGGCGCCACGGAAATGCGAACCAAAGGAGGAACTCGTGATGAGAAGGTCTGTGACCCTCGCCCTCGCCGCCGCCCTGTGCTGCGGTCTCCTGTCGGCGGCCGTCCCCGCCGATGCCAAGGTCCGGTCAGCGGCATCGCCCGCCCCGGTCGGCCTGCCCAGCTGGGTGCAGCCGGCCTCGACCGGCGACCTGCCCGAGGCGACCGCCAAGCTCGTCGGCCAGGTCGTCAACCGGCCGGCGGTGCTGCTCGAGACCGACTACTACGTCTACCCGTACGCGGGCGGCACCACGCCCACCCTCTTTCTCACCATCGACGGCAACGGCTACGCCGGACCGGTGACCATGTACCTCTACTGGCAGAACCGGGTGACCCACGAGCGCCGCTACATCTCGGCCTCGGGCGGGCTCGAGGACCGCGGCGTGGTGACCGACCTGTTCGGCAACGAGGGAAGCCCGCTGCCGATCTACGCGCCGTCGGTGACCGATCTCGTGCTGCTCGGCACGGACGGCGCCTTCGGTCCCGGCCCGGGCAGCCCGACCGGGATGTACGAGTTCGTCCTCGAGCTGCGCGACGCCGCCGGCGAGGCGGTGATCGCCAGCGACAACGCGATGTACAGCCACGTCGACGGGATCGTCTCGGTGTCGGGCTCGATCACCACCGACACGGTGTGGACCAACAACAACGCCTACCTGCTCAACTCGGCCCCGGTCTACATCGGCGGCAACCCGATCACCGGCACCCCGGCCCCGGTGCCGACCAACCTGTTCATCGAGCCCGGCACGGTGGTGTTCGGCGACACCGACAACCAGGGCACCCTGGTCGTCATCCAGGACTCCAAGGTCTTCGCCACCGGCACGCCGTCGCTGCCGATCATCTTCACCTCGGTCCAGCCGCGCGGCGGCCGCGCCGCCGGCGACTGGGGCGGTCTCGTGCTCAACGGCCGCGCCCCGGTCAACGACCCGACCATCCCGACCAACCCCGACGCCGGTGAGGGCGCCTCGGGCCCGTTCGGCGGCGACAACCCGTACGACAGCTCGGGCGTGCTCCAGTACGTCCGCGTCGAGTTCGCCGGCATCCGCTTCTCCGACACCAACGAGCTCAACGGTATCGCGCTGCAGGGCGTCGGCTCGGGCACGGTGGTCGACCACGTCCAGGTGGCCTTCAACCAGGACGACGGGATCGAGTTCTTCGGCGGGACGGTCAACGCGGCCTACGTCTTCATCTATGGCGCCCGCGACGACTCGATCGACTGGACCCTCGGCTGGACCGGCCGGATCGACAACGCGGTGGTGATCCAGCGCGGCGACGACGGCGACAACGGCATGGAGTGCGACAACTGGGAGTTCGGCTTCGACTTCGAACCGCGCTCGATGCCCCAGATCGCCAACGTCACCCTGGTCGGCCTCAAGGACGTGCCGGGGGTCGAGAACGGCTCGGGCGCCCGGATGCGGGCCGGCACCGCCGGGCTCGTCACCGGCGCCATCTGGTACAACTTCGGCCGCTCGGGAGTGCGCATCCAGACCCCCGAGAGCATGGGCCAGATCACCGAGGGCAACCTCAACATCGCCAACTCGATCATCTACGGCGTCGACCCCCTCTTCGAGGGCGACGACACCGGGATCATCGGCGGGATGATCGAGAGCGACGCCAACGGCAACATCTTCGCCGACGCGTTGCTCGCCGACCCGCTCAACCCGGTCAAGCCGGATGTCACCCCGCTGCCCGGCTCGCCGGCCGTCTCGGCCGCGAACGCCGGCACCCTCACCTACATCGGCGGCGTCAACCCGAGCGCGCCCTGGATCTACGAGGGCTGGACCTCGTTCTCCGACAACTAGTGGAGAGGAGTTGAACACCATGAGACGGACACTCTTCGCAGCCGCCTGCATCCTGCTGCTGCCGGCCCTCGCCTCCGCCGCCGCCTACACGGCGAGCCTGACCGGCGACGCCGGGACCGGCTTCGCCACCATCAACATCGTCGGTGACGACATCGACTACAACATCATCGTCTCGGGCATCTCGCCGACCGGCGCCGTGCTGACCAACGGGACCGACACCATCGACCTCGACGCGTCCTTCACCGGCGGCGTCGCCATCGGCTCGGTGTCCTCGGCGATGGCCGGCGACGTCGTCGCCGACCCGGGCGCCTGGGAGGTCGGGGTGACCGACGGCTCGTCCTTCCTCACCGGCGCCCTCGCCGCGGGCGGCAGCCAGTCGACGACCCTCTTCCTGCCGGTCGTCGCGACCGTCGCCGGTCAGGCCGGGACCGACTTCCACACCGACGCGCGCTTCGTCAACCGCAGCGGCGGCGCCGCCGAGGTCGAGCTCTGCTACTGGCCCGAGTCGACCGGCGGCAACTCCTCGCCGGCCGCGTGCAGCAGCTTCACCGTCGAGACCAACGAGCAGCTCGTGCTCGACGACATGGCCACCGAGCTGTTCGGCGTGACCAACGGCAAGGGCGGGGTGAGCATCACCTCCGACCGCGAGATCTTCGGCTCGGCCCGGGTCTACAACGACCAGACCGCGGCCGGCGCCGGTACCTTCGGCCAGTACGTCCGCGCCCTGGCGGCCGACGAAGCGATCCCGATGGGGGCGGTGGAGTTCCTGTCCAACGAGCCGTCGGGCTCGGGCGAGGGCTACCGCTCGAACATCGGCCTGTTCAACCCCAACACCAGCGCCGCCACGGTGACCCTGTACGGCTGGGACTCCGACGGCACCCTGCTCGGCAGCGTCCAGCGGACGATCGGCCGGACCTCGCTCCAGCAGTACCGGGTCGACCAGCTCTGGCCGGCGCTCGCCGACTTCGGCGACTTCTACGTCACCTTCTCGGCCGACCAGCCGATGTTCGTCTACGGCTCGGTGGTCGACAACGTCAACGGCGACGCGGTCTACGTCCCGGCGACCTACGCGCCGTAACCGTTCCCATCCACTTACCTCCGTCCTTCGTCCTTTCGCCCCGGTGCCCACCGGGGCTTTTTTGGACTCACCGGGGGGCCGGGTCGTCTCCGACGGAACGGCGCCGGACCATGTGTTCGGTACGATGTCATGGTGGACACTCGAGGGATGATGAAGCTCCTGGCGGGCATGCTCGCCTTGGCTGCGGCGACGGTCGCTCCCGGCGCCGAGGAGACTGGGCTCGCCGGTGTCGCCACTCGTGTCACCGCCGACGGGATCCGGCGGCACGTGATGGTGCTCGGCAGCGACGCTCTCGAAGGGCGGGCGCCGGGGACCCGCGGCGGCGACCGGGCGGCGGGGTACATCGCCGACGAGCTCCGGCGGCTCGGGCTGAAACCGATGGGCGACGGCGGCAGCTATCTGCAGCAGGTCCCGCTGCTCGTCAGCCGACCTCTTCCGGGCTGTCGGCTGACCCTGTCGAGCCTCGGTGACGAGCGAGAGCTGATCCTCGGCGACGACTACCTGCTCGTCACCACCGGCGAGCAGACCCTGGTCCCCAGCCTGACCCCGGTCGTGTTCGTCGGCTACGGCATCGTGGCCCCGGAGTTCGACTACAACGACTACGCCGACGTCGACGTCCGCGGCAAGGTCGCGGTCTTTTTCGACGGTGAACCATCATCCGGCGACCCCGGGTACTTCCGCGGTGACGAGCCATCGGTCTACTCGTCCATCGAGACCAAACAGCGAACCGCTCTCTCCCGCGGGGCGGTGGCGAGCGTGCTGCTCCCGCCGATCGGTGCGGGAGAGACGTGGTGGACCAGCAGACGGCGCGGCTACGCGTTCGAGCACATCACAGCGGCGGCTGGTGTTCCCCGCCACCTCAGCCTCATCCTGCATCCATCGGTCGTGCCGGCGCTGTTCAGCGAAGCGCTCTTCGACCTCGTGGCAGTCGTGGAGATGGACCGCACACACACCATACGCAGTTTTCACCTGCCGGTGCAGCTCTCGTTCACCGGCGACTTCGACACCCGCAGCTTTCTCGCGCCGAACGTCGTCGGCGTCGTCGAGGGGTCCGATCCACGTCTGCGCGACACCTTCGTCGTCGTGACCGCGCACTACGACCACCTCGGGATCGGCCCGGAGATCGAGGGCGACCCGATCTACAACGGCGTCGTCGACAACGCTCTCGGAGTGGCCGGAGGGCTCGAGATCGCACGGGCGGTCATGACCCTCGACCGGACGCCGAGACGATCGCTGATCTTCCTGTTCTCCACTGCGGAGGAAGAGGGGAACCTCGGCTCGAGCTATTTTCTCGACCACACGTCGGTTCCGCTTCCGCACCTTGTCGCCAACGTCAACATCGATGGTCTGGCGTTTCTCGAAGATTTCGACGACGTCGTCGGCATCGGCGGCGAGCTCTCGGACCTCGGACGCTTCCTTGAAGAGACCGCCGGCGCACTCGGTCTCGCGGTCACTCCCTCGAGCGAGATCATGTGGAACCACGAGGCATTCACCCGTTCCGATCAGGCCGCGTTCGCCGAGGCCGGGGTGCCGTCCATCCTCGTCAGCGAGGGCTTTCGTTGGTCTCAGACGCCGTTTTCCGAAGCGGTGCACCGGATGTGGCTCTGGTTCGAGACGCGCTATCACACGCCCTTCGACGATCTCGACCAACCTCTGGATTTTGAAGCATCGCGGCGGCACTGCGGTCTGACCCTCGCCTTCGTCTACGCCGTCGCGGACCGTCGTACGGCGCCGCAGTGGAAGCCCGGGTCGTCCTTCGCCTACCAGCGGCTCCTGTCCATGGCCGGCCAAGATGACTGAGCGGACGAAGCGCGCAGGCTGGGCCGTTCTGCTCGCGCTGCTGTCGGCGGGCTGCGGTTCGGCCCCGGTGGCGGAACGGCAGACCTTGAGCATCAAGGGCTCAGACACCATGCTGATCCTCAACCAACGGCTCGCCGAGGAGTTCATGCGGGGGCACCCCGGGATCGCGGTGACGGTGGAAGGGGGCGGGACATCCACCGGGGTCGAGGCGATCATCGGCGGCGACGCGGCGATCTGCGCCGCCTCGAGACCGCTGGCGCCCGCCGAGGTGCAGCGGATTCACGATCGGTACGGCACTCTGGGGGTTCGGCACCTCGTCGCCCAGGATTCGCTCAGCGTATGGGTCCATCCGGACAACCCGGTCCGGAACCTCACCCTGGGTCAGCTCGGCCGGATCTTCGATGGATCGGTGACCAGGTGGTCCGAGCTCGGCGGCGACGACCGGGAGATCACGGTCGTCGTGCGGCCGCCCTCCTCCGGCACCTTTCGGTTCTTTCGCGACAGGGTTCTTCGCGGCGCCCCCTACACCGGGCGGGCGGTCACCGCCGGATCGACGGCGGAGGTGGTTCGGCGGGTGGCCGACGACCCGTCGGCCATCGGCTACGGTGGGGCCGCCTACGTCCGCGACGACGTTCGAGCGTGCGCCATCGACGGCGTCCCGCCACCCACCGAGGCGGCGGATGGAGCCCGCTACCCGCTGACCCGGCATCTGGTGTACTACACCGCCGTACCGCCGGAGGGGCTGGCGAGGGAGTGGATCGACTGGTGCCAGGGTTCGAGCGGCCAGAGCGTGGTCGCGGAGACCGGCTATCTGCCGCTGTGGACCAGGCCGTGATGTAAAGCTGGAGTGAAGCCCCGGTAAATACTTAACACCAGCTTAACCTCGCCTTCACTCGGACCCAACACCCGCTTCACATCATCGCCGTGACTCCGCCGAAACGTGGTCGGTGGAGATCCGGACCTTGAGGGGACGCCCATGAACACATGGTGGAGGGTGCTCGCCACCGCACTGGTCTTGTGTCTGGCGATTCCGGCCTTCGCGACTGCCGAAGAGCCCGAGATGGACCCATTGCTCGAGCTGCTGGTCGAGCAGGGCGTCATCACCGTGGAGCAGGCGCTCGCGGTCCAGGCCGAGTACGACCGGCGGGCGTCGGCCAAGCAGGCGCCGCCGGAGATGGTGGTCTCGGCCCTTCCAGAGACCGCCGTCGCGGAGGCCGCGCCCGCGCCGGAGCCCGGCGACACGAAGCCGGCAAAGTGGACCGACAGGATCGAGATCGAGGGCGATCTACGGCTTCGCTACGAGGGTTTCTGGGTCGAGGGTCTGTCGGACAACAACCAACGATCCCGGTTCCGCTTCCGGGCCCGTCCCGGGATGTATGCCAGCGTCACCGACTGGATGGAGGTCGGTCTCCAGGTGCGAAGCGGCGACCCCCTCGATCCGGTGTCGGACAACCAGTCGATGGACACCGGGTTTTCCCTGAAGGAGATCGCGATCTCCGAGGCCTACGCTGCCTTCGACGCCACCGACTGGCTGCACGTCCGGGCCGGCAAGTTCGACCCGAAGACGTACTGGACGGTCTCCGACATGCACTGGGACGACGACGTGACGGTCGAGGGCATGCTCGAGAAGATCACCGTCGGGGCATTCGAAAGCAGCCTCTACCAGTACTTTCTCGAAGAGCGCAGCGGCGGTGCCGACTCCTACCTGATCGGCGGTCAGGCCGGGGGCGCCTTCGACCTCGGCTCGAGGCACTCCATCAGCTTCGGCGCCGGCTACGAGGACTGGGTCAACCCCCAGTACGTGGTCGACCTGACCCTGTCGGACAGGCTCCACGGCAATCGGGTGACCAACATCCTCGACGCCGACGACATGCTGGTCAGTGAGTTCCAGATCGGCAGCCTGCAGGCCGAGTGGCGCTACGAGCTGAGCGAGCGCTGGCCGATCAAGGTCTCCGCCTTCGGCTACCACAACTTCGGCGCCGCGGGCCTCGGCCGGGACTGGGACGACGCGTACTTCGTCCGCTTCCAGATCGGGGACTACAAGGAGAAGGGCCAGGTCGCGCTCCGGGCGAGCCGGTACTACTCCGAGCCCGACGCCCTGTTCTACGTCTTCACCCAGTCCGATACGACCATGGTCTCGGACGTCGACGGCTACCGCTTCGATCTCCGGCTGGGCTGGATCATGCGGAGCTACTTCAACTTCACCTGGTACCACACCCAGCCAGCCTCCGACCTCGAGGACATCCCGACCATGGACCGTCTTCAGGTCGACTACATCATCAGGTTCTGAGAGTCGAGGTCGAGCTTCATGGCAGCTTCACTCGCCTCGGCTAGCCTCGCCGGCATCCGCGCCCACGGCGTGCGGACCGGGAAGGGAGCCCACATGAAAGCCCTTGTTTCGTCGTGTTTCGTCGTCCTCGTTCTGTTCACGGCGGCCGGCACGGCCGGCGCCGCCGGCCCCGAGCTCGACCCCGACCTGCCGCGCTACGCCAAGGTCGAGGGCCTCCGCGGGACCCTCAACGCCGCCGGCTCGGACACCATGCTCGAGCTTCAGACCCTCATGGCGGAGGAGTTCCGCAAGCTCTACCCGCAGGTCAAGATCCAGGTCGAGGGCAAGGGGTCGTCGACCGCGCCCCCCGCCCTCATCGAGGGAACGGTCCAGCTCGGCAACATGTCGCGCAAGATGAAGAACAACGAGGTCGACGCCTTCGAGGAGGCCTTCGGCTACGAGCCGGCCCGCTACGACGTCGCCCTCGACACCCTCGCCGTCTTCGTCAACAAGGACAACCCCATCGCCAGCCTGACCATCGCCGAGGTCGACGCCATCTTCTCGAAGACCCGGCAGTGCGGCGCCGCCGCCGACCTCAGCACCTGGGGCCGGCTCGGCCTGGGCGGCGGCTTCGCGACCGCGCCGATCTCGCTGTACGGCCGTAACGCCGCCTCCGGCACCTACGGCTACTTCAAGGACCACGCGCTGTGCAAGGGCGACTACAAGGACACCGTCAAGGAGCAGCCCGGATCGGCGTCGGTCGTCCAGGGCATCGAGAAGGACCCGTACGGCATCGGCTACTCGGGCATCGGGTACCTGACCTCCGGGGTGCGCGCGGTGTCCTTGGCGCCGGCCGCCGGACAGCCCGCGGTCGAGGCATCGTCCGAGAACGCAGCCAACGGCAGCTACCCGCTCGCCCGGTTCCTGCACATCTACGTCAACCAGGCCCCCAACCGGAACCTCGACCGCCTGACCGCCGAGTACCTCCGGTTCATCCTCTCCGCCGACGGTCAGCGGGTGGTCGTCAAGGCCGGCTTCGATCCCCTCGACGCGACCGTGGTTGCCGAGCAGCTCGCCAAGCTCGGAGGCTGAGGGCGGCGCCCGTGCTGACCGAGAGGCAGAAGGACCGGTTCGTCGCGGCCGCGATCCGCACCGGCGGGATCCTGGTGATCCTGGTGGTCGCCGCGATCGTGGTCAACATCGGCCTCGAGGCGCTGCCGCTGTTCAAGAGCGCCTCCGCCGGCGCCCTCGAGTCGCTCGGCGACCGGCCCGGGGCCCTGGTGGCCGGGACCGACCAGCGCCACGAGATCGTCTGGACTCTCGACCGCGACGGGGTCGTCCGGCTCGACGACGGCCGCGAGCTCCTTGCGATCGTCGACAGGGAGTCGGTGGTGATCGCCGCCGACCATGAGGTCCACGGTCTCGTGTCGGCGCTGACCGACGACGGCAGGGTGGTCGTCGGGTCGGTCAGGTTCAGCGACAGCTGGACCGACGACCGTCGCGAGACCACCGCCCGCTGGCGCCCGGCCGCCGACCCGCTTCACCTGCCCGACGGCGGCGGCTGGGTCGGGGTGACCGCCAACGCCGGCGCCGACGGGGACCTCGTCGCCGCCGCCTGGTCGGCGTCCGGGGAGCTCACGGTCGCCCGATGGGACGCCGACGACGAGATCTGGCGCTCGCTGCCGACCCCGGCGGCGGAGTCCGGATTCGCCGCAGCGGCGGTCGCCGAGGAGCTTGCGACCCTGGCCGTCGTCGACGGCGGTCGGCTCAGGATCTTCGACCTGCCAGGCCTGACCGAGGTCGAGCTCGAGACGGGTCCGGCGCCGACCACCGCCCTGCGCTTCCTGATCGGCGGCGGGACCCTGGTTGCGTCCACCGCCGGTGGAGAGGTCGCGCTGCTGCTGAGGGTCCCGATGGTCCGGGTCACGAGCTCGAGCGCCAGCCCCCTCCGGGTCGCCGGGACCGAGGTGCCGCCCGGGGCAAGCGTGGTCGTTCCGGACGACGAGGTCGGGCACCGCCTGGCCGAGCGAACCGATGTCGTCCTGGCGCCCGAGCCGCCGATCTGGAAGGTCGTCCGGACCCTCCCGCCGATGCCGTCGGCAGCCCGGCTCATCGCCCCGGAGCACCGACGCCGGGGCTTCCTGATCGGCGGCGTCGATGGCACCGTCGCGCTGTACTACTCGACGTCCGGAAGACGGCTGCTCACCGACCGGTGGTCCGAGGCGCCCATCGACGCCATCGCCCTGGCGCCCAAGGACGACGGCGCGATCGTCCTCGCCGGCGGCGAGCTGCGTCGCCGGACCCTCGACAACCCCCACCCCGAGATCAGCCTCCGGACCCTGTTCCTGCCGGTCTTCTACGAGGGCTACGCGGCGCCGAAGTGGGTCTGGCAGACGACCGGCGGCTCCGACGCCTTCGAGCCGAAGATGAGCCTGTGGCCGCTCATCTTCGGCACCCTGAAGGCGACCTTGTACGCGCTCCTCTTCTCGATACCCGTGGCCTTGATGGCCGCGGTCTACGTCTCGCAGCTGGCGCCGCCATGGCTGCAGGCGGTGGTCAAGCCGACGGTCGAGCTGATGGCCGCGGTACCGTCGGTGGTGGTCGGCTTCGTCGCCGCCCTGTGGCTCGCGCCGCGCCTCGAGGCGGCGCTCTTCACCGCACTGCTGGCCGGGTTGTGCCTGCCGTTGTCGGTGGCCGTCGCCCTCGTCCTGTGGCGGGCCCTCCCGATCCGCATCCGCCGGCGCGCCGGCGCCGGGTCCGAGCTGGCGGTGCTCGGGATCGGGCTGGCGACCCTGGTCGGGCTGGTCGCGCTGCTCGCCAATCCCCTGGAGCAGATCCTGTTCGGCGGCGATTTCCAGCGCGCCCTGTTCACCGAGTGGGGGCTCCGGTACGACCAACGCAACAGCCTGGTGGTCGGCCTCGCCCTCGGGTTCGCCGTCATCCCGGTGATCTTCACCATCGCCGAGGACGCCTGCTCGGCGGTGCCCCGCAGCCTGATCTCGGCGAGCCGGGCCCTTGGCGCCACGCGCTGGCAGACGGCGGTCCGGCTGGTCGTGCCGGCGGCGAGCCCGGGTCTCTTCGCCGGGGTGATGCTCGGTCTCGGCCGCGCCGTCGGCGAGACGATGATCGTGCTCATGGCGGCGGGCAACACGCCGATCCTCGACCTGTCGCCGTTCAACGGGATGCGCACCATGTCGGCCGCCATCGCCGTGGAGATTCCGGAGGCGCCGGTCGGAGGCACCCTGTTCCGCGTGCTCTTTCTCACCGGGGCTCTGCTCTTCGTCTTCACCTTCCTGGTCACCACCGCCGCCGATGTCGTGGGCAACCACCTGAGGAAGCGTTATGCGCGGTTCTGAGCCGTCGCGACCCTCCCTCATCACCGACCGGGTGGCCCTCCCGCCGGGTCTGCCGGGGGTCTGGACGACCGCCCTGGCCACGGTGCTCGTGCTCGTCATGCTGGGGATGCTCCTGTGGATCGTGGTCGTCAACGCCTTCGCCTGGTTTTGGCCCGCGGCGGTCTGCCGGGTCGTCGAGACCGATGGCGCCGAGCACGTCGGGATCGTGGTCGGCCACGAGGAGGCGCCCGCTCGGGCGGGTGGCGGGCGGGAGCTTCGGCTCCAGCTCAAGGTCGGGAACCGGGACCTCGACGGGCGCGACTTCCTTTGGCTCGACGAACGTGACATCGCCGCCATCGATCGGCCGCAGAGCCTGGTGCGCGTCGTCCGCGCGGAGTATGGCGACGCCTTCGGCGAGATCGTCGGCGCCGTGGGCCCGGACGGGAGCCCGATCGCCGCGGATGACGAGGCGCTCGGCCGACTGCTGGCGGACGGTGCGCGGTGGCGAGCCGAGCGCCGCCGGCTCGAGGATCGCCTCGCCGAGGCCCGGCGACCGTTGACCCGGCTCGAGGAGGAGCTCGACCTGCGCGAGCGGTCGGTCCGGGCCGACACCGAGGAGGGCCGGGCTGCCATCGCGGCTCTCGAGCTCGCGGCCGGAGAGCTCGCCAGCCAGCTCGGTCCCACGCTCGACGGGATCGAGCGAGAGCTCGCTCGCGTGGTGGAGGACCTGGTCACCGCCCGGCTCGCCATCTCCGCCGGGGATCGTGACCTCGAGGTGACGATGGACCAGGTCGTCGAGGTCAGCTGGCCCAACCGGATGGGGCTTCCGGCCAAGATCGCCACGGCGCTCCGCCAGGGGGTCACATTCCTCCTCTCCGAGCCGCGCGAGGCCAACACCGAAGGAGGGATCGCCCCGGCCCTCTTCGGTACCGTGCTGCTGGTGCTCCTGATGAGCGTGGCAGTCGTGCCGCTGGGGGTCGTCACCGCGGTGTACATGACCGAGTACGCCCGCCCCGGCCTCCTGCTCCGCCTCGCCAACCAGGCGGTGAACAACCTCGCCGGCGTTCCCTCGATCGTCTTCGGGATGTTCGGTCTCGCCTTCTTCATCTACGGCGTCGGCGGCGCCGTCGACCGGACCTTCTTCTCCGACCGCCTGCCGACCCCGACCTTCGGAACCGGCGGGCTTCTTTGGGCGGCGCTCACCTTGGCGCTCTTGACGGTCCCGGTCGTCGTCGTCGCCACTCGCGAAGGGCTGCTGGCGGTCCCGAGGAGCTGGCGCGACGGGTCGCTGGCCCTCGGCGCCACGCAGTGGCAGACCCTCAGGCGGATCGTCCTGCCGGCGGCCATGCCCGGGATTCTCACCGGGCTGATCCTGGCGGTGAGCCGGGCGGCCGGCGAGGTCGCGCCGTTGATGCTGACCGGCGCGGTCAAGCTGGCGCCGAGCCTGCCGGTGGACGCGACCTTCCCGTTTCTCCACCTCCAGCGCAAGTTCATGCATCTCGGGTTCCACATCTACGACGTGTCGATGCAGTCGCCCAATGTCGAGGCGGCCAAGCCGATGGCCTTCGCGACCACCCTCGCCCTGCTGCTCCTCGTGGTGTTGATGAACCTCGCGGCCATCGTCATCCGCCGCCGTCTGCGCCGCGCCTACCGCGGCCAGACGGTGTGAGGAAGGAACCATGATCCCGAACGGCCCAGCCCTCGCATCGCACGATCTCGACCTCTACTACGGCGAGGTCCAGGCGCTCAAGAAGATCACCCTCGAGGTCCCGCAGGGACGAATCACCGCCCTGATCGGCCCGTCGGGCTGCGGGAAGTCGACCTTTCTGCGGTGCTTCAACCGGATGAACGACATGATCGAGGGCGTCAGGGTCGAGGGTCGGGTCCTGGTCGAGGGGGAGGACGTCCACCACCCCGACCTCGACCTCGAGCGACTGCGCAAGCGGGTCGGCATGGTCTTCCAGAGGTCGAACCCCTTCCCCATGTCGATCCGCGAGAACGTCAGTTACGGCCCGCGGATGGCGGGGGTTCGGGGCCGGGACCGGCTCGACGAGATCGTCGAGCGGTCGCTCAAGCAGGCCGATCTCTGGGTCGAGGTCAAGGACCGCCTCGACAGCTCGGCCCTCGACCTGTCGGGCGGTCAGCAGCAGCGGCTGTGCATCGCTCGAGCCCTCGCCAACGAGCCCGACATCCTGCTCCTCGACGAGCCCGCATCGGCCCTCGACCCGATCTCGACGGCGAAGATCGAGGAGACGCTGCTCCAGCTCAAGGACCAGTACAGCATCCTCATCGTCACCCACAATCTCCAACAGGCGGCCCGGGTCTCCGACTGGACTGCGTTCTTCATGCTCGGCGAGCTCGTCGAGTTCTCGGACACGACGACCATGTTCACCAACCCCTCGGAGAAGATCACCGAGGAGTACATCACCGGGAGGTTCGGCTAAGCTCTTTTTCACGAAGAGCTTTCGAGTGCGGCGATCGAAGATCGGGTCACCCAAGGGCCACGCCGCCGGGGAGAGTCACCATGCATCGCCAGTTCGAAGCGGAGCTCGACGAGATCAAGCGGACCATCCTGACCATGGCGGGCCTGGTCGAGCGATGCCTCGTCGACGTGGCCAGGGCGCTGACCACCGGCGACGCCGCGGTCGCCGAGAGCGTCATCGCCATGGATGACGAGATCGACCAGTACGAGGTGACGATCGACCGGCTCGCCACCGAGTTCATCGCCCGCCACCAGCCGACGGCCACCGATCTGCGGTTCGTCATCGTCGCCATCAAGCTCGGTCCCGAGCTCGAGCGAGTCGCCGACAACGCCGTCAACATCGCCGAGCGGGTGCGCGACATGGACGCCTCGTTGATGACCAATCCCCTCAAGGACCTGCTGCGCATGCTCGGGCTGGCCCAGGCGATGGTCAACGACGCGATCGCTGCATATGTGGCGCGCGATGCCGGGACGGCCCGCGAGATCATCCGGCGCGACGACGAGGTCGACTCGCTGTACTGGCAGCTGTTCCGCGAGCTGCTGCACTTCATGGTCGACCACCCGGACAAGATCTCCCGCGCCATCGATCTGATCCTCATGGCCAGGTTCGTCGAGCGCATCGCCGACCAGGCGACCAACATCTCCGAGCAGGTGGTGTACCTGGTCGAGGCCCGCGAGATCCGTCATGTCCGCGATGGCGGGTCGAGGGACGAGGGGGGCTCGTCATGACCGCGGAGCGGATCGTTCTGGTCGAAGACGACGCCGATCTCTCGGCGACCCTCGGCCTCGCTCTCGAGCGCGAGGGCTATGAGGTGGTGAAGTACCTGACCGGTCGAGACGGGCTCAACGGGATCCTCGGAAGCCCTCCGGACCTGGTCCTCCTCGACCTCAACCTGCCCGATCTCGACGGTCTCAGCGTCTGTCGCGAGGTGCGCGACACGGCGGCGGTGCGCGACCTGCCGATCATCATGATCACCGCCCGGATCGAGGAGAGCGACCGGGTCCTCGGGCTCGACCTGGGCGCCGACGACTACATCACCAAGCCGTTCTCCCTGCGCGAGCTCAAGAGCAGGATCCGCGCCCTGCTGCGCCGCCGCAGCCTCGACGGCGGCGTCCCCGAGGACGAGTACCGCGATCGGCGCCTCGTCGTGCGCCGCGGCCCGATGGACGTCGAGCTCGACGGCGAGCTGGTCCGCTTGACGGTGCGCGAGTTCGAGCTGCTGTGGTACCTGATCACGACCCGGCCGCGGGTGGCGTCGCGCGAGAGGGTCCTCGAGCGGGTGTGGGGCCTGTCGAGCGATGTCGAGACCCGCACCGTCGATGTCCACATCCGGGCCCTGCGGGCCAAGCTCGGCGCCGATCTCGTCGAGACCGTGATCGGCGCCGGCTACCGCTTCCGCGGCTTCCAGTGAGCCGGGCCCGTCACCTGCTGACCGCCCTCGCGGCGGCGTCGCCGGTGCTCGCCGCGGGCCTCGCGGTATCCGCGATCCGCGATCGCCCGAGCCCCATCGTGATCGTCGGGTCGGTGCTGGTGACCGCGCTCGCGGTCGAGTCGGCGCTGTGGCTGGGCGTGGGGAGCCGGCTCCTCCAGGCCGCCCGGGCGCTCGGCGGCGTGGCGCCGCGTGATCTGACGCGCGAGGTGCGCGAGCTCCAGGAACGGGCAGAGGCCTGCCGCACCGAGAGCCAGAGGCTCGCCGGCCGCCTCGAGGACCTGTCGTCGAGCCTCGGCGACGGCCTCATCGTCGTGACCTCGGATCTCCGGCTGCGGCTCATCAACCCTCCCGCTCTCGCCTTCTGCGGCGTCGACCGCGCGGACCGCGGCAGTGACCTCGTGGAGATCCTGCGCGATCCCGTGGTGCTAGATGTCGTCGAGGAGGCCGCCGGCGGCGGTCGTCCGGAGCCGGAGGTGATCGAGAACCGGAGCGGGCTGTGGGAGATCCGGGCGTTCCCGGTCCGCGAGGGCGGCGCCGTGGTTCTCCTCGCCGAGGTCAGCCTGGTCCGCCGGTCGGCCGAGTTCCGGCGGCGCTTCGTCCAGGATCTCTCCCACGAGCTGCGATCGCCCCTGGCGGTGCTGAGAACCACCGTGGAGGCCCTCGAGGACGACATCGACCGCCGTCTCGCCGACGTGCTCGTCCGCCAGGTCGAGCGGCTCGACCGACTGACCCGCGAGCTCTACGATCTGGCGACTATCGAGTCGGGACAGCTCGAGCTCGAGCTCGAGCGGGTGACGCTGAAGCAGCTGGTTCGCGACGTCCTCTCCGACTTCGGCCCCGAGGCATCCGCCGCCGGGGTCGAGCTCCGCCAGGAGGTCCCTGACGGCGTCGCGGTCTGGTGCGACCGCCGCGGCCTGAGCCGGGTGCTCAGCAACCTGGTCGACAACGCCGTCAAGTACAACCGCCGGGGCGGCTGGGTGGAGGTGTGGGCGAGGGCCGAGGACGAGCAGGTCACGATCAGGGTCGCCGACAGCGGCGAGGGGATCCCGCCGGGCGAGCTGCGCGCCGTGCTCCAGCGGTTCTACCGGGTCGACAGGGCGCGCACCCCCGGTCAGGGCGGCCTCGGTCTCGGTCTCGCCATCGTCAAGCACATGGTCCAGTACATGGGCGGCCGGCTCGACCTGAGGTCCCGAGAGGGGGTCGGCACGACGGTGACCCTGACCCTGCCGACCAGCGGGGCGGCGCGAAGCCCGTCTGGCGGGTGATCGGACCGCCGGTCAGGCGGTCGGCTGGGCCAGCGGGGCGGTCGCGGTGAGGCGACCCCGCCCGACGCCCGGCATCGACTCCTGGAAGACCGTGAGCACGTGGGTCGTGTGCTCGGCGATCTTGAGCGAGTCCCAGACCAGGCTGTAGAAGAGGATGCTGAGACGGGTCTTCGAGGAGTTGTTCTGGATCCGCATCACCTGGTTCTCGTCGAACTCCTCGACCAGGATCCTCAGCTCGCGGTTGAGCTCGGCGATGGCGTGGCAGTCGGGGCACGAGCCCTCTCGGAGGGCGCGCGCCGTCCGTTCGAGGATCTCCCGGACGAAGGTCCGGATCCGGTCGAGCTCTGCGATCTGCTCGGGCAGCAGGCCTGAGTGGTTGTTGGCCACGTGCAGGTAGGAACGGACCACGATGTCGCGCAGGCTCTCGGAGATCTCCTGGAGCGAGCTGATGGTCTGGGCGTAGCGCTGGGAGTCCCGGACCGCCTCCCACTGGAGCAGCCGGAAGACCTTGAAGATGTTGGCGGCGATGATGTTGGACCATCGCTGGACCCGGCGCTGCTGCTCGCGGACCTCCTTGAGCTTGGCGCGGTTGGCGTCGAAGAGCGCGCCGAAGGTCAGGTCGACAACCGTTCCGACCTCGGCCAGGAAGACGCCGGCGTGGCGCGACGTCACCTCGGATGCGGCCTCGGCGTCCTTGATCTTGCGCAGGTTGAAGACGTCGGCCGCAACCTCCACCTCCTCCCGCTTGCGATGGATCCAGTGGGTACGGTAGATGATCGATCCGGCAAGCCCGAGAATCGCCGCCACCGCCCAACCACCGCCGTAGAAGACCGCGTAGGCAAACAGCGACGAGACCGTGAAGGCCATCATCGCGGTGAAGAACCACCCGCCGACCACGGTGAGCACGCCGCTGACCCGGTAGACCGCGCTGTCGCGGCCCCACGCCTGGTCCGACAGCGAGGTCCCCATGGCGACCATGAAGGTGACGTAGGTGGTCGACAGGGGCAGCTTGAACGAGGTGGCGAGCGAGATCAGGGCGCTCGCCACCATCAGGTTGACCGAGGCGCGTACCAGGTCGAAGGACGGCACCCGGCCGTCGGCGCCCGGCGTCGGGCGGTGCTCCGAGCGGTCGAAGCGCCGGTTGACCGCGCGGCGAAGGGTCGCCGGTAAGGCCCTACCGACGGCCTCGAAGAGGGATGAGACGAGCCGGACGATCGCCTGGGAGAGGACCGTCGACTCGAAGCGCTCGAAGCCCTCGTCCTGGCGGCCGAGCCGGACCTCGGTCCGGGTCACCGACCGTGCCTTGCGCGACACCCACAGGGTGGCCACCATGATGGCGCCTGCGGCGAGCAGGAGCAGGGTGTTGCCGCGGACCGGCTGGCGCAGCGCCTCCATCGTCGCGGTGAGAGGGTCGGCGGAGGCACTCGCCTCCTGGAAGGCGCTCAGGCCGGCGAGCGGGACGCCGATGAAGTTCACCAGGTCGTTGGCGGCGAAGGCCATGGCCAGGGCGAAGGTGCCGACCAGGACGACGAGCTTGAGGATGTTGACCCGGGTGAAGACGAGCAGCAGCTGGAGGAACAGGGCCGAGACCAGGAACGACCCGAGGAAGATGAGCCCGGTGTGGTCCGAGATCCACTTCAGCGCCTCGGGAGTGATGAACGAGGCCCCCTTCGCGCCCTTGATGAGGATGAAGTAGGTGATCGTGGCAAGAGCCGCGCCCGCCCAGATCCCGCCATAGCGTCTCAGCCGCTTTTCGTAGTTGAAGGTGAAGATCAGACGGCTGAAGAACTGGATGACGGCGCCGACCGCGAAGGCGATGACCACTGACAGCAGGATGCCGAAGATGATGGTCAGCGCCTTGCTCGAGTTGATGAAGTTGACCACCCCCGCGAGGCTCTCGCCGGCCTGGTGGAGCTTGAGCAGCGACACCGCCACCGCGGCCCCGAGGAGCTCGAACACGATCGACACGGTGGTCGAGGTGGGCAGCCCGAAGGTGTTGTAGAGATCGAGGAGGATGATGTCGGTGAGCATGACCGCGAGGAACACAGTCATCAGCTCGGGCATCGTGAAGTACTGGGGGTTGAAGATCCCCTTGCGCGCGACCTCCATCATCCCCGACGAGAAGGTCACACCGGCCATGATCCCGAGGCTCGAGATGGTCATGATGACGTAGCGAGGCGCCACGCGGGAGCCGACCGACGAGTTGAGGAAGTTGACCGCGTCGTTCGCGACCCCGACGATCAGGTCGGAAATGGCGAGCCCGAAGAGAACCAGGATCGCGATGTGGAAGAAGTCCATGACACACCCTCGAGTGGAGCTTGCCCAGGCCGTCCGGGACCGGCCGACGCCGGGACGGTGACACAGTAGTCGATCGCGGCTCGAAACTCAACGCGAGCGAGGATTTCGCACGTGCCCCACCGAGGTGGGCCAAGTACGGGGAAAAAGCAGGCATGAGGGCCGTCGAAGACCGCCAGGGATGGGGTCGTCGAGGAGGCCGTGAGAGTCTCGCGCCTAACCGATTCGAGCGGGCTCAGTCGCGGGCCGGCGGATCGAAGGTGGGCGGATTGGTCCGCCCGCGAGTCAGCCCACCGGGGACGATCGCCAGGCTTCCCAGAGCGGTGCGCAGGGCGCCGACCATGACCGACCGCTGCTTGACCTCCCAGAGCTCGGCGTCGGCCGCCGTCGGCAGGTCGCGGGGGGGTCGCTGGGGTTCGGGCGAGGGGCTCACCGGGGGATCTCTGGGAGTCGGCTCAGGCCGGCGATCGCACCGTCACAGGACCGACAGCACGAGCACGGCGAAGAGCCCGCCGATCACCCCGCCGGCAATCACGTCGGTCGGGTAGTGGACCCCGAGCACGACCCGCGAGGCGGCCATCAGGATCGCGACGACGACAAAGAACGGCGCCGCGACCGGAACCAGGGCGGCGACCAGGACCGCGGCCATGACGGCGTGCAGGGTGTGGCCGGAAGGGAAGCTGCCATGGTCGGGGATCGGCGCCCGCTGGGGCGGGCCGTCAGGCCGGTGGCACGGGCGGGTCCGCCGGCACAGCCGCTTGATCCCGCTCTGCAGCCCGACCGCAGCGAGGGTCGCCGTGAGGTAGAGACCGAAGACCCGGGGGCCCTGAACGGCGAGGAGGAGCAGCGCGGTGGTCGCCGAAAGCGCCCAGTTGCCGAAGCGCGAGGTGGCGCAGAGCACCGAGATGAGGTTCCGGCTCCCCACCGCCTCGGCGAGGAGACACGACCACGAGTGCTCGAGGGCCTGAAAGTGCTGGATCCGACCGAGCGCGGGTTGGGCGTGCGTCGTCATGACCAGACCATGCGCCGACTCCGTGAAGCCCCACGGTAGCCGGCGTCAGGCTCCGGTGAATCTCTCGTAAAGTTCATTTGAGCAGTAGCTTGCGATGGCCTCGGTGGCCTCGGCGGAGAGCCCTTCGCGGCCCGCCGCGGCGGCCGCGAGGAGCCAGCCCTCGGCCCTCCGGCCGGTCAGCCATGCGGCGGCCTGACCCGGGGGCGGGCGGTCGACCGCCGCTCCCGCCCCGACCACCAGCCGGCGGTTGTGCCGCTCGTGGTCGCCGACCGGCGGCTCGAGGACCAGGGGCAGGCCGAGGGCGGCGTAGAAGACGAGCTCGCTCGGTTTGGTCCACAGGATGTCGGTCTCGGCGAGCAGCCCGTTGAACGCGCGGTAGGTGTCGAGGAAATCGCGGGTCGCGACCACCCGTAGGCTGTCGTCAGGCAGACCGGACCGCCGGCCGTCCTCGACCAGCCGGTGGAAGCGGCGGCCGATCCGGCGGTGGGTGCCGGCGATGAGGGCGAGCCGGACCCGCCCGCCGGCAAGCTCGTCGCGGAGCTCGCGAACCAGCTCGACGACCCGGTCGGACTGGGCGCCGGCGCCGCCCACCGCGACCGTGATCCGGAGCGGCCCGGAGCTCACGCCGGTCAGCCGACGGACCCGTTCGGCGAGGTTGCGCTCGAGGACGTCCTCCCCGCCGGACCCGACCAGGCCGGGCGGCAGCGGGAAGCCGGTCACCCGGAGGAGCTCGCGGCGGACGCCGTAGCCGGCCAGGCAGTCGGCGGTCCCGGCGGTCGGGACGAGGTAGTGGATCCGGCTCGTTGCGGGTCGCAGCGGCGCCCACACCCGGTGGACGTGGCTGTCGGTGACGACGCAGGCGACCGGCCCACGCCCGTGCCGCTCGGCGGCGAGGGCGGTGGCGTAGAAGGTCGTCACGATCGGTGTGCCCGGCCCGCTCGCCCGCCGGCCGAGACCGTCGCCGAAGCCGAGGTCGACGAGCCGGGCGAGGACGCGGACCGAGGCCGGCGGCCGCTCGCCTCCGGTCGGGGGGCTCGGGTCGATCGAGGTCAACCGGTCGAGCGCCGGCCCCATCACGCCTCGCCACCGCGGGTGCTGCGACAGCCGGGACAACGAGTGGTAGGCGCTTCTCGCGAGCCCCCAGACGAGTCGCTCGGCGGCCGAGCTCAGCGGCGCCCGGTCGGCGGCGTCGACGGGGACGTTCCAGCGCTCGGCGAGGGCGGCGGCGGCCCGCAGGTGGCCGTACCCCATGCTGACGGCGGCCACGGTCGGAGGAGGGAGGCGGCGGTCGGCGTCGACGCGGTGCACGGGGTCGAGTGTGCCGGGTCGCCGGGGAATTGAAAAGCGCGCGACCGCGGACTTTGCCGCCGCTTCACCGGCGCTTCACGACCGCCGGCGATAAGGGAGGCGGTGGTGTCGACCGTCCTCGTCCTGGCGACCGTGGCCGGTTGGCTGCTCGTGCTGACCATGCACCTCAGCCAGCGGCGCCAGCTGCGCTCGCCGGCCGAGATCGGCGTGGACCGCCCGCCGGTCACCATCCTCAAGCCGCTCAAGGGGGTCGACGAGGATCTCGAGACCAACCTCGAGTCCTTCTTCGACCTCGACTACCCCGAGTACGAGATCGTCTTCGGCGTCCAGGACCCGGCCGACCCGGCGGTCGAGGTCGCTCGCCGGGTCGCCGGGCGCTACCCGGAGGTTCCCACCCACCTGGTCGTCGGCGGGCCCGACGTCGGGCTCAACCGCAAGGTCAACAACCTCGCCAACATGCTCCCGATGGCGCGCCACGAGCACCTGCTGATCTCCGACTCCAACGTCGTGGTGATGCCCGACATGCTCTCCGACATGATGGCCCGCCTGAGCCGGCCCGGGGTCGGGCTGGTGACCTCGTTCATCCGGGGCACCGGCGGCAAGGGCCTCGGTGGCGCGCTCGAGAGCCTCCAGCTCAACACCTTCGTCATGGGAGGCGTGGCGACGGTGAGCGGCGTCCTCGGCCGGGTCTGCGCGGTCGGCAAGTCGATGCTGCTGCGTCGGGCCGATCTCGAGCGGATCGGCGGCTTCACCCGTCTCGGGAGCTTTCTCGCCGAGGACCAGGTCTGCGGCGAGGAGCTGGCCGCCCTCGGGCTCGCCACCGTCGTCTGCCCGCGTCCGGTCGACAACGTCCTCGGGCGGCTCAGCGTCAGAGGCTTCGCCGGCCGCCACCTCCGCTGGGCGCGCATCCGACGGCGGATCCACCCGCTCGCCTACGCCGGCGAGATCCTGACCAACCCGGTGCCGCCGGCCCTCGCGCTGCTCGTCGTCGACCCCGGTCCGGCGTCGGCGGCGATCGCCGCGGTCACGGTGGCGCTGCTCTCGGCCCTCGCCTTCGAGTCCGAGCGCGCCCTCGGGGTGCGGCGACGGGCGGTGGTCTACCCGCCCCTCGAGGTCCTGCGCGGTTTGACCGTCGCCGCGCTCTGGCCGGTCCCCTTCATCAGCTCGTCGGTCGCCTGGCGGGGGGCTCGCTACCGGGTCGGCCGGAGAACCCTGCTGGCCCCGGAGGGCCCCCGCCATCCCGTGCGGCGTGACGGGGCGAGCCGAGACTGACGGGCTCAGCTCTCACCGCCGATCACCGCGAGGTTGTCGAGCAGCATCGTCGCACAGCGCTCCCAGCTCAGCTCGAGGGCG
The DNA here is from genome assembly GCA_025456145.1 of Thermoanaerobaculales bacterium. Lineage (GTDB taxonomy): Bacteria > Acidobacteriota > Thermoanaerobaculia > Thermoanaerobaculales > Sulfomarinibacteraceae > JAHECW01. Next base: position 3,656 of record JALOLD010000041.1, on the reverse strand, counting down.
TGGGCGCGACAGGCCGCGCGGTCGAGCTCCAGCGCGGCGAGGCAGGCCGCGCGGAGGTCGTGGTCGAGCACCCCGGTGACGCCGTGCTCGACGACGTCGACCGGGCCGGTGACCGGGTAGGCGGCGATCGGGAGCCCGCTCGCGAAGGCCTCGAGCATGACCACGCCGAAGGTGTCGGTCCTCGAGGGGAAGACGAAGACGTCGGCGCCGGCGTAGTGCTCGGCGAGGTCCTCGCCGTGGCGCATCCCGGCCCAGTGGACCTCGGGATGGAGCGCGGCCAGCCGGGCCCGGGCCGGCCCGTCGCCGACCACGACCTTGGAGCCGGGCAGCTCGAGCTCGAGGAAGGCCTCGATGTTCTTCTCGGGGGCGACCCGCCCCGCGTAGAGAAAGACCGGCCGCGGCAGGCCGTAGAAGTCGCCCGGCCGTGGTCTGAACAGCTCCGTGTCGACCCCGCGCCGCCACCGGACGAGGTGGCCGAAACCGTGCTGCTCGAGCTCGGTCTTGAGGCTCTCGGTGGGCACCAGGGTCCGCTCAGCAGGTCCGTGAAACCAGCGCAGGAGGCGGTAGGTCGCGCCTTCGGGGAGCCCGGTGTAGACCCGGAGGTACTCGGGGAAGCGGGTGTGGAAGGCGGTGGTGAAGGGCAGACCGCGGCGGCCGCAGTACAGCCGGGCGGTCAGGCCGAGCGGGCCCTCGGTGGCGAGGTGGATGGCCTGCGGCCGGTGCGCCTCGAGCAGCCGGCCGACCTTCCGCCCCGGCCACACGGCGAGCCGGATCGACGGGTAGCCCGGGCACGGGAGGTTCCGGAAGCGGTCGGGCGAGACGATGTCGAGCTCGTGACCCTGGCCGACGAGCACGTCGCGGCAGCCTCTCAGCGTCGTCGTCACCCCGTTGACCTGGGGCAGCCAGGCGTCGGTGACCAGCGAGATCCGCACCGGCGGAGTCTCGGTCTCTCCGGTGAAGGCGGTGTGAAGAGGGATGGGCTCAGAACACCAGACCGACCGGCGCGGCGGCGAGCTCGGCGAGCCGGCGGCGGTCCGGGTGGGCGGCCCATCCAACAGGCTCGAGGGGCTCGGCGGCGGCGCCGGCCTCGACCGTGATCAGGCGGTGGATCTCGGCGACCGCCTGCGGCTCGGCGGTCAGCAGCAGGGTCTCGGCGTTGCCGTGGAAGCTGCGCCGGTTGAGGTTGACCGAGCCGACCGCCGCGACGCAGCCGTCGACCACCCCGACCTTGGCGTGGACCATCCGGTCGGCGCGCTCCCAGATCTCGACGCCGGCCTCGAGCAGCCCGTGGTAGTGGCGGCGACCGGCGTGCTTGAACCAGGAGATGTCGCACAGCCGGGGGACCATGACGACGACCCGGACGCCACGCCGGGCGGCCCGGCCGAGGGCCTCGCGGAACCGGCGCTCGGGGATGAAGTACGGTGTCGCCAGCACCAGCTCGGTGCGCGCCGAGTCGGCGAACGCGATGTAGGCGTCGGCGTGCCCGGACCGTCCGTCGCGGCCGCCGGCGATGGCGACCAGACCGTCGGCGCCGCGGTCGACCTCGATGGGCCGGCCGACCCCGCCACCGCCCTCGCCGGTCCAGGCGGCCTCGAACTGCTGGCGCAGGACGCTGACCACCGGCCCACCGGTCCACAGCCCGACATCGCGCCAGGCGCGGTCGCCGCTGAGCGCCTCGGAGAACTCGGCGGCGAGGTTGATGCCGCCGACCGACGCGATCCGACCATCGACGATCAGCAGCTTGCGGTGGGTCCGTCGCAGCGGGTGGTTCCACGGCCGCCACGGGCTGTACCAGCGCGCGTCGACGCCGTGCTCGCGCATCCGGGGCAGCCAGTCGGCGATCCGGCTCGAGCCCATCGGGTCGAGCAGCAGGCGGACCGCGACGCCGCGGCGGGCCGCCTCGGCGAGGGCGCACAGCACCCGGCGTCCGACCGGGTCGCGCCGCACCTGGTAGATCTCGAGGCAGACCTCGTGCTCGGCCCGGCGGCAGGCCTCGACCATGCGCTCGAAGTGGTCGTCGGCCCGGTGGACCAGCTCGAGCCCCTTCGCCTGGGCGAGCCGGAGCCCGCCGCCGTGGGCGATCTCGAGCAGACGCTGCGGACCGCTGCGGACCGGCGAGCCGAGGGCCCAGCCCCCCGGGAAGCGGAGCGGTCTCGGCTCGGCGGCCGGCCCTCGAGAGGGCGCAGTCGAGGCTCGGGCGACCATGGGCGGAGTCTCGGCTCCTGCGGTAAACCAATGGAGAAAGGCCGGTTAACTCCAGGTTAATCGTGGCCGGGAGGAGCGATTTCTTACCCCGGGTCCATCCCGCGTCCATCCCGGGACAACATCGGCCCCCCAGAGTCGGGTCGAACGAAAGGACAGGACCCCCCTCCTCTCTCAGCGCCGGCCTCCCCCGGCGCCTCTTTTTTCGGCTTTTCGTCGGGCCGCCGAATGGAGTAGGGTTGGCGGGTGCAGGTGATCGTCAACCCGGCGGCGGCCGGCGGCCGCCTCGGACGGGAGTGGCCGGCGCTCGAGCGCCGGCTGCGTGCCCAGGGCCACGACCTCGACGTGGTCTTCACCGAGGCCCCCGGCCACGCCACCGCACTCGCCGCCCGGGCGGCGGCCGGGGGCGCCGGGCGGGTCGTCATCGCCGGCGGCGACGGCAGCGTCTGCGAGGCCGCAGAGGGCCTCGCCCGGATCGGCTGCGAGCTCGCCATCCTCCCCCTCGGCACCGGCAACGACGCGGCCCGCACCCTCGGTCTGCCCCTCGACCTCGACGGCGCGGCGGCGGTGGCCTTCGGCGGCGTCCCGCGCGAGGTCGACCTCATCCAGGTCGGCGACCGGCTGGTGCTCAACGCCATCGGCATCGGGCTGACCGCCGACATCAACCACCGCGCGGCCCGGGTCAAGTGGGTGCGCGGCATCGCCGTCTACCTGGCCACCGCCGCGGTGTCCCTGGTCAGCTTCCGGGCGCCGCGGGTCCGGATCGTCGCCGGCGACCGCGACATCGAGAGCACCATGACGATCCTCGCCGTGCACAACGGCCCGACCACCGGCGGCGGCTTCCGGCTGACCCCGGGCGCCCTCCCCGACGACGCCCTCCTCGACGCCACCCTGGTCCCCGATGTGCCGCTGTCGGGGCGCCTGCAGCGCCTGCTCGGCGCCCTCAAGGGCACCCTCCACACCATGGACGGAAGCGTCGCCTTCCGGGCGTCGGTGCTCGAGCCTCGGAGCCCCTGGCGGTCCACCTCGACGGCAACCAGTGGCGGCTCGAGCCGCCGGTGACCCGCTTCGAGATCGTGCCGTCGGCGTTGCGGGTCGTGGTTCCTCGGTAGGGGCATCCACTCTCCGGAGGCGCCGGGGCTCAACTCGGATCGCCGGCCTTCTCGGAGGGTCCGTCAACCTCCCCGACGGCGCGTCGTCCTATGCTTGTGCTGCGAGCCACGACCATGCCGTCGAGCCACGCCGAGACCGTCCCCGACGAGCCAGCCCTGGTGCTGCTCGCACGCAACGGCGACCGCGACGCCTTCGCCGAGCTCGTGCGACGCCACCAGCGCCGGCTGTGGATGGTCTGCCGGCAGTACGTCGGCGCCGACGAGGCCGACGCCGCCGTCCAGGACAGCCTGGTCAAGGCCTTCACCGGTCTCGCCACCTTCGACGGGCGGGCGGCCTTCTCG
>JALOLD010000040.1 GCA_025456145.1 Thermoanaerobaculales bacterium | reverse complement strand
CACCGGCCGCCGCTACCTGGTCGCCAACGGCGACGAGATGGAGCCCGGCACCTTCAAGGACCGGCTGCTCATCGAGGGCAACCCGCACCAGCTCATCGAGGGCGTGCTGCTCGCGGCCTATGCCATCGAGGCGGACTTCGGCTACATCTTCATCCGCTGGGCCTACCGGGACGCCTTCCTGCGCCTGCGCCGCGCCTCCGAGGAGGCCCGCGAGGCGGGATATTGGGGCCACGACATCCTCGGCTCCGGCTTCAACCTCGAGCTCCACGTCCACGTCAGCGCGGGACGATACATGTGCGGCGAGGAGACCGCCCTCCTGACCTCGCTCCAGGGCGGCCGCGCCAACCCACGCGCGAAGCCGCCGTTCCCTCCGGTGGTCGGGCTGTACGGCAAGCCCTCGGTGGTTCAGAACGTCGAGACCCTGTGCAACGTGCCGCACATCATCCGCCACGGGGCGGAGTGGTTCCGCGGCCTGGGTCTGACCGAGGACGCCGGCACCAAGCTCTACGGCGTCAGCGGCAAGGTGAAGAACCCGGGCATCTTCGAGCTGCCCATGGGGACACCGATCCGTGAGATCGTCGAGCGACACGCCGGCGGCATGCGCGACGGCCTGACGCTGCGGGCGCTCCTGCCCGGCGGCGCGTCGACCCCGTTCATGCTGCCCGAGCACCTCGACCTGCCGATGGACTTCAGCCACGTCCAGTCAGCCGGCAGCCGCCTCGGCACCGGGACGATGATCGTCCTCGACGACGCCACCTGCCCGGTCGGCATGCTGCACAACATGGAGCACTTCTACGCGCAGGAGAGCTGCGGCTGGTGCACGCCGTGCCGTGAAGGGCTGCCGTGGGTCGAGAAGACCCTTGGCGCGATCGAGGCCGGCGCCGGCCGGGACGGCGACCTCGAGATCCTCGAGCGGCACTGCCGGATGCTCGGTCCGGGCTACACCTTCTGCGCCCTCGCCCCCGGCGCGGTCGACCCGCTGGCGAGCGCGCTGCGGCACTTCAGAGAGGACTTCGAGCGGCACATCGCGGAGGGGAGATGCCCGTATGGAGGTGGGTAAAGGGTTAAGGGTAAAGAGTTAAGGGTTAAGGGTTAAGGGTTAAGGTTAAAGAGTTGAGAGTTGAGAGGAAGAGGTCAAGGGTGATGGTCAGGATCTTCGTCGAGGGGACCGAGCACGAGGTGAAGGAGGGTCTGAACCTCCTCCAGGCGGTGCTCGACCTCGGCTACGACCTGCCGTACTTCTGCTGGCACCCCGCCCTCGGCTCGGTGGGCGCCTGCCGCCAGTGCGCGGTCAAGCAGTTCCGGAATGCCGACGACACCACCGGCATGATCGTCATGGCCTGCATGACCCCGGTCGCCGACGGCCTGCGCATCTCGATCGTCGACGAGGAGGCGACGGCCTTTCGTTCGGCGGTGATCGGCTGGCTCATGACGAATCACCCGCACGACTGCCCGGTCTGCGACGAGGGCGGCGAGTGCCACCTCCAGGACATGACCGTGATGGTCGGCCACAGCCGGCGCGAGCACCGGTTCGCGAAGCGGACCCACCGCAACCAATACCTCGGCCCGTTCATCAACCACGAGATGAACCGCTGCATCGCCTGCTACCGGTGTGTCCGCTTCTACCGCGACTACGCCGGCGGCGACGACCTCGACGTGTTCGGCTCGCGCAACCGGGTCTACTTCGGCCGCGTGGCCGACGGCGTGCTCGAAAGCCCGTTCAGCGGCAACCTCGTCGAGGTCTGCCCGACCGGAGTCTTCACCGACAAGACGGCCAAGGCGTGCTCGATCCGCGCCTGGGACCTGCAGACCGCGCCGTCGCTGTGCCCGCACTGCGGCCTCGGCTGCAACACCCTGCCCGGCGAGCGCACCGGCGTGCTGCGCCGCATCCGCAACCGCTACCACGGCGAGGTCAACCGGTACTTCCTGTGCGACCGCGGCCGCTTCGGCTTCGAGTTCGTCAACAGCCCGCGCCGGCTGGGCCAGCCGGTGATCCGTGCCAACGGGGAGGCGACCGTCGTCTCGGCCGCTGACGCGGTCGACCGCGTGGCCGCCATCGTCCGCGCGGGCGGCGCGGTCGGCATCGGCTCGACGGTCGCCTCGCTGGAGGCCAACTTCGCCCTCCGCCGGCTGGTCGGCGCCGAGAGGTTCGTCATGGGGGTCGGCGCCGTCGAGGCCGAGCACCTCCGCACGGTGGCGGCGATCCTCCGCGACCACCCGGCACGGATGCCGAGCCTGCGCGAGGTCGAAGCCGCCGACGCCGTGCTCATCCTCGGCGAGGACGTGACCAATACCGCCCCTCTTCTCGACCTCGCCATTCGCCAGGCGGTGCTCAACATCCCCAAGGAGCGGGTACGCGAGCTCGGCGTCCCGGCGTGGAACGACGCCGTCGTCCGGCTGGTGGTCAACCGCCAGACCGGTCCTCTGTTCATCGCCACACCCGCGGCCACCGCCCTCGACGGGATCGCCACCCAGACCGTGCGCGCAACACCGCCGACCATCGCCCGCCTCGGCGACGCCATCGCCAAGATCGTCGACAACGCCGTGGCGTCGCCGGGCGACCTGCCCTTTGCCGTCGCGCGGATCGTCGGCCCGGCCGCCAGGGCGCTCAGGCGAGCGACCCGGCCGCTCGTCGTCGCCGGCACGGGGACCGGCGACATCGCCGTCCTCCGCGCCGCCTCCAACATCGCCCGCGCCCTGAGCCGGCACATCCCGGACACCGCCCTCGCCCTCGTCGTGCCCGACTGCAACTCGGTGGGCGCCGCGCTCTTCGACGCGCCCGATCTGTCGGCGATCGAGGGGCGGGAGGACATCCGGGCGGTCCTCGTGCTCGAGCCGGCGCGCACCAGCCGGGAGCGGCGGGCGGCGCTCGATGCCGTCCTCGACCGCGCCGACCACGTGGTCGTGCTCGACCACCTGCAGAGCACCGTCAGCGATCGGGCGGAGGTCGTGCTCCCGGCCGCGACCTTCTTCGAGTGCAACGGCACGCTGGTCAACAACGAGGCTCGGGCGCAACGCTTCTACCAGGTCTTCGCGCCCGGCGACGAGGTCCGCGCGAGCTGGCGCTGGCTGCAGCGGATCTGCCAGCAGGCCCACGGCGAGGGCTCCGCCTCGTGGTCGGGCCCCGACGACCTCACGGCCGCGATGTCCGCCGAGCTCCCCGAGCTCGGTCCGATCGTCGGGCTCGTACCGAGGCCCGGCCCCGGCCCCCGTTCGAGGGTCCCCCGGCAGTCCCACCGGGTCACCGGCCGCACCGCGGTCAACGCCCACCTGACGATCCGAGAGCCGAAGCCCCCGACCGACGACGAGGCGCCGATGACCTTCTCCATGGAAGGCAGCCCGGGCCGCCCGCCGCCGGACCTCGTCGCCCGGTACTGGTCGCCGGGCTGGAACTCGGTCCAGGCGCTCACCCGGTTCCAGCAGGAGATCGGCGGTGCGGTCCGGGGCGGCGACCCCGGTATCCGCCTCTTCGCCGACCGAGTCGTCGACGGGGACGGCGCCTACTACCCACCCTGCGACGAGCCGGTGCCGCGGTACGGCGAGTGGCTGCTCGTTCCCCTGCACCACCTCTTCGGCTCCGAGCCCCGGAGCATGGAGAGCCCCGGGGTCGCCGAGCGGGCCCCCGCACCCTACCTCGGCCTCAACGACGACGACGCCGACCGGCTGCGCGTCGACCCCGGCGACATGGTGACCGTCGAGATCGACAGTCGGGCCTTCGAGCTGCCCTTCCGGCTCGTCGACGGGCTGCCGAGCGGCTGTGCCGGCCTGCCCGAGGGGCTGCCCGCCATCGCCGGGCTTCCGCCCGGGCGGTGGGCACGGCTCAAGGGGCCGTCATGACCGGGCTCCTCGCCCCCCTGGCCGATGTCGCCCTGGTCCTCGGCCTGGTGCTCACCATGGCGGCGTTCCTGATCTGGTACGAGCGGCGCCTGCTCGCGTTGTGGCAGGACCGCTACGGGCCGAACCGGGTCGGCCCCTTCGGGCTTCTCCAGGTGGTCGCCGACGTGATCAAGATCTTCTTCAAGGAGGATTGGGTTCCCCCCTTCGCCGACCGGACCGTCTTCGTGCTCGCTCCGATGGTGATCATGGTCGCGGTGCTGATGTCCTTCGCCGTGGTGCCGATCAGCCCGGAGATCGTGGTCGCCGACTCGTCGGTCGGGGTGCTCTTCATCCTCGCCATGTCGTCGATGACCGTCTACGCCTCGGTGCTCGGGGGGTGGGCGTCGAACAACAAGTACGCGCTGCTCGGCGGGCTGCGCGCCGCGGCCCAGATGGTGAGCTACGAGGTCTTCATGGGGATCAGCCTCATGGGGGTGGTGGTGCTCGCCGGCTCCTTCCGCCTCGGCGATATCGTCGAGGCCCAGAGCGGGCTGTGGAACTGCGTGCCGCAGTTCCTCGGCATGCTCGTCTTCGCCGTCGCCGGCGTCGCCGAGACCAAACGAGTGCCCTTCGACCTGCCCGAGGCGGAGGCCGAGCTCGTGGCCGGCTACCACACCGAGTACTCGGGCATGAAGTTCGGCATGTTCTTCGTCGGCGAGTACCTCGGGGTGACCCTGATCTCGGCCCTGATCGTGCTGCTCTACTTCGGCGGCTGGCGGGGACCGTGGCTGCCGCCGGTGGTCTGGTTCCTGCTCAAGACCCTCGCCGTCATCGCGGTCTTCTTCCTGCTGCGGGCGTCGCTGCCGCGGCCCCGCTTCGACCAGCTCATGGCCTACGGCTGGAAGGTCCTGCTGCCCCTCGCCCTGCTCAACCTGCTGGTGACCGGCCTGGTGGTGCTCTCATGAGGGCGATCTTCAACTCCCTGCGGTCGATGGCGCACATCTTCATGCACGCCTTCGCCAAGCGCGAGACCGTCCAGTACCCGGAGGAGCGGCCGCAGATCCCGCCGCGCTGGCGCGGTCGGATCATCCTCAGCCGCGACCCCGACGGGCTCGAGCGCTGCGTCGCCTGCTACCTGTGCTCGGCGGCCTGCCCGGTCGACTGCATCGCCCTGCAGGCCGCCGAGACCCCGGACGGCCGCCGCTACCCCGAGTTCTTCCGGATCAACTTCTCGCGCTGCATCTTCTGCGGCTTCTGCGAGGAGGCCTGCCCGACCTACGCGATCCAGCTCACCCCGGACTTCGAGCTCTGCGAGCTCGAGCGCACGAACCTGGTGTACGAGAAGGAGCACCTGCTGATCAACGGAACCGGCAAGTACCCGGGCTACAACTTCTACCGCGTCGCGGGGCTCGCCGTCGCCGGCAAGGACAAGGGCGAGGCCGCGGGCGAGGATCCGCCGATCGACGTTCGGGACCTGATGCCATGACCGTGCTCTTCTACCTCGCCGGTGCCGTCGCGCTCCTCGCCGCCGGGCTGGCGGTCAGCCGCCGCAACGCCTTCCACGCCCTGCTCTACGTCGTCGTCTCGCTGCTCGCCGCGGCGGTGGTCTTCCTCACCCTCGGCGCGCCCTTCGCCGCCGTGCTCGAGATCATCGTCTACGCCGGGGCGATCATCGTGCTCTTCGTCTTCGTGGTGATGATGCTCAACCTCGGCCCGGAGGCGGCGCCGCGTCAGCACGGCCTTCTGAGCCCGGCGACGTGGATCGGCCCCGGGGTCCTGGCGGCGGTGCTGCTCGCCGAGCTCGTCGTCGTCATCACGACCGCCGGTGGCGACGCGGTCGCCGGCGACGCGGTCGGACCGCGAGAGGTCTCGCACGCCCTCTTCGGACCGTATGTCCTGGCGGTGGAGCTCGCATCCTTCCTGCTGCTGGCCGGGCTCGTCGGCGCCGCCTATCTCGGCTCGGGCAGCCGGACCACCGGGGGCGAAGGGTGAGCGGCGCGGTCCTCCTCGGGCACGGCCTGCTGGTCGCGAGTGCGCTCTTCGCCATCGGCCTGGTCGGCGTGCTCGTCCGGCGCAACCTGCTCTTCCAGCTGCTCTCGATCGAGATCATGCTCAACGCCGCCGCCATGGCCTTCGTCATCGCCGGCGCGCGCTGGGGGGTCGCCGACGGCCAGGTGATGTTCGTCTTCATCCTGGTCATGGCCGCGGCCGAGGTCGCGGTCGGCCTGGCGCTGCTGCTGCGGATCTCGCGCCGCGTCCCCGACCTCGACGGCGACGCGGTCAGCGGGATGGGGGGCTGAGGTGGGCGAGCTCCTCCGCTCGCTGCCGCTCTGGCTCGTCCCCACCCTCCCGGCCGCGGGGTTCCTGGTGCTCGCCCTCGCCGGCGGCCGGTTGCCGAGACGCCGGGCCGGCACCGTCGGGGTCGGCTCGGTGGGGCTGTCGGCGGCGGTCACCCTCGGCATCGCGGCGGGCTTCCTCGACCGGCCGCCCGAGGGCGGCCTCCGCGTCGAGACCCTCTGGACCTGGATCGACATCGGCGCCTTCGAGATCGGCTTCAACCTGGCCCTCGACGCGCTGTCGCTGGTGATGATCTTCGTCGTCACCTTCGTCGGCTTCCTGATCCACCTCTACTCCACCGAGTACATGGCCGACGACGAGGCCTACAGCCGCTTCTTCGCCTACATGAACCTGTTCGTCGCCTGCATGCTCATGCTGGTGCTCGCCGACAACCTCTTCCTGCTCTATCTCGGCTGGGAGGGGGTCGGGCTCTGCTCCTACCTGCTGATCGGCTTCTGGTACTCCGACCCGGCCAACGGCGCCGCGGCGCGCAAGGCCTTCATCGTCACCCGGGTCGGCGACACCGCGATGGCGGTCGCCCTGCTGCTGCTGTTCAAGCACGCAGGGACCCTCGACATCCGCCAGGCGATGGCGTGGGCGACCGCGAGCTGGCCGGTGGGCTCCGGCATGGCGGTGGCGGTGGCGCTGCTGCTGCTCGGCGGGGCGGTCGGCAAGTCGGCCCAGCTGCCGCTCCAGACATGGCTGCCCGACGCGATGGCCGGCCCGACCCCGGTCAGCGCGCTGATTCACGCGGCGACCATGGTCACCGCCGGGGTCTACCTGATCGCCCGCACCCACGCGGTCTTCCTGCTCGCCCCGCAAGCGATGACCGCCGTCGCGATCGTCGGCGCGGCGACCCTGCTGCTGGCGGGCTGCAGCGCACTGGTCCAGACCGACATCAAGCGGGTCCTCGCCTACTCGACGATCAGCCAGATCGGCTACATGTTCCTCGGCCTCGGGGTCGGCGCCTGGTCGGCGGCGGTCTTCCACCTCATGACCCACGCCTTCTTCAAGGCGCTGCTCTTCCTCGGCGCCGGCGCGGTGATCCTCGCCCTGCACCACGAGCAGGACATCTTCAGGATGGGCGGGCTGCGGCGGCGGCTGCCGGCGGTGTTCTGGACCTTTCTCGCCGGTGCGGCGTCGCTCGCGGCGCTGCCGCTGGTGACCGCCGGCTTCTTCTCCAAGGACCTCATCCTGTGGGCGGCCTGGGGCTCGGCGGCGGGGTGCCGCTGGCTGTGGGCGGCGGGGGCGTTCGGCGCGCTGCTCACCACGGTGTACTCGTTCCGGCTGGTCTTCGTCGTGTTCTTCGGCGACGAGAAGGGTCACGTCGGCCACCCGCCGGGGCCACGGATCGTGGTTCCGTTGACCGTGCTCGCCGCACTCTCGATCGTCGGCGGCTTCGTCGAGACCCCGGGCTGGCTCGGCCACGTGACCTGGTTCACCGATCTCACCGGCCAGACACTGCCGGCGGTCGACTGGGCGGTCGAGGACCACCACGTCGAGCACCTCCTCCAGATGGTCGTCGCCGGGATCACCCTGGTCGGGGTGCTCGCGGCCTGGTTGCTGTACGTCCGGCGTCCGGCGCTGCCGGCCGCGATCAAGGCGTCGGCGGCGGGCGCCTGGCTCGCCCGGTTCTGGCTCTCCGGCTGGGGCTTCGACGCGCTCTACGACCGGATCGTGGTCCGCCCCTTCGTTGCCTGCGCCGCGCGGCTGCGGCGCGACCCCATCGACCGGATCCCGGCGGTGCTCGCGGCCACCGCCGCGGCCGGCAACGCGGCGCTCTCCCGGACCCAGGACGGGCGGATCCGGAGCTACGTTTTCGGGATCGGCCTCGGCGCGGTGATCGCGGTCGCGATCGTGGTGCTCACATGACGCTGGTGCTGCTGATTCTGGTACCCCTGGTCGGCGGTGTCGCCGCCTGGCTCGGCGAGCGCTCGCGCGCCGGCGGCGGCCGCCGGGTCTCGCTCGCCTCGACGCTGGTCGAGCTCGTCCTGGTGCTCGCGCTGTGGGTGCGGCACTGGGGCGAGGCGGCGCTCGGCGCCGGCGGTCCCTGGCTCGAGGTCTACCAGCGCGCCTGGATCCCCGAGCTCGGGGTCGGCGTCATCCTCGCCGTCGACGGGCTCAGCCTGCTGATGGTCGTCCTCACCGCCTTCATCGGCGTCATGGCGGTGCTCGTCTCGTGGGACGAGATCGACGATCGGGTCGGCCCCTACTACGCCTGCCTGCTCTGGGTCCTCGCCGGGATCACCGGCGTCTTTCTGGCCCTCGACCTGTTCCTTTTCTACGTCTTCTGGGAGGTCATGCTGGTCCCGATGTACTTCCTGATCGGGATCTGGGGCCACGGCAACCGGATCTACGCAGCGGTCAAGTTCTTCATCTACACCCTGGTCGGCGGGCTGCTGATGCTGGTCTCGATCATCGCCCTCGCGCTCGCCCACGCCTCGGCCACCGGGACGCTGACCTTCTCCTACGTCGAGCTGCTCGGCACGCCGATGACCTCCTCGGCGGCGATGTGGATCATGCTCGGCTTCTTCGTCGCCTTCGCGGTCAAGCTGCCGGCGGTGCCGATCCACAACTGGCTGCCCGACGCCCACACCGAGGCGCCGACCGCCGGCAGCCTGATCCTCGCCGCGTTGCTGCTCAAGACCGGCGCCTACGGGCTGATCCGCTTCGTCGTCCCGCTCTTCCCCGACGCCTCGGCGGCGCTGGCCCCGTGGGCGCTCTGGCTCGGCGCGCTCGGGATCGGCTACGGCGCGATCCTCGCCTTCGCCCAGACCGACCTCAAGCGGCTCGTCGCCTACACCAGCGTCAGCCACATGGGCTTCGTGCTGCTGGGTGTCTACAGCTGGAACGCGCTCTCGCTCCAGGGCACGGTCATGCAGATGATCTGCCACGGGATCAGCACCGGCTCGCTGTTCATGATCGTCGGCATGCTGTACCGGCGGATCCACACCCGCGACGTCACCGAGATGGGCGGGCTCTGGCGCGCCGCGCCGCGGCTCGCCGGGGTCGCCATGGTCTTCGCCATGGCCTCGCTCGGGCTGCCAGGGACCGGCAACTTCATCGGCGAGTTCCTGGTGATCTTCGGGGTCTTCCCGGTCGACGCCGCGGTGACGGTCATCGCGCTGCTCGGGATCGTCGCCGCCACCGTCTACTCGCTGCGGATCATCCAGACCGCTTTCCACGGCGCCGCCCCGACCGACTGGCGGATCGCCGACCTGGACCCGCGCGAGATCGTGATGATGGCGCCGATGGTCATCGTCATCGTCTGGCTCGGGCTCTGGCCCGGCACCGTCATTGCCACCTTCGCGCCCGCCCTCGAGGGGCTTCTCCATCTCGTTCCGAGCCTGGTGATTGGGGGGTTCTGAATGATCGCTTCTCCCCTCGACGCCCTCCCGTTTCGCCGCAACCACGAAGACACAAAGGCACAAAGAAGAACACAAAGAGAGGCTCTTCGTGACGTCCTTCGTGGCTTCGTGTCTTTGTGGTTGCGAGGTCAGCCTCGATCGATGAGGGGAGGCGGTCGGTGACCGCCCGCGAGCTCACTGCGCTGCTGCCGCTGATCGGCATCGCCGCGACGTCGATCGTGCTAATGGCCGCGGTGGCCGTGCGCCGCAACCGGACCTGGTCCCTGACGATCACCCTTGCCGGCCTCGCCGCCTCCTTCGGCCTGCTCTTCGCGGCCCGGACAGTCGGGCCGGTCCAGGTCACCCCGCTGCTGCTGATCGACGGTCCGGCGCTCTTCTTCATCGCGCTGCTGATCGCGGCCGCGGTGGTCGTGGTCGTGCTCGCCGCCGACTACCTCGCGCGGCGCGGCACCCAGATCGAGGAGCTGCTCCTGCTGCTGCTCTTCGCGACCCTCGGCGGCGGGGTGCTCGCCGCGAGCACCCACCTCGCCTCGCTGTTCCTCGGTCTCGAGGTCCTCTCGGTGTCGCTCTACGCCATGGTCGGGTATCTGCGGAACGACGGCCTCAGCCTCGAGGCCGGGGTCAAGTACCTGGTGCTCGCCGCCGTCTCCTCGGCCTTCCTGCTCTTCGGCATGGCGCTGATCTTCGCCGAGACCGGCCGCCTCGAGCTCGCCGCCCTCGCCGGGCTGGCGGTCCCGGCGGGCGGCCTCCACGGTCTGACCCTGGCCGGAGTGGCGCTGCTGATGGTCGGGGTCGGCTTCAAGCTCGCCCTGGCGCCCTTCCACATGTGGACGGCGGACGTCTACCAGGGCGCCCCGGCCCCGGTCACCGCCTTCGTCGCCACCGTGTCCAAGGCCGCGGTGGTCGCGGTGCTGCTGCGGATGCTGGCGGTCACCGGCGAACCCGGCCGGCAGCTCGTCCTTCTCCTGGCGCTGCTCGCCGGCGCCTCGATCCTGGTCGGCAACCTGCTCGCGCTGCGCCAGGACAACCTCAAGCGGCTGCTCGCCTACTCGTCGGTCGCCCACCTCGGCTACCTGATGATCGCGGTCGTCGCCGGCGGGCCCCTCGGCGCCGAGGCGGCCGCCTTCTACCTCGCCGGCTATCTGCCGACGACGCTGATCGCCTTCGGGGTGATCGCGGTGCTGAGCCCGGCCGATCGTGACCTCGACCGGCTCTCGGACCTCCGCGGGCTCGGTCGCGAGCGCCCGCTTCTCGCCGGACTGCTCACCGTCGCGCTGGTCTCGCTCGCCGGAATTCCGCTGACCGCCGGCTTCGTCGGCAAGCTCCTCGTCGTGCGCGCCGGTCTCGGGGCCGGCCAGTGGGCCCTCGCGCTGATCCTGGTGCTCGGCTCCGTGCTCAGCATCTTCTACTACCTGCGGCCGATCGTCGCGATGTACATGCAACCCGCCGAGGACGGCGCCGCCGCGCTGCCGCCGGCGCCGATGGCCGCCGGCGCCGTGCTCGTCGCCCTGCTCGCGGTGGTGCTCTGGTTGGGGGTGTGGCCGCAGCCGGTGCTGGAAATCGTGCGTGAAACGGTGGGCAGGCTCTAAAACCCGTCGAACGAATCGCAGCTGCTACGTTTTGAAGATCTGCTGCCTCCGGAGCTCCTTGATGCGGTCGCGTAACCGGGCCGCCTCCTCGAACTCGAGGCTCTTGGCCGCGCTGCGCATCCGCTTCTCGAGCTCGGCGATCAACCGGGCGAGCGAGGCCGGGTCCTCGAGATCGTCGTCGGTCGGCTCGGACACCCGGGGCGTCGGCCGCCCGGGCCCGTAGTAGTCGAGGTTGGACATCGCGAGTAGCGGGCTCGCCACGTCCTTGACGATCGAGCGCGGCTCGATCCCGTGCTCGGCGTTGAACTCGGCCTGCTTGGCGCGCCGGCGGCGGGTCTCGGCGAGCGCCCGCCGCATCGAGCCGGTCTCCCGGTCGGCGTAGAGGATGGCGCGGCCGTTGAGGTGGCGGGCCGCCCGACCGACCGTCTGGATGAGCGAGGTCTCCGAGCGCAGGAAGCCCTCCTGGTCGGCGTCGAGCACCGCCACCAGCGAGACCTCGGGGAGGTCGAGGCCCTCGCGCAGCAGGTTGATGCCGACAAGCACGTCGAACTCGCCGCGCCGCAGGTCGGCGAGGATGGCACTGCGCTCGAGGGTGTCGATCTCCGAGTGCAGGTAGCGCACCCGGACCCCGACCTCGGCGAGGTAGCCGGTGAGGTCCTCGGCCATCCGCTTGGTCAGCGTCGTCACCAGCACCCGCTCGCCGCGCCCCACCACCTGCCGGATCTCGGCGAGCAAATCGTCGACCTGGTTGGCCGCCGGCCGGATCTCGACCTCGGGATCGAGCAGCCCGGTCGGCCGGATGACCTGCTCGACGACCTCGCCGGCGCTCTGCTCGAGCTCGTACGGGCCCGGGGTTGCCGAGACGAAGATCGCCTGGTGGACGCGCTCGGTGAACTCCTCGAAGGTCAGGGGACGGTTGTCCATCGCCGACGGCAGCCGGAAGCCGTGCTCGACCAGGGTCGCCTTGCGCGAGCGGTCGCCGTGGAACATCCCGCCGACCTGGGGGATCGTCACGTGCGACTCGTCGACGATCAGCAGGTAGTCGTCGGGGAAGTAGTCGAGCAGGGTCGGCGGCGGCTCGCCGGAGGCCCGTCCGGTGAGGTGGCGCGAGTAGTTCTCGATGCCCTGGCAGTAGCCGAGCTCGGTCAGCATCTCGAGGTCGAACAGGGTGCGCTGCGACAGCCGCTGCGCCTCGAGCAGCCGGCCGTCGCGGTTGAGGACGGCGAGGCGCTCGTCGAGCTCGACGCGGATCCCGTCGATCGCCGCGAGGAGGTGCTCGCGCGGCGTGACGTAGTGGGTCCGCGGGTAGACCGGCAGCCGGTCGAGGCTGGCGACGACCAGCCCGCGCACCGGGTCGATGCGCTCGATCGACTCGACCTCGTCGCCCCAGAAGGAGACCCGGACGCCGGTGTCGTCGTAGGGCGGGTAGATCTCGAGGACATCGCCGCGCAGCCGGAAGCTGCCCGGCGCGAGGTCGAGGTTGGTGCGCTCGTACTGCATCTTGGCGAGCTGGCGGAGCACCTCGTCGAGGGGTTGGGTGGCGCCCCGCTCGAAGAGCTGGAGCATGTCGAAGTAGGCCTCGGGCGAGCCGAGACCGTAGATGCAGCTCACCGAGGCGACGATCAGCACGTCGCGCCGCTCGAACAGCGAGCGCGTGGCCGACAGCCGGAGGCGATCGATCTCCTCGTTGATCGAGGTCTCCTTCTCGATGTACGTGTCCGACGACGGAACGTAGGCCTCGGGCTGGTAGTAGTCGTAGTACGAGACGAAGTACTCGACCGCGTTGCCCGGGAAGAAGCTCTTGAACTCCTGGTAGAGCTGCGCCGCGAGGGTCTTGTTGTGGCACAGCACCAGGGTCGGTCGGTTGGTCGCCTCGACGACCTTGGCCATGGTGAAGGTCTTGCCCGAGCCGGTGACCCCGAGGAGGGTCTGGCAGGCGAGACCGCCCTCGACCCCGGCGACCAGCCGGTCGATCGCCTGGCGTTGGTCGCCCGCCGCCTCGAAGCGGGTCTCGAGCCTGAAACGCGTGCCGCTCATCGGGGGATTGTAGCGCCGACGATGTGAGGGCTCGCCTCGTCGCTTCTCTCCTCTGCTCGCGGGTGAGGATCTCGCTCAGTCGCTTCGCTCGCTGTGAGGAGTAAGACGTGAGCGCTCGCTTCGCTCGCTGTCAGACGTGAGACGTCTAACTCCTAACGTCTTACTAGCGACCGAAGGGAGCGCTGACCTTCTCACCTTCTGACCTTCTCACCAGTGAACGGTCGGCGAAGCACGACCGTGAACGACCTCACCAGCACGCGCCGAAGGCGCCGTGCGATCTCACCCCCTCACTTCCTCACGGCATCGAGTACGGCACCCCGCGCCGGCTCTCGGCGAGCTCCCGGTCGAGATAGGTGTCGAGCCCCGCGAGCTCGTCCCGTGTGACCTGTCCGTCCTCGAGCATGGTGCGGACCAGGCGCTGGAGCTCGCCCATCGCCGGGTAGGGATCGTCGCGCCGCTCGAGCTCGGCTGCGAGCGCGTCGAGGCGGCGGATCAGCTCGACCCGTTCGCCCGGGGGAAGGTCCCCGGGGAGGTTGGCGACCAGACGCTGCCGGGCGCCGGCGAATCCCGCCCAGACCGTTCTCCGGGTCAGGCTCGAGCCGGCGAAGAGGGCGGCGATGAGCACGACGACGCCGAGGCCGCAGCCGATGGTCGCCCAGCGCCCGGGCGGTCCCCCCGCGCTCCAGTCGGGCCGGCCCGCCGTCCGGGCGGCGGCGAGGTCGGGGGGCGCCGGCTCGGAGGTCGGCCCGGCCGCCCTTTCCCCGGTGAGGGGCTCGCCGTCGGCTGGCTGCTGCTCTCGCCTGTCGTCGGTCATCAGATCATTGTAGCGGGCTCGCCACCGATCGATGCCCGTGGGGGTGCCAGGCACCCCGCCCGCCTTACCGACTCGCTCCGCCGACCCTGGTCGACCCCGCGATCGAGTTCATCATTCATCATTCATCATTCCCGACCCGCTATCATGCCCCCATGACCCACCTCCTCGACCGCAGCGCCGCCGTGCTCTTGGTCATCGACGTCCAGGAGCGGATCAACGCCGTCATGGCCGACCAGAGCCACCTCTCGCGCCTCGAGGTCCTCGTCGAGGCCTGCCGGGCGCTCGGCGTCCCGGTGATCGGCAGCGAGCAGTACCCCAAGGGCCTGGGCGCCACCGTCGAGCCCCTGGCCGGGCTGCTCGGGCAGACCCCGGCAGCCAAGGACACCTTCTCCTGCGCCCGCGATGCCGGGCTGCGCGCCGCCGTCGAGGCCACCGGCCGCTCCCAGGTGATCTGTACCGGCATCGAGACCCACGTCTGCGTCCTCCAGACCGCCCTCGACCTGCTCGACGCCGGCTACCGGGTTCACGTCCCCCACGATGCCGTCAGCTCCCGCCGCCCCGCCGACAAGCTCTGGGCCCTCGAGCGGATGCGGGCCGCCGGCGCCGAGATCACGACCACCGAGTCGGCCCTCTTCGAGCTCGTCGAGCGCTGCGACACCCCCGACTTCAAGACCGTCGCCAGGCTCGTCAAGAAGCTCCCGGTACCGTAGCGGATGGGGAGTGAGAGGGTGAGCGCTCGCTTCGCTCGCTGTGAAAAGGTGAAGAGTGAGGAGTGAGGACGCTCCCTTCGGTCGCTGTGAGGAGTGAGGAGTGAGGAGTGAGCGTTCGCTTCGCTCACTGTGAGACGTGAGCCGTCTAACTTCTAACGTCTCACTAGCGACCGGAGGGAGCGCTGACCTGCTCACTCCTAACCCTTAACCAGCGAGCGAAGCGAGCGCTGACCTTCTAACCCCCTGACTTCCTCACCCCTCAATCAGTACCGCAGCAGCGCGGCGATGGAGCCGTGCTTGGCGAGGCGCTTGGCGGCGGGGCCGTCGACGACCTCGACCTGACCGGCCATGTCCATGACCGACTGGCTGAGGCGGTCGAGGCACTGGGCGACCGGCGTGACCTCGTCTCCGCAGTAGACGCAGGGTCCCTTGGCGTGGGGCGAGTAGGCGCCGCAGCTGCCGCACTCGCCGCCCTCGACGGTGGCGCCCTTGCCGTAGAACAGCTTCCACACCCGGCCCTGGTTGACCGCGTCGAGGACCGGACCGACCCCCGCCACCGCCTTGCCGCCGTCGTGGAGCTCGGCCTCGAGCCCCTCGACGAGCTGCGCCTCCTGCTCGCGCTCCATCCTCTGCTGGAGCTTGAGCACGCCGTCGAGGACCTCTTTCGGGGTGGCGGTCATCGACATCGTGAAGCTCCGGACGAGCTTGCCCTGGAGGCGGCGAGGCAGCAGCCGGGTCAGCTGGGCGGTGGCCTTGGGGGTCCCGGCGACGACCAACCGGTCGAAGGGCCTGTGGAGGACCAAGTCGTGGAGTGCGTCGATCACCCGCTTGGCGTGCAGCGCGACCGCCTCGTCGTGGCGCCGGTCGTGACGCTTCTGCGACCGCCACTGGTCGGCGCCGAGCGCCCGCGAGCGCGAGGCGGTGTCCGAGACGAGGTCCTCGTGCTCGACGATCTCGCCCATGTCGACGGTGAACAGCCGAGCCCTCTCGGTGCTCGTCAGCACCACGCCGTAGCGCTCGTGCTCGTCCATCGCCTCGACGATCGGCCGCAGGAAGGCGCCGGTCCGCCAGTGCGCCGAGACCGCGATGGGGAGCTGGAGCTCGTGGAGCTCGGCGAGCTTGAGCGCGGTGTTGACGACCACCAGCGCCGACCGCCCGTTGGGCCGGAGCTTGCCGACCAGATCGAGGGCCCGGCGGCTGGCGTCGGCCAGCCGCCGGTCGGAACCATGCGTCGCCTTGAGGTCCTTGAGCAGTGCCTCGGCCTGGACGAGGTACCCGTGCTTCCGGTTGGCCGGCTTGTTCTGGTCGATGTCGAGGTAGAGGGTCAGGGTCAGTGTCTCCTGCTGGGTCAGCGTGTGAAGACGACTCAGGACGCCCCGTCCGAGCATGATGGCCTCCTTGGCGGGCTGGTCTGCCCTCCAGTGTACCCCGACTCCCGTCGATTCCGCGACGCAGTACACTGGCGGTCCGGAGGTGGGCTCATGAAGGAGTACGACGTTCGCGACCTCGCGTGCCCCGGACCGGTGCTCAAGCTGCGCGAGCTGCTCGACGCGGGTGAGCGCGAGATCGGGTTCTGGGTCGCCGACGAGCTCTGCCGCTCCAACGTCACCCGTTTCGCCGCCTCGCGAAAGGTCGCGACCGAGGTCGAGCCGAAGGACGACGGGACCTTCGTCGTGCGCTTTCGCGCCGGCGAGGACGCCGCCGGGGCACGTCCGGGGGAGGGGGAGCTGCTCGCCTGCGATCTGCCGGCGACCGGCGGACCGCGGGTCGTCCAGATCACCGCCGAGACCATGGGCACGGGCGATGACGAGCTCGGCGCCCTGCTGCTGCGCTCGTTCCTCAAGACCCAGGCCCAGCTCGAGACCCCGCCGGATGCGATCCTCTTCTACAACGCCGGGGTCAAGCTGTGCTGCGCGGGCTCGCTCCTCGTCGACGACCTGCGCGCGCTCGAGCGCGCCGGGATCGAGATCATCGCCTGCGGCACCTGCCTCAACTTCTTCTCGCTCGCCGAGCGGCTCGAGGTCGGACGGGTCACCGACATGCTCGAGATCGCCGGCCGGCTCGCGGCGGCCGGTCGGGTCGTCCGCCCGTGATCTATCTCGACCACGCCGCGACGGCGTTTCCCAAGGCGCCGGGGGTGGTCGAGGCGGTCGCCCGCTTCCTCGACAATGAGGCCGGTAACCCGGGGCGCGGCGGCCACCGGCTGACGGTGGCGGCATCCCGGGCGATCGAGGCCGCCCGCACCGAGGTCGCCGGGCTGCTCGGCGGCGACCCCGAGCGCACCCTGCTCGGCCCGGGGGCGACGCACTGGCTCAACGCCGTGCTGGCGGGACGGCTGCGACCGGGCGACCGGGTGGTCACCTCGGCCCTCGAGCACAACTCGCTGATGCGGCCCCTGCGCCGGCTCGAGCTCGAGCGCGGGCTCGAGATCGTCGTCGTCGCCGGCTCGGACCCCGATGGCGTGCCCGACGCCGAGGCCTTCCGGGCGGCGGTCGCCGCGGCCCCCACCTCCCTGGTCGCGGTGAACCACGCCTCCAACGTCACCGGCGCGGTGCTGCCGGTGGCCGAGATCGCGGCCGCGGTCGCGCCGACGCCGGTCCTGGTCGACGGCGCCCAGACCGCCGGCAGCCTCCCCCTCGACATCGACCGGCTCGGCGTCGCCGCCTTCGTCTGCTCGGGTCACAAGGGCCTGCTCGGGCCCCCTGGGGTCGGGGTGCTGCTGCTCGCCGAGGGCTTTCACCTCGAGCCGCTGGTGCTCGGCGGGACCGGCTCGCGCTCGGAGAGCGAGGAGATGCCCGAGCACCTGCCCGACCGGCTCGAGGCCGGGACGCCGAACGGCCCCGGGATCGCGGGGCTCGGCGCCGCCTGCCGGTGGCTGGCGGACCGCGACGTGTCGGCGGTCGCGGCCCACGAGCGCCGGCTGATCGGCCGGCTCGCCGACGGGCTCGCCGGGATCGCCGGCGTGTCGCTCCACGGCTGGCGCGACGGCGCCTCCCGGGTCGGAGTTCTCAGCTTCACCGTCGCCGGCAGTGACCTCGGCGAGCTCGCCGCGCGGCTCGACCGCGGGCACGGCATCTGCCTCCGGGCCGGGCTGCACTGCGCCCCGGCGGCCCATCGCCGGATCGGCACCTTCCCCGGGGGCACGCTCCGCGCCGGGGTCGGGCCGTTCAACACCGAGGCCGACATCGATGCGCTCTTCGCAGCCGTCCGGAGGATCGTCGATGAACGGTGAGACCGTCGTCGGAGTCGATCTCGGCGGCACCAAGCTGGCCGCTGGGCGGGTCCGCGACGGCGCGGTCGAGGCGCTGGTCCGGCGGCCGGTCCCGGCCGCCGAGGCGTGGCAGGTCGTTTTCGAGGTGGTGGCCGACGCCATCGCGGAGGTCATGACCCCGGATGTCGCGGCCATCGGCTTCGGCGCTCCCAGCGTGGTCGACGTCGCCCAGGGCATCGTCCGCGAGGTCGGCAACATCCCGTCCTGGCGTGAGGTACCCCTCAAGGCGGCGCTCGAGCTGCGTTTCGCCGTGCCCGCGGCCGTCGACAACGACGCCAACGCCTTCGCCCTCGGGGAGCACGTCTTCGGCGCCGGTAGGGGCTTCCGCCACCTGGTCGGGATGACCCTCGGGACCGGTCTCGGCACCGGCGTCGTCATCGACGGCCGGTTGCTGCACGGCGCCAACTGCGGCGTCGGCGAGCTCGGCAAGTCGGCACACAAGGGCCGTATGCTCCAGGGCTGGTGCGCCAGCCCGTACTTCGCGCGCGAGTGGGGCGCCGAGGCCTCGGAGCTCCACCGGCGGGCGCGCGACGGCGACCGGGAGGCCCTCCGGGCCTTCGACGCCTATGGTGGGGAGCTGGCGGCCGCCGTCGCCCTGGCGCTGTACGCCTACGACCCCGAGGTGGTCGTCCTCGGCGGCTCGATCGCCACCGCCTTCGACCTCTTCGAGGCGAGCCTGCGGCGCGGCCTCGCCGGCTTCGCCTACCCGCACATCGTCGAACGGCTGACCCTGGTACCGAGCCGTCTCGAGCACGCCGCGATCCTCGGCGCCGCCGCCCTCGCCCTCGACCGGCTGGCGGAGTGAACCGCGAAGACGCGAAGGGCGCGAAGCATCGCAGTTCAACGCAGAGGCGCAGAGGCGCAGAGGCGCAGAGCCATCGCATCATCGCAGGTCAATGCCATCGCAGCTCATCGCAAAGGCGACAAGGTACTGCGGGAACAACGCTGACCACAATGGAACCACGCTGTCACAGACTGGCTTGCGGCCATCCTGGTCGAGCTCCGACCTCGCGTCGTCGAGCTACGTGATGCTTCGCGATCTTCGCGTCCTCGCGGTTCATTTTCCGCCCTTGCCGCGCGCGAGTGAGGTATGATCCCGAGTCGCAGAATGATGGGCTCAGAGCGCGATCTCCTCGTCGTCTTCGGGTCGGTGCAGCGGGTGATGCGCGCCGAACGGGCTGCCCGCGACCGCGGGCTCGACGTGGACGCCGCGCCGGCGCCGCGTGCCGTGAGCTCGGAGTGCGGGGTCGTGCTCGAGGCTCGGTCGGCCGAGGCCGGTGCGCTTGCCGAGGCGCTCGAGAGCGTCGAGCTGGCGCCGCAGGCGGTCTACCGCAGACAGAGCGGAACCTGGACGCCAGCGACGCTGCGCTCGACCGCACCGGCCGTCTCCGTCCGGCTCACCGGGGGCTCGGCCTACGGCGGCTGCGGCGCCAAGCTCGCCAAGGGGCTGCTCCACTCGGTGCTGTGCGGGCTGCCCCGGGTCGAGTCGGAGGCCCTGATCGTCGGGATCGAGACCGCCGACGACGCCGGGGTGGTCAAGCTGACCGACGAGCTCGCCCTGATCCACACCACCGACTTCTTTCCGCCGATGGTCGACGACCCCTACGCCTTCGGCCGGATCGCCGCGACCAACGCCCTGTCCGACGTCTGGGCGATGGGCGGCGTCCCGCTCGCCGCGATGAACCTGGTCAGCTACCCGCTCAAACAGCTCGGTGGCGAGGTCCTCAAGGAGATCCTGCGCGGCGGGCTCGAAGCGATGGCCGAGGCGGGGGCGGTGCTCGCCGGCGGCCACACCATCGAGGGCGCCGAGCTGCTCTACGGTCTCGCGGTCACCGGCACCGTCCACCCCGACGAGGTCTGGCGCAACGGCGGCGCGCGGCCGGGCGACGCCCTGGTGCTCTCAAAGCCCCTCGGCACCGGGCTGGTCACCACCGCCGCCAAGGCCGCGATGGCGGCCCCCGACCACCTCACGACCGCGATGCGTTGGATGACGACCCTCAACCGCGAGGCCGCCGAGGCGCTGAAGACCGTCGGGCCGCACGCGGTCACCGATGTCACCGGCTTCGGCCTCGCCGGCCACGCCGCCGAGATGGCCGAGGCCTCGGGCTGTGCCATCGAGCTCGAGCTCGCCGCGCTGCCGGCGATGCCGGGGGCGCTCGACGCCGCCGCCGCCGGTCTGGTGCCGGCGGGCGCCGGCAAGAACCGCTCGAGCCTCGCCGCGGTGCTCTCGATCGCCGGCGGCGCCGACGAGCTCCGGGTCGACCTCGCCCTCGACCCCCAGACCTCGGGCGGACTGCTCGCCGCGGTCACCCCCGACGCCGCCGAGCGCCTGCTTCGACGCCTCCCCGGCGCCGCCCTCGTCGGCCGCGTCACCGCCGGCCCCGCCGGAGAAGTCCTTCTTCGATAGTCGCCATTCCGTCACAACCACCAAGACACGAAGACACCAAGCAATCACGAAGAGAGGTCCGATCGGCCGAAGGCCGATGAACGTTATCCTTCGTGACTCCTTTGTGCCTTTGAGTCTTTGTGGTTGCGACGATCAGCTCGAGCGCAGACGCTCGAGCAGGACGCCGGCGGCGACGGCGACGTTGAGGCTCTCGACCTCGCGGTCGAGGGGGATGGTGACCTCGCCGGTGGCGACAGCGAGGGCCTCGGGGGAGAGGCCGGCGCCCTCGGCGCCGAGAAGAAGCACGAGCGGTGGTGAGGGCCGCCAGCGGTCGACCGGGGTGCCGCCCGGGCCGGCGGCCCAGACCTCGCCGCCCGACTCGCTCATCCGCTCGGCGACCCGGGCGGCCGTGACGTCGCGGGTCAACGGCAGCCGGAAGACCGCCCCCGCCGAGCCGCGGACCGCGGCGGGGTGGAATGGGTCGGCGCAGCCCGGCGAGAGCAGCACGGCGCGCGCGCCGAGGGCGGCCGACGAGCGGACGATGGCGCCGAGGTTGCCCGGGTCTTGCACCGTGTCGAGCCAGAGGGCGACGCCCTCGCGGCCCGGCCAGGGCGGGAGGCGCGGGTCGGCGACCACCGCCAGCACCCCCTGGGGGTGACGGGTCGGGGCGATCTCGTCGAGCACCGCGGAGTCGACGGTGAAGACCTCGCCCGCCGCCGCCGCGATCTCGGGGTCGGGCTCGACGCCCTCGGCGAGGTAGAGCTCGAGCACCGGCACCCCCCAACGGACCACGTCGGCGACCAGCCGCCGGCCGTCGACGACGACCTGGCCCTCGGGTCGGTTCCTGACCCGACGGCGGAGGTCCTTGAGGCGGGCGCCGTGGCGGCCGAGCTTTTCCATGGTGTGATCGTACAGGGTCAGGGGTGAAGGGTGAAGAGTGAGAGGGTGAGCGTTCGCTTCGCTCACTGTGAGACGGGAGACGTGAGACGTCTGACATCCAACTCCTCACGAGCGACCGAAGGGAGCGCTGACCTCCTTACTCCTTACTCCTTACTCCTCACTCCTCACTCCTCACGAGCGACCGAAGAGAGCGCTGACCGTCTCACGACATCCTCCTGGCTTTTCAAGCGCTTTGTGAGATAATTCCGACCCGCTCTGGCCGGCCCGCGCCGGCGGAAGGACGTGCGACATGAGCCTCTCCCTGATCGCCAAGAACATCGGCGAGTCGGCCACCCTCAAGCTCAACGAGGTCGCCGCCATTCTCCGGGCCAAGGGTGACCCGGTCATCCACCTCGGCGGTGGCGAGCCGAAGGGCAAGCCGCCGATGGACGCGCTGCTCGCGGCGAGCGCGCTGCTCAACTCCGGCGAGGTCCGCTACACCCCGCCCGACGGGACGCCGGCGCTCAAGAAGGCGATCATCCGCTACACCGAGGAGTTCTACGGCTGGCGGCCGGCGCCCGAGAACGTGATGGCCTCGGGCGGCGCCAAGCAGGCGATCATGTCGGCGCTCCACGCGGTGGTCGACCCGCAGAGCGAGGTCGTCTACCCGGCCCCCTACTGGGTCAGCTACCCCGAGATGGTCCGGCTGGTCGGCGGGGTTCCGGTCGCCGTCACCCCCGAGGACGGCTCGTTCATCCCGCGTCTCGAGGACATCGAGCGGGTCGTCGGCTCGTACACCCGGATGGTCATCGTCAACAGCCCCAACAACCCGTCGGGCGCGGTCTACCCGGAGTCCTTCATCGCCGACATCGTCGACTTCTGCGAGCGGCGCGGCCTGTGGCTGCTGATGGACGACATCTACCACCGGCTGGTCTTCGACGGCCGCCGGCCGCTCAACCCCTACGACTATGCCAAGGACCGCAGCGAGAACTCCAAGCTGATCATCGTCAACGGCGTCTCCAAGCAGTACGCGATGACCGGCTTCCGCATCGGCTGGGCGGTCGGCAACCGGCGGCTCATCGAGGCGATGACCAATATCCAGAGCCACGAGACCTCGGGCCCCTCCGCTTTGCTCCAGCACGCCGCGGTGGGCGCCCTCAACGGCGTCCAGTCGTCGGTCGAGGGGCTCAGGGCGACCCTCGAGAACAACCGAAACGTCCTGGTCAACGAGCTCCACGCCTTCGAGGGCGTGACGATCGAGCCGCCCGGCGGCACCTTCTACTCATTCCCCGACTTCAGCCACTACGGCTCGAGCTCGGTCAAGCTGTCGAAGTTCATCCTCGACAAGGTCCAGGTCGTGACCGTGCCCGGCGTCGAGTTCGGGATGGAGGGCCACCTCCGGCTGAGCTACTGCGGCTCGATCAAGGACATCACCGAGGGCATCGAGCGGATGAAGTGGGCCCTCGACCCCAACTCGCCCAACGAGCTCTACATCGGCGAGCGCAAGCTGGTGAGGGACTGGACATGAGCAAGTACCTGAAGTTCGCCACCCCGGCCGCGGCCCAGGCCAAGGACCTCGCGAGCCGCTACGACCTCTCGAACCACGGCCTCGGCCATCTCGACCGGGTCTACTGGAACCTGCCGGCGCCGGCCCTCTATGAGGAGGCGGTGTTCCGCAACGAGGGCTTCATCGCCCACGGCGGGCCGTTCGTCGTCAACACCGGCAAGTGGTCGGCGCGCGCGGCCCAGGAGAAATACGTCGTCCGCGAGAGCTCGACCGAGGAGAAGATCTGGTGGGGGGAGTACAACCGTCCCTACGACCCGACCCTGTTCGCCTCCCTGCACGCGCGGATCCAGGCCTTCCTCCAGGACGAGGAGCTCTTCGTCCAGGACTGCTACATCGGCGCCGACCCGCGCTACCGGATGCCGGTGCGGGTCATCACCGAGTACGCCTGGCACTCGCTGTTCGCCCGTAACCTGCTGATCCCCCTGACCAGCCAGGACGAGCACCAGAGCCACGTCCCCGACTTCACGGTCATCGTCGCCCCGTCGTTCCACTGCGATCCGCGGATCGACGGCACCCGCTCCGACACCGCGATCATCCTCGACTTCGCCAAGCGGCTCGCCCTGATCTGCAACACCTCCTACGCCGGCGAGATCAAGAAGAGCCTGTTCACGGTCATGAACTTCCTGCTGCCGCTGCGCGAGGTCCTGGCGATGCACTGCTCGGCCAACGTCGGGCCCCGCGGCGACGTCGCGCTCTTCTTCGGGCTGTCCGGCACCGGCAAGACGACCCTGTCGGCCGATCCCAACCGGCGGCTCATCGGCGACGACGAGCACGGCTGGTCGGACGAGGGGGTCTTCAACTTCGAGGGCGGCTGCTACGCCAAGGTCATCCGGCTGTCGGCCGACCACGAGCCAGAGATCCACGCCACCACCCGCCGCTTCGGCACGGTGCTCGAGAACGTCGTCCAGGACCGGACCTCGCGCCGCCTCGACCTCGACGACGACCGCTTCACCGAGAACACCCGGGCCGGCTACCCGCTCGACTTCATCCCCAACATCGTCCCCGAGGGGATGGTCGACGCGCACCCGAAGAACGTGGTGCTGCTGACCTGCGACGCCCAGGGCGTGCTGCCGCCGATCGCCCGGCTCGACCCGCTCCACGCGGTCTACCACTTCATCTCGGGCTACACCTCGAAGATCGCCGGCACCGAGATCGGCCTCGGGATCGAGCCCGAGATCGCCTTCTCGGCCTGCTTCGGCGCCCCCTTCATGGTCCACCACCCCTTCGTCTACGCCGACATGCTGAGGAGCAAGATGCTCAAGCACGGCGCCACCTGCTGGCTGGTCAACACCGGCTGGGTGGGCGGCGGCTGGGGGGTCGGCAAGCGGATCTCGATCCGCCACACCCGCAACCTGCTCAACGCCGCGCTCGAGGGCCGGCTCGACGACGTCGAGTACCGCACCGACCGCCTCTTCGGCTTCGAGGTCCCGCTGATCTGCCCGGACGTGCCGACCGAGGTGCTCGACCCGTCGACCTCGTGGGGCTCGAAGGACGAGTACTGGAAGCGCTACGACGCCCTCGCCGCCCGCTACATCGAGAACTTCAAGCTCTTCGCCGAGGGCTGCCCGGCCGAGGTCGCCCAGGCGGGACCGAAGCGGCTGAAGTAGGCGGGGCCGCTCACGACCTCGACCGACGCCTCGTGCGAGCAGGAGCTGGCGGCTCTCACGGCTCGCGACCGGGGCCTTGTGCCGAAGGACCATCCCGCCCCACCCCCCTGACCGGGGCGAAGGAGGCGAAGAGCCCGACCCAGCAGAAGGCCTGGATGAGCCCGGCGAGCCCGCCGAGGGCGGCCCCGGCGAGCGGCCCGCGCAGCGCCTCGAGCCGCCATCCGGCGATCAGCGGCAGCGCGGCGGCGGCGACCGCGGGCACGGCCCAGAGCACCAGGGTGAGCACCGAGCTCACGGGCTGTCTCAGGGTACCGGCCAACCCGTCGACCCAGGCCAGCACCGCCGACCGGCGTCCGGGCTCGCCGAGCAGCCACGCGCCACGCAGCCCGGCCAGCCAGGCGAGGAGGACCACCAGAAGCGCGAGCCCGGCCAGCGTGACCAGCCAGACCCCGATCAGCAGCTCGGAGGTGGCGGCGCGGTCCGTGACGATCCGGTAGCCGACCCACACCCCCGCATGGCCGAGCCCGATCGCCGCCACCGAGGTCAGCGCGAGCCGCGCCCACCGCCACCAGTGGAGCAGGCCCCGGCTGAGGATCTCCGCCAGCCGGACATCGCGGCGCCCCGAGAACACCAGCCACCGGACCACGCCGGCGTGCCAGAGCACCGTCCACAGCCACAGCGCACACCATCCGGACAGCGCGGCGGTGAGCAGCGCGGGCCAGACCGGGCCGACCTGCTCGACGAGGATGAGCGCGATCTCGCCGACCGGAAGGCCGTCGTCCGGGAGATGCCCGAGGGCCTCGCCGGCCGCCGCCTGCAGCACGATCTGCGCCGGCACGAAGACCAGCTCCGACACGACAAAGACCGCGGCGACCACCCGCCAGAGCTCCGCCGCCGTGCGAAGGCCGAAGGACCACGAGGGGCGGGCTTTCGTCACCTCAGCTCCCCGGGACCGCGACCAGACCGATCAGCCTCAGGGCGTCGCCGAGCCACCACAATGGTCCGGTCTTCGCCGGCTCGTCGCGCCAGTGGTTGTCGGATCGTCTGGACTCCAGCGCCCACGCGAAGTCGGGGTCGACCGCCACCTGGGCGAGGCGCTCGGAGGACTCCTCGGTCCACCGCACCCAGCGCGCGCGACCGTCCCACGTCCGGCGTTCGACCCGCCCGGACTCCCATCGCAGCTCGACCTCGACCGGACCGACGAGCTCGCTGCGCCGGCCGAGCTCGATGTCGACCCGCCAGGGACCGGTCTCTCCCCGCTCATCGGCCTCGTGCCATCGACCGTCGCGCCAGACCATGCCCTCGGGCTCTCCGACCCGGCGGTGCCGGACCGCCAGCACCGCCCAGTCGGGGGTGAGACCGTTGCGGAGGACCCCGTCGAAAAGCCACGTGAGCTGGTGTCCGGTCTCGCGCTCGAGGACCGCCCGGAGGTCGTCGCCCGTCGGGTGGCGAAAACGGAAGTCGTCGACGTACGCCCGCATCGCCCGCAGCAGCCGGTCCTCGCCGAGAACGCCCTCGAGGGTCCGTATCGCGAGCGCGGTCTTGTCATACGAAGCGAGATACGACTCGGCGATGAGCCGATGCTCCCAAACCGGGCGGTCGACGACCAGCGGCTGCTCGACACGGCTCAACAGGAGCTGATCGGTCTCCCAGGTCAAGGGGTTGCGGATCTCCGGCGCCAGCCGGTCCGCGATGATGTCGTCGAGGCAGCGGTTCTCGGCCCAGGAGACGAGCCCCTCGTCGAGCCAGGCCTGCTCGACCTCGTTGGAGGCAAGCACGCCCTGGAAGTACTGATGACCGAGCTCGTGCACCGTCACCGACTCGATGTCCCTCCTCCACGACCGGGGGGGGAAGGCGTCGAGTCGGCTCGCGCCGGTGGTGAACATCGTCGGGTACTCCATCCCACCGGCGGCGCGCGCTTCGGGAGGCGGCGAGACCACGGTGAGCTGGGGGTAGGGATAGGGGCCGAGGTGGAGACCGAACCAGGCCAACCCGAGCCGGACGGCGCGGATCATCCGCGGCGCCAGGGCCTCCTGGGACCGTGGCACGAGCAGCCGGATGGACATCGGCGGAAGCTCGAGCTCGCCGGCGCCGCGCCCGAGGGCGGCCGCGGCACGATCGAGCCAGATCCGAGGAATGTCCCGTCCCGGCTCGAAATCGGTTTCGACCACCGACATCAGGCTCGGCGGCGCCGTCGCCCAGGCGAAGTCGTGCACTTCGCGGGCCCGGAGCACCAGCCGGTCCTCGCTCCCCACCGGCTGGCGGGACACCGGCTCGCCGGTGGCGCCGACGACCCATCCGCGCGGCACCGTGAGCGCGACATTGTAGCTGCCGAAGTCCGCGTAGAACTCGCTCGCGGCGTGGTACTGGTGGCAGTTCCAACCCCGCTCACCCTCGAAGACGCCGAGCTTGGGGAACCACTGGGCCACCATGTGGAAGTCGCCGGCATACCCGGTGCGGAGGACGACGCGCGGCAGCCGCGCCTCGAACTCGAGCTCGAGCTCGACCGACTCGCCGGGCCGGATCTCGTAGGGCAGGGCGACCCGGGCGACCGTGAAGTCGTCGGGGTTGCCATCGTCGGGCCGCTCGAAGCTCATCCCGCGGATCAGGTCGACGCCACCGGCCAGTGCGATCCTGGTGATCCGGGTCCAGCCCCAGCCGTCGTCGCCGGGTCTGCGGCGGCCGAACGACTCACGGGCCAGCTCGGTCATCATCGTGCTGCGCGACGAGGCGAAGGCGTTGAGGTAGAGGTGGAGCCAGATCTCCGAGGTGGCGACCCCGGTGGTGTTGCGCCAACGCACCCGCTGGGCGCCCCGGAGCTCGTGCCGGACAGGATCGAGCGCCACGTCGATCTCATAGTCGACGACCCGGCGACCTTCCCCGGCGGCCGGCCATGCCGGTCCGGCGAGCGAGACGAGCAGGACCGCGACGAGGGCTCTCACCGCGCGAGTGTAGCCGACCACCCCGACGGGCGGGCCCACGGCGCTGGCTCAGTCGGCCGGGAGACGCGGCAGGGGAACGCACCGCCCCCGCTCCGCGTTGCAGTACAGTGGGAGCCTATGAGGATTCACACCGCCGCCGCGATCTTCCTCCTGCTGTCGGTCCCCACCCTCACCGGGGCCGAGCAGGGCGGACGCCCCTTCAGCCTCCAGCTCGAGGAGATCGACCTGCGACCCACCGACCCTCGGACCCAGGCGCGGCTCGCCCGTTGGAACTCCGACCCGATGGCGCGGGTGGCGATGCACATGGCCTCGGAGCAGGCGAGGATCCTCGGTGGGAATCAGCCGGGCGCCGAGCGGATGAACGCGATGGTCGTCTCGGTCCGTTTCCAGCGCGGCCTCGCCGCGGCGCTGGTGGTCGCTTCGTCGGCGAGCGGCGTCGAGCTCTACAGCCGCCGGATGGCGGTCATCGACTGGCCGTGGAACGAGGATGAGGAGGAGACGCCCGCGCTGCCGCTCGACGAGCAGCTGACGATCCTGCTCGGCGACCGGCTCGAAAGCCGGTAAGCCGAGCCCAGCCGCGCGGCGAGCGGCAGGCGGTCGCTCAGACCGTCAGAGCCGGTCCTTGAGGTTCTTCGAGACCTTGAAACGGACGCTCTTCGACGCCGAGATGGTGATCGGCTCGCCGGTCGCCGGGTTGCGGCCCTGCCGCGCGCCCCGCTCGGAGACGACAAAGGTCCCGAAGTTCGGCACCGTCACCTTGTCGCCCGCCGCGAGGGCGTCGCTCGTCAGGTCGAAGAGCGAGTCGAAGACCATGGCGACGTGGGTCTTGGGGATTCCGGTGAGGGTTGCGATACGGTCAACGAGTTCAGCCTTGCCTGCCATTGTTTCCGCCTTTCGTTCGATCGCCGATCAACCTACCTCGCACCGGCCGGCCGGTCAAGCTCCCCCGGGGTCCTCCTCGGTCCGACGGTACAATGGCCGACATGGCCGATGATCGACCCCGCACCTGGATCACCCTCGAGACCGAGCTTCTCGGCCGCTACCCGATCTTCGAGCTGAGACGCAGCCGCCAGCGATCGCCCGGGAGCGGCCGCGAGCACAGCTTCCTCCGCCTCGACTGCCCGGACTGGGTCAACGTCATCGCGCTGACCGACGAGGGCTCTCTGGTCCTCATCGAGCAGTACCGCCACGGCACCGACGAGATCACCCTCGAGATCCCCGGCGGCGCGGTCGACCCGGACGAGAGCCCGTCGTCGAGCGCCCTCCGGGAGCTCGAGGAGGAGACCGGCTATGTCGCGGCCGAGCTCGTCGAGATCGGTCGCGTCGACCCCAACCCGGCCTTCCAGTCGAACCGGTGCTGGACCTTTCTCGCCCTCGGCTGCCGACCCGACGGCGAGATCCGCCCCGACCCGTCGGAGGAGATCGCGGTCCGGTTGGCGCCGCTCGCGGACTTCGGCCGGTTGATCGACGACGGCGCCATCACCCACTCGCTCGTCGTCTGCGCCTTCGACCACCTGCAGCGGGGCATCGATCGCGGCGCGATCTGGGCGGCCCGCCTGCCATCGTAAACCACTGAATGAATGATGAATGCTGAACGATGAATGCTGAATGACATCGCAACCAGCCCCCCCACGCATCTGTTGACCGACATCGGCGGTGTTCATCATTCGTCATTCATCATTCATCGTTCGGTGGTGGAATGCGGCGGCACAGCTGCCTGGTTGCTCGTGGAGCCATGAGGCACACGACCACCTCGATTCTCTTCGCGGCGATGCTACTGGCAGTGATTCCCGCGTTCGCGGAGGACGACGCCATGCTCGAGCCCGGACAGCCCTTCCCGGCGTTCTCGCTGCCCGCTCACGACGGCACGACCGTCTCGAGCGCCGAGCTCGCGGGCGCCCCCTTCCTGCTCTTCTTCTACCCCAAGGCCGACACCGGCGGTTGAACCCTCGAGGCCAACCAGCTGCGGGACAGCTGGTCGGATCTCCAGGCGCGCGGGGTCGGCGTGATCGGCGTGTCGTACGACACCCCCGACCGCAACCGGAGCTGGGCCGAGAAGAACGCTCTGCCCTTCAGGCTGCTGTCCGATCGCGAGCACAGCCTCGCCGAGGCGGTGGGCGCGGCGCGGGCGCTGCTCCCGGTCCCGAAGAGGATCTCCTACCTGGTCGGCGCCGACGGGAAGATCCTGCTCGCCTATCCCGACGTCGATCCCGGAAAACACGCCGCCCAGGTGCTCGCCGATCTCGAGCGGCTCGGGATCACGGCCGCCGGGTCGCCCAACTGATCGCGGCGCCTCAGCTCGCCGCGAGCTGGGACGTACAGTTCGGGCAGCGGGTGGCCTTGATCGCGATCTCGGTGGCGCAGTAGGGGCAGCTCTTGGTCGTCGGCTCGGCCGGCGGGGCCGCCTCCTCGCGACGCATCGCGTTGACCGACTTGACCAGCATGAAGACCGCGATCGCGACGATCAGGAAGCTGATCACGCTGTTGGCGAAGACGCCGTAGTTGACGGTGACGGCGCCGGCAGCCTGGGCGTCGGCGAGCGCGGCGTAAGGCCCGGCGGGCGCGCCCTGCTTGATGACCAGGAAGAGGTTGCTGAAGTCGACCCCACCGAGCAGGAGCCCGACCGGCGGCATGATGACGTCGCTCACCAGGCTCTTGACGATGGTCCCGAAGGCGCCGCCGATGATGATGCCGACCGCCATGTCGACGACGTTACCCTTCATCGCGAACTCTCTGAACTCCTTGAGCATCCCTCTCTCCTTTTCTCGCCGCCCGACGGCGGTCGGTCAGAAGCTCATCACCACCGAGATCCGGGTCGTGGTATCGGTCTTCTCACGGTCGTCGATCGGCTGGTTTCGGTAGCGCACGAGGTAGCTGAGCTGCAGGGCGAGCAGCTTGGTCAGGTCCGCGGTCACCGCGGTGTCGGACGCGACGCGCCAGTCCGACGTGTCGTCGAAGTTGGGGTAGTAGAGCACCCGCTCGCTCAGCGACGCTGACTTGCTGAACGCCCACTCCCACTTCAGCCCGGCGACGCCGCCGAGCCAGTCGACCGACTCGATGAACTCCGTCTCGGTGAGATCGTCGAACCTGATCTGGTCCTCGTCGGTCCAGGTCAGACCGGCGTCGAAGCTCAGGGTGTGCTTGTCGGTCTTGACCGCGAGGTACTCGGCGCCGGTCTCGGCGATGTAACGGTTCTCGAAACCGCCGAAGGTGTCGCGCGCCCAGCTGAGCCCGGCGAACAGCGACCACCGGTCGTTGAGCGCCCGCGTTCCGCGCCCCCCGACGAGGTACTGCTCGGCTGTCACGGAGTCGCCGTCTTCGGCACGGGTGAAGGTCGCGATCAGGTCGAGACCCCACGGCGTCGGCCGACGGGTCGACCTGAAGTCGAGGCCGAGGGAGGTGGTGTCGGTGTTGCCGCTCGTGCCGACGTAGGAAAGCCCGAGGGCGGTCTCCCACAGGGGCTCGGGCGCCGCCTCCTCGGCCGCCTCGTCCTGGGCGAGAGCGGGCAGGGCGGTCAATGCGAAGATCAGGGCGAGGGGGAGGATGGGGTCAATCGCGTTTCGGCTGAGGCTCATGGGTCGGTCGTCCTTTCGCGGTTCATTCTCGGTGGAACCGGGCGATTCTAGGGGGAAACCGGACCCCCGTCAACGGAGATTCCAACAGCTCGGCTCGCGCCTTCGCTGGAGGCTCGCGCGCCGCATGCCGCTATACTCGGGCCGTGAGCTCGGTCCAGCTTGACGATGTCCCGGCCGCCTCGGTCTGGCCGAGCTGGCGGCTCTTCACGCTGGCAGTGGTCGTCGTCGTCTGGCTCGGGGTCGCGGCCATGCAGGTCGTGGTCAGCTGGAGCGGTGAGCCCACCGAGCTGCTGCTCCTGCTCGGCGGCAACGCCCTGGTCACCGCAGCCGGAGCATGGCTCTTCCATCTCCGCTGGCTGGCAACGACCAGCCTGCACGACCGACGGATCCGGAACGCCTATCTCCCCGCCGCCGCGTACTTCGTCCTCCGCCTCGCCGTGGCGCCGCTGGCGGTCCCGACATCGATCCTGACTGCCTCGGACG
>JALOLD010000039.1 GCA_025456145.1 Thermoanaerobaculales bacterium | reverse complement strand
ATCGGCATCGAGCGACCGCAGCTCGAGCGGGGCGGCGTCTGGGGGGTCGTCGAGCTGACCGACACCGCCCTCGCGACCTCGGGCGACTACCGGAACTACTACGAGCGCGACGGGGTTCGCATCTCGCACACCATCGACCCGCGCACCGGCCGGCCGATCACCCACGCCCTCGCCTCGGTCACCGTGGTCCACCCGAGCTGCATGACCGCCGACGCCCTGGCGACGGCGCTCAACGTCCTCGGCCCCGAGGCCGGGCCGGATCTCGCCGCCCGCGAGGGGATCGCGGCGCTGTTCCTCGTCCGTGAACCGGGCGGCGCCTTTGTCGAGCGGGCGAGCCCGGCGTGGCCGTCCGGGAAGGTCGGGCCGGGCGGCGGTGTTGCACCGGACGAGGCCGAGTGATGACCACCGTGCTGCTCACCGTCGCGATCTTCCTCCTCGCTGTCCTGGCGATGGTCGGGGCGGCGCTGGTCACCGGTCGCAGCCTCAAGGGCTCGTGCGGCGGGCCGTCCTGCGGCTGCGCCCGCGAGGGGCACGACATCACCCGGTGCGAGAACGGCGCCTGGCGCGGCGACCTTCCGACCCTGCCCAACCACCCCGACCGCTGACCCGGGCGCCCGGTCCCCGGACCGGATCGAGCCGCCGCGACGCGAGGGGCTCAGGGGCTTCATGCCCGATGCAGGGCGTCGTTTCATTGCATGTTGAAGCCGGAGTCCTCACGAGTTCTCGTCGCGAGGGCCGGTTCGTCCATCGGGGCCGGGAGCTCGAGCTCATTGGACCGAGCCCTCTCCGCTCTCAGCCCCCGGAGATCGCCTCTCGGTCGTCCTCGGTCGGGGGGGCGGCGTCATCGAGGTCGTCGAGGAAGCCCTCGGGCAGCACCACCTTCTGGGTCCCCGGTCGCTTGCCACGGCGCATCAGGTGGACCTTGCCCGGGTAGGGCTCGTCGCGGTCGATGTCGGCGAGCGCCTCGGCAAGGCCGGCGAGCGTCGCGACCCGCATCAGCTTCTCGCGCAGCCGCGCGCTCGCCCTGAAGCCCTTGGTGTACCACCCGGCGTGCTTGCGGAAGGAGAGCATCGACGAGGGCTCGTCGCCGAACCACTCGACGAGCATCCGGGCGTGCTCGACCATGATGTCGGCAACCTCGCCGAAGGTCGGTCCGGGGGCCGGGGTTCGACCGGCGAAAGCGTCGGCGAGGTCGCGGAAGAGCCAGGGGCGGCCGAGGCAGCCGCGGCCGATGGCGACCCCGTCGCAGCCGGTCTGGTCGATCATCCGCAGCGCGTCGCTCGCCTGCCAGATGTCGCCGTTGCCGAACACCGGGATCGTCGAGACCGCCCGTTTGAGCTCGCCGATCGCCGCCCACCTGGCCTCGCCGTCGTAGAGCTGGGCCGCGGTGCGGGCGTGCAGGGTGACCGCGGCGCAGCCCTCGGCCTCGGCGATCCGGCCGGTCTGGAGAAAGGTCAGGAGCTCGTCGTCGATGCCCATCCGGAACTTGATGGTCACCGGAACGGACCCGGCGCCGGCGACCGCCGCGCGGACGATGGCGGCGAGGAGGCGCGGCTTGACCGGGATCGCGGCGCCGCCGCCCTTGCGGGTCACCTTGCGCACCGGGCAGCCGAAGTTGAGGTCGATGTGGTCGACCCGACCCTCGCCGACCAGCCATCGCACCGCCTCGCCCACCGAGACGGGGTCGACGCCGTAGAGCTGGAGGCTCCGCGGGCTCTCGTCGGGTCCGAAGTCGGCCAGCCGGCGGGTCTTGCCGGCGCCCTCGACCAGCGCCCGGGCGGTGATCATCTCGCTGACGAACAGGGCGGCGCCGAAGCGCCGGCAGAGCGCCCGGAACGGGTAGTTCGTGACGCCGGCCATCGGCGCCAGCACCACCGGGGGCTCGAGGGCGATCGGTCCGATTCTCGTCGCTGTGGTCACCATGGCAGGCAGAGAGTACTACGACCCCTCTTCGAGGTTCGAAGACGGGCCGGGGAAGATAAGTGGTTGAGAGTTAAGAGTGAAGAGTGAAGAGTGAAGAGTTAAGAGTTAAGAGTCAGGACTCACGAGCCTGGACTCACGACTCACGATTCACTACTTCAGCAGGTCGACCAGGAAGGCGGTGGTCAGCACGACGCCGAACCCGGTCGCCCCCTTCGGAAGGCCGTTGTGGACCTTGTCGAGGTAGCCGACCCCGGCGATGTCGAGGTGCGCCCACGACGCCTTGTCGGGGACGAACTGCTTGAGGAAGATCCCGGCGGTAACGGCGCCGCCCCATCGGTCACCGGAGTTTTTCAGGTCGGCCCAGTCGCTCTTCAGGTAGCCGAGGTACTCGTCGTAGAGCGGCAGCGGCCACACCCGCTCGCCGACCCGTTCGCCGAGGCCGCGAAGCGTCGCCTGGAGCTCGTCGTCGTTGGTCATCAGCCCGGCGGCCTCGTGGCCGAGGGCGACGACGCAGGCCCCGGTGAGAGTCGCGAAGTCGATGATGAGGTCCGGGTTGAACCGGGCCGAGTAGTGGAGGGCGTCGGCGAGCAGCAGCCGGCCCTCGGCGTCGGTGTTGTCGACCTCGACCGTCTTGCCGCTGGCGGTGGTGATGATGTCGCCGGGCTTGATCGCCGTTCCCGACGGCATGTTCTCGGCGGTCGGGACGAGACCGACCACCTTGATCGGCAGGTCGAGCTCGGCCACCGCCCGCATCACGCCGATCACCGCCGCCGCGCCGGCCATGTCGAACTTCATGTCGCCCATCCCCTTGGCCGGCTTGAGCGAGATCCCGCCCGAGTCGAAGGTGATGCCCTTACCGATCAGGACCACCGACCGTTTCGGTTTCTTGGGCCGGTGCTCGAGCACGATCATCCGCGGCTCCTCGGCCGAGCCCTGGCCGACCGCGAGGATGCCGCCCATCCTGTCCTTCTGCAGCTCCTTCTTGCCGAGGATCGTCACCCTCAGCCCGGTCACACCGTCGGCGACCTCCTTCGCCGCGAGCGAGAGCCTCTCGGGCGTGAGGTCGTTGCTCGGCCGGTTCCCGAGGTCGCGTGCGATCTGGATCGCCGTCCGCAGCAGCCGGACCGAGTCGAGCTTGAGCTCGAGGTCCTCCTCGGTCTCCTTGGTCAGGGGGAAGATGTGGAGGCCGTCGATCTTGTCGAACTCGTTCTTCTTCGACTTGAACTTGTCGAAGGTGTAGTCGGCGATCGAGGCCTCGCGGAGCACGAAGCGTCGCGACTCGTCGCTGCTGAGCCCCGGGATCCGGGCCGAGACGGCGAGCCCGATCTGGTACTCGCGGTTCTTCGTCGCCTGGCGCATCACCCGACGCAGGGCCTCGCGCAGCTTGCCGTGGGAGAGTGTGGACTCGTCGCCGAGCCCGACGAAGGTGATCCGATGGGCGATCTCGAGGGGGCACTCGCCGGAGATGAGCTCGCCGTCTTCGCCACGCGGGGCGAGGTTCTTGATCTTCGCGCGAAGGGCGCGCTTTTCCTTGGCGTCGAAGGCGATGTCGGCGATCGGGTCAGTACCGGCCGGGTAGAGAACGTACACGCAGTCGAGGGGCTCTTCGGGAGCGGTGCGGAACTGATAGAGATCAGCCATGGGGTGGTTGAACCCTCCTTTACATACAACTCGGCCGCGCATTCTAGCATATCCGGATGTTGTTTTCTAAAGTGCGGCGAAAAAACGGCTTTGACGCACTCTCGACCGATCCCCAGGTCCGCCGGCGGGTACACTTGTCCGGTGAGGGAGCTCGTGTGGGATCCGGACACACCGGCCGCCGACCAGCTGCGGGATTGGTGCCGCCTGGCCGCCGGGGTCGGGCTGGTCCATGCCGTGTTCGACGCCGGGGTTGCCCGGCAGGACCTCGAGTGGAGCGAGATCGAGCCGTGGACCCGTTCACGCGCGGTGACCGTCGCGGTGCTCAGGGGGAGCCCCGGGCCCGGGCCCCTCGATGTCGCGCTGTGCTGCGACCTGGTGTGCCTCCGTCCCGGGGTCGAGCTCGACTGGGGTCCGGGGGCGCCCCCGCCGGGGGTGCTCTGGGCGCTCGGCCGGGCCGGGCGCGCCGCCCTCGCCCGGGGGCTTCTCGACGCCTCGCCGATCGGCGCCGAGGAGGCGCTCCGCCTCGGGCTCGCCCAGCGACTGCTCGACCGGGAGACCCGCCTGCCGATCGGTGACGATGCGTCGCTGACCGCTCTGACCACGGCCCGCGACGTGCTGCGCGGTGCGACGCCGGCCAGGTCGGCGCTCGAGCTCGCTTCGTTCCGCCTGCTCTTCGCGTCGGGCGAGCCCGGGGAGGGCGCCGCCGCGTTTCTCGGTCGCCGGCCGCCGAGGTTCGACGCTCCCGGTGGCCGAGGCGAGTGATCTGAGGTGGGCCGCCGTCGCTGCCCGGTCCGGGACGGCGGAGGGCCGTGACGAGGAAGGTCGACCGGTGAACGGAGACGAGATGACACTGGCAAGCATGACCGGGTTCGGGCGCGCTCGAGGCGAGATCTCGGACCGCCTGACGGCATCGTTGGTGGTTCGCTCGGTCAACCACAAGTTCCTCGACGTCGTGGTCCGCACGAACCTCCGCGAGGAGCTGCCCGAGCTCGAGGCGGCAGTCCGTGCGGCGATCGGCGCCGGGGTCGAGCGCGGAAGGGTGACCGTCCAGGTCGACTTCGAGCGAACCGCGCCGCAGCCGGTCCGGGCCGTCGTCAACGTCGACGCCGTGTCGAGCGTCATCGGCCAGCTCGGCGAGCTCCGATCGGCGACCGGGATCGGCGGCGACATCGCCCTGACCGATGTCCTCGCGATCCCGGGGCTGGTCGTCATCGAGGCGGGGTCGGTGCGTCCGGAGGCCGGCGAGGCGGAGGGCCTCGCGGCGTTGACCGCGGCGGCGCTTGCCGAGATGAACGCGATGCGACGGACCGAGGCGGTCGCCCTGGTCCGACAGATCCGGACGGACCTCGCGGCCGTGACCGCCTTTCTCGACTGGTTCGAGCCGCGGGTCGACGAGTTCCGGCGAGCCCACCTCGAGCGTCTCGGGACCCGGATCTCGGAGCTTTTGGAGGCGAGACCTCCGGTCGATCCCGAGCGGCTCGCTCAGGAAGCCGCGCTGCTCGCCGACCGGGCTGACGTCGCCGAGGAGCTGGTCCGGCTGCGCTCCCACCTCGAGGGCTTCGAGCGCCGGCTCCAGGAGGGCGGCGCGGTCGGCCGCGCCCTCGACTTCATGTGTCAGGAGATCCTCCGGGAGCTCAACACCCTCGGGGCGAAGTGCCGCGAGCTCGGGGTGGCCGATGGGCTGGTCGACGCCAAGACGGCCTTGGAGCGCGTCCGGGAGCAGGTGCAGAACCTCGAGTAGACGGTGGCCGCTCTGATACGATTGGCCGGCACCATCCGGAGGGCGCGGCGTGGAGGGACGGGGGAGAAGAGGCCGCCTGCAGGCGCGAATGGCCCGGTCCATCGCGCTCGCGGTGGTGGTCACCCTCGTCGTGAGCAGTGCCGGGGTGCTCGTCGTCGGCTTCATCGCAGGTCGCAGTTCCCTCGAGGCGGCGGCGCGCCGCTTCGCCGTTCTGATCAGCGGTCCGGTGATCCAGGCCTCTTACATGTACGGCGACATCGGCATGGACAGCGTGGTAAAGGGCCAGATTCAGCGCCTCTTGGAGCTCAACCCGGATATCGACCGGGTCGAGGTGATCCGCCAGTCCGGGTTGCTGTCCATTCTCGCCACCCGGGACGCGGTCGAGGTGTGGCCGATCGAGGGCAGGGACGCCCCGGTTCTCCCTCTCGGGCTCCAGGGTGCCTTCGAGTCGCGAATCTCGGAGGCCGGGAGAGTCCGGCTCGACGGCCGGACGGTCTACCGGGTCGTGGTTCCGAGGGGAAACGAAAGCCGGACCTACGGGCTGACGCTCGTCGCGATCTTCGGCTACGACCGACTCTACGACCAGCTCCGGCGAGGCCTCCTCGTCCTCACCCTCGCCGTGGTCCTGGGGCTGGTCGTCGCCGAGTGGGTCGCCGCCTCTCTCGCGCGAAGCGTTACAAAAAACCTGGAACGCCTCCGCCAGGGGGTCAGGACGATCCACGGAGGACGAATGGGGCTCCGGGTGGAGGTCGACTCGGGCGACGAGATCGAGGAGCTCGCGGGGGCCTTCAACGACATGGTCGGCGCCCTCGGAAGCAGTATGGAACGGCTCCGCCAGGCGAACGCCGAGCTCCAGGCCCTCGACCAGGTCAAGATCGACCTGGTCGCCAACGTCTCGCACGAGCTCAGGACCCCCTTGACGGCGCTCAAGGGGTTCCTCGAGCTCCTCGACGACGGTGAGCTCGGCAAGCTGTCGGTCGATGCCGCTCGGGCGGTCGGCGTCTGCCGCCGAAACGTCGACCGGCTCGCCCTGAGGGTGGAGGACCTCGTCCAGCTCTCGCAGATGGAGAGGGGCTGGCCGACCGCGAGGGCGGACGAGACCGTCGATCTGGGAGAGCTGATCGGGCTGGTCACCGAGATCTACGAAGGTCGGGCGAGGTCCAAGGGGGTGCAGCTCGCCACCGAGATCCAGGACGGGCTTCCGCCGATCGTCGGCGACGAGGAGCAGCTCGAACGGGTGGTCATCAACCTCCTCGACAACGCCGTCAAGTTCACCCCCACCGACGGAAGGGTCACCGTGGCGGCCGAGGAGTGTGATCACGAGGGGAGGGAAGGGGTCCTCGTCCGGGTCGACGACACCGGGATCGGCATCCCTCCCGGAGAGCTGGTCAGGATCTTCGACCGTTTCCACCAGGTCGACCCGAGCATCCGGCGCAGGTTCGGCGGGATGGGTCTCGGGCTGTCGCTCGTCCAGCACATCGTCGACAGCCATCATGGCGTGGTGTGGGCGGAGAGCCAGGAGGGGTCGGGATCGACCCTGTCGGTGTGGCTTCCATGCCCTTCCACGCCGGCGGCCGACGCCGTCCGAAGGGGCGAGGAACTCTGATAGACTGGAGCTTCGACAAGCGGGGCCGCACACCGTCGCCTGGAGCTCACCGTGAATCGAATCTACGTCGTCGATGACGAGCCGGACATGGTCGACCTCCTCGCCACGGTGCTCCGGGGCGAGGGTCACGAGGTCGAGACCTACACCGACGGCCGGACGGCCCTGGCACGAGTCCTCGAGGAGCCGCCGGACCTGTTGCTCCTCGATCTGATGATGCCCGATCTCGACGGGTTCGAGCTGCTCAAGCTGCTCCGCTTGGACTCGCGCGGCCGCAACGTGATGGTGCTCGTGGTCTCCGCCCGGACCGGACACCGGGCGCAGATCGAGACCCTTCAACTCGGGGCCAACGCCTACATCTACAAGCCGTTCTCTCCCCGCGAGCTCGCCTCCCAGGTTCGTCAGCTGCTCGGCGCGAAGGAGGGGCCGGCGAGTGGCTGACGACCCGAACCCTCACGACCTCGTCGAGCTGCGGACCCGGTTGCTCCAGTACCGGGCGAGCCTCTTCGATCCGGCCACGCGGTTGCCGACGCTGCCCGTCGTCATGGACCGGGCGCGCCGCCTGCTCGACGACAAGGGTTCGGTGCCGGTCTTCGTGATCCGCCTCGAGCACGAGGAGCACCTCGAACGGATCGTCGGTTGGGAGCGCTACGACGCCTTGCTGTGCAACGTCGCCCGCTACCTCGGCGACGTCCTGGCTCATCGGGTCCACTGCGACGTGATCCTTTGCCAGGAAGCGGTCCGGGGGGACGTCTTCATCATGTTCCTCGCCGACCGGGCCGAGGCTGGCCGGCTGCAGGGGATCCTCGCGGGAGGGATCTCGGTCACCGAGGACGACTCGGGCGACACCAGCCTGATGGCCCTCCAGGTCGGCCGGGGGCTGATCACACGGCGACCCGCCGAGCGCACCGAGCGCGCGATCTACAGCGGCATCCTGCAGGCCCGGCAGGACTTCCACCGGCGCGGCGAGGTCCTCGACGAGGCCCGCCTGGTCGAGGCCAGACGGGCGTTGACCGAGCGGAGCCTGACCACCCTCTTCCAGCCGATCGTCGGCCTGCCGGAGAGGGAGATCCTCGGGTATGAGGCCCTGACCCGAGGCCCGGCCGGCAGCTACCTCGGGCCGGCCGAGAACTTCTTCGGCTTTGCCGAGCGCTCGGGGATCCTCGGAGAGGTCGAGCACGTCTGCGTCGAGCTCGCCATCGAGAGGGCCTCCCGGCTGCCGCGCGACGTCATGCTCTTCATCAACCTCTCGAACCACGGGCTCGAGTACCTCGACTCGATCGGCATCAGCCTGGTCGATCTCGTCGCCCGGTCGAGCTTCGGCCCCGAGAGGTGCGTCCTCGAGATCACCGAGCGCACCTACGCCGAGAGCCAGGCGGCCCTCAAGCACCGCGTCGGCGAGCTCCGGGATGCCGGCTTCCGCATCGCGATCGACGACATGGGGACCGGCTACAGCGCGCTCCACGTGCTCGCCGAGCTCCAGCCCGACTTCATCAAGCTCAACCACATGCTGGTCCGCGATCTGCCGACCGAGCCGATCAAGCGAAACCTGGTGTCGGCCATCACCAGCTTCGCCGGCACCTCTCGGTCGGTGGTGATCGCAGAGGGCGTCGAGCGCGAGGACGAGATGCAGGCGCTCGTCGAGCTCGGGGTGATGCTCCAGCAGGGCTTCTTCTTCGGTCACCCGAAGATGGTCTGAGCGCGGCGCGCCACGCCGGGCGTCACCCCATCCAGTACAGGATCCCGGTCGCCACCGTGAAGTAGAGCCCGAGGGCGAGGCTGTCGTTGATCGTCGAGACGAGGGGTCCGGAGGCGACCGCGGGGTCGACGCCGACCACCTCGAGGAGCAGCGGCATGCCGGCGCCGAACAGGCTGGCGGCCGACATCGACAGCGCCATCGCGGCGCCGAGTGCCACTCCGATGACCGGGTCGTGGCCGACCGCGATCCCGATCCCGGCCGCTGTGAGACCGCAGACCAGCCCCATGAGCAGGGCGACCGTGATCTCCCGTCGGATGTGTCGGACGAAGCGGCTTCGTGGCAGCGAGTCGACCGCGAGGCGCCGGACGGTGGTCGTCGCCGACTGGAGCGAGGTGTTGCCGGCCATCGCCATGATCGCGGCGGTGAAGACCGACATCTGCTCATAGGCGCCGACCCGGCCCTTGGCGATCTGCAGGACGGCGGTCGAGAGCTGGGTTCCCGCGAGGCAGACCAGCAGCCACGGCAGGCGGTAGCGCGCGACGTGGAGGATCGACTCCGACTCCTCCTCCTCGACCGACGAGCCCGCCATCTTGTAAATGTCCTCCGACGCCTCCTCGGAGAGCACGTCCATGATGTCGTCGAAGGTCACCGCGCCGAGCAGGCGGTTGTCGGCGTCGACCACCGGGACCGCGATGAAGTCGTACTTCTCGACCAGTGCGGCGACCTCCTCCTGGTCGGTGTCGACCCGAACCGAGATCACGTCCTCGGACATGATCTCGCCGAGCAGCCTGGTCGGTCTCGCGGTGACCAGCCGGCGCAGCCGGACGAAGCCGAGCAGACGCCGGTCGTCGTCGACCACGTACAGTGACGCGATGACCGTGCTCGGGTTCGCCGCGCGCAGGGTGCGGATGGCGTCGTCGACCGTCGTCCCGGCGGTGAGCGCCATGATGTCCGGGGTCATGATGCCGCCGGCGGTGTCGTCCGGGTAGGCCAGCAGGTCGCGGAGGACCGCCTCGTCGCTGTCGGCGATGTGGCTGAGCACCGCCTCGCTCTCGGCGGCCTCGAGCTCGCCGATGAGATCGGCTGCGTCGTCGGCCGGCAGGGCCTCGGCAATCCGCGCGAGCCGCTGCGGCTCGATCAGGTCGACGAGCGCGGAGCGGATCGACGCGCTGGTCTCGCCGAGGACGTGTCCTGCGACGTCGTGGTCGAGGGCGTGGATGACCCGCTGCCGTTGGTCGGGCTCGAGCAGCTCGATCCACTCGACGACGTCCTGGGGTCGGATCAGGCGCAGGAAGATCTTCAGCGCCTC
Organism: Thermoanaerobaculales bacterium; assembly: GCA_025456145.1. GTDB lineage: Bacteria > Acidobacteriota > Thermoanaerobaculia > Thermoanaerobaculales > Sulfomarinibacteraceae > JAHECW01. Next base: position 21,477 of record JALOLD010000039.1, on the reverse strand, counting down.
TTCCTCCCCGTCGCGGAGCAGGTTCTCGAGGTCCTGCCTCGGGTCGCTCGAAAGCTCGGTCATGCCCGCCTCCCCTGTGCTCTCGGAGCCCGGCCCGGTGTCGGATCACCGGCGGCGTCGGGCGTGTGTGCTGGCGTCGATGGGCTCGGCCGAGGTCAGCGCTTGAAGAACCCCTGGCCCTTGCCGTTGCCGGCGAGCTGCTGGTTGAGATCTCGGATGCGCTCGTTGAGGGCCGCGATCTTGGCCTGGGACTCGTCGCGGATCCGCGCGACCTCGGCCCTCGCCTGCTCCGCGTCCCGCCGCAGGTCCTCGGAGCCGTCGCTGGTCTGCTCGACCTGGAGCCGGAGCTCGGCGAGGTCGCGCTCGAGCTCGCCGATGACCTGGTCCCGCTCGGCGAGCTTTGTTCGGTGGGTCTCCTCGGCCTCCTCGTACAGTCGTTTGGTCTCGAGAAGGCCGGTGATCTCGGAGAAGTCAGCGGGTGACGGCGCCATCTCACCCTCCCTGAATCGTTGTTCGATCGACGGAAACATCTTGCGGAGCTTGAGCGACAGGTCCTCGGGCTCGAGCGAGGCGTCGACCGCCTGCTCGTAGGTGATGACGTTGTGGGCGAGCAGGGCGATGAGCGACTGGTTCATGCTCTGCATCCGGTAGTAGCTCACCGAGTTCTCCATCTCCTCGGTGATCTCCTTGATCTCGCCGTTCTCGATGTGCTTCGAGATCTTCGGCGAGTTGACCAGGATCTCGCAGGCCGGCGTGCGGCTGCTCCCGTCGGCGCGGTTGACGAGCTGCATCGAGATGATGGCGCGCAGGACCAGCGCGAGCTGGTTGCGCACCTGGTGCTGCTGGTCGACGGGGTAGGAGTCGATGATCCGGTCGATGGTCTGGGCCGCGTTGTTGGTGTGGAGGGTCGAGAAGACGAGGTGACCGGTCTCGGCGGCGGTGATCGCGGTCGCCATCGTCTCGAGGTCGCGCATCTCCCCGACCATGATGACGTCCGGGTCCTGCCGGACGCAGTTCCTGAGCGCCTCTTTGAAGGTCGGGGTGTCGGTCCCGACCTCGCGTTGCGAGATCGTCGCCCGGTCGTCCGCGAAGAGGAACTCGATCGGGTCCTCGATGGTCACGACGTGGCAGGCGCGCGTCCGGGAGATCTTCTGGATGAGGGCGGCGAGGGTCGTGCTCTTGCCCGATCCGGTCGGTCCGGTCACCAGGACCAGCCCGCCCGGGTAGTCGGTGAAGGTCTCGATGACATCGGGCAGGTTGAGCTCCGAGACGTTCTGGATGTCGAAGGGAACCCGCCGGAAGACGCCGGCGATGGTGCCCCGCTGCCAGAACAGGTTGGCCCGGAAGCGGGCGACGCCGGGGATGCCGTACCCGATGTCGACCGACAGGTGGTGGTCGAAGTTCTCCCTCTGCTTGGGGGTCAGGATCGAGCACAGCATGTCCTGGACCTCGTCGGGCTTGAGCGGCGCCGACTTGACAGGGATGAGCCGCCCCGCGATCCGCAGCAGGGGCGGCCGCATCGGCTTGATGTGGAGATCCGATGCGCCCTTCTTGGTCATGAACATGAGCAGCTCTTTGAGCTCCACTCGCCCTCCTCGCCGGCCGGTCCGACGGCCTCGCGCCGAGGCACGGACCACTGCCAACTTTATCACACGGCGGTGCGATCGCGACCTCGCTAGCGACCCGCCGGTGGGCTCGGAAGATACTCGGCGAGAATGACTTGACGCGAGCCGGTCGACACCGGGTCCGGGCTCGAGCGCGCTCCTCGGGCGGACGGGCGAGTTCCGACATCGCCGCACCGGACCCGGCCCCGGCCCCGGACCAGGCGCGAGGTTCACTCTGAGGTCGCCAGGGAGCGCGAGGCGCGGTGTCCGGCGGCGGTGGATCGGAAGGCTCGCCCGGCGACCCTCCGAGGGGTCGTCGGCGCCATTCCTTGCGAGATCGAAACCGCGCGACCCGCCCCCGCGCCCCGCGGCGCGCCTGGTGGTCGATCCACGCCGAGCCCACGAGGCCCCCGACTCGAGCTCGCCGGGATCACGATAGCTGCTCAGTCACTTGGCAGATTGCCAAGCTCGGGGCGCCCCGTCCAGATCCGGTCGCAGCCCGGCGCGCCCTAACCTCCTCGCGGCCAGTATGTTCGTTGGAAGACCGTGGTGTCGGGCAGCGGCGTTTCGGATGGCACCGCACTTGCTTCTCCCCGGTCGAACGAAGGGAGATCCGGCGCCAATCGTGGCGACGGAGATTGGCCCTCGCCGGTTCGCAGCACGGCGGGACACCTCTTTTCCCTGCGCCCGGTCCCGACACACCCTCCAACGTCGGGGCCGGGCAATCTTCGTTCTGGTGCTCCCCGGGGCCGTTCGCCGGTCACCACCCGGCCGCGAGCGGAGCGGTCTCGCCTCGCCGCCGCTGCTATGATGCGCCGGTGAAGGTGTACACCAGGACCGGCGACGGCGGCGAGACCTCGTTGTTCTCGGGCGGGCGGGTCGGCAAGGACCACCCCCGGATCGAGGCCTATGGCACGGTCGACGAGCTCAGCTCGGTGCTCGGCCTGCTGCTCGCCGAGGATCTTCCGGCCGAGGCGGTCGAGAGGCTTCGGGCGGCCCAGAGCTCGCTCTTCAGCGTCGGCGCCTCCCTCGCCGACCCGGAAGGCCGGCTGCCCGCGGCCACCGAGGCCGTCTCCACCCAGCCGCTCGAGGCCTGGATCGACGCGATGGACCTCGAGCTCGACGAGCTGCGCTCGTTCATCGTCCCGGGAGGGTGTCGCGCGGCCGCGCTGGCCCACGTCGCGCGAACGGTGTGCCGAAGGGCCGAGCGCCGGGTCATGGCGGTCGACCGGGTCGACCCGGGGATCGTCCCGTTTCTCAACCGGCTGTCGGACGCGCTGTTCGTGCTCGCGCGCTTCCTCAACCACCGGCGGGGGATCGCCGACCCGGTGTGGCGCGGCGAGCGGTAGTCGGACGACCGTGATGCCGGGGAAGGCGGGGGGCTGGGCGCGGATCGAGCAGGGGTCCGGCGAGGGCCGGACGACCGGGGGGACCGTCCACCGCGACTGCTACAATGACGCCATGTCACCCGGCGCCACGTCAGCCCCCAGCCCGCGGCCCGGGCCACGCGAGCCGGGTCTCGCCACCGAGCGTCGTGGATAGCACCGACCGGCCCCCGAGCCCGGGCATCGGCGCCGGCGCCCGCAGCCCGTGGCGGGGCGAGCTCCGGGAGAGCTCCGGCCGATGAGACAGCTCTCGCTCGACGAGGCGAACGCCGAGAAGCTGTTCGGCACCCGTGACGAGAACCTCCGTTTCCTCGAGGAGCGGCTCGGGGTGTCGGTCAATGCCCGGGGTGGCGCGATCGGGCTGAGCGGCCGCGACGAACGTTCGGAGATCGTCGCGGCGCGTGTGCTCGAGGCCTTCGACCGGCTGCTCTCGAGTGGGGCGACGGTCGGCCGCGAGGAGTTCCGGACCGGGGTCAGGGTGCTCGACGAGGACCCCGAGGTCGATCTCGTCGAGTTCTTCCTCGACGCCTCGATCCCGGCCACCCTCAAACGGCTGGTCGCCCCCCGCAACCTCAACCAGCGGCTGTTCATCCGCGAGGTCGGGGCGCACGATCTGGTCTTCGCCATCGGTCCGGCGGGAACCGGCAAGACCTACCTCGCGGTCGCCATGGCGGCGGCCGCCCTGCTCGACAAGCAGGTCAAGAGGCTCGTCCTGTGCCGGCCCGCGGTCGAGGCCGGCGAGCGGCTAGGCTTCCTGCCCGGCGATCTCATCGAGAAGGTCAACCCGTACCTCCGTCCGGTCTACGACGCCCTGTACGACATCCTCGGCTATGACAAGACCGCCAAGCTGCTCGAGCGGCAGGTCATCGAGATCGCCCCGCTCGCCTTCATGCGGGGTCGGACCCTCAACGACGCCTTCATCATCCTCGACGAGGCCCAGAACACCACCCGCGAGCAGATGAAGATGTTCCTGACCCGGATGGGCTTCCACTCGAAGGCGGTGATCACCGGAGACATCACCCAGATCGACCTGCCCGGACGCCAGCGCTCGGGGCTGGTCGAGGCGCTCGAGATCCTGGGCGGCGCCGAGGGCATCGCCTTCATCAGCTTCACCCACCGCGACGTCGTCCGGCACCGGCTCGTCCAGGAGGTGGTCGACCGCTACGCGCGCTGGGAAGCTTCCCGGGCCGAGCGCGGGGAGGAGCCGACGTGATGGCCCCTCGGACCGCGAACGGCGGCCGAGCGAAGCTGCGGATGCGCCGCGGCCTCGACGAGCGGGGCGGAGCGTGGCAGCGGCTGCTCGAGATGCCGCTGGTCTGGGCGACGCTGGCGGTCGCGGTCTGCTCGGCCCTGCTCGTGCCTCGGCTCGCCACCGATGTCCCGGCGTGGGCGGAGGGAGACATCGCGGCGTACGACATCGTGGTCCCGCGCGATCTCAGCCTGCCCGACGACGCAGCCACCGCGGCCGCCCGGGCCGAGGCGAGGGCCGCGGTGCTCCCGGTCTTCGACCTCGAGCCGAGGATCCGCCTCGAGCTCGAGGCCGAGATCCGCGAGGTCTTCGCCGCCTGCCGGCTGTGGCAGGCCGACGAGGGCGCGAAGGCGGAGGACCTCGCCGGGGCGACGGTGCTGGCGATCGACCCGGCGATGATCGGCGTGCTCGGCGAGTCCGGCTGCTCGCGCGGCCTCGAGTCGGCCCTCGTCGAGGTCGTCGAGGAGAGCTACCGAGCCGGAGTCGTCGACGACCGCCGGGAGCTCGAGCGGCGGGGCGAGAACGGGGTCGTGGTGCGCGACCTGGCCGGAGGACCCGAGCGCCGGATCGGTCTCGACGAGCTGGCGGACGTGGTCGACGGACGGTCCGAGCTGAGCGGGCGCCTCCAGACCCTGCTGCTCGCACGCGAAGCGGTCGCGCGGCGGTGGGTCAAGCCGTCGCTCGACTTCCTGGTCGCCAACATGCCGCCCAACCTCGTCCTCAACCGGGCCGAGACCGCGAAACGGGTGGCCGATGCCGACCGTCAGGTGGCCCCTAGGTCGCGGGCGCTTCGGCGAGGGCAGGTCCTGATCCGCCGCGGCGATCGGGTGTCGCCCGAGATCGCCCAGACCCTGCGGGTCATCGAGCGCCAGCGGCAAGAGGTCACCGAGTACTCCCAGGTGGTCGGAATCGTGCTGCTCGCGCTGCTTGTCGTGGCCTCGTGGTGGCTGATCCACCACGGCTGGGCGGGAGGGACCTCCGAGGGGCGGCAGCGCCTGTCCATGACCTATCTGCTGCTGATCCTCTTCGTCGCCCTCAACCGGCTGGCGGTGTTTCTCGCCGAGGCGGTGTCCCGGAGCGTCCAGGGAGAGACCCTCTCCAACCTCGACCCCTATCTCTGGGGGATCCCGTTCGCCGCCGGACCGGCCGCCGTGCTGCTCCTGATGGGCCTGCAGCCGGCGCTGATCTTCGCGGTCGGAGCCGCGGTGCTGGCAGGGCTGCTGCTCGAGGGTCAGTTCACCCTCACGGTGTACGCGCTGCTGTCTGGGATCGCCGGCGTGCTCGCCTCACGCCACTCGACCGAGCGCTCGGCGATGAACCGGATCGGGCTGGCGGTCGGCGGCGCCAACGTGGTCTTCTTCCTCGTCCTCGAGCTCTACCGGGGCCTTCCGGAGGAGCCGAGCTCGACCCTGTTCACGGCGGGCTGCGCGTTCGTCGGCGGGCTGCTCTCGGTGGGAATCGTGACCTCGCTGCTGCCGCTGTTCGAGACGCTGCTCGGGGTGACCACCGACCAGCGCCTGCTCGAGCTGTCGAACCAGAACCTGCCGCTGCTCAAAAGGCTGTCCCTCGAGGCGCCGGGGACCTACCAGCACTCGCTCGCGGTGAGCAATCTCGTCGAGGCCGGGGCCGACGCGGTGGGGGCGAACGCGCTCTACCTCCGGGTCTGCGCCTACTACCACGACATCGGCAAGCTCATCAAACCGGAGTACTTCGTCGAGAACCAGCGCGGAAGCAACCCGCACGACGATCTCGCCCCGTCGATGTCGTCCCTGGTCATCCAGAGCCACGTCAAGGAGGGCATCGCGATGGCCAGGGAGGCGCGGCTGCCCCTGCCGATCATCCAGGGCGTCGCCACCCACCACGGCACCAAGCTGATCCGCTACTTCTACCACCGGGCGCGCGACCAGGCGGCCGAGTCGAAGACCGAGGTTCGCGAGAGCGATTTCCGCTACCCGGGTCCCAAGCCGCACACCAAGGAGCTCGGCATTCTGCTGCTCGCCGACGCGGTCGAGGCCGCGGCGCGGACGATCGATCAGCCGACGCCGAACCGGCTCCAGGACATGATCAAGAAGATCTTCGACGACGCCCTCGAGGACGGTCAGCTCGACGCCTCCGCGCTGACCTTCTCCGAGCTCGACAAGATCGCCTCGGCCTTCCTGTGGGTGCTCACCAACATGTACCACCACCGCATCGACTACCCGGGATTCGACTTCAACCGGAGGAGCCGGCCCAGTGCATCGGGTTCATTTCAACTGGGACCGTCGCCCGTCGTGCGCCGCGGCTGACCAGCTGCGGCGCCTGATCGGCGGCTGCCTCGACCGCCTCGGGTGCGGGCCGAGCGAGGTCCACGTGCTGATCACCGGCGATGACGAGATCCGCTCGCTCAACCGCGAGTACCTGGGGACCGACCGGCCGACCGACGTGCTGTCGTTCCCCGATGGCGACGACCTTCCGTCGGGCGTCCGCCTGCTCGGCCAGATCGTGATCTCGCTCGACACCGCGCGGCGCCAGGCCGAGGCCGCCGGGCTGTCCGAGCTGCGGGAGCTCTCGGAGCTCGCGCTGCACGGGACGCTGCACCTGCTCGGGTATGATCACGCCAACGACCGGGGCGAGATGAACCGGGTCGAAATCGGCCTCCGTAGGGAGCTGCTGTCGTGAGCGAGACCGTGGTTGCGTGGCTCGTCAACCCCGTGACGCTGGCCCTCGTCGGCGTGGCGGTGGCCGGGTTCATCGTCGTGTTGGAGCTCCTGCTCGCCAGCCTCGCACGGTTCGGCAACGTCCGTTTCCAGGGCATCCTCGAGGACCACCCGAGGCTCCTCCCGCCGGCGGTCGGTGGCGACATCCACCTCTCGTCGGTGACCGACATCCTGCGTTGGGTCGAGATGGCGTCGCTCGGCGTGCTGTGGGTGGTGATCTGGGCCTTCCCCTGGGCCCAGCCGTGGACCAGGGTGGTCGCCGCGATCGCGGTGACGGCGGTCCTGATCCTCGCGACCAGGCTGACCTCCGGGGCGCTCCAGGAGGAGTCGGTGGCCCGGCTGCTCAGGTTGGCGTCGCCGGTGATCGGTCCCCTGACCCCGATTCTCGGACGGCACGTGCGGAGCCAGCCGCCGGTAGTGATCTCCGAGGACGACGAGGAGGAGGTCTCGGACCGGGAGATCCAGGCCTATCTGCAGGCCGGGCAGGCGGCAGGGATCTTCGAGGGCGAGGAGGGCGAGTTCGTCGAGTCGTTGGTCGACTTCTTCGACACCGTGGTGCGCGAGGTGATGACGCCGCGTACCGAAATGGTCACCGTGCCCGACACGATCTCCCTCGACGACCTGCTCAAGACCTTCGCCGAGACGCTCAAGAGCCGGATCCCGGTCTACCACGAGACGGTCGACAAGATCATCGGCGTGGCGCACGTCAAGAACTGCGTCCAGGTCGCCATCGGCGCCAGCCGGCCGCCGATCAGCGAGCTGGTCAACCCGTGCCTCGTCGTGCCCGAGAGCAAGGAGCTCGGAGAGCTGCTCCGCGACTTCCAGCACAACCACCAGCAGATGGCGATCGTCGTCGACGAGTACGGCGGCACCGCCGGGCTGGTGACGCTCGAGGACATCCTCGAGGAGATCGTCGGCGAGATCGAGGACGAGCACGACGCCGGGCAGCCTCCCGAGTGGCAGGAGGTCGAGCCCGGGGTCTTCCGGCTCCAAGGCCGCGCCTCGCTCGAGATTCTGGGAACACTGTTCGGCCGTGACATCGTCGACGAGGACGTCGACACGGTCGGCGGCCTGGTCTTCGCGCGGCACGGGACGGTGCCCGAGCCTGGCACGCTGGTCGACGACCCGGCGAGCGGTCTGAGGTTCGCGGTCGAGGAGATGGACGAGCGGCGGATCGTCAGCGTGACCGCTCGACGGATCGACGAGGCCGCGCCGACGGCCGGGCAGTGACCGTGACGCCATCGGGTCCGGAGACGCCACGCTCGGGCACGGTCGCCCTGATCGGTCGTCCCAACGCCGGCAAGAGCACCCTGCTCAACGCCCTGCTCGGCGACAAGGTGGCGATCGTCTCGGCGAGGCCGCAGACCACCCGCAACCGGATCATCGGCGTCCTCACCGAGGCGCGGGGGCAGGCGGTGATCTTCGACCTGCCCGGCGTCCACCTGCCGAAGCACAAGATGAACGCGCGGATGATGCAGGAGGTGCACTCGGCCCTCGAAGAGGTCGACCTCGTCCTCCACCTGGTCGACGCCTCGGAGCCATGGGGAGGGGGAGAGAGCTTTCTCTTCGACCTGCTCTCGACGGTCGCACCTCCGGTGGTCGGGGTGCTGACCAAGATCGACCTTGTTCGGCCGAAGCAGGCCCTGCTGCCGCTCATCGCCGCCTATCGGGAGCGCCGCCCCGAGGCGACGGTGGTGCCGATCTCGGCGATCGAAGGCGACGGGCTCGGCGGGCTGCTCGACGAGGTCTTCGCCGGACTGCCCGAGGGCGAGCCCCTCTACCCCGCCGATGTCACGACCACCCAGACCGAGCGTTTCTTCATCGCCGAGGTCGTCCGGGAGAAGCTGCTCGAGCGGACCCGCAACGAGCTGCCCTACACGACCGGCGTGGTGGTCGACTTTCTCGAGGAGAGCGAGCGCCTGCTCCGGGTCGACGCGGTGATCTATGTCGAGCGGGCGAGCCAGAAGGGGATCGTCATCGGCAAGGGCGGGCGGATGATCAAGGAGGTCGGCCAGGCCGCGCGGCTCGATCTCGAGAAGCTCCTCGGGATCAGGATGTTCCTCGAGCTGCACGTCAAGGTCCACCCGCGGTGGCGCGACGACGTCCGCGTGCTGCGGGACATGGAACCGGGCGCCGCGATGATCGACGAGGGGCTGTGGCGGGTCGACGACGATGAGCCCGAGACGTGACCTTCGTCGTTCCGCGCGGCTTCGATCGTCCCGGATGGTGAGGGTTCGTCGAATGCTGCTGTCGCTCCTCTCCCTCGTCGCGGTCGCGCTCGTCCTGGGAGCGATCTGGATGACCAGCCCGGTCAACGTACGCCGGGTGGCGCCCGCCGAGGTGGCGGACCCCGGGCGGCTCGAGCGCGATGTCCGAGAGCTCGCCGGGCTCCCGGGCTTCCGCTGCTTCGAGCGGCCGGCCGACCTCGAGCGGGCGGCCGTCTGGGTGAAGGACGGGCTCGCGGCGAGCGGGCTCCCGGTCGAGGAGCAGGTCTACGGAGTCGGCGATCGCAGCTTCCGCAGCTTTGTCGCCCACTACGGGCTCGCCGCCGGACCGGTCCTCGTCGTCGGCGCCCACTACGACGTGTGCGGAGAGCAGCCCGGGGCCGACGACAACGCGAGCGGCGTCGCCGGGGTGCTCGAGCTCGCCCGGATCCTCGGCCGGGCCCGTCCGGAGATCGCCGGCCGGGTCGAGCTCGCGCTGTGGCCGCTCGAGGAGCCGCCCAACTTCAGGACCCCGTCGATGGGCTCGGCGGTCCACGCGAGCATGCTCGCGCAGCGGGGCGTCGACGTTCGCGGGATGCTGTGCCTCGAGATGATCGGCTACTTCTCGGACGAGCGCGGCTCGCAGAGGTTCCCGGCGCCCGGGATGGGGCTGCTCTACGGCTCGCGCGGCGACGGCATCGCGGTGGTCGGCAACGCCGCCTCGTGGTGGTTCACCCGTCGGGTCAAGCTGCGGATGGCCGGGGCGACCGGGCTGCCGGTGTGGTCGATCAACGCGCCGGCCGGGTTGCCGGGGGTCGACTTCTCGGACCACCTCAACTTCTGGCAGCACGGCTGGGACGCGGTGATGATCACCGACACCGCCTTCTACCGCAACCCGAGCTACCACCAGCCGACCGACACGCCGGAGACCCTCGACTACCGCCGGATGGCCGAGGTCGTCACCGGGGTCTACGCCGCGATCACCACCCTGTAGCCGGGACGGCGGCTGTCGTCGCAACCACCAAGACACAAAGACACGAAGAAACCTATCGACGGAGGCGGGCCGGCCTCGCCGAGCGGTGATTCGACCGCGCAGGTCTTCGCGCCGAGCGCCGCGGCCCCTCCTCTTCGTGCCGTGACAGGTGGTGGTCGATGGCGGACCGAGAGCTCTCTCGAGCGGGCTTCAGTCGTCGGCGGCGGGTGATCTCCGCAAGGCCTTCTTCTGCGACCGGCGCCGCTTGTGCTCGACCCGGCGGCGCTCGGCGGCGCGGCCGGCCCGGGTCGGCCTGCGTTCGGCGCGCACGGCGAGGGCGTCGTCGACGAGCTCGACGAACCGGGCGATCGCGGCGTGGCGGTTGGCCTCGCGAGAGCGGTGACGCTGCGAGGTGACGCGGAGCACGCCTTCCTTGGTGATCCGGGTGGCGAGCCGGGCGGCGATCTGTTCCTTCTGGTCGGCGGTCAGCGACCGCGCCCCGGCGAGGTCGAAGCGCAGGGTGACCTTGGTTTCGACCTTGTTGACGTTCTGCCCACCCGGCCCCGAGCTCCGTGCGAACTCGAAGTCGAGCTCGCTCTCGTCGATCGCCACCTCGTCGTTGACCCGCAGCATGGCGTCAGGATACCCGAAGCAAGGAATCCGTGCGATCGACGGTGAGAGACCGTGGGACGGGTGCCTGGCATCTCATTCCATGGCGTGACCGAGGCGACGAAAAGCCCCCGCCGTGCGGCGGGGGCCTGGGTCGATGTCGATCGGTCGTTCGTCGAGCTACAGCAGGCTCTCGATCTCCTTCGCCAGCTTGACCTCGTCGCCCTCCTCGAAGCCGAGGTGCGAGTACATGATCCGTCCCTCCCGGTCGACCAGGAAAGACGTCGGGAAGCTCTGGACGCCGAACAGGCTCTTGACGACCTCGGCGTCGCCCTCGCCGTTCTCCAGGGCGGTGTAGGTCAGGCCGTGCTTGGCGATGAACTTCTTGGCGAGGTCGGTCTGCCGCTTGCCGTCGACGACGACGACGTTGAAACCGCGCTCGGCGTAGGTCTCATACAGGGGCTGCAGGCGTGGCAACTCCACGCGGCAGCCGCCTCAAGTGGGGAACCAGAAGGCGAGCAGCGTCACCTTGCCGGCGGACAGCGCCGAGAAGTCGTGCGGCGTTCCCTCGTAGTCGGCGAGGGTGAAGCCGTCGATCGGCTTGGCCAGCCGCTGCCGCTGGGACCACAGGAACTCGTCGAAGGCGGCCCGCTCGGGGTTGACCGCGGCGAAGGCCTGGCGCAGCGCCGTCATCGCGTCGTCGTCGGACGACATGACGGCGATCGGGGCGAGCAGCTCGATCGCCGCCTCGGCGTCGCCGTCGGCGAGCAGCGCCTTGCCCCGGTAGAGGTCGACCGGGGTGTCGGCGATGCCGAGATAGCTCTCCGTCCGGTGGGCGGTCGCCACCTCGAACGCCGCTGCCGCACGCTCCTTGTCGCCGAGGTTCCACAGCGCCCAGCCGAGATCGGCCTGGGCCATCGCGGTGCGCCGACCGGCCTTCTCGGCGGCCTGCTCGGCGGTGAAGCCGTCATCCGGGTAGTCGGCGAGGAAGGCCTCGGGGGTCGCGGTCTCGAGGGCGCTCTCGGCGAAGCTGGCGGCGACCTGCCACTGCCCGTGGGCGATCGCCGTGTCGGCGATGTCGATCCGCTCGCTGAAGGTCAGCGGACGGACGGCGGTGAGCTCCTCGGCGAACGGGGCGAGGTCGACCGGCCGGCCGAGCTCGGCCGACAGCGGGAACATCGCGGTGGCGATGTTGAACCGGACCTCCGGATCGGTGTTCTTCGGCAGAATCTCCTCGAGCAAGGTGAGGGCGCCGGCCGGGTCGTCGAGGGCCTCGCCGCGGTAGTAGGCCCAGGCGCCGGCGATCTTCCCGGCGTTCTCGCCCTCCGGGTAGCCGCGCAGGAAGGTCTCGACGAGTGCGGCCTTCTCGGCCGAGGACTCGGTCTCTCCGAGGGCGTCCTTGAGCTCGGTCCACGCCTCCTCGGGGGGAAGGCGCGCCTCTTCGGGCGCCGGCTTCGAGCAGGCGCCGACCAGGCCGAGCACGACGACCAGCCCGACCGAGAGCAGTCTTCTCCGTTCCATCAGGTCCTCCATTCCGGCGCGCCGGTTGGCGAAAAACGCGACAGTTGCGCGCACGAGAGAGTATACGGCAGCGCCCCGGGGATGGGTATCGGGGCCGGGCGAGGCTCTCGCCGGAGGAGAGCGCGGCGGCGAATCGAGTAGAGTGAGGCCGTGCAGATCAATGGAACCTGGTACCGGACCATCTGGCTCGCCGACGACGGCCGGTCGGTCGATGTCATCGACCAGCGCGCCCTGCCGCACTCCTTCGAGATCATGCGGCTGGCGACCGTCGAGCAGGCCGCCGCGGCGATCCGCGACATGGTGGTTCGGGGCGCGCCGCTGATCGGCGCCACCGCCGCCTACGGCGTCTGCCTGGCCCTTCTCAGGGACCCGCTCCACGGCTCGTTGGACCGCGCCCTCGAGCTGCTCGCCGCGACCCGCCCGACCGCGGTCAACCTCCGCTGGGCCCTCGAAGTGATGGACGAGGCGGTCCGCTACCTGGCCCCCGACGAGCGGGTCGCGGCGGCCTACAGGCGGGCGGCCAGGATCTGTGACGAGGATGTCGAGATCAGCCGCCGGATCGGCGAGCACGGCCTGGAGGTGCTTCGCGGGATGTCCCGGGCGAAGGGCGGCGGCCCGCTCAACGTCCTCACCCACTGTAACGCCGGCTGGCTCGCGACCGTCGACTGGGGCACCGCGCTCGCACCGGTCTACATGGCGCACGACGCGGGGATCGACGTCCACGTCTGGGTCGACGAGACCCGCCCGCGCAACCAGGGCGCCTCGCTCACCGCCTACGAGCTCGGCGCGCACGGCGTGCCGCACACAGTCATCGTCGACAACGCCGGCGGCCACCTCATGCAGCACGGGATGGTCGACGTGTGCATCGTCGGCACCGACCGCACGACCGCCACCGGCGACGTGGCGAACAAGATCGGGACCTACCTCAAGGCCCTTGCCGCGCACGACAACGGCGTGCCCTTCTACGTCGCGCTGCCCCGGACGACGATCGACTGGACGGCGCGCGACGGCCTTGCCGAGATCCCCATCGAGCGGCGCGACCCGGCCGAGGTCAAGCTCATCCGCGGGCTCGGTCCGGACGGGCGGATCGTCGACGTCGAGCTGACCCCGCCGTCGAGCCCGGCGGCCAACTTCGCCTTCGACGTCACGCCGGCCCGGCTGGTGACCGGGCTGATCACCGACCGGGGGGTCTGCTCGGCCTCGCTCGAGGGCCTGCTCGGGCTCTTTCCCGAGTGGGCGGGCGAGGTCGGAGGAGGGGAGGGCCGACGATGACCGGGACGACCAGGGTGTCGAGATTCGCGGCGACCGCGATCGCCGGGCTCGTCGTGGTGGTCCTGGCGGGCTGCCGTACCGCGATCGAGGCGCCGCCGGCCCGTCCGGCCGCCGGCGGATGGGACGTCGCACGCGCCGAGATCCTCGCGTGGACCGCCGACGACCCGGCCTTCGCCCAGGACCGCGCCCTCGAGGCCTCGGGGCTGGCGATGGCCGGCCGGCTGCTCCTCGCGACCTCGGAGAAGTACGCCCGGCTGCTGGTCATCGACCCGGCGGAGGGCCTGCGCGCCCGGACGGTGCCTCTCGACGTCCCGCGCCACGCCGAGCTCGAGGGCATCGCCTGGCACGACGGGGTGGTCTACCTGTGCGACGAGGCCCACGCCGCGGTCTACCGCGCCGAGGTCGGCGGCGAGCCCGAGCTGCTCGCGGCGACCGGCTCGGTGGTCGTCCCGGCGGCCCGGGTCGAGCTCGCCGGGGTCGAGGTGGCGGGCGGCAAGATCGGCGTCGAGGGCATCGAGATCTCGCCCGACGGCCGGCTCGCCCACCTCCTCCTCGAGCGCTCTCACCTCGACGCCGAGCGCTGCGTGTCGCGGATCTGGGCGCTCCGGGTCGAGCCCGACCGGCTGGTCCTCGACGGCGAGCGCCTCGAGGTACGCCTCGAGGACTGCAACTGGCGGCTCACCGGTCTCGCCTGGATGGGCGAGCGTCTGCTCGGGCTCAAGACCCAGTACCCGGGCGAGCGCTACGAGATCGTCGAGATCGACCCGGGCTCCGGCGCCACGACCGTCCTCCTCGACCTCACCGACCTCCTGCGCGGGGTGCGGGCCGAGGGATGGGGCAACAACGTCGAGGGCATCGCCATCGCCGACGACGGCGCGCTGTGGCTGATCGGCGACAACGCGGTCACCGGGGTGATCGACGAGACGGTCCCCCCGCCGACCGACGAGAAGGCGCTCCTCCTGCGCGTCCCGAGGGCCGAGTGACGGAGCACGGTGAAAAGGTGAGAAGGTGAGAGGGTGAGAAGGTGAGAAGGTGAGCGCTCCCTGCGGTCGCTGTCAGCGCTCGCTTCGCTCGCTGTGAGAGGGTGAGACGTGGGATGGTCCTTTCGCGCGGCGTCTCCCGCCTGACATCAAACGCCTCTCGGTTTACCTTCTAACCTTCTAACCTTCTAACCTTCTAACCTTCTAACCTTCTAACCTACCTACCTCATCGTTTCCCGAACCTCAGACGGCCTCACCTGCGAGCTTCCTCGAATTTTCCTGAGATTACGTCTCTCTTGCATGCCTTGTGGCATTTTTCACATCACGCTATCATGACCGTGCGCTCGTTGCCCCGGACGATCGTCGCCGGGAGCCCGCGAGCGGACACGACACGAGGAAACCATGGCCAGCATTCCCAGCCCGATCCACCCGGAGAGCCTCAGAGCCGTCAACAAGATCGCCGAGCTCTCGGGGCAGAACGTCCACGAGTGCATGCAGTGCGGGACCTGCTCGGCGGTCTGCCCGATGGTCTCCTCGATGGGCTTCACCACCCGCCAGGGCATCCACTACCTCCAGTTCGGCCAGGTCGAGCCGGTGCTCCAGGCGCGGATCGGCGAGTTCTGCGCCTCGTGCCATACCTGCGTCGTCCGGTGCCCGCGCGGGATCGACGTACCGAGGGTCTTCGAGGCGGTCCGCCAGCTCGTCCTGCGGACCAACACCGATCTCGTCACCCTCGGTGACATCCCCAAGGACACCCTGGCCGAGGCGCCGCAGATCGCCTTCGTCTCGACCTTCCGCAAGCTGACCTCGTGAGGCTGTCATGACGATCGGTTACTACCCCGGCTGCACCCTCAAGACCAAGGCCGCCAACCTCGAGGTCGCGGCGCTCGCGGCCCTCGACCACCTCGGCATCGAGGTCGCCGAGCTGCCGCGCTGGAACTGCTGCGGCGCGGTCTTCTCGCTCGCCACCGACGACCTCATCCACCAGGTCGCGCCGGTCAGGAACCTGATCCGCGCCGCCGAGCAGGGCTGCGACACCGTCGTCACCATCTGCTCCCAGTGCTACAACACCCTCGCCCGGGCCAACCGGCTGGTCCGCGAGGACGCCGAGAAGCGGGACACCCTCAACCGCTTCATGACCGAGGAGCCCGACTACGCGGGCGAGGTCGAGGTCGTTCACTACCTGAGCCTGCTGCGCGACCGGGTGGGCTGGGAGAGGCTCCGCGCGGCGGTCACCAACCCGCTGACCGGGCTCCGGGTGGCGCCGTTCTACGGCTGCACTCTGGTCCGGCCGGGCGATGTCGCGATCGACGCGGTCGACCCGGCGATCCTCGAGGGCTTCATCGCCGCCCTCGGCGCCGAGCCGGTGTCCTTCACCGCGGCTCGCGAGTGCTGCGGCTCATACCAGATGATCGCCCATCCGGAGGAGGGTCTCCGCCGGGCGGCCAAGGTGATCGCCGCCGCCAACGCCTCGGCGGCCGACGCCCTGATCCTGAGCTGCCCGTTGTGCGAGTACAACCTGGGGACCCGCCAGGGCGATGTGGTGGCGGCCCACGACGGGCTCGAGCACGTCCCGACCTTCTACTTCACCCAGCTCCTCGGCGTCGCCCTGGGGCTGGATCCCGAGCTCTGCCGGCTCGACCTCAGCGGGCCGGCGGCGACGACCCTTCTGACCGAGCGGAAGTACATCGCAGCGGCCACCGCGTGAGCGGCCGGCCGGAGGAGACAGGCGCATGGACACAGCGGCACTGACCGAAAAGGTGGCGGCGAAGGCCGTCCCCATCTACATCATGGGCAAGAGGTACGAGGTCCCGGAAGCCCTGACCATCATGAAGGCCATGGAGTACGCCGGCTACCAGTACATCCGCGGCTGCGGCTGCCGCGGCGGCGTCTGCGGCGCCTGCGCCACCGTCTATCGCAAGGCCGGCGACTACAAGATCTACACCGGGCTGGCCTGCCAGACCGTGGTCGAGCCCGACATGTATCTGGCCCAGATCCCGTTCTACCCGGCCAACCGCGCCACCTACGACTTCGAGAGCGCCGAGCCGACCCCCGAGACGGTGTTCAAGCTCTACCCCGAGCTCTTCCGCTGCGTCGCCTGCAACGCCTGCACCAAGGTCTGCCCGATGGACGTCGAGGTCCTCGACTACGTCTCGGCGCTCAAGCGCGGCGACCTCAAGGCCGCCGCCGAGATCTCCTTCGACTGCATCCAGTGCGGACTGTGCGCCTCGCGCTGCATGGGCGAGATGGCCCAGTACCACATCGCCCAGCTCGCCCGGCGGCTCGCCGGGGGCAAGCTTGCCGCGAAGGCCGAGCACCTCGGGAAGATGTGCGCCGACATCGAGGGCGGCGCCTTCGCGGACCTTCTCGGCGGGCTCAAGTCGATGAGCGTCGACGAGCTCAAGAAGGTCTACACCGAGCGCGAGATGGAGCCCCACATGGGGGCCGACGAGTGGACCCCGGCCTCGAGCCACGGGCTCGCCTGAGAGGATCGCCATGCCCTACACACCCGAACTCAAAGAGCTCATCAAGGCCGTCGAGAGGACCCGCCCGGAGCGGGTCGAGCGCAAGCGCCGCGGCGAGGAGATCCCCTTCCTCAGCCTCGACGAGCGGAAGGAGCGGCTCAAGTTCCACCCCGACTTCAAGGAGGAGGGGAGGCGGCCGCTCCAGGTCGGCCCGTCGAAGGGCTATGCCATCGCCCACGAGATCGCCGACCTCCTCGAGGCCGGTAGCCGGGTCGACCCGGACCGCATCGACCTCTCGGCGCCGGCCTACACGACCGACGTCCTGGTGATCGGCGGCGGCGGCGCCGGCACCTCGGCGGCCATCCTCGCCGCCGAGCGCGGCGCCAACGTCATCCTGGCCACCAAGCTGCGCCACGGCGACGCCAACACCATGATGGCCGAGGGCGGGATCCAGGCCGCGACCAAGGGCCACAAGGACTCGCCCTACTTCCACTATCTCGACGTGATGGGCGGCGGCCACTTCACCAACGTCCCCGAGCTCGTCGAGACCCTGGTCACCCAGGCGCCCGACGCGATCCGCTGGCTCGAGCACCAGGGCGTCAACTTCACCAAGCAGGCCGACGGCACGCTCGAGACCATCCACGGCGGCGGCACCTCGCGCAAGCGGATGCACTACGCCGCCGACATCACCGGCGCCGAGATCATGCGTACGATTCGCGACGAGGCGCGCAACCACGCCGACAGGATTTCCGTGCTCGAGTTCTCTCCGGCGGTCGAGCTGGTCCTCGACGAAAGCGGCCACTGCGCCGGCGCGGTGCTCTACAACATGGAGACCGAGGAGTACTTCGTGATCCGGGCCAAGGCGGTCATCATGGCCACCGGCGGCTGCGGCCGGCTCCACATCCAGGGCTTCATGACCACCAACCACTACGGCGCCACCGCCGACGGGATCGTCCTCGGCTACCGCGCCGGGGTGCCGGTGGCCTTCCTCCACACCGTCCAGTACCACCCGACCGGGATCGTCTTCCCCGAGCAGGCCGAGGGCATCCTGATCACCGAGAAGTTCCGCGGCGCCGGCGCCAACCTGGTCAACGTCGAGGGCAACCAGTTCGTCAACGAGCGCGAGCCGCGCGATGTCGAGGCGGCGTCGATCATCAAGGAGTGCGTCCACGAGGGCAAGGGCGTGCCGACCCCGACCGGCCGGCTCGGGATCTGGCTCGACTCGCCGATGATCGAGCAGCTCGCCGGCGAGGGCACGGTCAAGCGCGAGTTCCCGGGCAAGTACATCCTCTACAAGCGCTTCGACATCGACATCTCGAAGGAGCCGATGCTCATCTACCCGACGCTCCACTACCAGAACGGCGGGCTCGAGTTCAGGCCGAGCGGCGAGACCTGCGTGCCCGGGCTGTTCATCGCGGGCGAGGTGGCGGGCGGCATCCACGGCGCCAACCGTTTGATGGGCAACTCGCTGCTCGACATCATCGTCTTCGGCCGCATCGCGGGGACCTCGGCCGCCGACTACCTCGCGGCGGGTGTCAGCGAGGGCAAGCTCAGCCTCGACCACGTGCGCGCCTACAACGCCGAGGTAGACGCGGCGGGGGTCTCCGACGGCCGGGTCGCCCCGGCGATCATCCCCAACTACACCGACCCCGCGGTCCGGGAGCGCCAGCTCACCGCCCACTATGTGGGAAACGTCAGGTAGCGATCAATCCAAACCTGAAATGCGAACCGGCGGGGCTGCGGCCCCGCCGTTCTCTTCTCGCTGGCGATGCCGGCAAATCCTCAATCTTCGGAGATTCGAGCAGGAGTTGCCTGCGCCTCCTCGAACGATTTGAACTTCACCACCCCGCGGGCGTACTTCTTGGGGGCGAGCAGCCGAAGCCGTGCGCAGTGCCTGATGAATCGGTCGAACCCGTCGCCCCTTCCGGTTCGTACGGGTGCGGCGTTCATCTCCTCCGCCGAACGGTACTTCTCGACCGCCATCAGTCGTCCTCCAGGTCGAACTTCTGCCGCAGAGCCTCTGCGTCACGGCGATCCAGCGGGCGCACCGTGTCGCGCTTGAGCTCGTACAACGCGCGGGGTGTTGCGAGCGTGACCTGGATACCCTCGACCTCCTTCACCATCGACTCCACGCTTTCGAAGGTTGCGGCCTGACCGAGACGGGTCATGACGTCGAAGTAAAGGT
Organism: Thermoanaerobaculales bacterium; assembly: GCA_025456145.1. Taxonomy (GTDB): domain Bacteria; phylum Acidobacteriota; class Thermoanaerobaculia; order Thermoanaerobaculales; family Sulfomarinibacteraceae; genus JAHECW01. Next base: position 2,334 of record JALOLD010000039.1, on the reverse strand, counting down.
CCCCGCTCGCCGGGTAGTAACGCACCGCGGGGTAGTCTCCGAGCAGGTCGTCGGCCGAGATCTCGTCGATGTTGGGGTCGTTGTCGTAGACTATTCGAAACGCGCGTTTGAGGCGCTCGATGTTCTCGGCGGTCGCTCGGATGAAGAGATCGAGGTCCTCGGTGGCCCTCACGACGCCGTGAATGCCCATCGCCGCGGCGCCGATCAGCACGTACTCGAGACCGACCTCTTCGAACGCGCGCAGCACCCGCAGAATCTCCTCACGGTCCACGACCCAAGAGTAGCACTTGCCGGTGTTTGCCTTGACTGTAGACGCCGTTCGGGTCACGCTGGGGCACTCCGTCCACGATGTGGGAGACGCCGAGCGTCACTGTGGCTCAAGGCTGCGCGGCCCGCTAAAGGGTCCGGAATCCCTCTGCGACGCCCGTCTACCGGCTCTTCGAGATCCACTTCGACGTGGTGAGGGGGCAGTGGGACGAACGCTCCGAGCGCCGCTGCGGGTTCTGGTGCGGCCACTCTGGTGGCTACCTCTACGCCTCGGCGGACGCCGGAGGGTTGTACATCGTCGACGTGACCTCGCCGTCGCAACCGGTCGAGGTAGGCCGTCTCGAAGCGCAGTCAGTGTCGGAGGGCCTCGCAATAGCCGACGGCATGGCATACCTGGCGAGTGGAACTTCGGGGCTTCGGGTTATTGACGTGAGTGCGCCTGCATCGCCCTCTGAGGTCGGCTTCCTCGATGGAATCGGATACGCGATATCGGTCGAGGTAGAACCCGGTCTCTCCTATGTCGGTCAAGCATCCGAGGGTCGTTTCAGGGTGATTGACGTCAGCGACCCGTCTTCTCCGTTCGAGATCGGCTCGGTCTCGCTGAACGGCACTCCGTACGATATCGATCTCGCCGAGAATCACGCCTTTGTCGCGAGTGGGAGTAGCGGCCTTCGAATTCTCAATGTCTATTCTCCAATCGCCCCTGTGGAAGTAGGTGCCTACGAAGACTTCTTCATGGTTGCCTATGCCGTCACTGTGTGGCGCGGAACTGCCTTTATTGGGGACGACCCGCGCGGATTGCGCGCCCTCGACGTGGGATCTCCGACAGCGCCTTTCGAAACCTGCTCATGGGATCACCCGAGGAATGCCGGCCGCGGCGTCGCCGTCGACAATGACTGCGTCTTCCTCGCGAACACATCACAGGGGCTATCCGTTTTCTGCGCTGATCGTGTACGGGAAACGTGGCGTCGGATCTCACCAGCGAAGCTCCCCCTCCGGATTCAACCCTGAGGTCCGGCCTGCAGAATCACCGCTACGGGCAGCCGAGCGGCATCGGGATGGGAATTTTCGCGGCCGTCTGCGTTTGTATGCGGTGGAAGCCTCGGCGGACCGCCGGACGAGCCCGACGGCTCGAGAGCGGTTCGGGACGAGGACGAGGAGAACGAACCATGAAGATCTCGAAGCGCGAAGTCGGCGATGTGACGGTGCTGGAGCTCAAGGGCAAGGTGATGATCGGCTCGGGGGACGTCCAGCTGCGCGATGCCATCGACGAGACCGTCAACAACGGAGCCGCCAAGATCCTGGTCGACCTGGGAGGGGTGTCGAAGATGGACTCCTCCGGTCTCGGCGAGCTGGTCTCGGCCCACAACACGGTCACCGAGAAGGGCGGCCGGATCGCGCTCGCGAACCTGCCGAGCAAGCTCTACGACGTCCTCGGCGCCACCCGGATCATCTCGGTCATCGACGTCTTCGACGACGTCGACGAGGGCGTGGCCTCGTTCCGGAGGTAGCTTCCGCCTTTTCCGATCGACGCTCCAGTGCGCGACGCCTAACGCCACGTCGACAACCCGGTCCCACCCGTGCCCCCGCTCACAAACACCGTCCGACCCGGGCGCGACGCTCGAGGTACAGACTTGGGGTGTCACGGCAGGGGCGAAAGGCGGTCACCGTGGAGGACCAAGGGCGGCACATCCTCGTCATCCACGCCATCACCGACGGCAGGACACGCTACCTGACCGCGAGGAAGCTCTACCAGCTCTTCCGCGAGGTCTCGTTCAGCGTCTGGAAGTCGAAGCTCGACTCGGGCGGCCGGACAGTGGTGATGCGCTCCGACAACCAGCAGGAGCTCGAGCCCTACAAGCGGTCCCGGATGGGTACCACGTTCACCACTGCACCATTGTCCGCGCCGGGAATTCACCGTCGAGGGCAACACCGGTGCAATGGTGAACGTGGTGTGCGCCGAGCAAGGCTCGGGGAAAGGGGAAGAGATGACGTGAGATGAGTCACTCGGAAACTTTCCGAACAGATCCTGCGGGTCGAGTCCCGCCCGGGTAAGGCTGGCCACCG